>CAZEAC010000005.1:61105-90746 GCA_964510065.1 uncultured Bdellovibrionales bacterium | reverse complement strand
TTTGCCTTCGGGACAGGTGTATGAGTCCTTAGAGGGATTGTAAATAAATTTCTGCCTAGACTAATTATCTCGGAGGCCGCGCGCCTAATTACTCACGATTAGGTTTTTAGCGAAGTATCGTCTCGTAGACAGCTAATCATGCTATCCCCTCGTAAAGACTCATCAAATCCTGAAATATCAGATCGAAGCATTTCACTGAATTCCACGCGGGCTATTATAATGTTAGATCTAAGCAATAACACTATGCTCAAACAGTTACTCTTTATTCTCCTCGGTCGTCCTCTGCTTGTTCCACTGAGAACGTATCGGCTTGCGCGACGTATCGCGCGTGGAACAGTACATGAGCCCGAACTCGACCTCCTTACAAAGCTTGTGCGCCCGGGCGATGCGGTTATTGATATCGGAGCGAATGTTGGGGTGTATGCGCGTGCGCTTGCGCCGCTTGTGGGAGACCAAGGTAAGCTTTTAGCCTTTGAACCGTTGCACGAAAATTTAGCGGTGCTGCAAAAACTTGCGAAGCTTCATGCACTCCCGCGTACAGAGATTGTTGCTGCCGCAGTGAGCGATCATGCTGGACACATGACTATTCATCTTCCTAAGGCACAGGGATTTGAAGCATTGTACTGTGCCTCACTTGTGAGTGAGGACGGTGTTGAGGATCAAGAAGCGCGTACAGTAGCAGTGACGACGCTTGACGCAGAAAGTTCGCAGCGCACGCTGCCCTCCGTTTCTGTTATTAAATGTGACGTAGAGGGAGGTGAGTGTGGCGTATTTGCAGGCGCAACAGAGCTTCTAAGACGCGATAAGCCAGCACTCTTGGTTGAAGTTGCCGCGGCGCAGTGGGACGGATTAATTAAGATCATCTCTCCGCTCGGGTATCTAGGATATGTATTATCGAAGCCTGAATCAGGACGAGCTGCGCTTATTACCAACGACCGTTATCGCGATCATGAGTATTCCAACTATTTCTTCTTACATCCTCAATCCGAAAGTTTTGTACGTGCGAATGCGGCGAAAATTCTGCTTTGAATATGCAGTAGCTTCGGCTCTTCACTTTGCCATACGTTTCTCGCAGCTCTACGTTCTTTACGTTGTCTTGTGCTGAAGTGCGCATGACGCCTACTATCTCAGGCTCAGCGAGACCAAAAAGAAGATCTACCTGCCTCCTGTAAGCGACTGCTTTTCCTCATCGACACTTACTGACTGAACTCCAGGCAGCTTCCGAATTTGGCCGACTACGTTGGTATCGGAAATGTCGACGGTAGCGATCCCATATCTTTCGAACCGACGCATATTTTTGCCGATGATCGGAAGCCCAAGAGCAGAAAGACTTTGTTGCAGCTTTTCGCGATCTGCTCCATCCATAGCAACGACATGGTGTAACATAAACTTCCTTGAATTAATTAATGCAAGAAAGAGTATGGCATATGCGGCCAGACCAAATCCAATAATTTCGGCTGAAAAACCGGCGCGTCTCGCACGACTTTATAATTCAGCGTTGCGTGGTTTGCAAAGGCGGTGTTTCC
Organism: uncultured Bdellovibrionales bacterium; assembly: GCA_964510065.1. GTDB lineage: Bacteria > Bdellovibrionota_C > UBA2361 > UBA2361 > CAIXSY01 > CAZEAC01. Next base: position 89,220 of record CAZEAC010000005.1, on the reverse strand, counting down.
TGTTCTCGATGAAGCAATCAGGAGTAGCCCAGCCAACATTGTGCTGATCGCAGAGTTCGAGAATGCTAAATGCACCCGAGCTTTTCATGCTCGCGATTACCGCCACCAGTCCGCCCGCCATGAACTGAAAGAAAACATTGGTATTCACGGCTATCGAAATCGGGATACCACTGACCAAACAACTCGGGAAGCCTGCCGAGGAGTTGAAGCACAAGCCGATTACGTTCGCCACTTGGGTTCACCTCGATAAAGGCGCGCTTGCAACCGCCGATAGGCTCATCAGACTGATATTCGACAAGTCGTGGACTGACTGATCCACGAAACAACGATCTCAAGTGTTCAAAGTCAGCTCGAAAAAGGAGTACAAAATTATCCTGGATAAATGCCCCACAAGCATCAGTCTCAAACACTTGTGCTCGGGAAGCTCCTCGCGCGTAGACCTCCCTTAAATAGTTAAGATAGCGCGAAGAGGTCGCTTCCGGTGCGGTTGAAGGCTGTGTAATCATAAAGTAAATATAGTGCTCTTGGCCAAGCCAATAAAGTGTTTTCCTACACAGGCCCGGCCCCCTTTCGCGAACCGTCTAAACACTTACAGCGCAAGGACCATAAGACCGGTGCGTATTAATGGGTTTTTCTTAGAATCATTCGCAACAATACGAAGGGGATGCGTGACAATGTCTAATCCTTCGCTAAAGCGTTTTGATTCAATTCCCAGCTCCCTTGCCAGCATCAGCGGGAAAACACCAAAGTCAAGCAACCCAACCAGCTTAGAGGACTCTATTGCGCTTCCTTCGAAATGGGAAAATACGCCAGTAGTGTGCATTCCACAGCTGACAATTAATATCGCTTTGGCATTTGAGTAATGTGAAAAATCAAGTTTCTGGCGAGAAGTCCGGCTTAGGAATCGGCTATCGACAACAAAAAGGTAGCCCTCCGGATGCTGTGCATTGTATTGGGCGAGCATTTGAAGGTTGCAGGGATTATTGTAAAAGATCGCACTTTGTACCGTGACATCCCCACCCAGCATAACTTCGCGACCAAAGCCCAACACTCGCTTCGCATTTTGAGGGAGGTCAAAAAAATCATGCTGCACATTTAAGTCTGCAATCTGAGTAAGAAATACCTTAACCGAATCTGCCACTCGGGCTGCTACCCACTCGAAGTACTGCGGTGCTTTAAGCTCAACTTGAAGCCTCTTCATCGACTCAAATATTTGGGCGAAAGAAAGCCGACTGAGCGCGTGATGATCTCTCTCATCACTATTACCAATGTCCCCATCGCTCCACACTCTCGAATGAATTCTTGATATTCCGCCGTAGTTGATTATTTTATTCTCGAGCGCAAATAAATAGTCCGCGCTATTTTCGTCGTCACCACTCACTTCCTGCGGGATGATGCGCAATCCTTGGGAGGAATCGTGAACGACTTCATCTCCGAAGCCGTAAGCACCCATAAGGTAGGGCCCCGACGAGGAATCTGTATACCCGAATCCCCCCATCACTGGACTAAATTGGCAAAATCGGTGCTTTCCTATGTACTCCTCATGTTCAGTTCCAATAAGCGGCTCGATGCTTACCGCGATTCCCGGTGCTACACTAGTTACCCGCCTAAATTCGCGGGCAGCGGGGGTAAAATGTGATGCTACCACGGTGGCAACAGAATCAAGCAGCCGCTGCAAGGTCGGTCCAGAAAAATTTGAGTTGTACACACCGGTTCCTCTTGCATCGCCAAGGGCCGAACTTCGAACTGCAAAAGCGTGCGCAGCGGTAAAATGTGGAAGCAGCTCGACTATTGCATTCTCAATAGTCCTGGAGCATTGCATTCTCCGCCGCACCTCTTCGGCGCCAATCTCACTTTCAAAGGTAAGCGCAGCCTCACGTAAGGCTGCTTCTATGAGGGTATATCCAAAAACGATTTTCTTATTAAAAGAATCCGGCTCCGAGAATGGCCGGGGCCTTCGCTATAAGTTGACCGACCTTATCGCCGACTCCACTACCCATTACTAAGACATTGCTCTCTGGCCATGCCAGCGGACTTATTGTGCCCAAACGAAGGTCGAGCGAATTTGAAGGTGTGGATGTTGGAGCCAGCTGCACGAACGCTATTTTAGGCCCAAACAAGAGCCTAAATCAAACATCTGAAAGTAGGCTGCAAGGTAAATCACAGACCATTTCACCCAATCTTGGCGAATGCCACTTACAACCTCACTTTTGGATCGCCATCGGTCCGTCACTTGGTAAAAGGTAAAGACAAACGATCGGCACAATCACCAAGGCGACCAAGTCGAGACATAATCCTGCCTTCATCATCTCCTTAAGTGAAATATGCCCGGTCCCATAGACCATCGCATTAGGCGGTGTTGAAACCGGAAGAGCGAATCCGAGACCACAGGCAAAAACAGTAATTGCAATGAACACGCCAGCGAGCTGTGGCGACTCCTGTGCAGTCAGCGCCATGACAATTGGTACTAGAATGGCCGCTGACGCGGTATTTGAACTAAACTCAGAGAGCGTTACCGCAGCCAAAGATATACCGAGTGCGCACAGCAATACGCCAGTACCGGGAGTGGGAAGAAGCAGGGCAATATCTCGCGCCAGTCCCGAAGTGGAGAGAACTTCGCCAAGCGCGAGACTGCCGCCAAAAAGCAGAATAGCGCTCCAATCTACTTTCGAAAAATCCTCCGCGTTTAAAATATACCGCTCAGATGTTCCCGAACGGCACAAAAAAAGCGGCAGAGTGCATAGTATCGCGACGACACCTGGGGAAAGTCTTTCAGCGATTGGTCTGAATGATTCCAGCTCCGGTAGCGCTCTTACCAGAAGGCCGGGCAGAACCCACAGTATGACCGCTGAAATAAAGCATAAAAATATCAAAAGCTCATCTTTGCTCAGCGCACCGTGCTTGGCCGCAAGCCTTGCGAACTCGTCAGACGCTTCTCGTAAATCAATACTGCGAAGCGGATAAAGCATTCGCAATATAAAGATTGAGATAAGGAGAAGCGCGATTGAAAGCGGCAGGGCATACAAACACCAATCAAGAAACGAAATACTTTTACCACTGCTTTGCAGGGCGCGAACCGCGACCATGTTAGGAAGCGATCCAATCGGTGTGGCCATTCCGCCGATGCTCGGAGTAAAGGCACAAAGAAGAAGTAATCGAACGTTCAGATTTCGCCTCGCGTCAGCTGTCCTGTGTTTGGAGGTAATTTTTATGATGCTCATCACTAAAGGAAGCATCAGTGCACACGTTGCAGTATTCGACATCCACATGCCAAGGAGCCAGCAGAGCAAGGAAAGTCCCAACACCAAATGCTCTGCAGAGCGCGAGACAATCGGAAATGAAAGCAAGGTAAGTGCAATTCTCTGATCAAGGCCACTTCGTTGAAACGCCGCTACCAACATGAATACCGCAAGCAGCAGAAAGAGAATCTGGTCACCGAACGGTGAAAAGGCTTGCGTCGGTGTCAGAATATTGAAAACCACTGCTCCACAGGGAACCAGCAGCGCCGTCACGGCGAGTGGTAGTAGCTCCAATATCCAAAGAAGCGCCACGCTGGCAAACAGTGCACTGGGTAAAGGCTTGGCGACGCCTACACTAGTAAAGAAAAGCGGTGGAAAAGAAATGATGAGTAGGACCAGTGCCGCGCGAACTCGAGCGTTCATATAAAACTCAAGTAAAATGCAACTGCCTACGCCGAGTAAAGTCTCGATTTTCCGCCCACTTCCCCTGCGTCCATTTCTGGGACACCCAAACTCACGATCGCAAAAAGCAAAATAGAATCAGGACGTTACGCGGCGTCCGAGTTTGGGTGTCCAAGATAATATCGGCGCGAATATGGGTGCGAGCTTGGGTGTCCAGGTTAGTAAGTATGTGATCCGTCACAATTAGCCTGAAAAATGCGCAAACTTGCAAACTTTTTAAGGTCTTAAGTATTATATGGGCTCGCGGCTAACAATAAATCTTGGGAATGGAGCACATCATGTCATCAGAAGCAAAATGCCCCTTTAATCACACCTCCAGCGGCGGCACCAGCAATCGTGATTGGTGGCCTAACTCCTTAAAGGTCGAACTTCTGAATCAGCACTCAAGCAGATCTAATCCGCTCGATCCGAATTTCAATTACGCAGAGAGATTTAAAAAGCTCGATCTTAAGGCAATTAAAAAGGATCTGACTGCGCTCATGACCGACTCGCAGGAGTGGTGGCCAGCAGATTTCGGCCATTACGGACCACTCTTTGTGCGCATGGCGTGGCACAGCGCGGGAACGTACCGCATAAGTGATGGGCGCGGCGGCGGCGGAAGAGGACAGCAACGCTTCGCCCCTCTCAACAGCTGGCCGGACAATGTGAGCCTCGATAAGGCACGGCGTCTTCTTTGGCCAATTAAGCAGAAATACGGCCAGAGTATTTCATGGGCCGACCTGATGATCCTCACGGGAAATGTCGCTCTTGAATCAATGGGATTTAAAACATTCGGCTTCGCAGGAGGACGTGAAGACTCTTGGGAACCGGATCACGATGTGTATTGGGGCTCCGAAACAACGTGGCTCGCCGACAAGCGCTATTCTGGAAACCGCGAACTTGAGAATCCGCTCGCCGCGGTACAGATGGGATTGATCTATGTTAACCCTGAGGGGCCCAACGGCAATCCTGATCCTGTCGCCGCAGCCCGTGACATTCGCGAAACTTTTGCGCGAATGGCGATGAACGACGAAGAAACTGTTGCGCTTATTGCCGGTGGCCATACCTTCGGCAAGACGCATGGTGCCGGCCCCGCCTCACATGTGGGCGCCGCGCCTGAAGCTGCGGACATTGAGCTCCAGGGTTGCGGATGGAAAAGCAGCTTTGGCACCGGTAAAGGTGCTGACACCATCACGAGCGGACTTGAAGTCACCTGGACTACGACGCCCACTAAATGGAGTAATAATTTCTTTTGGAATCTCTTTGGCTACGAATGGGAGCTCACTAAGAGTCCGGCAGGCGCTCAACAGTGGCAGCCGAAGGGCGGCGCTGGCGCTGGCACCGTACCGCATGCACACGATAAGACGAAGAGAATTGCGCCCTCTATGCTCACCACCGACCTCGCGCTTCGTTTCGATCCAGAGTACGAGAAGATCTCACGGCGTTTTATGGAGAACCCCGATCAGTTCGCCGATGCATTTGCGAGAGCGTGGTTTAAACTCACTCACCGCGACATGGGTCCGCGCGCGCGTTATCTCGGTACGGAAGTTCCCGCCGAAGAGCTACTCTGGCAAGATCCAATCCCCGCGGTAAATCATCAACTCATTGAAGCAAAAGATATTGCTGCGCTCAAGACCAAGATTCTTGGTTCCGGACTAAGTGTCGCGGAATTGATCTCGACGGCTTGGGCCGCGGCTTCAACGTTCCGTGGCTCCGATAAACGCGGCGGGGCAAACGGTGCCCGAGTTCGCTTGGCGCCTCAAAAGGATTGGGAGGTAAATAATCCTAATCAGCTTGCCAAGGTATTGAAAAAGCTTGAAGGAATTCAGAGCGAGTTCAATAAAGCTCAGTCGAGCGGCAAGAAAGTTTCACTTGCTGACCTTATCGTGCTTGCCGGCTGCGCAGCCGTCGAAAATGCAGCCAAAAAAGCCGACATTGAAGTAAGTGTCCCGTTTGTTCCTGGAAGGATGGACGCCTTAGCCGAGCAAACCGATGTAGCTTCTTTTGCCGTACTTGAACCCATGGCGGATGGATTCCGAAATTACCTTAAGGGCAAATTTGCGGTTACTTCAGAAGCGCTGCTAATAGACAAGGCGCAGCTTCTCACGCTCACTGCACCGGAAATGACAGTGCTTGTCGGAGGACTGCGCGTGCTAGGTGCGAATTACAGAGGTTCAAAACACGGCGTATTTACCAAACGTCCGGAGACGCTGACCAACGACTTCTTTATTAATCTGCTCGACACTAACACCTCGTGGAAGCAGAGCTCTAAGGATGCTGAGCTGTTTGAAGGACGTGATCACAAAACGGGCGAAATCAAATGGAGCGCTACCCGCGCTGACCTTGTTTTCGGGTCTAATTCACTTCTTCGTGCCGTTTCGGAAGTATATGCGTCTGGAGATGCCCGTGAAAAGTTCGTCAAAGACTTTGCCGCAGCATGGAGTAAGGTCATGAACCTGGATCGCTACGATTTGCCAAAGCACTAGCGAGGCAGCGCAGTAATTATTAGCAAAGGACATTCGATACTAGTACACTGCAAACAAAATAACTTGTCCCTCCGCTCGGTTCTCCCTCTGTGCTCTCTGTGGTTTGTTTTTCTAAGAAAAACCACAGAGTCACGGAGGGAGGAAAGTAAGAGTATTTCGTTTACAGAGTACTAGCGAGGCTCCGCCTCAGACCGTCGAGCTAAGTTCCGGCAGAGGTGCCGCGAAGCCTCGCTAGTCGGTATTGTCTGGTTCGACTTCGGGCTCCTGCCCTACGTCGAACTCGCTCCAAGCTGCGTTTCGCGCGGGAAGGGCGCGAAACTCCGCGTCGCTCCAGGCGCTGCCGCGCCTGTCCGGCCATCCTGGCCGGCTAGATTCCTTGGCACCAGAATGCAACTCATTTGGTGCCAATTCCAAAAGCCAAGGAATCTAGCGAGGCTGCGCAGTAATTAATAGCAAAGGACATTCGATACTAGTTCGATCGTAGAAGCTGTCGTGCGTCAATGCCAAAACGTGCGAGATATTTCTTAAGTCGATCAGAATCGTTTCTATTCCGAGGCTCGCCGGTTTTCACGGAGAATAGCCGCCTTCCCGCTTCAGCGATTGATGGTGAACGCCGCAGCACCTTAATGACTTCGGCGAGTTGTACCTTATCAAATGGAGAAATGGTCGTCGCCTCAGCTCCAGCTTCCCCAATAATTAGCTCGCAAGGAGCCTCTTCGCCGGCTGCTTCTAACGCCCCTGCCCATAGCCTTTTCAATCGGACAACTTCAGCGTCAACACTTTCGACCGAGATCCGCCCTTCTGGCGCAAGAGTCGCCATTCGAATTACCGAACTATTGAGATCTCGGAAATTGCCAGACCATGCGCCCTCTTCGCTCATTGCAAACGCAAGATAGGCTTTGCGCGCCTCACTGCTAAAGGTAACTCGCCGCCCTGAGCGAATTTCAAATTTCTTTAATTCATATTCCAGGTTCGGCTCTATATCCTCTCTTCTTTCGCGGAGCGCGGGAAGGGTAAAGCTCCAAGTATTAATTCTCCGCAGAAGATCCTCACGAAAGGCACCGATGCGAACAGCCTGTTGTAGGTCACGGTTTGTACCAGCGATGAGCTGAAAGTCGCTGCGTTCCTCCTGGTCACTTCCAAGAGGGAAAAAACGCTTCTCCTCCAAGGCACGAAGCAACATTGCTTGATCATCAATTCCCAGCTCACCAATCTCGTCGAGAAAAAGCATGCCACGATTGGCCTTCATCAGGAGCCCATCACGTTTTGCTTGAGCTCCAGTGAAAGCCCCTTTCGCATGCCCGAATAGTGTAGAGAGTGCCTGCTCGCCACGAATTGTCGCACAGTTTATATCGACGAAGCTGCCCTCGAGCTGATGTAGTGATGCCTTCAGTTCATAAATCTGTCGGGCAAGCTGAGACTTTCCAGCGCCAGTAGGCCCGAGAAGTAGCATTGGTTCGACACTCGATCGCGCCACGAGCTCAACTTCAGAAATCAACTCGTTGAACGGCTGATTTCGAGTATTAATGCCCGCTTTTAGAATCTGGAGATCGCTACCGCGTTTCGCTTCGAATCGCCGCGCAAGTTTGTCATACTTTGAGAGATCAAGATCAATAATCGACACTGATTCGCGACCACGTTCGCCACGTGGACTAGTCTGAACAAGCTTGCCGGGAAAATGTCTGGTTTCCGTCAATAGGAAGAGGCAGATCTGCGCAACATGCGTGCCAGTGGTCAGATGCACGTAGTACTCCTCTTCTTCCGGCTTAAATTCATACTGGCTGCAAAAATCAAAGAGAAAGCTGTAGACCTCTTCAAAGTTCCACGGATCCCGAATTTTTGTCTCGCGAAGGTACACAAGCACGTCCTCTTTGCTCGCTTCTATATCCTGCTTGATCAGCTCGGCAAGCTTACGAAAACGGCTATCGTACCAGAGCTCGATTCTCGCCAGATCAAGCGAGCTATCGCGGCCAAACGAAACGGTCGGTCGCCACGCGGCGTGGCGCTTGATGCCGTAGCCGCCGACGGCATCAAGCTTTGTACCAAGGAAACAAAACCCAACTCTTTGCATATATTATAGTATATATTTATACTATAATATATTCTAGTTCAAACATGGCCAACCAATAAATTCAGCAATTACAAATAGTTAAGACTTGGCACAGTTGCTGCTTAAGATATCTTCGGCTGCAGACTTTCGGCTAGCTTCAGGAAGGCTACGCGGCGAAGTAGAGCGGTTCACAGAACCTAGCCTCCTCTTCGTTCCGCGCCAAAAGCCAGCATCCGCCATAGTAGCTCATTGGTAGAGCAATCGACTAAGAATCGATCAGTAGCAGGTTCGAATCCTGCCTATGCAATGAGAGCGAAAGCTCTCATGAAATCCCGAGGGGACCCCCCAAGCGACGCGAAAGCATCGGCGGGGACTACGCCTTGAGTGTCTGGACGCAGATACGCCCTGTGGCTTTTCGATGGTGCGAACATTGGAACAGCTCCGCGAAACTGCACCAGATGTCCGCAAGGTCTCAGTGAGGGGAACTTCTCTTTTTATTTATGGAATATACTATGATATTCAAAAAAGTAGTAATTGGGTCAGGCGAGCGTGGAATCCTTTATCGTGATCGGCAATTCATTCGGCTTCTTATGCCGGGAACATATCGGTTTATTAACGCGCTTAAAAGCTATTCGGTGGAAGTTGTCGACGTCCTTAAGTCTCCCGAGCTTAAGAGCGCTTCGACCAAACTCTTACTGAAAGAGGCAAAAGAGAAGACCTCCGCGTTCATTGAAAGAGTCGCCGTGGGACCGCGTGAAGTTGCGCTGGTCTACCTCGACGCGCAAGCCTTTGAAATTGTGATGCCTGGTGAAGAGCGACTCTTTTGGCGTGGCTTGACTTCAATTCGAGTCGAAAGATTTGATATCACCAATAGCTTCGAGATTAATGGCGAGACGCTGCGCGATCTGAGTTTTATCTTGGACGAAAAAAAGATTCTGCGAGCACGAATTCCCGAACAGTCCAGAGGATTATTGATGGAATCAGGAGTGATTGTCCGTGAGCTCACGCCCGGGCTATACGGATTCTGGCGCGCGCAGCGCGAGCTTACACTTATCGTCTTGGACACACGACTTACCGCGCTTGAGGTCAGCGGCCAAGAAATGCTGACAAAAGACAAGGTTTCGCTTCGAATAAACCTCTCCGTGAGCTACCGCTTAATCGACGTGGCGAAAGCTACTCGCGCTTTGAGCGACATTAACGGTGAGATTTATCGCACTGCGCAGCTGGCGCTACGCCAAGCAGTCGGCGAGAAAACTCTCGATGAGCTTCTGGAGAGCAAGGAAGCACTCAATCGCGCGCTCGCTGAAGAGCTTGCAGTGACGATGACAAACTTCGGTATCGATATCTCGCGAGTTGGCGTGAAGGATCTCATTTTGCCTGGCGAAATGCGTACCCTTTTGAATCAGGTGGTCGAGGCAGAAAAAGCTGCGCAGGCGCAGAACATTCGCCGGCGCGAGGAAACTGCGGCAACTCGATCATTGCTGAACACTTCAAAGATGATCGAAAATAATCCGGTGCTCCTTCGCCTGAAGGAGCTCGAGGCGGTTGAGCGTGTCGCCGATAAGGTACAGAAGCTGACCGTCTACGACGGATTGCAAGGCGTAATGAAAGGGTTGGTCTCGCTAAAATAGGAAAACGTTCCCTTGTATACGACGTGAGTATGTTATGAACGATAAAATACATGTTACCGATGAAGCCTTGGGTTTTCTTGCAGTACCTGATTCGACGGTCTCGCCAATTACCGTGATAGGCACAAAAAGTATCAGAGATTCGTTTGACGAGAAATGTCTCGCACAGGCGATAAACAGCAGGCTCGCGCCAGGAGTTTCAGACCTGGTGCTGAATCCGGACGCGCACGCGGGCTATGGCGCTCCAGTGGGTTGCGTAATGGTATCGCCAACTCACATTTATCCGGGACCTGTCGGCGTCGATATCAAATGCTCGATGAGCCTACTTCAAACCGATCTTCCTGAAGCCGAGCTCAAGAGTAAGGAGATTCGAAGAAATGTGATCAACGCCCTTTTAGAAATGCTACCAACTGGCGCGGGCAAAGGACAACGCTCGGTCAGAAAGTCGCGCCACGTTGATTATTCGACCGGGAAAAAGCTCGTTACCGATGGAGCGACTGCCGAGGTGTGCGCGGAGCTGGGAGTTCCCGCACACTGGGCTGAATCATGCGAAGACGCCTTTCACAATGGCCATGACGAGTCCAAAGATTCTCTCGCTGCGCGGTTTGAATTTCACGAACACACAAAAGGCGTTGATTTTCTTCACGGGAAGATTCGGCAGCTTGGATCCTATGGCGGTGGAAACCACTTCGGTGAGGCAAACACGGTACGCGTTAATCCGAACGAAGCGCACATAGCCAAGGCGTTCGGACTCGCCGATGGAAGGATTGCATTCCTCTCGCACTGTGGCTCGCGCGGATTCGGTTATTATCTCGCACAGCAGCAGTTCAAGACCCTGCAAAAAAAATTTGCGGATTGGAAAATTCCGCTTCCTGGCGCAGATAGAGAGCTCGTGTATGCACCACTTGGCACCCCCGAAGCGGATGCCTACATTGACGATATGGCGCTCGGCGCAAATTTCGCCACGCTTAATCATCTTCTTATTAATTCGCTGGTATTAGAGGCATTTCAGCAGGTATTTCCCGGTATAAAGGGCGAACTTGTGTACTTCATAAGCCATAATATCGCGCGGCAAGAGATCGTAAATGAAAAGCCCGCCTGGGTGCACCGCAAGGGTGCGACTCGCGCCTTTCCCGCTGGACATCATGCGCTGAAAGGTGGGCGCTATGAGTCAACTGGGCATCCGATACTGCTTCCTGGAAATCCTGCGGCGGGGTCTGCTGTCATGGTCGCAAACGCCAATGCTTCACGAAGCTGTTATAGTGTCAATCACGGCGCCGGGCGTGCGATGAGCCGCACCCGCGCGATTCGCGAACTGTCACAGCGTGACATCGAAGCACAGCTCGACGCGCACGATATTATCAGCAACTGTCGACAATATCCGCGGGACGAAGCACCACAGGCATACAAGGATTTTAAAGAAGTGCTCACGTCGGTTGAGAAAGCAGACCTCGCCCGCCCTGTGGCAATGCTCTCTGCTCGCTTTGTTATGAAGGACGGTGATCAAGAGAATAATGGAGCGGCCTAACAAGGAAGACAATCTCTTCCAAAAAGACATGCGTAGCCGTGCGGTACCCGCCATTGCGCCGGTATTGAGATAGCAAATTGAAATTCAGGTCAAGAAGGACGACTTCTTCGCTCGAGTTTTACTTTCTTTGATTTCTGAATCCTGTTCTGACATCACGTCGCCAAGCGACGTCACGATCTCCGTGTATGGTCCCCTTGTAGTCGCTTTCAAGGCGACGCGAATGAAGGATGGGGGCGGATATGAAAAGGTGGAAGGTTGTCATCGCGGGTAGTGGCTTTAGTGGAGCAATTCTGGCAAAGAGCCTCAGCAAACTTGATAACGTTGAGCTTTTTTACGTCGAAAAAGAGACATGCACAGACAATCAAGAGACCAGCACCGGTTTTAATCTGAATCCAAACGGTTTGGCTGCGCTCCAACTGCATGACCCTGAACTCGCTTCCGCGCTACGAAAGGTGGGGCTTCCACGACATAAGATAGTAGCTAAAAGCTTCTCTGGCGAATGCCTCTTTAATGAAACTATCTTCGATCCTGACGATCGAGACTCGCTGGCCCCATGTAGCGGCCTACGCGTACGTTGGCGCGACGCCTATCGAGTCCTTCGGTCCTTTTCGCCACCGCAATATGGCTGTGAAGTTGTGGCGGTTCGTCAAACGCAGAGCGGACTCGAAGTTAGCTGCCGCAGCCAAAGTCAATCTCGAGAGAGAATTATAGACGATGTCGACCTTCTCATCGCTGCGGACGGGCGCTATTCGGCGATCCGTCGGCAGTTTCAGCCTCCGAAGACCACGTTTGCTGGAGTGAGCAATTTTCGCACCCTGGTTCCCGATACCTCTGGAGGTCTTTTCGATGATATGGAGCTCTACTATAACCTCGAAGCCGAACGCTCCTACCCGACTGCGTGGGGACGTGATTTCGCGCACTGCCTCTCGGGCCTTGCGCGGATCGGCATCATGAAGATGCCCTTTAGCGACGATGGCCGGCCGCAGCTCTATCTCTACGGCAATTTTCCGATTCCCGAGGAGATTCCAGAAGCCGCGAAGCGTTCCGAGGGTTTGAGGCATATTTATACGCCGCTCTCGGGGAGACTTTCAGCTCAAGGCGAATACATTCTCCGTACACTAACCGAAAATGCCCTTCGATTTCACTGGGTTCGAATGCAGAATATCGATCCGCTCTTTACGGTAGATGCCCGCAACATACTTTTCCTCGGAGACTCGGCTCACGCAACAGTGCCCACGCTCGGCCAAGGTGCAACGTCGGCTATCGAGGATTCCGTCGAAGCAGCCGCAGCACTGACAAACTTTTTTGATGTGCCTTTCGGTCGCTCACTCACGAACGTCATAGACAATCTCGCAACATCGCGAATGGCACGCGCTCAGTTTGTATCGGCAATTTCACTCGAAGCAACGGAACATCTCACGGCCGGCAATCGAGCAGCCAATCTTGAGCGTGAAGTAATTGCCTGGTCAAATCACCGATCACTTTTTAGAGCACGATACCGCGCTCTTATGCGCGGCTACCCTACTCCACTACCCGAAATGAAGGAGCATTATGCTATCGCCTGCGCTTAAACAACATGTCGGCCTTTCCCACTTCGCGCTGCCGCGCCGAATAAAACCGGCGTTGCTTGAGTCCGTGCGAGACCTCCGTGAATTCCAAGGCATCAGCAGTAGAGTAAACGACCTGTACACCGGCAACTTGCACGGTCAAGAGGTTGTAATCAAATTCAGTAACCGCAATTGGGATCACCACAAACTTACCAACGAGGCGGCGGTAATGAGTTACCTTGGCGCGAGCGGCATTGCCCCGGTCCCACACATTATCGGCATAGGACGAGCGCCTACTTCGGTGGGGCTGCCGCCTCGGCTGGGTCCGCATCCCTATTACATGGTGATGCAGCGCATTGAGGGCGTTCCCTGGTCAACGTTTCCACTCGAATCGCCACATCACGAACGTCTTCTCGTTCAAGCCGCCGAACATGTGCGTAACCTTCGAACCATTAAGGCAGATGCATTGGGAGGATTTTCATTAAAAAGCGAGGTCCCGTGCGCTACAAATATTTACGAAGTTTCCGGCATGCTCAGTGCTCCGGTTCGCACTCGGGCCGAGTACATTAAGTTTATCGGCGAATCGTACCTTCGAAAAATCGCGCTTAAATGGTCCGCCACCGAACGACAGGCGGTTGGATTTGATAAGCAGCTTTGCGGACTCTGTGCACGCGCTCTGCACGAAAGCGCCACCTGGAGCGATAACAATCAGCAACTTTTTCCACTTAGTCATCTCGATTTTGCGCGCAAGAACATTCTTCTCGATCACGATGGACGAAACATTGTCGCCGTACTTGATTGGGAATGGGCCGGCTTTGCGCTGCCTGAATTCGAATACTTTGCGGGGTGCGATTTCCTTCGCGATCAAGCTGACGCCAAAACGTTTTGTACGCTCGCCGGCATATCGCAACAGATCACGCCGGCATGCGCGACCGGCAATAAGATACTATCGAATCTTTTTGGTCTTCTCGCCTGCGATGAGTGGCGTCGCGATAAAGTCAGCAACACCGCGCGATTCCTCAGCGATAAACGTGAGCAGGCCGCCATGCGCACTCACGCCTACCCTGTAAGTACGGTCATGCGAGAAAAAGCGGAGAATCTTCGAGATCTGCTGGCCGAGATAGGCTATAAAGCTCCTTGCTAAATACAATGATTCCCAAGCAAAAATTTATTTACATTCGACACGGCGAGGCAGAGGGAAATCTGCGTAAGCTGTGCCAGGGCTGGATTGATTTTCCGTTGACCGATCTAGGTCGTGCTCAGGCGCTTGATGCGGCTTCGACCCTTGCCGCGCACTGCTGCGGGAGGCTGCGTCTGTTTACCAGCAGTCTCCAGCGTGCACGCGAAACGGCCGAAATAATTGCAAAGCGTCTTTGTTGTGCTGAGGCCGAAATAAATCCGGCGCTCATTGAGCGTGGATGGGGTGTTCTCGATGGCGCTGACAACCGTGCGATGTTTGCTCATGAGCGTCGCGAATTGGAGCCTGATTTTCAGGAGCCCTCGGGAATAGAAGGCCTCGAGGAACGCTCGGTATTTCATGCCAGAATCAAGCAGGCTTTGAATGATATTTTGAGTCGTCCCGCCGAGAAAGGGGGAAATATAGTGTTGGTAGGACATGGCCGCTTTTTTCGGTCGTTGTGTTTGCTTCTTCACGCGGATCAGAATGCCCTGGAATACGCAGTGCAGCTACCTCACGCCACGCCGGTGCTCTTTATTCCTGGAGAGATTGGCTGGGAAATTCGAGCGCTCGAGGTTTCCAAGGCAAACGAACTCTTGGTATAGCTCTCGCTCTCATGTATCATCAAAAGGGTTGTTAATTTTGATGTAAGCAGTTTCAGGCTGTTCCGATGTTTACCCAGCTGCGAAAATACGGCAAAGTCATGGCCGCCCCTGCCAGTATTGTAGGTCTCGGGGCGCTGCTCTCAGGGCTTGCCCCCTGGAAGAGCTCTATGGAGGAGCAAAATTCCAGATCAAGCTCATGCCAACCAACTATTAAGTACAAGTTTAATTCGGTATCCAGCTTTAATCTCACAATAAGCGGCTGGGAAGAGATCCCTCGCGCAATCGAGCGCAACTATGTTCCCACCGTGGCCACAGGCCAGAAGGCAGCTCCGCCATTTTTTGCTCGTCCCGACATTCCAATTGAAGTTCACATGACGCTCCCGTCAAAAGCAAGATCGCCGAGTTCAGAAGCATCGGCGGAGCGTTTGGAATTTATGGGGGTACCAGAACTAACTACCTTCTCAATCTCCTCAAAAGTTGGTGGCAACACGCGCCAGATTGGAAAGGATCTTCCGCCGTACAAGATACGGTTCGATCCGGCCCAGGCCAAAAACGCCACTGCTATTTTCGGCGCTCCACGCCTCGATCTGATAACTCACGGCTCACGAAACTTTAGCCAACCACACGAGCTTGAGAATGTTTACCTCGTTAAGGAGTTTCTGGCCTACCGTATGGCGCAGTTTTTTATGGCTGATTCATTGGCAGTTCAGCTTGCCAAGGTCACCTACTTTGATCCTGAAGGCAGGAAAGCGATTGCTGAAGGATTTGGGTTGCTTCGCGAGGCCAAAGCCTCGCTTGAAATACGTGCAGGCCGTGAACGTGGAGAGAGACTCTGGGGTGAAGTGAGAGAAGCGCCACGCTCGCTTGATTGGGACTCTGAAATAAGAGGCGAGCTTTTTCGGGTAATGATAAGCGATCCGGATCATTACATGCCCACCGGGCATAATTGGATCCATCTACTCGATTCTAACGGGGTCGATGCGGTGCATGTTGCCGCGAAAGACTTCAACAGCGCGGCAATGGTAACAAAGGTTTCAGCCCCTGAAGTCGCTGACTTTGAGTTGATGATTCAGATTGTAATTTCCCGAGCCGCCAGCATGGGAATGTCAAGCAGCTGTGGGAATGTGATCTATGAGCCTGAAGTTCAGCAGAAGCGTGCCGCTGTTGCCCTAGAGGTACTTGCAGATCTGATAAGTAAAGAGAGGGATCTGGGCACAATCCTCGACGCGGTGCCGTTACCGATGTTGGATAAATGGACGTTGTCGAAAAGGCTCTCGAACTTTATGCAAGCAGCGCGGTTAGTAAAGCAAAAAGGACTTCGACAAGAGTTCTCTGCTGATGGAGCTGCGACAGCACTCCTAAACTTGTCGGGTTTGAAGGTGGCGCATCCTGAATTTTCGCGACAGTGCCTTGAGCTGGGGCTAGTTAAGGCGCGAAGCTGTAAAGAGTTCTTGCAGCTGATTGAGACGTTTCAGATACATACAAACGATGGAATCTGCGTTCGAATATATGGCCGTTGGGCAGTGCGCTTTTGGGAGATGAATCCAACCATAAATGAAATTGAGCGCTTCTTTAAGAGGCTCGATCAGGAAAACTCCTCAATTGTTGCTGATATGAGCGTGCGCTTTTTCGCGCACAGTGAGGAAGCAAAACGGGCCGCAGAAACGGTGCTTTCTTGGAGGCCAAAGAAACCATCTTACATTCTAAGCTATCGCTTTAATCCGCCGCTGCCACGCGAGTTAGCGCTCGACCTCTTTAGTGTGGGACCAGTTCACCTTCCGGTTCGATCAACATTCCAGTTCACCAATGAATATTTTCCGCAAATTCCACGAGCGGCTTATCCGGAAGATCTTCTTTTGCCCTACCTTTTTCGGTAGCCCCTACTACTCCAATGCGCGCGATAGGTTCCGACCACTGATTGCGGCGCAACGTGAACTGTGTCTATAGTATCAAGTCTCCTTTTAGTTTTATGCAAACCACTCAGCATTCAGATCTCCTACCTTTCGGTAGTGGCCCGGAAGAAGAGCTTGTTACCTCGCTCAATAATCGAACATTACGTATTTCAAAAAGTGGCGTTCCAGAGCTGCTTTTTCGTCGCCTTGGCCGCGACAATATCGAGGTGCA
This sequence comes from uncultured Bdellovibrionales bacterium, assembly GCA_964510065.1. Classification (GTDB taxonomy): domain Bacteria; phylum Bdellovibrionota_C; class UBA2361; order UBA2361; family CAIXSY01; genus CAZEAC01. The sequence goes on along the minus strand of CAZEAC010000005.1, from coordinate 72,395 downwards.
CCTAAAGGTAAAGATAGTCACTGACGAAACCGCGGGGTTGAGCTTAGAGATCGGGCCGGTTAACGATACAAGGAGGCGTTATAATTTGAGCGACCTCGAAATGCAGCTGATTACACCAGGCGCCGCTGAGAGGGTTTGGGCGATCTGCAGCAATACCGGCCAGAGCTTAAACTTCTACCCGATACGAATCGGAGTTACCTACAAGATTGCGTTTCCGCATGGCGTTGCCGTAGCGCTCCTGCCTCCGCGCCCCACGCCCGAAGGCCCGCCTAGTTTGCGCGAGTCTTGCCGGGCCGAACCACTTCTTGTGGTCGCGGGGAAATAAACTTTTCTAAGTTAGCAACTGGTACACTGTAAACGAAATAATGCTACCTTCTTCTCGGTTCTATCTCTGTGCTCTCTGTGACCTGTGGTTTATTTTGCGTTCAAAGAACCACAGAGGCACGGAGAGCACAGAGACGAGAAGAGTCGGAAAACTTATGTTTACAGTGTACTAGATTATATCTGGCTCAATCTGCATCGCTGTGATGAGATTCAGGGATGCACAACAGGTTATCCCTTCTCGGAATTCTCGTGTCCACCCTACTTCTGCCAATTCGGTCAGGGGTGACGCTTACTCTTGATGAGTTTCTTGACGATGGCGTCTCGAGCTCATCAACTATTGGAGTCGCATCAACGTCCGCAACGGTAAGCACAAGTGCGCTTGGTGGAGTCCGAACCCTTTTCGCAGTTAAAAACAGCATCGGCGCCGGACTTACTCGAATCGAGACTTTTCCCGATCCCGAATATTTTTCGGACAATGATTTTTCGCTCGGCTACACTCAGGGTGCCCACGCTGGACTAGGCATCGTCACATGGGATGGCGACAGTAGCGCTGCATTGCTTCCGAATGGTCTTGGCGCGCTTGATCTTACCCAAGATGGAGCGACCGCACTTCGCCTAGGATTACGATTCTTTGACTATCCAAAGGCGCGCCCGCTCGATATCACCCTCAAATTGTACGATGGAAGCAATATAATCGGCTCTAAATATTCTGAGCTTACCGTCACTTTGAATCAACCGATTAACGCAACGCCGGCTGCTGCACTTACCATTCCATTTTCGCTGTTAACAGCGGCGGGAAGCGCGAAGATTTCCACCCCTGGCTATGTTGATTTTCCTACGCTCACTGTATTCGGTCCAAGTGGCGCTGCGGATCTTACCAAGATCGGCGCGATTGAGCTCATTTTTAATGGCTTAAGCAACGCTGATGCCCCTGATCTCAGCATTGATTTTCTCGCTACCAACGGTCGCTGTAGCACCGTCCCACTTACCAAAGCCCGTGTTGTTGATGAGTGTGGGCTCTGTCCCGATTCTCGCGACTTTGGCAAAGCCAAAGATCAATGCGGTGTGTGCTTCGGTGACGGGTTGAGCTGTCTTGACTGCAGCGGCGCTCCTCATGGAACGGCAAAACTCGATGCCTGCGGGACATGTGCTGGCAACATTTCGGACGCTACGCTTTGTCAGACAAGCTGCAAAACGGTGGCGGCAACTAAAGAGGTGCTCAAATTCGAAAAACGGCTACTCTCCAAAGCCCGTGCACTCATTGAAAAATTCGATGCTGAAGCAACGCGAGCCGCACACAATAAGTGTGACATTGATACTACAAAAACTAGCGCCGAAGTGGATGCAGCGTACGCACTTATTCGAAAACGCGGCCGCGAAATCTTCGGTGCCGGAATTCAGGTGTGCGGCAACTCCTGTGTTACAGTTTCCTATGCTGATCAGGTGCTGACCCTCAATCCGCAATTCAAGCTTCTAGAGCGTCAAACCGTGAAGCTCGCAAACCGTGTAAAAAATTGCTTTAAGAACCATGGCATCCCTTCCGGCGGCGGCAAAAATGGCGTCGCAGCAACTGTTCGGGACGTGCGTAGCGGTGTCGCCGAGCTTGTGCGCGATTGCCGAGATCGAAAAGTATGTCCACCGGCCTAAGCGCCGGTTGGACTATAGCTCGAACTAGCTGAGTAGCGATAGCGCAAGCGCCGGCTGTTGATTTGCCTGCGCAAGTACTGCTGCACCAGCTTGCTGCAATATTCCCAATCTGGTGAGTTCGGCAGCTTCACGCGCGACATCGACATCCCTAATTCGGCTTTCAGCCGAGGCGTAATTCTCGCGGGCGACCAGGAGGTTATTGATGCTGACAACGAGCCGTGATTCAGTAGCACCAAGTCCGCCGCGTTGTTGCGCCAACGATGAGATCGCACCCTGAATTGCGTCGAGCGCTAAACGAGATGCCGATTGCGCTTCAAGCGAGGTGGCCGCATTAATCGAGTAGCTCAAAGACGAACTACTTGGCGCCGCGAGACCTAATGCAGCAAGGGTTCCCTGCACTCCGTTCAAGGTAATCTGCGATGTCGATTGCGAGTTGAAACCGACTTGAATTATTAGCTGACTTGAGCCGGAGAGCAGCCTTACGCCGTTAAAAGTTGTGGTAAACGCGATACGCTCGATTTCAGAGCCCAGCGCACCGAATTCGTTAGCAAGCGCCGATCGTTGCTGTGTTGAGTACGTGCCGTTTGCTGATTGTTCGGCGAGCTCGGAAAGTCTAGAGAGAACCTCGCCGATCTGCCCAAGTGCCGAATCGGCAATCGCAATAGTAGAGATACCATCATTGGCATTTCGCACGGCGACCAGGGCAACTCGCTGATCGGCCTTCAATGAATCCGCGATTGCCAAACCGGCAGCATCATCAGCAGCGTGATTGATTCGCTGTCCCGAACTTAGTCTTTCGTATACTTTTGTTAAGCCATCTGTCGAAAGGCCCAAAGTCCTCTGTGACTTGAGCGACGCGATGTTAGAGCCAAGTGTAATTGCCATGGAACGTTCCTCCTTGAAAAGTTGGCACGAGAAATCAAATCCACTCCTTGGATTGATCTAGCGCGCAGAGATCCGATATCGCGTCAGAGCGAAACTCATCGACGCAATGCGGTCTACAGTGTTCGTGCCTATTTTTTTTCTCGGGGATTATAAGACTGGTGGATACGTCTTTCTGTCTTGATAATCCTCGCTACTTCTTACTTCCTCAACCTCATGAGAGCTTGTTGTCTCTCATAGGTCACAACGGTCCGAGACGAGGATTTCTTTAGTAAAATTTTAGCTCGCAAAACTACCCTGGCTTCTCGTAGCTTTAATCACGATACCAAGTACGGGTCCCTACCCCTCGCCTAGCATGCCACCTGATTGATGCTTCCAAAGCTTGGCATAGACGCCTTCTAGCGCTATCAATTCCGAGTGAGTTCCTTGCTCCACGATTCTGCCATTCTCGAGCACAACGATGCGATCCATACGGCGAAGGGTAGAAAGCCGGTGCGCAATTGCCACCACCGTTCGCCCCTCCCACAGATTTTCGAGAGCTTGCTGAATGAGCGTCTCGCTTTCGCTGTCGAGAGCACTGGTCGCTTCATCCAAGATGATGAGCGGCTTATCACGAATGATCGCCCGTGCTATTGCGACACGCTGACGCTGCCCTGCCGAGAGCTTCACACCACGTTCCCCAACAAGCGTATCGAAGCTTTTCGGAAGCTGATTTATAAAATCAAAAGCCAATGAGCGCTTACTCGCTGCAATGAGCGCCTGATCATTAGCCATTTCAGACGGCACATTGTAAACAATATTTTCACGGAGTGTTCGATTGAACAGAGTGGTATCTTGGGGGACATAGGTAAGGAAGGGAAGTAGCTCGCCGCGGCAAACTTCATGGCCGTCAGCGTAGAATGTTTCTGCCGGAATCGCATAGTATCCGAGAATAAGCTTGACCAGCGTCGACTTTCCGCTCCCGCTACGACCGACAATCCCAATTTTCTCTCCCTTACAGAGCGTAAGGCGAATATCACGAAGCACCACGCGATCGGGAGCATCCGGATAGCTGAAAGTTAGCCCTCTAAATTCGATACAGTCACGGAACTCCTGCAATCCCTGTCCCGATCTGACGTCCTCAGAGCTCTGCGCATACGGGGCAAGGGTCGGAATCCCCTCAAAAAGATACTGCATCGCTTCGCGCACACGCGCTAATCGTTTTCTCAATTCCGAAAAGTCGAAAATCGTATTCCAAATCACCGTGGCAAAGAGCATCAGGCTCGCAATGAATGTCGCGAATTCGGCGAGGCCGATTTTACCCTGGAGAAAAAGATATACATTTAAAATGGTGGTAACTGGCCAGACGACAATGCGCACTACACAACTAAGGGAAAACCAGAAACGAACCGTTCGACTATAGGCATACCGCGCTGTCTCGGCATACTTATCGAGCGCCACACGTAAAAGCCCTGCTTCATAGCGTTCGGCGCGAAACGCTTTTACGGTCACAAAATTCGCAAAAGAGTCAAATGAGAAGCCGCTCACATTTCCCGATTCGTCGGTTGAACGCGCTTCGCTCTCGACCATGCCATTGATAGTCAACGTCGCGCCAACGAGCATAAGCAGCATGCTTACGACAAAAACAATCGCAGTCAGCCTATTCACGCTGAACAAAGTCATAACAAGTATCGGAATGAAAATAAGCTGCTGAAGATAGTTGTAAAATGATTGCGCCACTATCTCTCGGAATTCACGGCCAAGCGTCGTCACATAACTCGCGATCTTTCCGGAAAATCGATCAACATAATAATCGTATTCTCGGCCTATTATTTGCTCAAATATCCACAGTTCGAAGTTGTACAGCTTCTTGAGCAGGTAACGAGAGTAGAGAAACTCGGCAAGATGCCAACTCGCCCAGTGTATCAAATTACAGCTTATAAAAAGTGCGGTGACCAACCACACATATTCCCGATCGCCAGAGTACGACGTAAGCGCCTCGGTCAACTTTCCAACCAAATAAGGGGTGAAATTTATCGTCACCCCAGAGACAAAAAAGAGCAGCAATAACACTGCATAGATCGATCGATACTGCAGAAGATATCCAAGAAAGATCTTGAGAGGATTTGCATACGGAGACATACGAGAACGGTAATACGAGTAGGCAGAGAACGGAATACTCTTATGATTTATTTTCCGACTCTTCTACTCTCTGCGTACTCCGTGACTCTGTGGTTTTTTGAAAGTAAAATGAACCACAGAGGCACGGGGAACACAGAGATGGAGCTGAGCCAAGGAATCTAGATAAGCGAGAGCAATGAAACTTCAGGCCTGCAATTAAAACGCATGCCGAAAAGATTTCCGACCCCCCGAGTAGTGTGGATGAATTTTTCGCCGAATCTGTTAAGACCGGAAACATAGCGATGATCGCGCACCGGCGCAAATGGAGTTGCACCAAACATTGGCACTCTAAGCTGGCCACCATGGGTATGCCCACTCAACATGAGCTGCCAAGGACAATTCACTAATAGCTCCTTGCTATCGGGATTATGCGAGAGCAGCACTATGCTCTCATTATTCCAGGAGTCCGAATTAGTGAATGCCGCGGCGATGTTTGGTGTTCCGGCCCATATATCACTGATGCCGACGAGACGAATTGCGCGCTTTCTAATTTCGATTCGAGTTGAAGTGTCATGCAACACTTGAATATCACATTGTTGCAGGAGCTTCATAAGTTCATCAGGGTTTTTAGGGCCATTGAAATTGCGGCTCGCCCACGCTCCTCCGTCATGGTTCCCCATGCAGGCAAACGTTGGCGCTTTACCTGACAACCGTTTCAACGCCGCCTGATAGGCGCTCATCTGGCTAAGCTCCTTTGTCACATAATCACCGGTGAGGAGAATTAGATCCGGATTTTTCGCCAATCCGAGCTCAATAGCTGACTCGATTAGCCGCAAAGGCACCTCACTTCCAAGATGGAAATCACTCAGATGTAGAATACTAATATGCTCGGCACGACCATCTTTGCTTAGCGCGACATTTTTATGGGTAACCTCAAGCCATCCAGACTCGAGAAATCGAGCATCGCAATAGCCGGCACAAATTCCAAAGATAGTTCCCCATATGAATTTTCGTCTTGTAATGCGCATCACTGGATCAAAGGCAATTTAGCCAAGCGCTAAGCTATCATTAATAGCCTGTAACAGCGCCTTAAAATGAAGCAGATGTTGATCACGTTCTGAATTGTAGATCGTAGAGTTCATTTCCAAAAGTACAACACCGATACGCTGCGAACTTCCGAGCGCCGCGGCTATACTGATGCGTCCGCCATCTCCTTCATTATCAACCACTCCAAGATGCGGGCCACCGCTATGAAACGCCTGTTCAACAATGGACTCGGCTTTACGGTTGGCCCAATAGGCCACCGGCGTATATTCCTCAATTTTGGAGGTCCCTATGGCAAGCTGTGGAATGAGCAGCATGGTAGAGGGTTCGATTGTGAACACACAACCTCGCACAAACCCTGCCGATGGCGCGATAGTGCGTGCCAGAGATACTAGATTCGAGCGCCGCGTCGATCCGGCAGTTCGCTCGGCATAGAGATCGAGTAGCTTCTGTCGTAGGAATGGCCGGCACTTTCCGAGATATGGATTATTGGCCGAAACCTCGCCCCGCTCAATGGAGCCGACTCGCGCTTCAGGATCCAAGACCATCGCACCTCGGAATATATGTGGCACATGTTCAAAATAGCGCTCGCAGTTTTCAACAAGTGTTTCCTGCAAATATTGAATCGCTTGTGGTCCAAGCGTCTTGGTGATCTCTTTTCTCGCGAATTCCCAATCGTCTTTTGCGCTCGGATATGCCGTCGAGCTATTAGCACGCGCCAAGGCTTCGCCCACTTCACAAATAGAAATCAAGGTGCGGCTCGCCGATGTGAGCTCCTCAATTTCACGGCGTAATTCTTCATCTTCGATCAATGCAGTCTCTTCGGAAGGGGTATCTGCCATCGCCTCGCTTATCAAAGTCGGAAGAGCCCAGTCCTGTACGACGCGAAGAGCAAGCATCGAAGGGGAGAACCCTAACCGCTGCGTTATCGCAGCGTCAAGCGATTGCCCGGCCTTGAGCGCGGAAACCGCGCTGGTGTACACCGATTCATAGTTCCATGCGATTAGCGTAAGGCCCAATTGGCGCATGAGCGCCGCGCTATAGGCCAAGTCGGAATCAAGCAGATAGTTACTTGAGAGCGCTTCGCAGGTTGTCGCACTCACCATCGTTTCTTGGTAGCGGGTTAGTCGTTCCGGGGAGATTCCTTTGAGTGTATGCGCCGACACTTCAGCGGGGGAAGTCGATAGGATCTGCTGTAATCGTTCAATTCCAGCCCATTCGAGAAGTGCAATCGGATTGAGCTCATTAGGAAAGGAGATTGCTTCTTCGGAATCGCGAAGCATCTTACTCAGCTCGCGCAAACAGAAGGTAAAGAGTGAGAAATCACTTCTTATGTCTCGAACAAGGATTGCCGCGTCGCCGTACTCTCCGCCACTTAGCTTCTGCTGAATGGCGTTGAGAAGGCCTTCATTTACGGGAAACCAGAAGTCGGTGACATGCTGACTTGCTCGGTCAAGCCTTCGGTCCGCGCGCGTTGAAGTGGTGGGAACAGAATCTTTCATTGTATCTACCCTGCCACCTATATATCGGCGAAAGCCCTGTTTCAGATTAAAACATTTTAACTGAACAATTTCAAAGAGATAGATGACATGGTACATGGCACCTCGAAGCCTACTTTAGTGCAGGCCTGCGCGCCTCGCGCTGCATCAAAAGTGCTATGCGAAAATTAATTTTGGCAATAATGCTCCTTTTATGCTCATGCGGGGGCCCTCACGTTGGGCCAGGATCGGACAATGGCGATGACGACAAAACGAGTTTCCGCTACGATCCACTTAAAGGCGCGTTTCTTAACGTCGTAGTTGCCCCAACTCACTCGAAGATTGGCGACCGTATTCAAGTCGAGGTTGAACTTGAAGGAGTCAATGAAAACGGCGCATTAATTAAAGTTCGCTTTCCCAATAATTTCGAATACGAGGATGATAGCTCTCTGCTCATCGTTGAAGAAGATAGCGCAAACATTGGACCTGCGGTGGGCCCAGCCACGCATAACGGCATGACTTACATCGTGTACTTGGTTTCCCAAGAATCGCTTCCCGAGAATAATCGTGGAACGATTGCGCTCACTTTGCGCGCGCGAAAAGCCCTCGATTCAGGGAAAATTGAAGTTGACGATGATATTCACACCCCCGGGGCTGCGCCTTCCAACGAGTTTAATGAGCGCAAGCCACTCTTTAGTGCCGAAGACAGTACCAACGTAAAGATCGATTGAACAATCCGTAGCTAGATCACTGCGGCTCCTGCATTTGCTTATTTTCTACCTCCGCCGGGAAGGCCTCGAAAGCAGTGAAAACAACCGAGGTCGCTCCGATTCTAGGCGCGCCCATTGAGTTTGTGTCGCTACTAAAGGTGAATAGCATATGCACGGGACTCATCTTGCTTTCGCTTGATAATAGCGTTGATGAAGTTAGGCTCTGCACCTGTTCAGAATTCTGAACCGAACCAGCCGTCGGCGTCGGCGCAGGCGCGATTCGGTATCTAAAATACACTCGAAACAAAGAACTGGTGCCCGGCCTTGATCCGTCCGACAGCGAAAAAATATGCCAAGAACTACTTGGCGAGCCATTGCTGTCCGGGCTCACATAACTCGCGAAACCCGAAGTCACGAAATAGCGTGGCGACTCCGACTGCCCTCTCGCATTTGTTACGGTAAGACTGAGTCCCTGCTGCTCGATTCTAGATTGCAAATCATTAAGTGTAAGCGTTGGAGCATTCTCACGGTGATTTTTCTCGATGATTTTCACCAAAATTGGCCGCGCTACAAAGGCCAGACCGATCCCTACAAACCCGACCGCGCCAATTCGCGCGATCCGAAAATAGAAATCTCTCTCCTGAAGGTTTGGCCAACGCGGGCCTTTATTCTTATTGAAAGTGTCGTCCTCTCGAACGAACTTTTTACTATCATCAATTTCCATCTTTTCGAGGGACTCCTCGCCTCCAAGAATACGGGAGTTTGGGAAGCTAACAAACAACTTCGATAAAAAAAGTTGTGAATTAGCGTATTGCGAGGTCATGTCAGCATGATAAAATTTTCTTCTATGAAAAACGCCCCCTTTTCTCTTCCTGGTCAATTTTGGCGCGGCAATATCCACACCCACTGCACTCGATCTGATGGTAAATTCACGCCTCGACAGGTTGTCGAGCGCTACATAAACGCCGGCTATGATTTCTTAGCGATTACCGATCACTTTCTCCCGGACTACGGATTTCCGATTACTGACACGGTAAAATTTCGCAATAAGAATTTTACCACTATATTGGGAGCGGAGCTCCATACAGGAAAGACCGAACAGGGTGGGCGCTGGCACATCCTTGCGGTGGGCCTTCCTGCAAATTTTGCGCCCACAAAAAAGACGGAAAGCGGCCGTGATTTGGCTCGACGCGCGCTTCGAGCCGGCGCATTTGTTGCGGTAGCGCACCCACAGTGGTATTCGCTTACCGAACGTGACATTAACGCGCTCGGCATGGTTGATTCGATTGAGGTGTTTAATGGCACGTCTATCAATTACAATGACCGCGCGGATAGCTGGCATATCGCCGATATCATGCTCGGCCGTGGGAAGCGCTATAGTATTTGTGCCACTGATGATTTTCACGGAGTCCCTGGGCGTGACGACTTCGGCTTGGGCTGGGTGTACGTGAAAAGCAAATGGCTCGAACCAGCTGCCCTCGTTGAAGCATTGAAGGGTGGGAACTTCTATTCTTCGTGCGGTCCGCAAATTTTCAATATTCAGCTTCTCGCGAGATCGAAGATTAAAGTTCAATGTTCTTCTGCCCACCGCATTTTTGCGACTGGAATTGGACATTTCGCACAATCAGCGCATGGTTACGGCCTCACCGAAGCGACGCTTAGCATTAAGAAATTCAAAAGTCCGTATGTCCGAATTACTGTCAAAGACCGGTTAGGACGGCGCGCCTGGTCAAACCCGATCTGGCTCGATTAACTTACAAAGTCCCGCAATCCATGCTGAGGATTTTGCTCGAGCAAATATTTCTTCTCCCACTCGTTTGCAAAGAGAATAACGACACGGCCCCGACTATCAAGCGCGATGAAGGCATTGCGCGGCTTTTTAAGCGTTGCAAGCTCGCCCTCTAGCCAGGCGCTATACTGGTAGGGAAGCACCGTTAATTCAGTTTCAACTCCATATTCGTCCTTTAAGCGATACTGCAACACTTCGAACTGCAAGCTCCCTACAGCTGCTACGTAGGGAGGACTCTCCCGATTCTCGTAGGAGCGCAGAAGCTGTACCGCACCCTCTGCACAAAGCTGCTGCATGCCCTTTTCGAAGGCCTTTCGGCGCATGACATCAAGTGGACGAATCTGCGCGACCACTTCCGGGGGGAATTGCGGCATCGGCTTAAATTCAAAGTTACCGCCTTCAGTTACGGTATCGCCAATCGCGAAAAGGCCCGGATTAATTACCCCAATTATGTCGCCGGCGAATCCTTCATCGACCGTATTTCGATCCTGCGCGACGAGGCTGTAGGATCGCGAAAGACGAACTTCCTTGCCGCTACGGCGGTGGGTCGCAACCATATCGCGCGCGAACTTGCCTGACGCAACGCGGAGGTACGCCATGCAATCACGATGCCGTGGATTCATATTCGCTTGGATCTTGAACACGAAGCCACTGAAAGGATCTTTTATCGGATCGAGCAACCTTTCTTCCCCGTTGGGGAGCATCACGGGAAACGGCCTTGGCGTCGGCGCAAGATTTACAAACTGGTCGAAAAACGGCTCAACGCCAAAATTAGTGAGCGCTGAGCCAAAGAACACCGGAGTCACTTTTCCCGCTAGAAACTCTTCTCGCGAAAATGGGTTTCCGGCTTCTCGAAGAAGTTCCAGATCAAACTTCACCTGCGCGAGCAACTCGGCATCGACTGCACCAGAACTCTCAAAATTCTCCCAGGTAAACTTCCTTACCTCAGCTCTTTCTCCGCCTCCTCCGGCACGCTTAGAAAAAAGAAGCACTTCACGGCTTTGACAATCAACAACACCGGTGAAATTTCGGCCTGTGCCAATAGGCCAATTGAGCGGAGCTGCTTTTATTCCCAGCACGCCCTCTACCTCATGCAGCAGATCAAACAGATCTCGGCAATCAAGATCACATTTATTCATGAAGGTAAGGATCGGTATCTTTCGCATGCTGCAAACTGCGAAGAGCTTTCGCGTCTGAGTCTCAACGCCTTTCCCGGCATCTATCACCATCACCGCGCTATCGGTGGCCGTAAGCGTACGGTAGGTGTCTTCACTAAAATCCTGGTGACCTGGTGTATCGAGAAGATTGATAACAAT
>CAZEAC010000005.1:0-61095 GCA_964510065.1 uncultured Bdellovibrionales bacterium | reverse complement strand
TCTTTATAGCGAAACTGCATTGCTGACGCCGAAATTGAGATACCGCGCTCCTGCTCAAGCGCCATCCAGTCAGAACTAGTGGTCTTGCCACCCTTACGAGCGCGTACCGCGCCGGCGGTACGAATCATCCCGGAATACAGCAATAGCTTTTCCGTGAGCGTGGTTTTGCCAGCGTCAGGATGACTAATGATCGCGAAGGTACGCCGATCCGAAACTTCCTTAGCAACTGTGCTATCAAGTGCTCCTGCTTGCGTCATGGTTTACATCCGGAACTCGTAAATTGATTGCCTAGACCGATCAGCGCATGCCTCCGAAACACGGCGCTCTAGTCCCAACGTTATTTGCATGAGGTTACTTAGGGATCAAAACGGAATCAAGAAGCCGCCGAATTGCCTTCTGCTGCTTTATCTCGGCCAATTCGGCATGAAAGAGCGACCAGAAAAGTGGCTGTGGAAGGCGCTTGTCGGCTCCCTGTCGCCGCTCCGCCGCATTAAGCGTTGCGTCCTTTACCTCTTGTATTCGACGGCTTAACGCTGACTTTTCCTCATGGTCGTGCATATATAATTATAGTCTGATCGGGGGAGCACAGGTCAATACACGCAAAAAATTTGCCTCGGGCAGATGACGGCCTATTGCCGGTCAACGCTGAAAAGCTTACAACGCAGGGCTATAAGAGTAATCGCAATGCGTTTTTTATTACTAGTTTTCCTGCTCACTGGGTGCGTGGCTAGACCCTCGATGGTAGCGAGTTCGCGAGAGCAATTCTACCACAAAGAGCAGATGCTTCCGTTCGTTCCAGAATATGAAGACTCCTTGGAACGGGTCGTGCTGATGGCCACGAACGAAAATCGGAGCGAGCTTTCAACAATCGCCAACCTGGAACGAGCGCTTCCGCGTTCAACCTCAGTTGTAGTTGCGTATCGGCAGGGCTCGCTGAGGGACAAACTTGCGCGGAGCTTTCTATTTCCATCGCGCATTTCATACCTCAATATTCAGAGCACGAGTTTTACTTCGTGGGCGCAAGATTATGCAAAAGGCGCTGGCAACTCGGTGCTACTCCCACTCACCTATGCCGGAGAGAAACGTTATCCACCAGAGGCTCCAGGGAATAGAGTCATCGAAAAACTAGCCAAGCTGCTTAATCTGAACGTCGTTCGCTCGCCGCTCGAATTCGCCGGCGGAAATGTGCTGCTCGCGAGGAACTCCGCTGCTCTGCGTTATGTTCTAGTCGGCGCTGACTCCTTCATCGAAAGCGCTGCGCGCTTTGCGCGAGCTGGCGAAGTGCTCGACGAGTCGGCCTACCGAGAGATAATGCGGCTAAGCTTCAATGCTGACGAGGTCCTCATTCTTGGCAGACGCAATAACGACGGCGCTTTCCTGCCGCAGAATCGGATGCTTTTTCATCTCGACCAACTCTTCCTTCCACTTGAAGACGGAGTATTGGCGACGCTCGATTCGGGAAGCTGGCCTGGGGCCGCGGACCTGAGCCGGTATCGATCGAATCGCGCTGGTAACTCACGTCGTCGTGACGGAGGAGGTCGCGCCGCACGTATGCGCGCGCAGCTTGGCCCGAAACAGCAAGCTGAGCTCCTTAGTGAACTCATAACAATGCAGCGCCAGCTCGTAACTCACGGGTTTCAAATGGCGCATCTGCCTATGCATCCCGCGCGGGTGGCACGGACACAATCTATTTTAAACGGCGTACTCTTTTACGATTCCTTTAGAAGGTCGCGACACTATCTTTTTCCACTATTTCAATCCGACGCCGCATCAGCGAGAAGCTCTGATGCCCTTGCGCGCGAACGATTGGAGTCTCTCGGCATAAAGGTAACTATGGTCAGCGAAGAGGGATTTTACGAGCGCGGTGGAAACCTACATTGCATTATGCTACGCGGACTTTCAAAATCGGCTGTCGCAACATCAGCGCTTGAGGCTTGGACCGAGGAGCGGCGCTTTCGTGGCTGATACTTGAAACCAGTTAACGACTCAATAACTCCAGGCAACCCAAATACTCATTTTGAGTGAGTAGAGGAGAAAGCTACCTACACTTAATGAGTAGTCAATTAGCAGTCCATTAACATATTGATTTTACGAAGCTTTTTCTCTTTGCACGGAAAAGAAAGATCACCAACTCGCAATCAAGGCAAACCTTCTTAATCTGGTATATCATCAAAGAAGGTACGATGAGATTCTAGGAGCGTATGTTGCGCCGCTTATTGTTGACTATTTTTGGTGTAACCGTTGGAACTTTGGCCATTGTCACTGCGCTGCACGCAGAAATCTATGTCATCAAGAACTCGGACGGCTCAATTACATTTACTAATCGTAAACCGCGGCCCGACCAACGCTCGGCAGTCTTCCGAGCCGGAAGTACAACTTTTTCGCGCTACAACAGCATGCGCCGCGCTCGAAGTCGATTATTCCAGCGCGAGTATGCACCGCTTATCGCCGATGCTTCAGAGCGCCACGGCGTGACGCCAAGTTTAATACGCGCCGTTATTCACGCCGAGTCAAGATTTGACCCCTACGCCAAGTCTCGGAAAGGCGCGATGGGACTTATGCAGCTTATGCCAGAAACTGCTCGCGATCTTGGCGTCAGGAATCCGTGGGTACCGCAGCAAAACATTTTGGGTGGAACACGCTACCTTGCGGGCTTACTTCAGAAGTATCGCGGCAACTTGAATTTAGCACTAGCCGCCTACAACGCAGGCCCTCAGACTGTTGATCGTTATGGTGGCATTCCACCATTTGCTGAAACGAGAGACTACGTGCGCAAAGTGGTGTCACTTGAAGGTGCCTATCGCGCTAAGAATGGGTAATTATTACCAACAACAGTCGATTCAAGTTCTGTCAGAAACCTGTCTAACCGTCACTCGGTGAGAGTAAAAGCAAAAAAAAGAAGCTATCGATTGTTGTATGGTAACGCTTCTAGACTGTAACTCCTTACCAGAGATAAGAACAGGAATTCGGCAGCAATGGTCCAAATCACGACCCATCGTGCCGTTGCCGGCATGGTCGCAGCGCACTTGCACAAGAAATATCTGAAATCGACCGACGGCTTAGTTGTCAGTTTCGTTCTGGCTAGCTCCCATTGTAAGGGACAGATTACCAACTTCGTTAGCGTGAATTGCGGCCTCAAATTTTAGCTAAAGGCGAAGGCGAGTCCCATTTGCACCAGAAGGAAAAGTCTTCCCCCATTCCGCATCTGCCACGTCAAACCCCGCATCCTTCCAAATTAATCTAAATACGCGCTCGTCGAGCAACTCGTCCGAAGGCATCGACGCAACTACGCTTCGAGCCAAACGCACACGAGGAGGAGATCCAGAATCTTTTAGCTCCGCAAGTAGTACCAAAAATTCAGAGACCTTTGTGGAGATAGGCTCCGAGACCTCGCAATGCGCACGAGTGAAATCCCAGAGCCAACGAAGTTTGATAGCCCAGCTGTTGACGATCGACTTACAAGTAATCATTCTAATTCTGCCGCTGCTTTCTAAGATCCATCGCGGTGGGTGGTGACCTGTCGGACTCGGCAACAACTTAAATCGAAAATCAAAATTGCCTCGATAGGTAGGGGCAAGTGCTTTCGTGAACTCATCCGCGGTAAGCGCAAAGAGCCTGCTCCCAAAACACATAAGACAGGGGAACCTCAATGGAGTGGAAACATTTGCCATAAAAATCCGTCCTGCATACGATACGATCACCAGCTCACATCCACTTTTCGTGAATGGTAGTAATGTACCACTCCTATAAAACTTCAAAAGTAGTTCTGGCGAAAATTGCGTCATTCGGTCAAGAATCAAGGAAATATTATGCGAATAGTTTGCCTACTTTTAGCGTTTGTGCTCAGCGGCTGCTGGCCCAACCCATACTATCTGGGCTTTCGAGGGCTCGTCGTCGATTCATATGGTTTGCCGGTAGCAAACGCCAAAGTAATACTCGAGTCATCTCAGCGCTGTGTTGGAGCAGAGGGAGAGGGCAAACGACATCTCTCCACGAAAGCTACTTCAACAAATTCTGTCGGCGCATTTTCGATTTCCACATGGGGAATTACGCTTGACTCCTATTCATTCTTTGGGAGCTGTCGTGGCGCTCAGGCGGACCATTACGTTTGTTTTCATGGACAGTGGTGGAAAGTTCCAAATGCTCAAAGGGAAACAAAAATCATCGTTCTCGACTTGGATCTTGCTTCCACTGACTTTGCCTATTGGAAGCTATATGCACCGTACGAGCTACGCTCGGAATGCGGCAAGTAGGCGCATGCTGAAAATCGACAGTCCATGTTTACCGCTGCTATGCGGCTCGGTTATAATTGGAAGGTGGCAAACTACGATACCGCACAATCTCCGCGTTGGGAGGAAGAGCAGCTTTTCACTGATGGCGATAGCTATTACGAAAGCATTCTTGGCGCAATAGCAGCTGCCCGCCTAAGCATTGAGCTTGAGGTCTATATTTTTGCCGATGATACTATCGCGGGAAAAATTGTTGATGGGCTCCTTGAAGCGCATCGTCGCGGCGTCAAGATTCGAGTACTGGTTGATGGAGTCGGCACGCCGCGTTGGCCACATAGGCAGGGTACTCGATTGGTCGACGCGGGCATACCGAGTAAGGTCTACCATCCCATATTCTGGAAGGCCTTTTCGACGAAGGTGCCAGGAATATATTCGGCAGCGCGCTGGATCTCCGGCCTAAATCGACGCGATCACCGTAAAGTCATCATCGTTGATGGACAGCAGGCTTGGCTTGGAAGCATGAATATTAGCGACGATCACGCTCGCTCACAGCGCGGGGAAAAAGCCTGGCGTGATACGGCACTTCGAGTGCGCGGCGCGGATGTGCGATATCTCAGCGCTGCATTTGAAAAAATATGGCTCTGGCGAGTCCCGCACCAGCGCACTCGTCGAAAAGAGTTTAAAAAGATTCTGAATCAATCTCGTGGATCGGCAGTTCGGCTTAACGCCACCTATCGACTCCGTCGCTATCACAACAACAACCTGCTTCGCCGGATTCGCCGCGCGGAGCGCCGAATTTGGATCTGCACTCCCTATTTCGTCCCCACCGTTTCACTGCTACGAGGACTGCGCGCGGCAGCGAAGCGCGGACTCGATGTGCGTGTGCTTATGCCCGGGGCTTCGGATGTTTTTTTTATGGCCTGGGTGGCTTCGGCCTTCGAACGCACGCTCGCGCGAAGCCGCATCCAGGTATACCGTTATACTCCCAGCATTCTCCATGCAAAGACGATGTTGCTTGATGACTGGGCGATGGTTGGATCTTCGAATATTAATCACCGAAGCATAGTTCACGATCTTGAAGTTGATGCAGTACTTACCCAAGCGTCGAATCGAGAAGAGCTTGCCCGGCAATTCGATGCCACTATAGCAGCGAGCGTCGAGTTTCGAGATACTTCAGTCCTTCGAGGGAAATTTTTGCAGGCGTTCATCGGAAGGCTTATCTTGGCCTTCAAGAGGTGGCTATGACCATCATTCGAGCACTTTCCTACAACATGCATAAAGGCTTTTCGATTTTTAATCGGCGCTTCGTCCTCGCTGAAATGAAGGATCTTCTTAAGGAACAAAATCTTGATCTGGTGTTCCTTCAAGAGGTGCTCGGAGCCCACTCGCGCCATTTTGTTGAAGGTCACGGATCGTCGCAGTTTGAATTTCTTGCTGACCAGGTATGGTCGCACTATGCCTACGGAAAAAACGCGGTGTATGACGAGGGGCACCATGGAAACGCACTTTTAAGCAAATTTCCGATAACTCACTGGTCAAACTTTGATCTTTCTACTAACTACTTTGAGCAGCGTGGCTTGCTTCACGCAAAAATCGAGATCCTTCCCGAACGTCGTGTCTTGCACTGTTTCTCGGTGCATTTAAGCCTTTTTACTCTTGGTCGAAGGAAGCAGCTTAGCGCAATCGCAGAACGCATCTCGAGCATGCTCGATCCCGGCTCAGCGGTGATTATTGCCGGTGACTTCAATGATTGGCGGCAGGAAGCCTCGAGCCATATCGAGCATGCTCTCGGTGTCAAAGAAGCATTCAAGAGTCACCGCGGCACCTACGCGCGGAGCTTTCCGGGAATTTTTCCGCTACTTCGCTTGGATAGAATTTACTATCGAGGCATGAAACCCATATCTGCGACGGTGCTTAGCGGAAAGAAGATCGGTGCGCTATCAGATCACCGTCCGCTGCTGGTCGAGTTTGAGCTTTCGCGATAGTAGCTATCGATAAGTTCGACCGCGCTACGCCAATTGTTGACAATCGATCGTGCCTCGGAAGAATTCATTTTAGGAGCGAAACTTCTTGTAATCGTGGGACGCGGCAAAGCACGTTGAGGGTCAAGTCCTTGAAGCGCCGCTCGTGCAGCACCAAGGGCGGTGATTTCAGTATGACTTGAGCGCAACAACTCAACTGGACCGATATCACTTTGGAACTGCATCAAATAGTCACTCTTCGCCGCTCCGCCATCAACACCAAGAGATTGCAGCATCGTGCCGCTGCATTCCTGCATGAGCTGAAGAATCAACACATTCTGCAACGCGATACTCTCAAGCACCGCGCGCATTATCTGACTCTTGCTACTCCCTCGCGAAAGCCCTAGGAGCGCCCCCTTTGCATTAGGATTCCAATACGGCGCCCCAAGACCTGCGAGTGCCGGAACAAACAGGAGGCTCGGATCGCGCTCGCTGCTCAACGCGAGCGCCTCGGCTTCAGAAGCATTCTTGATCCAGCCAAAGTTATCGCGAATAAACTGCACCGCGGCTCCAGCAATAAATGCACTCCCTTCGAGCGCGAAACTTCGTTCTCGAGCAGTTGCCAGCGCGACCGTGGTCAGTATCCCGCGGTCGGAGATCTTTACGTCGGAGCCGGTCGCAACAAGTAAAAAAGCACCCGTGCCATAAGTTATTTTCCCCTTTCCGCTCGTTGTGGCGGCATGACCAAAGAGCGCGGACTGCTGATCGCCCAAACATCCAGTAATCGGAATACCGTCAGGCAGAAATGAAAGGCCCTTGGTTTTTGCGAAATGACCGACACTTGGTAAAATCTCGGGGAGCATCGCCTCAGAAACTCCAAACAGCGCCATAAGTTCTGAATGATATTTTCCTTCGGCAAGTCCATATACCATCGTGCGGCTTGCATTTGTATGTTCGGTGACTACCGATGTGCCTCCGGATAGCAGAAATATGAGATACGAGTCCACCGTACCAAAAACTAATTCTCCTTTTCGTTCAAACTCGGCGGCCTTCGGATAGTGCTCGAGCATCCAGCGCATTTTTGACGCGCTGAAGTAGGGATCACACACAAGACCGGTAAGATTGAGTATTTTTTTACGAGTTACTTCATCTTTCTTTAACGCTGAGCAGAAATCAGAGGTGCGACGATCTTGCCAGACAATCGCATTTCCCGCGAGTTCGCCCGATCTCCGATTCCAGGCAACCACAGTTTCGCGCTGGTTAGTTATACCTATGGCCGCAATGTTCCGAAGCGTGAGCGAGGACCTGACGCTCTGCGCCTGCTCCCACGATCGCCTGAGCGCAATCTGCAAACTTTTCCAGATTGCATTGGGATCGTGTTCGACATGCCCGGAACGCGGATAAATTTGCGGGAACTCTTCTTTGCAGGAGGCTATAAGTTCAAACGAAGATGCGTCAAAAAATGAAGCGCTAGTCCCAGTAGTCCCCTGATCAAGCGCCAAAAGGAGGTCACTCATGTTGCGACGCTAGCATGAACCGATCCGACACAAAATTGCCGCGATTCCTAATCAGGAGAACAGCCCTGCAGTTTCAAAGCATCGTTCTATTTGCGTCACGAGAAAAGCCGCCTCTCTTCGGTTTGACAATATCTTAAAATGAGGCACAGTGTAGTTTGAGGTTATCCGCAATTAACTTTTAATGTACATAATGGCGATGAAACCACTCGTTGCAGTAATAATGGGCTCTCGCTCAGATTGGGAAACAATGAGCGAAGCTGTGGCTGTTCTGAAACAGCTTAAGATTCCCTACGAAGCAAAAGTCGTCTCAGCGCACCGCACGCCAGATGCTATGTTTTCCTTTGCCGAAAAAGCAGAAGCGCGCGGTGTTCAGGTTATTATTGCCGGTGCTGGCGGTGCCGCGCATCTTCCCGGAATGGTTTCGTCAAAAACCACCCTTCCCGTTCTGGGTGTACCGGTGCAGTCTCGCGCACTGCAAGGTCTTGATTCTCTGCTCTCTATTGTCCAGATGCCAGGCGGGGTTCCGGTTGGTACATTCGCCATAGGAAACTCCGGAGCAGTGAATGCCGCACTGTTTGCAGCTTCTATTCTGGCGCTTCAAGACAAGAAGGTTCGTGCAGCACTAAAGGAATTTCGAAAAAGCCAAACTTCAAAAGTATTGAGCTCCTCGAATCCAGAAGCACGCAGCTCGCCTCGACGCAGGTAACTTCCAGATGGCAAAAAACCACCGTGTCGTTGGAATTTTAGGCGGCGGCCAATTGGGACGAATGTTAGCTCTCGCCGCGCACCCGCTTGGCCTTACTCCGCACTGCTTCGACCCAGCGGAAGATGCACCAGCGAAAGTAGCGAGCATATTCCACCGGGGCCGCTTTGACGATCACGCGGCGCTAAAAGAGTTTGCCAACTCGTGTGACGTCGTCACCTATGAATTTGAAAATATCGCGCTTGAAACCGCTCAAACCTGCGCTGCGCTTCGCCCTCTGGCACCGTCACTCGACGCGCTTCAAATCTCGCAAGACCGTACTCTTGAAAAGCAGTGTTTTGTTGACCTTAAGATTCCCACGGCGCCTTTCGCGATTATTCGCTCTGAAGCTGATGCAGCCAATGCGCTGGCGAAAATTGGGCTACCTGCAGTTATCAAGACGGCGAGGTTCGGATATGATGGAAAAGGTCAAGCAGTTGTTCGAAACTCTCAAGAATTTTCGAGGGCACTTCATTCGTTCGCGGGAAAACCGGTTATTCTTGAAAAGCTTGTGACATTTGACCGAGAGCTTTCAATCATTGGCGTCGCAAGCGAAACCCAGCAGTACTTTTACCCTTTAGTCGAGAATGTTCATCATCAGGGCATTCTGCGCGTGAGTCATGCGCCCGCGCCCAAGGTGACTGATCAAACTCAGCACACTGCGGAAGACTTTCTCAAAAAGCTTTTTTCGAAGCTGCACTATCGCGGGGTGCTCGTACTTGAGCTATTTGACTGTAATGGCTCCCTTGTCGCGAATGAGATGGCGCCGCGAGTCCATAATTCGGGACACTGGAGCATTGAAGGCGCGGTCACGAGCCAATTTGAAAATCACCTTCGCGCAATTTGCGGTCTTCCCCTTGGTCCAGCCAAACCGCGCGCCCGTTCGGTGATGTTTAATATTGTCGGCACTTCACCCGAGCCTTCAGAAGTCTTGAAAGTGCCCGGGGCGCATCTGCATCTCTATGGGAAATCTCCACGCCCGGGAAGGAAGCTTGGTCACGTTACTCTTTGTGAGACGGAGGGCTTTGACTTTGAAGCCTTATCGTTACAGCTAAAGACACTGATTGATGCCGGAGGCGGCGGTGCCGAGTCATAACAATGCTTGGTCACTACATCGCGAAGGCGTCAATTTGGTGCTCGTGCCGCGCGGCGCCTGGGATCTCACACACTATGAGGCTCTTCAATCATCGGTCGGAGTCCTTGCTTCCGAGTCAAACGCCCATCACGGCCCTATAATCGTTGATGGCTCCGAGCTTTCTTCGCTTGATACCTCCGGAAGCATGGCGATAATTGGCGCAGTATCTCCTCATGGCGATTCAGAGATAAACATCAGGAATTTTTCCGAATCTCAAAAAACCATCTTCAATTTGGTACACAGCCGCTGGAGCACCGCAAGCGCGCAGAAAATGCGTCCATCGCAACTTACCGTCGTCCAAGAGCTCGGCGAGGCGACTTTGAAGATTTACGACCACATGCGAAGCTTGCTCACCTTTTTCGGTGCGGCGATTTCTGAAAGCTGGAATGTGCTAGTAACACCGGCGTTACTTCGACGCAAAGAATTTGTAGCTCAGCTTGAGCTCGTATTTGTGGATGCAATACCGATCGTCTCGCTCGTCACCATGCTCATTGGAATAGTTCTTGCGTACCTTTTCGCAATGCAGCTGATGCGCTACGGCGCGAACATCTTTGTCGTCGATGGGGTAGTCATCGCGATGTGCCGCGAGATCTCTCCGCTTATTGTCGCGATAACTGTCGCCGGCCGCTCTGGCTCGGCATTTACCGCACAGCTCGGGACGATGAAGCTCAATCAGGAAATCGATGCGCTTGCTACCATTGGGCTCTCGCCGGTTCAGGTGCTTGTTCTGCCGCGAGTGCTCGCACTTATGGTGGCACTGCCGCTCCTGGTACTTATGGGAGATATCGTCGGCAGCCTCGGTGGAGTACTTGTTTCACAGTGGTATGTCGGCATTTCATCATTTGCATTCTTTGAACGGGTGCACGACTATTTTGCGCTCAGGCACTTTTATATAGGCGTGGTCAAAGCGCCGCTATTTGCCTTATTTATCGCAGTCATCGGCTGCAAGATGGGACTTACGGTCGAGAACAATGCACGAAGCGTTGGACTTCACACGACTTCGACCGTTGTACAAAGTATTGTGTCGGTTATAATTCTTGATGCAATTTTCGCCGTAGTTATCGCTCAATTTGGTTGGTGATAGATGGGTGAAGCAAGCCTCATACATGTCGATTCAATCGTCACAATATTCGGCAATAAGCCGGTGCACACTGGAGTAAGCTTTCAAATTGATAAACCTTCGATAGTTGCGCTAATCGGGGAAAGTGGTTGTGGGAAATCGGTGCTTCTGCGCGAGATAATCGGCTTGCACACTCCACACAGCGGAAAGGTGTCGCTCTTTGGGCATGATATGCACCATGCCGACAAACTCTCACTACAGCGCTGCCGAAATCAATTCGGCGTATTATTTCAAGATGGCGCGCTCTTTTCAGCGCTTAGTGTCGGCGAGAATGTCGCCGTTCCGCTCCGCGAGCATACGGCGCTCTCCGATCAGGCCATTGAGCGTATCGTTGAGCTTCGCTTGGTACTAAGCGGCCTCAGCACCTCCACCGCATATAAAGCTCCAAGCGAACTTTCGGGCGGCATGCGTAAACGAGTCGCCTTGGCACGTGCGCTTGCGCTCGAACCGAAGCTGCTTTTTCTTGACGAACCTACCTCCGGCCTCGATCCTATTAACGCTCGAGCATTCGACGAGCTGATTCGTGGACTCTGCGACGGTTTGGGCCTCACGGTGCTTCTTGTGACCCACGACCTTGATACGCTCGAAGGTATTGTCGATCGTGTAATCGTGCTCTCCGGTGGCCAAGTCCTCGCCGATGGCCCCGTCAGCCAGGTGGCGAAGATACAGCACCCATGGATACAGAGTTATTTTTCAGCGAGAGCGCGGTAGCGCTCTCGTGGTAGGGCTAATTTGCTCTTGAACGGGGCATAATCACCCGTGACCTTGAGTGCTGTTATCCGAGAATGCTATAAAAATCCCATGGAATCCCATGCCCACTATACTCTTGTCGGCTCGGTCGTCATGGTCGTGTTGCTCGTAGTCGCGGTGATATTGGTGTGGCTTTCAGGAACTCGAGATAAAGCTCTGCTTGATTGGTACCGTATTGATTTTCGTCAATTTAGCCTAAGCGGGCTACAACAAGAAAGTCCTGTCACTATGCGCGGAATTCGCGTCGGCAAGGTCGAAAGCATTCGTATCGATTCCGAAGATGTTGGACTCGTTGAGGTCGTAGTTTCGGTACAGAATGATACCCCAGTGAAAACCGATACTGAAGCAGTCATCGAGCGTAATTTGCTTACCGGCCTCGCAAGTATCGACCTGGTGAAGGGTAGCCGAGAAGCTGCGCTGCTTGCGAGCACGGTGGGAAAAGATAATCACCCAGTTATTCCAGAGGGAAAAACTTCACTCGGAGCACTTCAAGAGAACATTCCACAGCTTACCGAGAGAGTAAGCCAGCTTGTGACACGGCTGAGCTCGTTTTTCACCCCTGAAAATCAATATGCCTTTAGCTCGGCGCTCCACGATCTCCAGGGAATCGCCAGCACCCTAAATTCGAAACAGGGCGGGATCGCCGAAGTGACAACGCAACTGAGCGCAATCTTAAGTGACTTAAAAAAGATATCATCGACCCTCGATGCTGAGACGCAGCAGCTCGTCGCTTCTTTGGCAGTAACCTCCGAAGCGGTAAAAGATGAAGCCGGCCGACTGGGCTCGTCCCTAAGCAGTACCGCTTCGGATGTCTCAAGAACATTGCGACATTACGACAATCCACAAAACTTGCTTGTGGGGCCGCCTCGTTCAAGTTACGGGCCGGGAGAGTCACCATGACTCGTTTCTTTTGCCTCTTCTTTGTGCTAACTGCGCTCGGCTGTTCGCTTATTCTACCGGTTCAGAATGAAAGGAAACTTCTTCTCCTGGATAACCCGCGCTGCTCCAAATCCGACATTGGCGAACCGCCTGAGACGTCGATCTCTCTCGCCACCATTGCAACAACGGATCTCATTAGAGGCGACCGAATTATTTTTAATCGTGAGCAAAACTCGAGAAACTTTTATCAGCAAAGTTTTTGGGCGGAGCCCCCAGCAGCGCAGCTTGCGACGCTGCTCCTTGATCACCTCGACTGCTCCGGGCGTTTTGCAAGAGTTTCGAGAGGCCTTGAAGCGGCCTCAACCGATCTAAGTCTTGCCCTCGAGATTCGTGAATTTCGCCATGACGCTCGCGAAAATCCTGGCAGTGCATTAATCGAAATTCGAAGCGAGCTTTATGACAATCGAAGGCATAAACTGATTGCGACCAGGATATTTACTGAAACGGAATCGCTACAAAGCTTCAATGCCGAAAGTGCGGTCAGAGCTCTAAGCAGCGCCTCGGGGCGCCTCATTGATCAAATTGTGGCCTGGGTGGCGGAAAAGGCACGCCCGCGTGAAACCGAGTAAATTCGCTTCAAAAGGTAACCTGATACCCACCAATCTCTCGAGGAATAGTTGTCGTCGTGACCTGCTCCCCTTTTTTGCCGCTATCCATGCGTTTATCACGAGTGCTGGTAATCCAATCATAGACAAAATTCACGGCGAACCAAGCCACACCGAGAATTGCAATGTAGAGCAAAATAATGCCCACGCCTTCACCTCGCTGATCGTTCCAAAAACGCTGAATCACCGAGCTCCTCGTGCCACATTTGGCACCGAATCCGCTCCCGCCGGAAGATCATCATCACTATCCTGGAAGCCGTCATAGAGCAGCCCACGACGATCTTGATAATACGCCGACTGAACAAAGAGATAATAATCAAGCGAGCTCTCTTTGGCCGCATCTATCGCTTCAAGAAGCTGAGTCCTGGCATCCACCATGCGCCAACTACTAATGCCAGCCCCCACCCAAAATTCGTTATCAATCGAATTAGTATAGAAGAAAATCGCCACAGGATCGATCAACAGATCAACTACCGTACCCACAGTGTCGCGGACATTACTCGGGCCTAAGAAGGGCAACACCAGATAGGGTCCCGGCCCCACCCCGTGATAGGCGAGCGCAATACCAAAATCTTCTTTATGATCAGGAAGGCCAACATGTTGGGCGACATCGATCAGGCCACCAATACCGGCGGTCGTATTAATCAAAAATCGCCCGGTATGTCGTAACGCCTGAGAAAATTTAAACTGCACCACATCGCTCAGCAAATAAGAGGGGAATCGAAGGTTAAGAAAGAAGTTATGAATCCCCTCTTCCATAAAATCAGGAAGTAACCAATGGTACCCGCGCGACACCGGCTCAAGAATGTATTCATCAAAACCGTTATTAAATGAGAATATTGCCCGGTTCATTCCCTCCCAGGGATCACGGATATCTGCGGTATAGTCGCTGTCGTGAATATCGTTTCCCTGGTTCGGCTGAGCAAACGCTGTCGATGACATCAACAAGAGGGCAATCGTGAGAATTCGCATAAGCTGCCTGGTCTCTCCTTTACAGATTTGGCCTCTCCGCTAGAGCGAAGAGAAGATATCTTCCAATACGGCTATCGTATGTTCTAACGGCTCTCCCTTGTGCGCAAGAGAAACAAATCCAGCCTCAAATTGCGAAGGGGCAAAATACACTCCCTTCTCAAGGGCTTTTCTAAAAAATGCCGAAAAACGCTCTACATCAGCAGATTTTGCCTGTTCATAACTCTGTACTGGGCCCGGGTGAAAGAAAAATCCGAACATCGAGCCCTCATAATCACAGACGATCGGAATCTCAGCATCTGCTGCCCGCGCTCGCAGGGTCGAGACGAGAGTCGAAGCGACGTTGGCCGTACTTTCAAACACCCCTGGAGCGCTCCAATGATCAAGCGTCGTCGAACCAGCAGCCATTGCCAACGGGTTTCCGGAAAGTGTCCCGGCCTGATAAACCGGCCCAAGCGGCGCAAGCATTGCCATTATATCGCGGCGACCACCGAACGCGCCCACGGGCAGTCCACCTCCTATTACCTTTCCAAGAAGCGTTAGATCCGGTTTGATATCCCAAAGCCCCTGGGCCCCGCCCAAAGCAATACGAAATCCCGTCATCACCTCGTCGAATATAAGAAGAGATCCATAGCGGGTACAAAGCTCGCGGAGGAAATTGAGATACCCTGGAAGCGGCCTAATAAATCCGGCATTGCCTATGAGCGGTTCAAGAATCACCGCGGCGATCTCCGCGCCGATATTCGCAAAGATCTGCTCAACCGCAGCGCGATCATTATATGGGCAGAGTATGGTGTCTTTCGCCGCGCCTTCGAGCACGCCTTTTGATCCCGGAATTCCCAAAGTCAATACACCGCTACCGGCCTCAACGAGCATCGAATCTACGTGGCCATGATAGCATCCGGTAAATTTGAGGATCTTATTACGCCCGGTGAAACCACGCGCAAGGCGCAGCGCCGACATCACCGCCTCAGTTCCGGAATTCACAAAGCGGATCATTTCAATACTTGGCACAAGCTTAATCACCCGCTCAGCAAGCGCTGATTCAGCTTCCGTGCAAGCGCCAAAGCTGGTTCCAAGTTCAATCTGTCGTCGGAGCGCTTCAACGACCGCGGGATGTGCATGCCCTAAAACTAATGGACCCCAACTATTGATGTAATCGACATAGCGATTACCATCCAGATCATAAAGGTACGCGCCTTTTCCATGGCTCACTATAAACGGATCGCCGCCAACCGCCTTAAACGCACGAACCGGCGAGTTCACCCCACCAGGCATAAGCTGCTTGGCGCGCTCGTAAACGGCATGTGAGCGTTGAAAATGCATAGCGTACTCGTCGCGGATTTTTACGCAAGTTTACTCAGCAACAGTCGGATCGGCTCCAAGTGCGAGCTCCTTGCCATCAAGAATTCCATCGTGATCCGAATCATTTTCTAAAGGATTCATTCCCAATGCAAGCTCAGCATCATCACGAACACCATCACTATCTGTGTCCGGATTATTAAAATCAGTGCCGATCGCAGATTCGTAGTTACTGCTTAGCCCATCGCCATCGTGATCATCGGGCACGGAACGGCTATCGAGCGGGCTAGTCTTAGAAAGAATCTCGGCACCATCGTTTGCGCCATCAGAATCGCTATCCATGCCGTTTTTCTTCATTCCGCGTCGATCTTCCTCGACATTCGGCACACCATCACGATCGTCATCAACTCCGTCAAGCCGATCGCCCAGACGCGTACGTGGAGCAGCTACAGGCTGAGACGAAGCATCTTCTTCGCTGCTTCCCATTTGCCGCTCGAGACTATCGGAAAAGCCGTCGGCATCACTATCAAGGGCTTGCCCAGCAACTTCGTCATCGCTCACAAAAGCTTTCCCGAGCCAGGTGCTGTCTGTCTTGCCCTTCGATTTGGTCGGCGACTTTCTCGGCGCTGGCGAACTTCCGGCGCGCGCCTGATCCTGGGCTGGCTTCTCAATTTCACTTAGTCGCGAAAGATCCTGAAGGAAGCCGACCGCGGGACGGGTATCGGTATTCGGCAAGGTCGTCGTTGACGTCGTTTCGGTCGATGTAGTGGTTTCAGATGTTGACGTTGTAGAAGAAGTTGTAGTCGTTGTTAAATCATTATCGCCATCATCAGGAGACGAGGACGGGTTTGCACTACAGTTAGGGCAGAATACGTAGTTTTTCTGACACTGATTTACCCCAGTTATAGTCAAAGCAAGTAACGCCAAAGACACGACGAATGTTAGCTGTCCAGCACTCATTCTAAAACTTTCCCCCGATCACACATCAGAAATATTTAGGACCTACTATCTTGCCTATTATTGCCATGCTATCGCGCTTTTAAACAGAGACTTGAATAAGAAGCTTTTTATCAAAATATCGTTTTATCGCCTGTCGGCAACCACTGCTATTTTTATTTCCCTGAATTTCCGCTAGATTTCCTCCCAAACTAATGAACCTGGAGGATTGAAGCCATGCCACATGAACTACCGCCACTTCCCTACGACTATAAAGCATTAGAGCCGCACATCGACGAACAAACCATGCGGCTACATCACGACAAACACCACCTGGCGTATGTAAATGGTCTCAACAATGCGGAATCAAAACTCGCCGAAGCGCGACAGAAAGGTGACTATTCATTGGTGAAACACTGGGAGCGTGAAGCAGCATTTCACGGTGCCGGACATTTTCTACACTGCATTTTCTGGGAGAATATGAGCCCTGACGGCGGCCAACCGAACGGTGCATTGCTTACGGCGATTAATAGCACCTTCGGAAGCCTTGATGCCTGCATGGCTCATTTTAAGGCTGCCGGCGCTGCGGTCGAAGGTTCGGGTTGGGTACTCTTGGTACAAAATGAAGTCACAAAGAAACTCGACATATTAACCGCCGAGAAGCATCAGGATCTTGGTCAGTGGGTTGTAACTCCGCTTCTTGTTTGTGATGTGTGGGAGCACGCCTACTATCTTAGGTATCAGAATAACCGCGCAAGCTACATTGAAGCCTTCACCAAGGTCATAAATTGGAAAGACGTCGCGAAGCGGCTGAAGTAGCTCCATATAAGTCCTGAAGCCCTGACTAAGTGTATTCAATGTTGTGTCATGACATTTGTTCAGGGCTTCTACAGTTTCTCGGTTGACCTGACCCACAGCGATAGGAACCTTTCGACACGCCTTCGTTTCAAGATCCCGCGCCACCCGCTCGAACCCGCCGAATATATGCTGGCGCGCGTCGTCGCCTACGTCGACTCTTACGAAGAAGGACTGGAGTTCTCTAAGGGTTTGTTTGAACCGAAAGAACCTGCGCTTTGGAAGCATTCGGCGATTGGCGCCCCCGAAACTATCATCGAAGTCGGAGAACTCGATGCCGATAGGCTTTCACGGTCATTGCGTAGAAATGATGCGGCGGTACATCGGGTGTTTTTCTATAATGACGCACAGATCTCAGCCTTCTGCCATGGCATACGCGGAAGCAAGACAAATTGGATTGCTCCCGTAGAATTTCTTATGCTCGAACCAGAATTTCTCGAAAACCTGAGCGGGACCATGCAATCAAGTTCCAATTGGCAGATGACCATTGTCGACGGGCAGATCTATCTGCTTGCTAATGGGTCAAATATAGAGGGCAAAATCGAGAAGCTCGACATGTGGGCTCGCTATCAGCAAAGTCTCGCGACCGACGAGGTAACGTAATGATTGATCTTTCGAAATATAAAAGTCTGCTCTTCGACCTTGGCGGTGTGATTCTCAATATCGATTCGAGCCGCACCGACAAGGCCTTTGCAAGGCTCGTGGGTGCAGACTCACTCGACAAGGTGCGTCGCGCACGCCAAGATCCAATCTTTCAGCAGTACGAAAGGGGCGAAATTAGCAGTGCTGAGTTTAGAGTAGCCGTCTCGCAACTTCTCGGGCTCGCCGTGAGCGACGATCGATTTGATGCTGCATGGAATGAGCTGCTCCTTAATATTCCCACGGCGCGAATTCAGCTTCTTGCGGCCCTTAGAAAGCGTTACCGAGTCCTGCTCTTTAGCAATACCAATGAGATTCACCATCAGGCAATTGATTCTTACGTGCAAAAGGAATTCGGCGTCAGAGACCTCTCCTCACTCTTCGAGGTAGCGCATTATTCTTATCTTGAAGGCGTCCGAAAACCTGACGTCTCTGCGTATAAGAAAGTGCTAGAGAAAAGCTCGTTAGTTCCCTCTGAAACCCTCTTTATCGACGATTCTGCCGAGAACATTCGCGGCGCGGAACAGGCTGGCCTCGCCGTTTATCATCATGCCCAGGGCGATCTAGTCGATTTGTTCTGAGGGTACTTACCGGTAAATTACGCTGCGGGCACCGCAGTGGAATCGAGAGCAAACTGCGGTGAACTCTGATCTACTTCGTTGGAAGCTCCAGCCCCTTCCAATTTAATCTTGAGCTTAAGGTCAGTTGCACTATCTGCATTATCAAGAGCTTCTTGCAGCGAAATCCGTCCTTCGCGGTAAAGATTACAGAGCGCCTGGTCGAAAGTCTGCATTCCTTCAGTTGTGCCCTGAGCCATAGCATCTTTTATCTGATCCGCCTCGCCTCGTTTCATTAACTCTTTTACCCGCGCCGTATCAAGTAGCACTTCGATTGCCGCCGCACGTTTTCCATCTTTCGATTTCACAAGACGCTGGCTTACCACTGCCTTAAGATTAAGGCTCAGCTGAAAATATATCTGGCGCTGCCGCTCCGGCGGAAAGAAATTAAGGACACGCTCGAGCGCCTGGTTCGCATTATTTGAGTGCAACGTGGCAAGACAAAGATGCCCCGTCTCGGCAAAGTTAATTGCATGCTCCATGGTTTCCTCATCGCGAATTTCCCCGATTAGAATCACCGTCGGCGCTTGACGTAATGTGTTCTTGAGCGCGGCTTTATAGGACTCAGTGTCGACGCCAACTTCGCGCTGTGAGATCACGCAGCTTTTATGCTCGTGCACAAATTCAACCGGGTCTTCGATGGTAATTATGTGTCCCGCCTCGTTGACATTGCGATGATTAATCATCGCCGCAAGCGTCGTTGACTTTCCCGAACCGGTTGCGCCAACCACCAGGACAAGGCCACGTTTCGACATCGAAATATCTTTTAAGATCGGAGGAAGCTTCAGATCTTCAAGTGTCTTAATCTCCGTCTCGATCTTTCGAACGACCATGGCCAGAGAGTTTTTCTGGCGATAGAAATTGAAGCGGTAACGACCAACCTGAGGGTCAAAGAATGCCATATTGAGCTCGCGTTTCTCGGCAAACTCTTTTTGCTGTGCCTGATCGAGCACAGAGTTGGCGAGCCCTTCCAGCTGCTCCACATTGAGCAGCTCTTTGCTCGCATTTCGCACCGTCCCCGAGATCTTAAAACTCGGCGCACGCCCAACGGTCAGATACATATCGGACGCATCGTGCTGCTTCATAAACTGTAATAGCTGAATCATGCTGAACATCGAATTTCCCTCGCAAATAGCTGTCCCAATGCTTTCGAGAGAAAGACCGCGATACTTTAGAGTCGAAGCCGTGCATTATTTTCGGAAGCAGCGCTTTTGCGGGGATTACCTGGCAACTAATACTAAAAACATCTAAGAAATTTAAGTAGTTCACAAGTTTGACTAAGGTCGCCACTCCTTCCATAATTATGCTCCTCAGCTCGATTGACACTTCGATTACAAAGTTACCAAACATGCAGCAATTAGCCGCCCCAGATGTAGTGGGCACGGGCAGATCTCCTTTTCGTGGACTTCGGCTCGAAACGCCCTCATCGCGCTCTGCGGTTTCGGCGAGGCAATTTCCGATTTCAGATCTCCACCGAAAAAAACCGCACGTGGTGCGCGCGGTGCATGGAAAGGGAAAGCGCGCTGAAACTCTAATTAAACTTGAACTTCGCACCGAGCGCAAACACGCATTTGGCGAATGGACAGTATCTTGCCCAGCCATTGGAAGCCCTCGATATAAGTCTCTTCAACGTCAAACACAAAATGACGCCGAGAAATTCGAGCAGCTTGACAAGCTGCTTCAGCGCGAAACCGTTTCGAGACTGGATGGTCTGGGACAACCTCGCTATTTCGGCTTTCCCGAGCTTTTCGAGTACCCATTATATCAAACAACCTTTCGTGCAATTCGATTTTCGGCGCTTGATTGCGCCTCACTTGTTCGGGAAATTCAGGCAGGCCACGCGCTCGTGTTCGAAAATACTATCTCGGGATTTCGAATTGAAAAGGGCAATGGCGGACTCCACTTCAAGAGCGCGCATGCACTCCTTCAAGCACTTTGGGAACAAAGCCAGGGCAATTCTGCTGCTCACTCCGATGTTAACCGGCTGAGCTCTTTTTTCAGGCTTGTCGAACATAGTCCTTATTCTTTGGTGCAGTTTGAAGCATGCAATAACCAGGATAGTTTAAAGGCTGCGCACCTGAAAACCTGCGAAGAAGTTGCCGCTAGAATTCTAAGTGTCCCAGGAACTCTTTATATAAAAGACGCACTGGGCGGTGGCGGTTTTATGGTACTCAAGAAAAGCGAACTGCCCGATGGCACTGTTCACATCGAAAGCGATTCGCCCGAGTACAAGCAGCTCGTTTCCGAACTTGTCGCCACCGCAAACAATACCGGCTCACCAAACACTCACCAGATAGTAAGCCACGCACTTTCAAAAATGCATATTCCAATGGTTGAGTCGCTAATTCCCTTCGAACCGATCAATGGCAATCGAGCAGAATTTCGTCTTGTTTGCATGCGCACGAAGGCCGATGACGGCTTCGAGGTAGTCGCAAGCTATGCCAAAGTATCCAGTAACAAGGTAACCGCGAATATAAGTCACGGCGGCTGGGGCGAAAAATGTATCGATGTCGCCGAAAAAATCTATCGTCAAAGACTCCCTGGCCTTTCACAAGAAGAATATTCGCGACGCGCCAGCAGTTTTCACTCGCGGCTCCACGCAACTGGCACTACACTTGCCAATGAATTTTTTAGGCAGTTCGCGGGGACGTGTCCGGAAGACTTCGCGATTGATCTCTGCCCGAGCTGGAACCTCCAGAAAAATGAAATTGATCTCTACTTTATTGAATGGAACGGACGCAACTATGGGATTAAGGCGTTATGGCAAAGCATGCCCGAAAGCGCCTCTTTAGTTGACGAGCTGCGTCATTTCTTTCCGTCGCATAAGAGCTCGCCGTTCTCCAGCAATCATTGGCGATCGTTTCAAGAGCCGATACGTCACTTGCATGGCAGCACCATTGATGTCACCGAACTGATAAAAGCCGAAGCAGACCTCTTGGGGCTTGAATTGAAGGAACCTACCGGCAAAAGCCGCCTCTTCGCCGCATTTGGCTTTGAAAAGTGTTCTTCGCCCGGCCAGATTACGATTCCGGAGGACGAGTACCTTCATATAAGAGCCGGTCTTGGGATTGAAAAGGCACATCTCGAGATGATCGATATACAAATCAAACGTGCAAAAAACCGTGCCTGGGACAAAGGCCAGATACGCCAGCTTGCCGACGGCGTTGCGGGACTTTTCCAGCCTCGTTACGTTGCAATTGAAGGTATGAAGCTATGTACTCCTCACCTTCACCGTATTTCAAATATCGATTTCGGCCCGGTGCTCAGCGCATGCTTTGAAGCCGCAAAGACTACTACCGTGATCCAATTTGAGTTTGGCGCCGAGCTCATTGCGATATTTTGGCACGACGGCGACTTCCGTCTTAACACAAATAACTCTGACGCCATCGCCGCGTGGGAGAAAAGTGCACACATCGGCAACTCTCGAAAGCGACTTCGTGCTTTTTTTAAGCTGCTGCATAATAGTGATTACGAAGTGTCGAAGATATCGGTTGCTCGTCACGATGCGCGGGTGGCATTTCAGTACGATCACAATTTTGTAAGGGATCTCTCACGCTCGATTCTCGACTATCCCGGAACACTCATTCTCAAGGATGGCTTCTCGCAGCGTGGGTCGCTTATTCTTCGGAAAGGCCGCGATAGCTCAGGGAGCGTTACAATATCGGGCAGCTCGCGCGGCTATTGCACGATTGCAGAGCAGGTGTCGGATCTCGCAAAGAACGCCTTTAGAAGCCTCCCTAGGATTGAAAGGGATATCGCGCAATCCGCGAATGACCCCGAGCGCAGCGAACCGCTTAAAAAGCTTTATCAACGGCTCGTTCGATTAAAGCAGGTCTATAGTGACGGGCCGTGGGCCATCTTGATGAACTCGCTTCATTCGATGCACTCTTTGGTAATCGAAGAGGAGATATCTGCGGAGAGAATTGCTGGAAGAAAAGTCGAGATTCTCGCGCGCGTGACTGGAGAAGCGCGGCAATCCTGCGAAGTCTCACTGGACGCATTAATCGCCCGAGATCCGGAAACCTTTGATTTAACTACGAATACCGAATCGATTGATCCGCTTCACGCACTTCGCCAGATTCTTGCCTCACGCCTGCCTATGTCGTCTCAGAGCTCGCGGGAGCAGGCACTTCAGTCATACGTACAAGACCTACGCCGAGTCGCGTTTAATTTGGGTCAAAAGTTTCGGCAGAAACTCGGCGAGGCGTGCACTCTGGATATCGTCCTTTCGCCGGTGTGGGACAGTACTGCGGGAAAACTTCAGCCATATTTGGTAGGAATCAAAAATCAGGCCTGCATCGGCGATCCACATGAAACCGTTGATATGCTCTTTGGACAGAGCATAATCGACCAGTTTGGCGAAGTGCTCCCGGCAGTGAGAGTTTTGCTTCAAGAGTTGTATATTCGAAAGAAAAATGAGAAGGAGAATCAGTCATGACAACAGTAACGGCAACAAAGGAAGAAAACTCCTTTCCTCCAAAGCTTGGTCGAAATGGAATTGGCATGCACCCCTTCGTGCGGGGCACGCCGCAATCGGAGATGCAGTTTATTGGCTTTCTTTTTTCGGGCCCACTTAAAGACGAAGGCGCTAAAAATCGCGCCGCGGCGCTTCAGACTGCCTGCAAAGAAAGAATCATCGAGAGCCCAAAAGTGATGCTACAAGCGGCGAACTCGCTTGTGATTGCCGCCGCATATGCCGGACCTCGAGTGGCGACCACAAGACTCCTTGTCGAGACCGCGCTTACGCACTATTCGAGGCTCTCACCAAGAGAGCTCGCAGCCAACGAAGGACGCCGGGCAGAAATTCGCGCCTATGCGCTACATGTACTCAACTACGCACGTGAACGCTCGACTTCAATAAATACCTCAGAAAAATCGGCAGCTGAATGGCTCGCAGTCGGCAGATTGGCGATGCGTATTTGCCGCGGCCCGCTTGCTAAGACTCCTGTAATACTTCCAGAGCCAGATAAAACACCGGCGGCGAAGTTAGACCTAGCGCTCCTTACGACACCACTTCACATGCTTGGGATCGCTAGTCCTAATCAATTACGAGGAAATTGGCAGAAACTCGGACTTCAATTTATTGGCGATCTAACACAGCAAAATCGCGAGCAAATTCTTAATGCAGCTCAAAAGGCGGGAATCGTTGTCGAAAGCCATGAGATCGCGCAGGTGGAGAGTGCTTTGCAGAGGCATGGCCTCCATTTGGGATTTATACTTTCCGCAGATGAACGTAGGGCATTTGCGCGCGCGCGCGCTTTGCTTGTCGAGGGATGAATGAATCGACATTTAAATTGCAGCCCTGAGGTGTGATGGATCAGATTCAATCGCAGCGTTTACGCAATCAACAGGTTACCGACTTTAAAGAAGACATGCGTGCATGCGGACTCTCGTCGGCGCAGACGGATACACTACTCAGTCTTAGTTGCTCAAGCGCCGGAGCCGTTTGGAGCTACCTCGCGGTGTATCATAAGGAGGTACTACCCGAATTGCAGCTGCAGGAAGGCCGACTCATGCAGCTTCGAAACGCTGTAGAGAAGCTAGTTCCAGCGGATGAATTGAAAATCCTGCGCGAGGCTGCTGGTGAGCCGGATCCGGAGTTGAAAGCGAAAAGTAGGACACTGCGTTAAGATCCGAAGGCTACCAAATTTTGTAGCTCGCTTCGGAAGAGCGAATCGGAGCTTCCCGAAAAATCTCATGAGCTTCATTCTTTTTATGTAGCATTATCAGGTAGATATATAGATTAAGTCATTTGACTTAACACAAAACCCGATCTAATCTTAGTTACTCAGTCGATTGACTTAAACAGTAGGCCCCTCACATGAACTCTGCAGAACAAAAGAACTCTCGCGATTCGCTACTCGAGGCAGGACGCAGGCTTTTCACCGAAAAGGGCTACCAAGCAGTCAGTACTCGCGAACTCGCTGAAAGCGCCGGAGTAAACCTCGGCGCGATTCAGTACCATTTCGGATCAAAAGCAAAGCTTTTTGTGGAAACAATTTACTCATTGATGAAGGAAAGCGACTACACTGATTTTCGCGCAGTTATCGAACGTGGAGTCTCTACCGATCGCGCTCCGTCTCTTCGGCTTGCCGACTTCATCTTCGCCTTTCTCGAGTTTCTCCTTCGCTGCGAGGGCCCGCAACCCTGTCGTATGATGTTTCGCGAAGTACTCTCCGACACTTCGAATGATGCTGAACTTCGTGAAGCGCTGGTGTCCTCATTCGTGCACGACTTCATACAGCCGGTTGATAACATACTTCTCTCAATAGTACGCGCGATTTCGCCGTCCCTTCACGAACGAGAGCTCGGTATGGCCGCCCAAAGTGTCATCGGACAGTGCGCATTTTTTCTAACGCATCGACCGTTCGCTGAAAGGTTGCGCGGTTATGACGTTGCACTCTCGCCCTACTTTGAGGAAACCGCATCCCACATCGTTCAGTTTACTCTTCGCGCACTACGATGCGACGAAAAAACAATTGCGGCCGCGCTTGAAGGTGCGCTGCAAGTTCGCAAAGAAAAGTTTCGAAATGCATAGAACTGTTAAGGAGTTGAAGCAATGACAGCAAAAAAACAAATTCTGTATGCGGGCGCCGGGACGCTAGCGTTCATCGCACTCCTTGGTCTTATTAAATACTTTCAGATCTCGAGCGCCATCGCGCAGAATCAAAACAGAAAAATGCCTCCAGAAGCAGTAACTTCGGTAATTGCGAAAGAAGAAGCCTGGCCGCAGACTTTTTTCGCGGTGGGTTCGCTTGCCGCGACAAAGGGTGCGGTCTTAAGTGCAGAGCGTGACGGGACAGTAAAGGCAGTCAACTTCGAATCGGGAAGCTTTGTTGAGAAAGGTGCGGTACTGATTGAGCTCGATTCGTCTGTTGAAGAGGCGGAACTTCGTGGGGCACAGGCACTGCTCGAAGACGTTGAGCGAACACTGGCTCGTTCAAAGTCTTTACGGCAATCGAATGCGGTCTCGCAATCGGATCTCGATAGCGCAATTGCAAAGGAACGTGAAGCGCGCGCTGCGGTTGACGCGCTTACCAATACGATTGCGCATATGCGAATCATCGCACCGTTTTCCGGCACCACCGGAATTCGAAGGGCGAATGTTGGACAGTATCTCACCGCAGGCACTCCGCTTGTGCCGATTTTCGAGATGGACCCGCTGTATGTCAACTTTAGCCTTCCACAGCAATCAATTGGAGCGGTTTCCGCGGGAAACTCGATTGAGATTGAAATTGACTCGTTTCCCAATGAAAAATTCAAAGGCAGTATTTCTTCGATTAACCCGCAGGTCGATTCAACTACAAGAAATATCGATCTCCAGGCAATCCTTCCCAATCCCGGGACAAGGCTTCGCCCCGGAATGTTCGCAGAAGTCACGGTTATTCTCCCGAGAGAGGATCGCTATATTAGCATCCCCAGCTCAAGCATAAACTATGCTCCCTACGGTAATACGGTATACATCATCGATAGAAAGAAGGGCGAGGCCGGCCAAGAAAGCGCCACGGCACGGCAACAGGTAGTAAAAATAGGCCCGCGTCGCGGGACTCAAATTGCAATCCTCGAAGGGATAAAGAGCGGCGAAGAAGTTATTACATCCGGAACTTTTAAGATTCGCCCCGGCGCGGAAGTCATCGTCAACAACTCAGTCGCGCCTCTCAACCAGGATGATTCAAAACTCGCAGACACGTAGATAAGGGAACACCGATGAAATTTACCGATATCTTTGTGAAACGCCCGGTTCTTGCGACTTGCATTAACCTTATCATTTTAATTGCCGGATTTCAGGCGATTCAGTCTTTAAATGTGCGCCAATATCCAAAAAGCGATCTCGCGGTCGTCACGGTCAAAACGGCATACATAGGCGCAAACTCCGACCTCGTACGTGGCTACATTACTACGCCGTTAGAAAGAGTTATCGCGAGCGCCGACGGAATTGATTATTTAGAGTCTTCAAGCGCTCAGGGCCTTAGCACGATTACCGCCCATTTGCGACTTAACTTTGACACCAATGCTGCGCTCACACAGATTCAGGCAAAGGTCGCGCAGGTCCGAAACGACCTACCACCAGAAGCACAGGCGCCAATTATCGAAGTGGAGATGAGCGATAACCGCTTTGCGTCGATGTACCTTAGCTTTTACTCGAATGACCTCGATCAGAACCAAATCACGGATTACCTTACCCGCGTGGTTCAGCCTCAACTCTCATCGATTGCCGGCGTACAAAAGGCTGATGTCTTGGGGGCACGAGTCTTTGCCATGCGTGTATGGCTCAAGCCCACCCGTATGGCTGCGCTCAGCATAAGTCCATCCGACGTTGAAAGAGCTATCGCCAGTAACAATTTCCTCTCGGCGATTGGAACTACCAGAGGTGCGCTTACCTCGGTCAATTTAGTTGCCAATACCGATCTCAAGAGCAAAGAAGAGTTCGAGAATCTTGTCGTTCGCCGGAATGGCGATACCCTGATTCGACTCAAAGATATTGCCGACATTGTTCTTGGTGCTGAAAATTACGATGAAGAGGTGCGTTTTAGCGGACAGTCAGCAACATTCATGGGCATATGGGTGCTTCCTTCGGCTAACTCGCTAGACGTTATCAGAGAAGTCCGTCGAACGATTCCGGAAATTGAACAACGGCTGCCCAGCGGGATGAAAGTCGGAATTCCTTACGATGCAACCAGATACATCAATGACGCGATTGGAGAGGTAATT
Source organism: uncultured Bdellovibrionales bacterium (assembly GCA_964510065.1). Classification (GTDB taxonomy): domain Bacteria; phylum Bdellovibrionota_C; class UBA2361; order UBA2361; family CAIXSY01; genus CAZEAC01. Next base: position 34,067 of record CAZEAC010000005.1, on the reverse strand, counting down.
AAGACGCTCTCGGAAACAATTGCCATCGTTATTTTGGTAATTTTTCTTTTTTTGGGATCACTGCGCTCAGTCATTATTCCCGTTGTCGCGATTCCGCTGTCACTGGTTGGCGCGACTGCGCTGATGTACTCTTTCGGTTTCACGATTAATCTCCTTACCCTTCTCGCCATAGTGCTTTCAGTTGGCCTCGTGGTCGATGACGCTATTGTGGTGCTCGAAAACATTGAACGCCACGTCGAAGAGGGAAACAGCCCTGTGCACGCTGCGCTCACCGCCGCTCGCGAGCTTGCTGGTCCGATTATCGCAATGACGATAACACTTGCGACCGTGTATGCTCCGATAGGAATTCAAGGAGGTCTTACTGGAACACTTTTCCGAGAATTTGCTTTCACTCTTGCTTCGGCCGTACTGATTTCAGGATTTGTGGCACTAACCTTATCACCGATGATGGGATCGCTGCTGGTACGAAAGGAGGAGCATCCTAGTGCATTCAAATCACGCATTGACTCGGGGTTTCTTCGACTAAAGGAGCTCTATGAACGAGGCCTCAGGAAGAGCCTCAATTACACGCCGGCAACCTTTACCATTGCCGGACTATTAATGTTGAGCCTCATTCCTTTGTATCTTTTCTCTTTAAAGGAACTTGCACCGCGGGAAGATCAGGGGGTTGTCTTTTCTATTATTCAGGCTTCGCCGAATTCCTCGATTGACCAAACTGTTCGTTACGCCAATCTCGTCCAGCAGGCCTATGAGAGCTTCCCTGAATTTTCAAAATCGTTTCAACTGACTCAGCCGACGTTCGGATTTTCGGGAATGTTGGTAAAGCCGTGGAGCGAACGCAGCCGTACCGTCATGCAGATGGAAGGCGAGGCCTGGGGTAAAATGGCTTCCATTCCAGGAGTTCGCGCGATTGTTACAAGCCCACCACCTCTTCCCGGCGGCAGCGATTTCCCGATCGAAATGGTAATTTCCTCGACCGCTGATCCAGCAGAGATCGTAAATTATGCCGGACAGCTTGTCGGCGCGGCGTTTCAAAGCGGGAAGTTTATGTTTGCCGACACCGATTTAAAATTTGACCTTCCGCAGTCTTCGATTAATCTTGATCGAGATAAGATCGCCACATTAGGGCTCGACCTCTCACAAGTTGGGAAAGACCTCGGTGTTTTTCTTGGTGGCGACTACATTAATCGTTTTAACGTCCAGGGACGTAGCTACAAAGTCATTCCTCAGGTTAAGCGTCAGGACAGAATCGCGCCAGAGCAACTCTTAAGGATGTATGTTACTGGGCCACACGAGACGCTTGTCCCGGTATCCACATTTGCTCGCATTGAAGATTCAGTGCAGCCTCGATCGCTCAATCGTTTCCAGCAGCTTAACTCTGCAAAAATCCAGGGTGCAGTGCCGCCTGGAGTTACCATCGATCAGGGGCTCAAGGTACTTGAAGACGCGGCCAAGCAAATACTCCCGAAGAGTTACCTTATCGATTATGCCGGCGAATCGAGACAGCTACGTAGAGAAGGAAATGCGCTTCTCGGTACTCTACTACTCGCGATAATTTTAATATTTCTTGTGTTAGCTTCCCAGTTTGAGAGCTTTAGAGACCCCGCGATAATTTTGGTCGGCTCTGTGCCTCTCGCTCTGGCTGGAGCCCTCGTCTTTGTATTTCTTGGCGCGACTTCGCTCAACGTATATTCGCAAGTTGGCCTTGTCACGCTGGTTGGACTTGTTTCAAAAAACGGAATTCTTATCGTCGAGTTCGCAAATAAGCTTCGCGAGAAGGGAATAGAGAAATTTGAGGCGGTGGTGCAGGCGTCGACAACAAGGCTTCGTCCAATTCTTATGACCTCAGTAGCGACCGTGGCGGGGCACTTTCCGCTTATCTTAGCGACCGGCGCAGGCGCTGGAGCGAGAAACAGTATTGGGGTGACGCTCGTCACCGGGATGCTTTTTGGTACCGTGGTAACGCTGTTCCTGGTCCCCGCGGTATATATGCTCGTCGCCAGCAATAGAAAGGACCAAAGTCATCTTCTTGAAGATCAGCATGACGATAACGTAGTGCGTCTTGAGGGCAAGCGCTCAGTCGCGATCGATCGCTAAACCGTCAATGCCAAGAAATTCGCAAGAATTACGCGTAAGCCGCTCGCCGGAGCAGAATTCGAGTGAGACTTCCAGGCTATGCTACTGATTGATTTCGCTTTAGAGCGCGTAACGAAATAAGGTCGTTTACGAGAAGGCACAGAAGGGTAAAGATGCAAGGAAGCCGCCGGAGCGCGCGCGGAGCAAGCCTATCAGGCTTGCGAGCACTCGCGACTAGGCTGACGCCGCAGATTTGCCCTTCTGTGCTTACGCAGCAGACCTTATTTTGCTACGCGCTCTTAGACTGTGCTATCTACTGCGCTATACAAAACATCGGTGTGAGAATGTTGCAAATTAAATCTATGGGATTGTTTAGTTTCTCGGACTGCTCAGCAGCGCTCGCGAACCTTTCGCGATCGTCAATACTCATGTCGCTTATTATGATTTTTAGTCTAAGCAGCTGCTCGAGTTACGAAGTCAAATCAACGGTTTTGATCCCTAATACGATTGCGAATGCTTCGCGCGTGGCACTGCTACCCCACCAACTTAATTTGTCACAAGCACCGCGAATTGCTCAGCGCAATCCCATGGTCACCCAGGAAATCGAACAGGCGTTGCAAGACGCATTTGTTGCCGAGGGCTATCGCGCGGTCAGCCTCGATAGCGATCCCGAAATCTTGATAACCTTTGATAGTAAAGTCACGACCCTTCCCAATATTATGACCCCTCCGGAGCTTCGCTACAGAAAAGGCAACCAGGGCAGCATGTATCCTGAAGCAAATCCAAGATTGCGCTCACTTCAAGAGCGTTCGTTTACATTAATGGTCCGGGACGTTCGCTCTCGCCAGCTACTATGGAGCGGCGTGGTTGAACATCTTGACCCAGAGCTCTTTAGCGCGCCACGTACCCTTAAGGCGTTGGCGCGCGCACTTGTCAAACGCTACTCCGCTGACCGCGGAAAGTAGCCCTACAGCTGAAACACTATTCAGGTACGTGACTACTTAACTTCTACAGAATCGCTCGCTTCATCGCCAAATTCGCTGTCGCAAGAGAAGTCCTGAGATTTGTTCGCCGCAGCCTGCACTTCTGCCCTCGTACTTCGGCTCTTCCCGCTAATCTCAAAGCGAATGCCGAATTCATCGGCGCCGGAAAGACTCCGACCCTCAAGGTCGTTGTCATCAAAACGATACACAAGGTAGGTTACGCCATTGTCGCAACGCTGAACATCGTCCGGTGAGCGCCCATCACGTTCATCTGTTGTTTGGTCATAAATCGCTGATGAGCCAGGCACATAGTCGATGGCATCAGACAACCGCACGATCAGATCTAACCCATCGGGCTGCCCACCAAGTTCGCTTTTTGTTTCAAAAAAAACTTCTACTCGAACCTCTTCGCCTACGTCCATATCATCAGAGAGAATATTAACATCATTTACGCGGTAGCTCCCCGAAACCCCGTCCGAACCGCAACTTGCCATCGCAACAATCAACGTCGCTGAAAAAAGCGCTCGATACACCGCGACACTTCCGAAAGACGACTTAGTAAAAAATTTCATAGCCACTCCCCAATATATATTAAAACATCTCACCCTGTCGTTTCTCGAAGTTCTTCGGAGTACCGACCGGGTAGCTACCACTAAAGCACGCATCACAAAACTTGCCTTGAGTTCCATTGTCGGAGCATTTCATCACGGCACGGTAAAGCCCCTTCAGAGTGAGATAGGCTAGGGTATCCACACCGACAAACTCTCCAATCTCTTTGGTGCTTTTGTGTGAAGCAATTAACTCCTCTTTTTGAGGCGTATCAATCCCGTAATAACAGGGGTCAGTCGTCGGCGGAGACGATATGCGCATGTGTAGCTCTTTCGCTCCAGCATGCCGCAGCATTTGCACTAACTTTCGAGAAGTCGTTCCGCGCACAATAGAATCATCAATGACTACTACTCGCTTGCCTTTCAATACTTCGGGATTCGCGTTCAACTTAATCTTGACTCCAAAGTCTCGAATCGACTGCTTGGGCTCGATAAATGTTCGCCCCACATAATGATTTCGAATAAGGCCAAGCTCAAGAGGTATGCCCGACTCTTCGGAGTAGCCAAGCGCCGCAGTTACTCCTGAGTCAGGAACCGGAATAACAATATCAGCCGTTACTGGATGCTCCTTGGCAAGCTCGCGGCCCATCTGCTTACGAACCATGTATACATTCCTTCCGAAAATTTGAGAATCCGGACGAGCGAAGTATACATACTCAAAAATACAGGCCGATTCTTTGGTCATTGGGAACGGGAAGAAGCTTTGGATTTTCGAAGGCCCCGAAATTTCAACTACTTCGCCGGGAAGTATTTCACGGACAAATTTGGCACCAACAAGATCAAATGCACACGTTTCAGAGGCGACTACCGCCGCGCCATTCAGGTCTCCTAACACAAGCGGTCTAAAACCGCTGGGATCACGCACTGCGAGTAGTCTGTCCTGAAAAAGAAATAATAATGAAAAAGCTCCCTTTACCTTTTGAAGTGCCGAAATCACCAATTCCGTCACCGAATTCTTTCCCGCTCCTTTACTCTCGCGCGCGAGAAGATGCAAAATTATCTCTGTGTCGGATGTCGCCGAAAATATCGCACCAGCTTTAATAAGATCTTCGCGAAGGCCGTCGGCATTAATAAGGTTGCCGTTGTGAGCAATCGCCACGGACCCGGATGCAATCTCAGCAAACATCGGCTGTACGTTTGCGAGTCTATGGCCTCCGGCGGTCGTATAGCGCACATGGCCTATCGAGGCTTCACCTGGAAGACTAGTGAAGTCGTACCCCTGAAAGACATCAGCGACCAAGCCAAAACTCTTATGCAAAGAGAACTGCGACGTGCCTCTGTCGACAGCGCAAACACCAGCACCTTCTTGCCCGCGATGCTGCTGCGCATATAGTCCAAGGTACACGAGATTTGAAGCCTCGCGGTGCCCCCATACCCCCATCAATCCGCACTCTTCGCGAAAGCTATCACTGTCATCACGATCGAACATAACCCCCTTTAAGCAGCCAAAAGCGGCTCCAGCGCCTGTCGCCACTCGTTATATGTTGCCACGACTGGAAGCGAGGCAACACCTTCAATCGCAATCTGCTCGCCACCTACCCGTCCTTGACCAGTAACAGGAATTTTTCGACTTTGCGCGCGCTGCAAAACCTCTTTAAGCTTTTCAGGCTTTACACTCACGATATAGCGCGCTCCCGTTTCAGCGAAAAGAAGTCCTTCATGACTTCCCTGCGGTTTCTCCATTTTTAATGTGGCTCCCGAAGCTTTATAGCTACTGAAACAGCATTCAAGAAGTGCTGTCGCGACACCACCTTGCGAAACATCGTGACAACTCGCAATTAGCCGATCTGCAATAAGCTCTCTAATAAAATCTGCGGTCCCCTGCTCAAGCGCATAATCAAGCGCCGGAAGCTTCCCGTATGAACGGCCCTCATTTTGATACTGATACTCAGAGCCACCAAGTTCAGACGGGTTCGTAGCACCGAGAAGCAAAATACTATCGCCGCTATCCACGAACTGCGATCCAACTGCTTTTGACGCATCTTCGATTAGGCCAACCACCGCAAGCAGCGGTGTCGGCAGGATTGCGGTTCCTTTTGTCTCGTTATAGAGACTGACGTTGCCGCTTACCACGGGCACTTTATAGGCTCGCGCTGCTTCGCAAAGTCCGCGCACGGCCTCGGCGAACTGCCACATTCCCTCGGGCTTCTGCGGATTGCCAAAATTCAAGTTGTCTGAGATCCCTATCGGCGTTGCGCCAACCGCCGCGATATTTCGACAGGCCTCGGCCAGCGAAAGCGCTGCTCCCTCTTTCGGATTCACATCACAATACCGAGAATTGCAATCCAGCGTCATTGCAATTCCTTTCTCCGCAGGCCCGGCATTTTGTGTCGCGCTATAACTGTCAACAGTGCACTGCGCCAGTTCAGTATCTCGATTTCGCTTCAATCGAATTAGTGCGGCATCTCCACCTGGGTGAATAACGGTATTACTACGCACAGTCGAATCATATTGCCTGAAAATTGGAAAGCGGGAACAAAGATTTGGCGAAGTCGCGAGCTTTCGCCAGCGCTTCGATAGCTCGTCGCTCGAAAGCTGAACATTGCTGGGGACAAGCGGCTTATTTCTCTGCTCAAAATCAGCAGGCGCCTTCTCGGGCCAGGTATATTCCGGAACTGCGCGGGTAAGAACGGCGGCTTTTATTGTGGAGATGCATTCACCATTCCAATAAAGCTTCACTTCATCGCCCTGAGTAACTTCTCCGATCTTTGCCGCATCGAGGTCCCACTTGGAGAAAATTCTTTCCATTTCGGACTCACGACCACGAGCAACAATGACAAGCATGCGTTCCTGGGATTCGGAAAGCATAATTTCATAGGGGTTCATCCCCTCCTCGCGTTGCGGAACTCTATCAAGATCGAGGCGAATCCCACTTCCAGCACGATCAGCCATTTCATATGCAGAGCTCGTAATTCCGGCTGCACCCATGTCTTGGATGCCGACCACAGCGCCACTCGCCATTATCTCAAGGCACGCCTCCAAGAGCAGTTTTTCTTGAAACGGATCTCCTACCTGAACAGTGGGACGTTTTTCCTCGGAGTCGTCATCAAACGACTCGGAAGCCATGGAAGCACCATGGATACCATCTCTTCCGGTTTTCGATCCCACATAAAAAATCGCATTGCCAATTCCCGAGGCCTTGCCCAAAAAGATCTTATCGGTATCGACAATTCCAAGCGCAAACGCGTTAACAAGACAGTTCCCATTATACGCCTGATCAAAGTAGAGCTCTCCGCCAACGGTCGGGATTCCCATGCAATTGCCGTAACCGCCGATTCCCTGCACGCAGCGACGAAGAAGATATGGAGTGCGTTGATTTGAAATCTCTCCAAAGCGAAGTGCGTTCATCAAAGCAACCGGTCGTGCGCCCATGGTGAATACATCGCGCAGAATTCCACCAACACCGGTTGCCGCACCTTGGTACGGCTCGATAAAGCTTGGGTGATTGTGACTTTCTACTTTGAAGGCTACCGCTTGCCCGTCGCCGACATCTATGACGCCTGCATTTTCGCCGGGACCCTGAATAACTCGCTCACCCTTCGTGGGAAAATTGCGCAAATGAACTTTAGAACTCTTATATGAACAGTGCTCAGAGAAAAGCGCCGAACATACTCCAAGTTCGACCATGTTAATATCGCGCCCGAGGACCTTACAAACATGCTCAAATTCGGATTTCATCAACCCATGGGAAAGGGCATCTTCTAGTGTCGCAATATCTTTCCAGTGTCTTTTAGCCTTCATGAGAACCTCAAAAACTCCCTTGGCCACAGCCCCGTGTGCCACAACCGAATATTAATTCTAGAAAAAACTCCTGGTAAGTATAGGTAATCACCTGACTTTTCTACGCGACCTCACGTAAGAAAAAAAATTAGTAGAAGGGTTAGAGCGTTATACACTATATTAAATAATGAGGCAAAAAGTGGGTTTTTTTGCTTTGGGTGGTGGCCGGTAATCCCCCCAAAGCCTGCGCTAAAAGGTTTTAGCCGTTGACTTAAAGTACCTTTAATACTCCATAGGGAGAGACGCGTATGGCAAAGCGACCACGAACCACTAATATCTTTGTGGGAGATGAAACAATGTATGCCCACCCACATTCTCTTTTGCCCCCGAATTTCTTTGAAAGGGTGATTGCCGTTAAAAAGAAAAAGGCGAAGGACGTACTGATTGAACCCACCCCTATACGCCGCACTGTATTGACCATTGAGTCCTGGGATGGCAAACGCCAACTCATGGCGGTCCAGCTTCCCGATTAATTGCGCTGGTTTCCTTAAAAAAACTTATTAGAAAAGCTTACGCGGCAGTTCCGTTATCTCGCACTCAAATTTGGAAGACAGCTCGCGGTCGACAAGAATATTCGGTGCAAACTTCGTTCGACAAGTCCTCTCTGAAGTGTACGAGTTTTCGCTAAATAACGTTCTATCCCCTCAGAAAATTTCATAAATCCGATTTTGTTCCTTCTACATCTTATGGATAAGGCTGGTAACAGGCGCAATCTTACCGGTCGTTCAGTTTTAAAGTAGCAGTCGCAGTTTACGTCTATACATGTCGCGGGAAGTGCCCACGACAATGGGGGAGTCTGTTTCCTATGTCACATGAAGGTTCTGTAGGAATTAACGGCAGGGGCGAAGAAATGTCGGACGATTTTCAAAAAATAATACGCGAAGACAGAGAAACACGTACCAAACAGATGTGGAAAGGTACTGCCTTAGAATATTTGCAGATCGTCCGCAATAACCCGGACGTGGCGAAGCTCGCGCACAAGCGCATCTTCGAGATGATCTCCACAACTGGAGTGTCCGAAACCGACGTTGAAAACAATCCACGACTGAAGAGAATTTTCAAAGGCGAAAAATTTAAAACCTATCACTTCTTCTCCGAAAAGTTTTACGGCATGGAGAAGACGCTCAATCAGATTGTACGATTCTTCCATTCTGCATCGCTCAAGGGCGAAGAAAGCCGTCAGGTACTTTATTTGGTAGGACCCGTCGGATCCGGAAAGAGCTCTCTCGTCGAAACTCTTAAGCGTGGCCTCGAGAAGTTTCAGCCCTTCTACGCTATCGAAGGCTGTCCAATGAACGAGGAACCTCTGCACCTCATTCCAAGACATCTCCGAAGTGAGTTTTCAAAGATGCTCAGTATCGAGATTGAAGGGGATCTCTGCCCCGTCTGCCGTTACAGGGTTAAGGAAGAATTCCAGGGTCGATGGGAAGAGGTACCAGTTCGCACCTATGACTTTAGCATTCGAGCCAAACGCGGCATCGGCGTTGTTCCGCCGGTAGATCCAAACAATCAAGACACCAGCGTGCTTATTGGCGGCGAAGACATCTCAAAGCTCGACCTCTACTCCGAAGGGGATCCGCGCGTGCTTGATCTCACTGGTGCGCTGAATGTCGGAAACCGCGGCATGGTGGAATTTATCGAGGTATTCAAAAACGAGACTGAATACCTGCATGCGATGATCACCGCGACCCAGGAGAAATCGATCCCTGCGCCGGGACGTCACGGCATGATCTATGTCGACACCTGCATTATCGCCCACTCAAATGAAGCAGAGTGGAAGAAGTTTAAGAGCGATCATACTAACGAGGCGATTCTTGACCGTATCGTTACAGTCAAAGTGCCATACAACATGCGTCTCACCGAAGAGGTGAAAATTTATAAAAAGATCATTCGACAGTCACAATTTACTGCGGATATCGCTCCTCACACTATTGAGGTGGCTTCGATGTTCGCGATTCTTTCGCGGCTCGAACCCACAAACAAGTGTGACTTAATGACCAAGTTGAAGCTTTATAACGGCGAAGAGGTTGTCGAGAAGGGCAAAACCAAGAAGATCGATGTCGCCGAGCTCAAAGAAGAAGCCAAGAATGAAGGCATGACCGGTATTTCGACTCGATTTATTATGAAAGCTCTGGACAACGCGCTTTCTGATAATATCGAGAACAATGCGATACACCCAATTTCAGTTCGAGAGGCGCTCGTGCAGATGGTCAAAGAGGCCGACTTCGCCGAAGACGTCCGCAAGCGCTATCTCGAATTTTTACAAGACACCCTGCACAAAGAGTACCTGGAAATACTCGAACGCGAGATAACAAAAGCATTCGTCTACTCCTACCAGGAGCAAGCCGAATCTCTCTTCCAAAACTATCTCGACCATGCCGAGGCTTATGTTACCAAGAAACGGCTAAAAGACCGAAACACCGGCGAGGAGCTTGAGCCCGATGAAGGGTTCATGAAATCTATCGAAGAGCAGATCGGAATCGTCGGCACGGCAAGCGACGGCTTCCGCCAAGAGGTAATTGCATATCTCTGGTCAGTGGGTCGTAAGGGAGAAAGTGTTTCTTACGAAAGTTACGAACCGCTTAAAGAAGCAATTGAGAAGAAGCTGATGGCATCAGTGCGCGATGTTTCAAGAATCATCACCAAAGCAAGAACTCGCGACGATGATCAAGGGCGAAAGTACGACAGGATGGTGGAGCAGCTGATCAAGAACGGTTACCCGGCAAGCTGTGTCGATACGATTCTCAAGTACGCGGCGAACAATCTATGGAAGGATTAAGCTCCTTCTAAAAGGTGAGCACATATGGCGACTATATTCCGCTCATATACGCCCACTTCGCAACGATCGGATAGAAGCGCACGCGACAGGCTTCGCCATCGTGAGAAGATAAAGGACACTATCCGCCACAATATCGGTGAAATTATCGCCGAGGAATCGATTATTGGGCAAAATAAGAACAAAATAATCAAAATTCCAATCCGCTCGATTAAAGAATATCGCTTCGTCTACGGCGAAAACACTCCAGGCGTTGCTCAAGGTGACGGCTCACAAAAGCCAGGTGACGTCGTTGGGCAATCCGGCCCTCCAGGACCCGGCCAGGGACAGGGCGGCGGTGGCGACCAACCAGGCATCGACGCGGTTGAGACTGACGTTACTCTGGAGGAGCTCATTAACATAATGTTCGATGACCTCGAGCTTCCGGAGCTCGAGAAGAAATCTCTCCGTACGATCGTTTCTGAAGATGCGAGGAAGAGAAAGGGGCTACGTCACGCTGGAATTCGTCCGAGACTTAACAAAAAAGAAACAGCGAAGAACCGAATTCGCCGAAAGCTCGCCGTACGCGGATCGCGTGGAGTCGACTTCGATAACGAAGAGACTCGATTCCCTTTTCATAAAGACGACATGCGTTATTACCATGTCGTCCCCACCGAGAAAGAGGCATCAAATGCCGTGGTTTTTTGTATCATGGATACCTCCGGCTCGATGGGAACGGTAAAGAAATACCTTGCCCGCAGCTTCTACTTCTTGCTGTATCAGTTTGTGAAACAGAAGTATCAAAATGTAGAAGTGGTATTCATTGCGCATCACACCGAAGCGAAAGAGGTTACTGAAGAGGAGTTCTTCCACAAGGTTGAATCCGGCGGAACCTACATCTCCTCAGGCTACAAAAAAGCTTTACAGATTATTGAGGATCGCTATCACCCCTCGCTATGGAATATCTACGCATTCCACTGCTCCGATGGAGATAATTTCTACTCTGACAATGAGCGTGCGGTACAGTCCGCGGATGAACTATGCAAAGTATGTAACCTATTTGGCTACGGAGAGATTAAGCCCTCGGGCTCAGCATACTATAGTGGTAGCATGTTAGAGGTATTCTCACAAATTAAGGCCGAGAACTTTCAAATGATCGTAATTGAAAAGAAGGAGGATCTGTGGTCCGGCTTTAAGAGCTTCCTTACTAAAGATAAGTCCCAGAGACTCCGCCCCGAGATTAAATCAAGTACCACAAGCGAGGGTGCAACCTCGGCAACACCTTAGGAATGGCGATGAGCTTTGATATCAACGAACTTCAACGCTGGGATGAGAAGATTCAGGAGTGGGTTAATCGCTATAAGCTGCACTGCTATCCACAAGAATTTGAGATCTGCGATCACAATGAGATGCTTGGCTACATGGCCTACTCGGGAATGCCCTCACGATATGCGCATTGGTCCTATGGCAAGAACTTCGAGCGGCAAAAGACCTATTACGACTACGGCGTCTCAGGCCTTCCTTATGAAATGGTAATAAACTCCGACCCCTGCCTCGCCTACTTGATGCGTGACAACTCTCTGCTCCTGCAGATCCTTACTATGGCGCATGTGTATGGTCACAACGACTTCTTCGCCACAAATTTCACTTTTACATCTGGGACAGATGCAAAGTACACACTAGAAATGTTTAAGAATCACGCCAACCGCGTGGCGAGCTACACTGAAGATCCATCTATCGGTCTCGAACAGGTTGAAGGCGCTCTCGATGCGGCGCATGCGCTTAGCTTTAATTGTAGTAGAAATCTGGCGTTTACCAAGCTTTCTCGAAGTGACCAACAGCGCCGCGCGTGGGAGCGTGCGCAGCAGCCGGACGATAAACATCGCGAAATTCATCCGAAAAAGGGCTATGAAGCACCAGAGCTTAACAAGCTACCGCTTGAGCCCGAGGAAGATGTATTAAGCTTTATTGCCGAATACAACCCCTATCTGCCCGAATGGAAGAAGGACCTTCTTCGCATCGTCGAAGCCGAGGCAAAATACTTCATCCCGCAGATGGAAACAAAAATCATGAACGAAGGCTGGGCAAGCTATTGGCATTATAAAATAATGAATAAGCTTGGCCTCGAACAGGGCCTCTATCTCGAGTTTCTGGTGAAACACAATCAGGTACTTCGCCCGCACCCTGGAGGAATAAACCCGTATCATTTAGGATTCGTAATCTGGCATGATATCGAGCGACGTTGGAACGCCGGCGAGACAGGGCGCGAATTTACCAAAGATGAAAAAGCCGATCTCGACTCGATGGATGAAAATGACACTCCGGGACGCAAAAAGATCTTTGAGGTGCGAGAAACTGATCGTGACAGCGCCTTTCTCCGTCGCTTTTTAACTGTTGATATCATGCGCGAGCTTGAGCTTTTTCAACATGAAAAACGAGGTAAGGAGCGTGTTATCACCAAAGTGTCTGACGACGAGAACTGGCAGGAGGTGAAAGAGTCGCTGATTGCTGGAACGGGATCTGGTTCAATTCCAGTAATCAAGGTAGAAGACGCTGATTTCGGACGAAACCACACGCTCTATCTTAAACATTCGCACGATGGCCGCGATCTGCTTCTTGAGTATGCCGAACGAACACTGAAGCATATTAAGGAGCTCTGGGAGCGCGATGTCGTTCTTGAGACTATCGTTAACGGAAAACGCTCTATCCTTAAGCTGGTAGGAGAGAGCTTAAAGATTGAGAGACCTTAGCTCGGACTTCTCACAGCAGCCTGCCAAAGCCTCGGCGAGCGAACTAGTACCTTCGTTCTACTAAACCACACACATTTCAAGCCCTTGCGCATAACCTTTTCTGAACGTTGGAAGTTTATTCGCCATGCCTGACAAACATTTATTGCCAGCTGCAGCAACGATCCAGCCAAGGCCGTCGACAAACACCAGTTCCAGAGTTGCCTCCGCCCCAAATCTTCAATCTGACAAACTTGAGCCCTATGTCGAAGGAAATTTCATGGCTCATTTCTTCTCCGGGCCCAATCAACTTAAACCCGAAGAGACGGCTAAAATTTTACGCTTTGTTAAAGAGAATCGCATACAACAGGTAGTGGTCGCCGATACATTTCCTACCAGCGAAATCGTCAAGTTATGTGTTCAATTAGCGAGAGACACCACAGCAAAGGTAATCTTCTTGGATCATCATGCCGAAAACCCACATAGCTACGAGCAGAAAATGGCCGCTATCAAACAGGCATTCTCAGCCTCGCCAGAGCGCTTTGTTGCCAAGGTCTCAAATAGGGCTTCGGCACCTGCGTGCGCGCTTCTTGTTCCTCCACGGGGAGATCCTCTTAAACGCACGGCACTTGTTCTCGCAGGGCCACCAGATGTTGATGCTTTTGTTACCGCCGCACTGATTCGCGATGGTAATCCTCCAAGGTCAAGCACTACGGCAAGGGATCTAGGAATCATCAATCAAGCACTTGGTCTCGCCACAGGAAAACAGCTATGGCATCCAATTCAGTTGGCGGCCGTTCTCTCTGACTCGCCATCATGTAAAAACGCGCTCATCGGCGACACGCAAGAAGTTCGCGACTTAGTTCGCGAAAACACTGCGAAAGCGTTCATCGGCGAAACCGCACGGTTCTTGATGACTGCGTTTCCGAATCTCCAGAATCGGATTTTTACGCTCTGGATGATTGGTATTGAGCGCGGTTTTCAGCTCGACCAGTTAATTGAGCGCGACCAACAGATCACAACATACGTTACAGCTTTTAAAGAGGTGCTGAAGGATTTTAAGGTGCAATTGAACAGTCCCAAGGCCGAAGCAAACCACCTGGTAATCGATCTTGAAAACTTCTACAAGCGTCACTTTGTTGGTCCTGAATCAACAATCGGAAAACTTGGCGGGCGGCTAACCTCGGCGACCTTCTACCACACCTTTGCAAAGACGGCGATGCGCGAGCTTGCAGAAGCGGAGCATATAAGTCGAAATGCTTTTACTCTTGTAAGAACTGTTCATGAAGACGCTCACACGCATGAAACCACTGTGGCGTATATGGTTCCGCGGCAACAGAATTGGGGTCATGCGTCAAGACTTTTTGATCGGATCGCGGCGGACAGTCATTTTACGCGAGCCCACGCAAATGGCCTCATGTTCCGTGCCGAGCAGTTACCGAATGTGGAACACTACTTTGAAGCGCCACTCTCAGCGGTGCCTCTTAAAAGACCTTGAGGCCGATTTCTTCTGCGCGGACTCTGGCTCTCCAGCAATTGAGCGGCCCTCCATTAAAATAGTTTCCCCGGGTTTCATTTCTTTGTAACGAATTCCATATTTTTTTAGCGCTGCCGCGAATCCGCTTAGGTCCGACGCTAAAATTGGAAAAGTTCCAAAATGCATCGGGATAGCTATCTTTGCGCGCACCGCCTTAACCGCTTCTACCGCCATTTCGGGCTCCATTCCAAAATGTCCACCTGCATTTACAAGGATGAGATCAATCCCGTAACGCTTAAGAAGCTGCATATCACTAAAATAATCTGTATCGCCCGTATGATAGATTGTCGGGCCGTTCAGAATCTGCAAGATAAAGCCGTTCGCATTCCCGCCAAAGACGAGCCCGGGCTTCACGTCGCCTTTTGCTGGCGGTTCAATACCACTAGAATGAACTGCTTGCGTCATCGCTATTTTGACTTCACCATTCGCAAGGCTTATTTCGCCTCCACTATTCATCAAGGTGTCGAAGCCAACCTGGGACTCGGGAAATCCAAGTACACGAACCATATTAGTCCCAAGCTCGAAATTGGAGATCAGTCTCGCTCCGGTCTTTTTTGCGATCGCTACCGAATCCCCGACATGATCGAAGTGCCCGTGTGTCACTAAGATATAATCAAGCTTTGTTATCTCCACCAGAGGATCCTTTCCTTGCATGGCCAACGGATTTCTCGGATTTGATAGCCAAGGATCGATCGCGATCACAGCACCTTTGGGTGTTGTTATTTCAAACGCCGCATGGCCAAACCATTTTATCTTGGTAAGCGCCGCATCGGCGAAACTTGAGTGCGCAAACACGAGCGTGAGTACTAAGCAGAGGAAGCTTCTAATAATCATGGTCCATTCTTATAGCAAAGGTACGGCTTGTTTTACTAGAAGTGGTTTCAAAAATACCCCGTCGCGAGGGCGCCTAGTACTCTGTTAACGAAATCTTCTCACTTTTCCCTGTCTCGGTGTCCTCTGAGCCTCTGTGGTTTTTATAAAGAAAAATAAACCACAGAGACACAGAGCAAAGAAAGTAAGAGATCTCGGTTACGGCGTACTAGTCGGGTGAGATGCGAGGAAGCCGACAGAGCGAGCACTCGCAACGAGGCTGATTGCCCAAATAGACGCTCGGTAGTAGAGGTATCTTTGAAACCACTTCTAGAAGCCATTTCGCTGGAATTTATTCCATTTTTCAAGCAGCTCACTCGCCTCTACTCGATGCGTCAACATTTCGCCCTTCCAAAGAAACGTAATCTTCTCAGCGTGCAGCATTAGCCTTTCAAAGCGCGTTCCAGCATGGCTGCTGTCGCCCAGTATCGGAATTCCCATGTTCCAAGCATGAAGTCGTATTTGATGAGGCTTTCCGGTGCGCGGATTTGCGTACCAAAGCGAGTACTTACCCCGCTTTTCGTGGAAAGCAATAGTAGTCTCTGAATTCAAATCTTCATGCTTTAACCACGACACAAAACGTCCACGCCGTTTCTGGATATGCGATCGAACAGTGAACTCTCGATCAGGTGGAAGCGCGCGATCAGAGACAAAAAGGTACGACTTTTGAACCTCACGCGCCTCGAAAAGCGCACAGAGCGCTCCAGCCGAATCGTCATCCAGGGCAAGGACAATTGCTCCGCTCGTCTCTTTATCGAGGCGATGGCACACGCGAAGCTTTCTCCCTAGCTCTTGTTGAAGAAGCTCAACAAAGCCGGGCTGACCGTCACCAACTGAATGCGTGGCAATACCCGCGGGCTTCTCGGCCAAGAGAAGCCCTTGGCACTCCCTACAATTTTGGGAGAATCTCACGAGCTTTACAATTTTACTTCAAGTAAGAGTTAATTAAGCTCTGAATGCGCTCCTGACCTCCGCTTACGTTCGGGATAAGTGCACCCTTCGCTTCCGCGTGAACAACATGCTGCTCAAGCGCGGTCAGCGAAGCCTTTCCGCTTTCAATAGTTTTTCCAAGCTCACTATCCCAGCTCTTGTAGCGCTCCTTTACAATTTTGCTAAGCTTTCCATCCTGGCGGATGGCCGACGCAATCTTGAGAGCGCGCGCGTAGGTATCCATTCCCAGAATGTGCGCGTGAAATAGATCAATCGGCTCGAAGCTTGCGCGACGAACTTTCGCATCAAAGTTTACGCCACCGGTGGTAAACCCACCCATGTTCAACACTGTGAGCATAGCCAAAGATGTCTGCATCACATCGTAAGGGAACTCGTCAGTGTCCCAACCAAGCATCGGATCTCCAGTATTGGCATCAATACTTCCCAGAGCACCGGCCGCCGCCGCAACTTCAAGCTCATGCTGGAAGGTGTGTCCGGCCAAGGTGGCATGATTATTCTCAATATTGAGTTTAAAATGCGGAAGCAAATTGTACTGTCGCAAGAAGTTCAAGCACGCTGCAGCGTCAGAATCATACTGATGCGTCGTCGGCTCCTTGGGCTTAGGCTCGATATAAAACGGCCCTTTAAAGCCAATCTGCTTCTTATATTCAACGGCCATGTGTAGAAACGCCCCAAGATGATCAATCTCGCGCTTCATGTCGGTGTTTAAGAGGCTTGAGTACCCTTCACGGCCGCCCCAGAATACATACCCTGCCCCACCTAATTCATGGGTAACTTCAATCGCTTTTCGTACCTGTGCAGCAGCGTATGCATACACGTCTAAGTTACATGTAGTCGCCGCACCATGCATGTACCGCGGGTGCACGAACAAACAAGCGGTTCCCCAAAGCAGTTTGACACCGGTCTCGTCTTGAAGATCTTTTAACGCGCGCACTACCTGGTCAAGGTTTCGATTCGACTCGTTAAGCGTTGCTCCTTCGGGGGCAACATCGCGGTCATGAAAGGCATAAAACGGCGCCTGAAGCTTTTTGCAAATTTCGAACGCAACGCGCGCGCGTGAAATCGCATTCTCGACCGAGTTTGATCCATCATCCCATGGTCTAAGCGCCGTACCCACGCCAAAAGGATCGGAAAGCGTATTCCGCATGGTGTGCCAGTAAACCACAGAGAATCGAAGATGATCCTTCATCTTCTTTCCTTCGATCATTTCTTCGGGGTTATAATAGCGAAACGCCAACGGATTGTCGGTTTCCGGTCCTTCGTACTGTATTTTTGAAATTTCGGGAAATGCTTCGCTAGACGAGGAACTTTTTGACTGTGCCATTATTATGCTCCGTTAAAAGCGCTGCGTTGCTCGGTTACAAGCGCTTTTGCATCTGGAGTTTATCACCTTGCAGTGAATTCTCAAGCTTTTAGTGGATTGAATCCTAGGCTGAATCCTCGGTGAGCGCGGAGCAAGCTACACCAGCGCAAAATCAGTCCCCTGACGTCGTCGACGACGAGTTTCGCCGTGGGCCGACTGCTGACCTAACTCAAACTCTTTCTGAGTGGTATCAAAAAGCGCCTCTACAAATTCTCGCGCGCTAAAGATCCGTAGATCTTCGGAGGACTCACCGACCCCGATATAACGCACTGGCACACCTAGCTCAGATTTAATGGCAACAACAATTCCACCCTTGGGAGTACCATCCAATTTTGTCACGACGAGGCCACTGAGCGGCGTCGCCTCATGAAAGACCTTCGCCTGAGAAAGTGCATTTCCTCCCGTCGAACCATCAATAACAAGTAACGTTTCGTGCGGCGCAGATGCCTGGTGTCGCTGCACGGTATTTTTGATTCCCTCGAGCTCCTGCATCAGGCTAGTTTTCGTATGAAGCCGGCCGGCGGTGTCGATTATGATGACATCAAATTCTTCACTCTGTGCGCGCTTCATTGCGTCAAAAACTACCGTTGCAGGCTTTGCTTCATGCGCACCAGAAACTACCGGCACGCCGATTCGCTGCCCCCACTCTACAAGTTGATCGACCGCCGCAGCACGGAACGTATCGGCAGCAACCATCAATACGCGGGCACCTGCGTCTTTCCATTTTGTCGCAAGCTTCGCAACCGTTGTCGTTTTTCCGGCTCCATTGACGCCAACAACCAGCACCACCGTGGGGCCGTCGGATCGTCTTTCGGGCCTTATATGGGCGTCGAGCGGTGCGTCCGCTTCCAGTACATTTAACACTTTTCGTTTAAGCGCCTCTGCGAGTGCGCCCTCACCGATCTGCACCCCCGACGCCACATCACGGCGAAGTTCATCGAGAAGCGAAGTCGTAGTCCGGATTCCGAGATCACTCGAGACAAGCTGCGCTTCGAGATCTTCGAGCATTTCGGGCTCGAGCTTCGGTTTTCCGCTGAAAAGTCCCTTTAATTTTTGAAAAATGCCGCCGCGAGTCCGGGAGAGCTTCGCACCTAACCCTGTTCCGGCGGACTCAAGAGTTTTTTTTTCCGTGGATTCGGGCATTTTTCGTCCCGAAAGGACCTCAGAAAGGGATTGCTCCCCTGAGGGCGCAGGGCCACCAAAACCACCACTACCGAACGGCGGCGGTTGGCCGCCAGTGCTGCCCGGACCACCTAGTCCTCCACCGGAGCCACCTTTATCGCCACCCGATCCTCGCCCCTTTGCAGCACCCATTGAGTGGCGCAACTCTTCAAGCTCCTGCTTAAGAAAGCCCATATCACCACGGAAGAATTCGAAGCTTCGAAGTGACTCGGTCTTAAACTCGTTAATCGTCATCTCGAGCTTTTCGATGCGTCCAATGAGTCCACTTACCCGATCGAAGCCCTCATCGGCAGCAACGCCACGTCGGCCACTTCGCAAAAAGCCACGCACCGCGATAAGAAATGAAACTATCGCCAGCGCAACGCAGGCGATTAAGACATCACGCTGCAGGTCACCTGTACCCAATTGATGTGAAAGCCTATCTAACATAACCCCTCCCGCATTTGATCGGGCATTAAGCCACTTGAGAATAAGCCTCTTGCAACGATACTGCAACAATTCGAGATGCTCCAGGCTCGGTCTGCGATACACCAACGAGATTGTCACTAACCGACATGGTGCTCTTATTATGCGTAATCAGAACAAACTGAGTCTTGGCGCTCATTTCACGCACCATCCCTAGGAAGCGCACCAAGTTCGCTTCGTCAAGCGGCGCATCCACTTCATCAAGCACGCACAGCGGACTGGGCCGGACAAGGAACATTGAAAAGATAAGCGCGGTCGCGCAGAGCGCCTTTTCGCCGCCCGAAAGAAGGTCAATGGTCTTTGGCTTCTTGCCAGGAGGCCGCACCATAATCTCCACCCCAGATTCAAGCGGATGAGCCGGATCTTGAAGTTCGAGTTCGGCTTTACCTCCCCCGAAGAAACGCGGCACCAAAGTCTGGAAGTTCTCGCGAACCTTGGCAAAGGTCGCGAGAAAGCGCTTTTCGGAAGTTTCTGTCAATCGAGCAATCGTGCGCTGCAACGTATGCGAAGCAGTCTCAAGATCAGCGCGCTGCTGCTCGAGGTTCGTGAGCCGCTGACTCTCTTCCTCAAAGCGCTCGATGGATGTCGGATCGACATCTCCTTCTCGAATAAGCCTAGCTTTAAGCTTTGACAGCTCACCTGAGGCCTCCTGCTTCCGCTCTTCAGTGAGAGGATGTTCCTGCTTCGACGATGCATCGAGCACCGATGCATAGATCTCGTCTCCATATTCGTTTCGAATTCGCTCCGCAACATTTTGCATCTCGAGCTCAATTTTCTGTTTGTCGAGCGATCCCTGCGAGACTTGCACACGAATTTCGTCAAGGGCTCGTCTCGCGGCATCTACTGCCCGCGACAGTTCAGAAAGCGAATTACGCTGCGACTTACGCTCAGCCTCAATTTTTTCGTATGCAGCTTTATGCGCTGAAAGCTCCTCATGAAGCTCTGCGTCATTTTCACTTGCAAATTCTTTCATATCTTCGATGATACGAAGCTCTTCGGCGCGGTACTCTTCAATTTTGTTGTGAGCATCAACAAGCTGCTGCTTCACGCGTCCTTTGTCAGAGCTCACTTGCTGCACCAGACGCTGCGCCGCTTGAAACCTGCCGCGCACATTACCAAGCTGATTACTAAGCTCACGTGCCTTCGCCTGACGCTCCTGCGCTTCCCGAAAAATTCGCGCATGAGTTTCTTCTGCAGTCTTAATCTCCGTCTGCAGAAACTCTCGTTCGCTCGATAGCTCCGCCACTATGGCATCGATACGGGAGAGCTCTTCCTTTAGCTCATTTACCCTTCGTCGCAGATGAATAAGTCCGTTCTCACTTCGGAAGCTGAAAAAACTGTGATCGGTAACGATATCGCCTTCAGAAGTTACTACTGTGGCCTGCGAACCGGGAGAACCTCCTCGAAAAAATCCAAAAGCCTGTTCAAGATTGTCCGCAAAATACACCTGATCGAACACTCGCGAGGCAGCGTAGCTACAGTGCGGTTCAACCTCGATAAGCGAGAGCAAGGTTGGCAAACCAGATCGGGTAATTGCCGCCTCTGCAGGCTGATTACCTGCTCTAAATACACCGAGACCTAGCCCCAATGACTTCTTCTGAGTTCCAGCAATTCGCTCTGAATAATAGGTCGCGATCTCCTGTGCCTCTTCGGCAACTATATACTTTGCGCGCTCAGCCAAAAAAGATTGTACCCCCTTCGCACAATGCGCCGGCACCCTGAGCCCTTCAGCAAAAATTGACGCCTTTGATGTGAGGTTTCGAATCCCCTCGAGATCATCCGAACCGAGACTTTCTTTTAATTGATTGAGAGGCGATGCCGAAACAATCTGCTCTTCGAGAGCCTCGCGGCTCGCTTCAAAAGCAGCCCTTTTTTCACGAGCACCCTGGAGGTCGTTTTCCTTACCACGGAGTTTTCCACGAAGCTCATCGCGAGTCGCGGCGATCTTACGAAGCTCATCAGCGCTGTCGTACGAAAGTGTGCTTAGGCTTTCTGCGAGCTCACGATCTTTCGCTTCAAGCTGTGCCACTTCACGCTCAGCCTCTTCACCGCGCTGGAGAAGTGTCTTTTCCTGCTCTTCGAGACGTCGAATTTCAGTGCCACGGGCAAGCGCAAACGCGCGAAGCTCATTACAACGCGAAGTAAACTTAGAGCGCTGTTCGGAACGTCGTGAAAGCTCCTCACGAAGCGCATCGATTTTGGAACGAACGTTGTCACCTTCAACGTCTACCCGCATCATTTCTCCGCGCTCCTCCTCTTCAGAGGCACGGGCTTTATCAAGTGCGGCGAGCGCGGATTGCTCTTTCTCCGCAAACTCGACAGCTCGCTTAACAAGGTCCTCGTTTCGCAGGCGAAGCGCGCGTAGGCTGTCTGCAAAAAGAATCGCATCGAGACTCTTAATTTCGTCTTTTAGTCCTTGTCGATTGCGCGCACGCGACGCCTGAATCTTTAGTGAGTTTACCTGACGGGTAACTTCTTTTACGACATCATCGATACGGGAAATGTTGATCGTAGTTTCTTCAAGTCTGCGGCCCGCCGAAGCGATTCGATCACGGAAACCAAGAACCCCCGCTGCTTCTTCCAAGATTAGACGTCGTTCCTGCGGCTTTGCTGAGATTATGCGAGTCATCTCGCCTTGCGCGACAATGGTATACGCTCTCGCACCAATCCCGATTGCGCGGAAAAAGTCCTTGAGATCTTTTAACCTGCAAGGAACTCGGTTAATAAAGTATTCAGATTCTCCGCTCCTATAGAGTCGCCTTGTCACCTGTACTTCAGTTACAGATTTGAGCCACGAATAACGCGAGAGCATCGAAGCGTGCGCAGCCTCACCGGCCGCCGATTTCTGCTGCGCTTGCGACTCAGGCTCAGGATTTGCTGTTGTTGGAGCTTGCTCAATGACCAGCTCTGCCGCCTGCTCTGTGACTTTCTCTTCCGATAGCGCACCGGAAATCACCGTCAATTTTGGACGTTGTGTCGACGATTCGGCACTTTGCTCGGCACTCTCGGAGATTGGAGAATTTTCCGTGGTCGGACTTTGATCCGCAGAACTTTGATTGGCAGGGTTATTATTAGCAGGGCCGTTATTAGCAGTGCCATTATTAGCACAGTCCGAAGCATTCAATTCTTCAATGCCGGCCGCCTCGGCCAGCAACTCAGCCTCGCGCTCGGGCGAAACAAGGTCGGAAAAAAAGTCCCGCTCTGTTGCACGAAGCGTAATAGTTACTTCTGCTAAGCCCAACGGACGCAGCTTATCAGTGCCATTAAATATGACGTCTTCCAAAATACCGCCGCGAAGCTGGCTCGCCCGGCTCTCGCCCAATACCCAGCGCAACGCATCAACTATATTTGACTTCCCACAGCCATTTGGGCCAACCACACCGGTTATGCCCGATTCCAGAGGCAACACCAATCGATCCATAAACGACTTAAAGCCAAAAACCTCTAACCGCGCTACTCGCATGCTCCCGTCCTTAATTCAAACAGTTTGAAGTAACTATAATGGAAAGTGCTATCTTTATAAATAGGGGGAATATCCCCGCCTGACAAATATATCGAGCCTTGATAGCGGCCCTCTTTTAGGTCCCGACGGGCTTCTTAACCGCCTCGGCTCCGCCGCCGCGATGTTCAAGGAGAATTGCGTAAGTATATTCCACGGCTCCCATTATCGAGAAGAATATCGAGATGAGAAGAAAGCTCAGGCCTATAATCTGACAGCGAACTTCCAGGCCAAACAGCTTTAGCTTAAGATCGTAGAGCATAAGGAGTACAATCGCTACCATTTGAAAGCCACTCTTAAGCTTTCCAGCACCACCCGCGGCAACAATCATTCCCTTGCTCGCGGCGACGGCGCGAAGCCCAGTGACCCAGATCTCACGCGCCAGCACGAGCACCACCATCCATCCGGGCACCCAGGGTCTTCCGTCAATATCAGAACGCTGCGACACGAGCATCACCAGTCCAGCCATTACCAACACCTTGTCGGCAATTGGATCGAGAAGTTTTCCGAAGTCTGAAACTGCCTGGTACTTACGGGCAATAAATCCGTCGACCCAATCGGTCACAGACGCAAATATAAATACCGCGATAGCGGCATTCAGCATCAACTGGGTAGGATCGTTCATCAAAACAACAAAGACTGGGATGAGCGCCAGGCGCAAATAGGTTAACCAATTAGGAATATGACGAACGATGTTAGACATGGAGGGCCGCTTCTAAGCCCAAACAATAGCGGAGGGTGATAGAAAAACTCAAGAGGGATGAGCCTCTATATTATGGCTGTAATTGATTATTTGGCGAAGTCAACGCGGACATAAAAAAAAGGGGCTTTGGGAATCTTAGGTACCGCCCCAGATACCTTTTGACCACCAAAGCCCACAGAAGTAGCGAGGTTGTTCAAGCTGCCCATCCTTTCTGCGGGAAAAGCAACTTGATTGCTTCTAAGCGTTTGCCTAAAAGATCTGTTTCTAAATTCTTGCCTCCATTACAATTCGACTATCCGTGTGCGACCATTTTTTGTTGAGGTGGCGAGATTCTGCGCTCGCCACCTCGATGAGTCGCTCTATCCTTAGCCGAGGAGTGAGAGCGCAAGAGCCGGCTGTTGGTTGGCCTGGGCCAGAACCGCCGCACCTGCCTGTTGGAGAATTCCAAGTCGAGTGAGCTGCGCGGCTTCCGCGGCAACGTCCACGTCTCGGATTCGGCTTTCTGCAGAGGCATAGTTTTCTCGCGCCACTGACAGGTTGTTAATCGACACAATAAGTCGTGATTCCGTCGCACCGAGAGTACCTCGGGTACTAGCAAGAGATCCGATAGCACCGTTGATCGCGTCTAGCGCAAGTCTTGACGCCGACTGACCTTCTGCGATTGTCGAACCGTTAATCGAGTACGACAATGCCGAAGTACCAGCTCCCGCGAGTCCTAAGGCCTGCAATGTGCCCTGCACACCAGTCATACTGATCTGCGAGGTCGATTGTGAGTTAAATCCTACCTGCAACGTAAGAGTCGATGCACCTGAGAGCAAGCGCACTCCGTTGAATGTAGTCGTTGTAGCGATACGTTCAATTTCCGACCCTAGCGCCACGAATTCGTTCGCAAGCGCGGATCTCTGCTGAGTCGAGAATACGCCGTTCGCTGATTGTTCAGAAAGTTCCGCGAGACGAGCAAGCACGTTACCGATTTCGCCAAGCGCCGAGTCAGCGATTGCGATAGTCGCGATACCGTCGTTTGCATTTCTTATCGCGACTGATGCGACTCTCTGGTCAGCTTTCAATGAGTCAGCGATCGCGAGACCGGCTGCGTCGTCAGACGCGCGGTTGATACGTTGACCAGAGCTTAGTTTTTCAAATGTTTTGCTTAGTTGCTCCGCCGCAAGACTCAACCTTCGTTGCGCCTGCAAGGATACGATGTTACTGGCAATTGTAATTGGCATTCCTATTCCTCCTTGAAGTTAAAGCAACTGACGGGCCTATCCTTAGACCCAGGGGCTTCCCTACAGCGACGGCGAAATTGCTATCGCTGCTTCCAATTGCTCTTTTTTGGCGGATTCTTAGGATGAAAAGGAGGTAGCCACCACACTATTCACACTACATGAACCGCACACACATTTTCGTCTCACAGACACATAACGGCACGGGCGCCTTCGGCCTTAAGCACAAAATGAGTTTTTTGAAAAAATTTTGACGCGGATGCTAAAGTGGCTCAAAAACCGGCTCTTTAGGCCAGTTTTTGAGCCATCCCTAGAAATACAAATGGCCCTGCAACGCTTCCCGAAGCTGCACGCGAAGCGGGATATTGATCTAATTGTAACTAGAAAATCGAGTTGCCGACGAATGCGTCAAGACTTCAGCCCCCTTCGCGTGCCACTACAAAATAATAGTGCAGGGGCATTGGTGCTTTGGGGGATTAATTAATTTGAGGCAATACCTCAAATTAATTAAAAACCCTGGTAGATCGATGAAGATCTACCAGGGTCAACAAGAAAGTAGCGAGGTACTAAATTAATTTAGCACCTAATTTTTTCAATGCTTTACGAGTACTCTAGGGGTTCCCCCCTACTCTCTCCCTCGCTAATATTCCACAGCGTAGCGGTGACGCCTTGGTTAATTAGGCCAAGGGTCACCGCTACGAGATATTACTACCTGAGCGGTAAGACCCTGTGGCGATCTTAACCAAGTAGTGACAGAGCCAACGCCGGCTGTTGATTTGCCTGCGCGAGCACTGCAGCACCAGCCTGTTGCAGAATACCAAGTCTTGTTAACTCGGCAGCTTCGGCAGCGACGTCTACGTCGCGGATTCGGCTTTCTGCGGAGGCATAGTTTTCACGCGCAACTGACAGGTTATTGATACTGACCTGAAGTCGTGATTCAGTCGCTCCAAGCGTTCCTCGCTGTGTCGCGAGTGAACCGATAGCACCCTGGATCGCATCAAGCGCCAACCGGGAAGCTGACTGCGCTTCGGCCGATGTTGCGGCGTTAATCGAATAGGTCAAGGCGGAGCTACCTGTCGCAGCAAGTCCTAGCGCTTGCAACGTTCCTTGCACGCCATTCAAAGCGATCTGCGAAGTCGACTGCGAGTTGAAACCAACCTGCAGCACTATCTGACTGGTGCCAGAAAGTAGTCGCACACCGTTAAATGTTGTGGTCAACGCGATACGCTCAATTTCAGAGGCCAGCGCAACGAATTCGTTCGCGAGCGCCGAGCGCTGTTGCGTCGAATAGGTACCGTTCGCTGATTGCTCAGAAAGTTCGGACAAGCGCGAAAGCACTTCACCGATCTGGCCAAGCGCCGAATCGGCAATCGCGATAGTCGAAATACCGTCATTGGCATTTCGAACCGCGACGAGCGCGACCCGCTGGTCAGCTTTCAATGAATCGGCAATCGCAAGACCGGCGGCATCATCTGCTGCGCGGTTAATACGCTGACCGGAGCTTAATCGCTCGTATACTTTGGTGAGTGCGTCCGTGGATAAGTTCAACGTGCGTTGAGACTTAAGGGACGCAATATTGGACCCAAGGGTAATAGCCATATGAATTTCCTCCATGAAATTCCAGACTCGGACGCTCTTTCGTCAATCCTTTGACGAGCGCGCAGAAACTGAGAAAGTTACCCTTCCCAATCCCGAACCTGGTACAAATTAGCATTACTTGGATAAAAGCTTGTGGGGCAAAAACGGCGTACTTTTATCTCGCTACCAAACAACTAGAAGCACAAGTAACAACCTCTACAAAGCACTACGGAGATGCGCCTGTTTTTCTTGAGCTGTTTTTTGGAGCTTTGATTTAGCCTTCTAAATCGGTGGGATCAGTGTGATTTTCCCGCTCTTGGAACTCGATTTCGCACTGCTTACAGCAGCTTCTCTTAACAAGTACGCAAACAAAAGGGATGCTGGCGAGAATCGCGGCCGAACCAGCAACAGCCCGTTCTACACCGATGAAAAAGCCAACCCACAGCACTACCATCGCGGTAAGTACTCCGGAAATAATAGAATCAAGGGTAATTGAGAGAACGTAGCGAGTATGGACAATATTATGCATTCCACACTTGGGACAACGTTGGGCATGAACCGAATTTAAATTTATATCCTTACGGTGTGCTCCCATAGAAACCTTATAAAAATCAGCGAGACTCACCCCTCATTTCCGCTCTCAGGTCCATTGTGCTCCAGATGAAGTCGTAGTATTCTAAGTAACTAGAATGTCAACGTTTTCATTCCTTAGTTGAGGCCTTAAAGCTATGATTCGCGGTAAGAAGGACTTATTCCCATACCTTTGTATTGTCGTGGCAGTTTTGGCAGGTTGTGAAGCTGCACCACTCAATGCACGAGAGAAAGGAGTTCTCGCCGGAGGCGCAATTGGCTCCGGGCTTGGTGCAATTATTGGAAACCAGGTTGGTAATTCCGGCGCCGGAATAGCGATAGGCGGCGCGGCTGGAGCTCTGGCCGGCGGGCTAATCGGAAATGCCCAGGACTCATCGGATCGTCAGATGGAAGAACAGGAAGAGCGCCTCCGCAGACAGGAAGAGGAGCTGCGTCGTCAGCGCCGCGAGCTTGAAGAGCTACGAAGGAATCGTGGTTACAGCGATCCTGAACCAAGAAACGACCCGCCTCCTTCCGGAGACACTCAGCGCCAGGATGATTTTCGGTACTAGCCCGGGGACGTCTCACAAGTTTAATCGCGAGAGGTAACTACCCAAAAACCCAGGCCTCACTCTGTGACCTCTGTGTCTCTGTGGTTTAAATACTCAAATAAACCACAGGGACACAGCGCGGCCCGGCCGCAACGTAGAGAGGTTGCGGCCTCTTGAGCCGCGCTTCAGTGTTGTCCCTCCGGGGGGTATTACTATCCGCCAGAAAAATCTTCCTAAGATTAGAAGATTCTGGCGGATAGTAATACAGAGGAAGACTTTTCGACGGAATTAGTGCGGTCGCTTTCAAGGCCTCTTAATCAGCATCGCACAGCCCATTGCGCCTGCCGCGCAGACACTTATTACTCCGACTTTCTTCTGACGCCTTTTTAGCTCGTTGACCAAGGATAGTATTAATCGTCCACCCGTCGCCGCGAAGGGGTGTCCGATCGCAACCGATCCGCCATTCACATTTATCTTTTCATCCGGAATTGCGCCGATCGCCTTTATCTCTGGATATTTCTTCCAACCCTTTTCCCACACCGACATATTGGCAAGCACCTGCGCGGAAAAGGCCTCATGAATCTCAAAGAGATCAATATCACTTACGGCAAGACCCGCACGCGAAATTAACTTTGGAAGCGCAATACCGGGGGCCATTAGTAACCCATCTTTGGGGTCAATCGCCGCATACTGCGACATCTCAAGATACCCTAAGATCTCTCTGCCCTGCTTTCGCGCCTCATCGTCTGCCATGAGACACAGCGCCGAGGCGCCGTCAGTAAGCGCGCTTGAATTTCCCGCACTCAACGTCCCCGCGGCGCTTCTATCAAAGACGGGCTTCAATCCGGAAAGTTTCTCCAACGAGGTGTCGGCACGAATAAGGTTATCGCGATCAACACCATCAAACTCCTCGATCTCTGCAGCCAAAACGCCGCCCTCCTGCGCAATGGCTGCATTTTTGTGACTTTTGAGCGCAAGCGCATCCTGCGCCTGCCGCGGAATTGCAAATTCCTTTGCGGTAATTTCGCAGTGCTCTCCCATAGTGAGTCCGGTTGAAGGCTCTTTTGGACTCGGCGGCACGGGCAACAGCATGCCCGGACGAAACCCGCTAAGAATGGCGAAGCGCTGACCGAGCGTGCGTGCACGAGCGAGGCGCAGAAAAAGATTTTCTCCCGAACGTCGCAGCGTCAGGGTCGGGCGAGACATTGATTCGCTTCCACCCACTACAACCGTCTTGAGTCTTCCTGAGACAATTGCTTCGGCTCCCATAGTCGCAGCAACCAGCCCGCTTATACAGTTGTTCGATACAAAATGTGCCGGCAAGCTCGGCGAAAGTCCGCTCTTGAACACCAACTCTCGTGCCGCATTAGGCGTTCGCGGATCAAGAAGCACCGTGCTAAAAATAAGTTCGTCAATGCTCTCAAGTTTGAGCTTTGCGACAAGCCGTTTGACCACATGGCTTCCAAGATCAAGAAATGATTTTTCGGCGAAAACGCCCGCCGCTTTTACAAATGGAGTACGACACCCACCGATGATTGCTACTTTTGCTGTCATATGTAGCAACGCTAGCACAGCGGCTGACGCCACACAGCGGGCTATATTCTGGCCTACGCCGCAAAGATCTTCATTTGTTTCTCGGCCATATGCGCTCGCTCAGGGAGCTTCAATTTCTCGGGCGCAATCTGCTCCAGCTGGCTAATGAGAGGGTTTGCACTGTCGAGTCTTAACCATTGAAACTTTCTATCTTCGGCCAGCTTCTTCGCAAGTACCGTGCCACGAATTCTCCTCTCGCCAGCTTCGTCGCCATCGCTAAGAGGGCTCACATGGAGAAAATCACCATGTTCTACGAGCAGCTCAGCAAACCCACGCGCATCTCCCTTCCAGTCGCCATAGGGCAACACCGGGTTTACCTGAAGTGTTACCTCAATCCCAAAGCGTCGGAGCGCAGTCACGGCGCGAAGTCGCTCCGAGATCCTTGGAAGTCCTGGCGTATAGCGCTCAACAGATTCCTCCAGAGGAGTCTCGATGCCAAAAGTAACAGCAGCATGTTTGCCAAGTTTTTTGAAGACCGGCATCGCAATTACAATAAGCGGTGAACGAGTTTGGACTATGAGCATACCTGGCGTATAGCGAAGGAATAGCTGCAGAAACTTCATGCTCGCATCAAACTTCCCTTCGAACGGGAAGAACGGATCTGTCGAAGCTCCAAGATAGATTGTCGACTTTCCTAGGATTCCCTGTTTCGAAAGACGCATCAATTGCTTCTCTAACTCATGCAGGGGATTATTGCGATGAAGCAAATAGCGACTTCGAAGTCGCACTACCGCGCCTTCATCATTAAGCCTAAGTCCAAAATAATCTCGCGGGTCCATCCCCGCTTCAAGTCTTTGACCCCCAAAAGCAATTCCATCCGCGAAAGAATCGACCGTATACACCGGATTAAATTCTTTCTTTGATACTACAGTGGACTCTCCCTGTTCAGTCATTCAAGCCTCCCCAAAAAACTACATTTACGTTACGAACCTTAACCACCCAAAATCCCGACTACTACCGACTACCTGCCTCTGCCTGACGACGTAACTTTAAATCTGTTAAACTTAAGACGCTCACAATTTAAAATAGTTTCAAGTTAGTTAAACTTTTAGGTCGGAGTTATCCATCTGTAACACCGGCGAGCCGAAACGTAGAACTACGTTTTGCGACATTCGCCTGTCGCGCTTATTAGGATCTTCCCGGTTTACTAACGTCACCAGGTGATACATACTTTCTCCTCGCAATGCCGCTCGAGATTGTAGCGGCTCATAATTGGAATTATTGGAGTTCTAACAAATGGCTGGAAACGTTAAGGAGATCTCAGACAACGAATTTGATGCCGAGATCTTAAAGTCTTCGATCCCTGCAGTCGTCGATTTTTGGGCACCCTGGTGCGGCCCCTGTAAGAGCATCGCTCCAGTTCTCGATGAGCTTTCGAATGAATACAGCGGTAAAATTAAGTTCACCAAAATCAATGTCGACGATAATCCGAAGACCCCTACCCAGTACGGCGTGCGCGGCATTCCGAACCTGGTCTTTTTCAAGGGCGGCAAAGTAGTCGAGCAAATTGTAGGGGCTGTGCCAAAAGAGCAGCTTATTGCTGCGTTAAAGAAAGTCCTATGAGTTCGATCGGAAAGTAGTACTCGAATTTATTCCTTTTTAGCTTTAGTAATGCGTGGATACTAATTCAGGAGAGAGATCTCCTAAGAAATCGGTCTCTTCTCAAGACTCCGCGGGGTCTCGAAAGCTCACCAAAGATAAATTGCTCGGCGAACCACATCGAGGGATTCGCGAATTTTTCGCCTCGGAGCTTACTTCGGCGATTTCTCACTTTATCGAGCAGGGGCTGCCGGTGTGCCTTGAAGGGTTTGGATTGCTTCTTCCAGAGCTTCACGCCGAACAAAACACCTACACACACGGCACGATGGCACAGAGCTGTGTTGCCCAGGTTCGTTCTATTTCGTTCGAGAAGTGTTTTGTTATTCTGCCCTCACATCGCGAACGCTTTCCCCGGCTCATTGAAACGCGCCAGCTCGTCGATGCGCTCTACCCGAAGCTATCAGAGCCGTTGCAAGTCGAGTGGAATGCCCGCGATTTCAGACGAGCTTTGCGTCTCTTTATCGAGATAGTCCGTGACGAGGTCGTTACCGAGGGGCATTCGCAAGTTTTCGGCGCCCTCGGCGAATTTTTTGCGCTACATAATCGCCAGGGTGGCAATGCTTCTGAATGGTACGCCGGTGCCGATATTTTTATTGTTCCTAAGCTTCGCAGGGTTCTTCGCGAGGAATGTCGACGGCATTTTGAACGGCCTATCCTAGAGTCACCGTGGGAAATCCTCGAAGCTGCGTTCGGTGCTCCGGTGCGCACGTTTTCGATTGATCTAGCCTCGGAGCTTCGTGAGCTGGGATTTGCTATCGATGAGTTACCTCCCGATCTTGTGGGCTCTGTGAATATCGCTGAATTCATCGACGCGGGCGAAAAAAACAGCTCAAATCGAATCTACTGTACAAACGGAGCACGCCATTTTGGACTGCGCGCCGCAGAGGGTCGTGGTTATGGCAACGAATTTATCGTGCAGCTCCCCGCGCACTCGACGGAAGGAGTTCTTGACGATCTGTTCACCGCGACCATGTCCCCGGTTCGCCTCCTTGTCGGTGCATGGTTGCTCATGTTGAGCGCCAAATCACGAACCGCAAACCGCGGCGCAGGAATATCGCTCGACTTGCCGTTGTTCAAGGAGTCGGATTCGGATCTTAGAACCGTAATGGCGCTGCCATTTCAGCGTATGCGTAGCGAACAGCTTAGCCGTGAGGGTCCGTTTTACTTTATGAACATCATCGGAATCACCGACGATGAAGCTGAATTCGCAGCGCAAAACTCCCCGGAAATATTGCTCACGCTTTTGCGAAGACGAAGCCTTGATACCGTGACCACGCCATGGCGTCCGGGGATCCTTGCGCGCACGAAGATTGGGAGAGAACGCGAGGCCTCCCACGACAACGGCAAATCGAGCAGCTCAAGTCTTCCGCTCTAGTCCTCATTTCGAACGCGGAGCGTGAGAAATGAAATGACGAAATCCCCGATCAACTCGAGGAGATATCTCCTGAGCTGCTTTCTAGACCAATTCAATGCTCCGAAAGTGGGAAACCGTTTATCATCAATAAACTTGAATCTAGTCTCATAAAAAAGATTCAAGTTCCTTTGAACTGAAATCTTGGTAGCCACTCTGCGCAATCGGGATCGGCACGAGGTGTCTAAATACGAGAGAAGCTACTTAATGATAAAGGATCTAAAACAGAGATCACACGATACGCCTGCCGCAGGAAATCGCAACGAGAGCCCTCAACGAAGAAGGGACTTACACAATTTTTAGCCGGAGAGCGAATACTAAAGCTATCACCAAGATACCAAACCTTTGCCTTCTGATCCGGCCTTAGATCTTCGGTTTGCACGATCCCACCGTAAACTGCTCTAATGAGGGTCTCACGGTTAAATTCTATCGAGATTTGCACTTCATTCTTGGAAGTTCTGAAAATACGAAAAGTAAAGTAAGTATGGCGAGATTTCGAACCATCCGGATGCGGTAGAATGTCGCAAAACAACTTGCTTACCCAATAAATTATACCATAGTTCGTATACCCACTTGAATGGTCGACTATAATTTCTTTAGTTCGTTACGCGCGAAAGCTTGCCATTTTCTGCAAATAGTATTACTTGCGGGCGATCCATAGCCTTCCGGCCTTGAAATGACACTGTCCCCAGCACATCACTTACTGTGATGTGGCTAATGGCATTTCGTAAATTTTCAATGGAGAGCTCAAGGCCCTCGCTACTCAATTTCTCTATACTTTGATTCAAAAAGTTTGCGATTTCATGCCCCAACCCAACGTGCGCGAGATTTAGCTCGACGCGAGATAGACCAAACTTAGTCTTGTAGCGCGATTCGAAATCAGAATCCGATAGGTAGGCTGAAGTAATATACATTCCATCCGCAAGCTTCCCGAGCTGTTGTATTTCAGCCTCCGTAAACCCTTCGGCGCTAAGAAGAGTGCCCGAATAGCCAGCCTGCTTGATCTGCTTAGCGAATGACAACAAAGATGCGCGATAGAGCGGGAAGTAAACAACCTGCGGATTAAGCCGCACAATCTTCGCCGCAAGGGAACGAAAATCTGTGCTATCCAATTCGACTGATTCGCGCACGGCAATCTTACCTCCGCAACCCTCAAACACAGTGGAAAAAGATCGCGACAAAATTTCGGACCACTCGTCATGGCCAACCACTACTGCTGCAGAACGTGCATTTAGGGGATTGCATGCAAATAAACCCATCTGTCCGCCGGTCTTCTCATTTGACCAGCCATAACCGAAAGTGTTCGAGCTAAGTGCATTAATCTGTTCGTTACTGTCCCATGCTGAAAGCGCAATAACACTTCCGCGTCTCACGATCGAATCCGCAGCCGCAACATTTGGCATGCCGGTCATTACTGCGACACGTATCTGTTTTCGTTGGAGCAGACTATTGAGCGCACCAATGGTGGCGGCGCGATCCCCCGACTTATCATCTTCATACGTAAACCTCACGCGCGGAGTTATGCCTTCAGAGACCGCCATTGCAACTCCTTGCTGAATTGCACGCCCAAAAGACGCCAACTCACCACTAAGCGGAACAATTACGCCAACCTGCAAGGGCGATGACTTCTTTACGTCTTCTGCCAGCGCTTGTTGACCAAAAACTGACACTACCAAGAAAAGGAAAGTCGCTAAGAACTTTGTCATCATATGTTCCGAGAAGTGCATAATATTTAAGTTGAATCGGGTGGAGCTACCATGGTGCGTCGCAGTCTCAAGAATGCTCGGCTGCCCCGCCCCCACTCCATCCCTTTGTTATGTTTCGAGTAGCTTACGCCATTCATTTGATTCTGCGACGCTCTTTACCACGGCATTTCGTGCTTTCAGAAGACGTGTCATGTACGCCTTGAGAAAAACTAGATCTGCAATTGTGCCGAGAAATCCAAAAGGAGCTTCATAATCGAATGCATCATGCATCACACAACCTTCTCCTGACAGCTCAAATTTATGATCATGATGAAATCTTTTAAAGGCACCCTTTACCA
>CAZEAC010000004.1:57527-90843 GCA_964510065.1 uncultured Bdellovibrionales bacterium | reverse complement strand
ACTGATTCGCCTGCGTCACTTATAATCCGATAGAAAACATTTTCGGTCAGGCTCCAGAGACCTCGTGCAGCTTCAAAAAGCTTAAACGACAAGACAAGAACTTATTGAATACATGAACGAAAGTCTACCGGGGTCCAGGGGTGTCCCCTGGTCGGCCGGTGCCCGAGCGTAGCGAGGAATAGCACCGTGCCGAGAGCCCGAGCGCCGAGCGGGAAATACTGGGGTGTAGTATCTGAGCACCTTAAAGCCCTTGATTTTATTTGGTTATATGAAGTCGTGCATCTTTTTGCATCAAATTTTGGGGGAATTTTGAAAGCTCCTGAAATATTAAAACAGCTTGCTCTTGGTATCGGATAGGTATAATATTGAGCCTATCCGATATGGCTAAAAAGATACTCGATAGATTAGAAACCAAAAAGAAGCAGCTTGCGAAGCTCCGCCCACTGCCCCAGGCGGCATTGAAACGTCTTAAATCTGAATTAGCTATCGAGTGGACTTTTAATTCTAATGCTATTGAAGGCAACACTCTAACGTTGCAGGAAACCAGATTAGTTCTTGAGCAAGGAATCACAATAAAGGGCAGAAACCTTCGTGAACACTTTGAGGCAAAGAACCATGAGAAAGCGATATACTTTGTTGAGGAGCTTGCTAACCCAAAGTATCTGCTAACTGAGAAGGATATTTTTAGCATTCATAGTTTGGTTCTAGATAACATAGAGTCCGAGTTTGCGGGGAGGTATAGAAACGGTCAGGTTCGAATTCTTGGTGCAAATTTTATTCCGCCTAATTTTGTAAAAGTTTCTCAACTCATGAAAGAGCTGGTAGCTTTTACGAATGACAATCCCGAAAGACTCGACAACGTAGAGCTTATAGCTAGATTTCATCATAAGTTTGTCTGGATTCATCCATTCTTTGACGGAAACGGTAGAACTGCTCGACTATTGATGAATCTCCTTTTTATTAAATTTGGTTATCCACCAGCTATTATTTTAAAAAACAATAGGAAGCAGTATTATCGAGCGCTCAATCAAGCAAACAAAGGAGATTATAAGGCTTTCATTTTGCTCATTTCACAAGCACTTGAGCGTTCCTTAGATCTCTACCTTGAAAGCTGTGGAGCGATAGGCAACGACGAGTATGTTCCGCTTTCAGTGCTTGCAAAGAAGTTTCCTTATTCCCAGGAGTACCTGAGCTTACTAGCCAGGCAAGGAAAGATTGATGCGCATAAAAAAGCACGCAACTGGCTGGCGACAGAAAAATCAATCTCTGACTATTTGAAGACTTTGGAAAAATAGCTTTCGAAAGGAGATGTGCAAATTAACATCTCAGGAAATTTCAAATACTTTCCCGAAATGTAAAATTTCGCTATGGGGTGTAGTATCTATAGGGGTCTAAAATATCGGTATTATTAGATCTTTATTTTCGTTGCAGCTTTTTTGCATCCAGATTTTGTAGTGATCTGAAAGCTTCTGAAAGATCTGCTTGTCCGTCATTGAGATTTTACGCTAGCGACTGACGAACGATGAAACCTGCCAAAGCTTCGCTGCATATTCAGCTCGATTTTCACGAATCTCGTTAAGAGCTTCTTCGCTACCTACAACTTTTGGAGCAGTAACCCAACCAAGAATATCTGCATGTCGGGGATGCTCACTTGTCTCTGCTTCGACACGCAAACCGGTTTCTCGCACATCAGATGCTTTCAGATCAGCACGAGCACGATAGCTTCCGTTTCTCGGGCTCCGCTTGGGTGCAACAAAGCTATCAGCGATGCTCCATACATCTTCATCAATCAGATTCAGTATCCGAAAGACCGAGATTGCAGCGTACTTGTTAGAAGGATAGAAGGCACTAACCTTTATAGTCCCAGTGGCGACTTCATAGTCGTTCTTATCTTCTAAGAACTTGGTTAGTGGCTCGCTATCGTTGATGTGTTCTTCCACGGTGTTTGACTTGCAGGCATGAAATATTTCTTTAGCCAAATCAGAAGATTCTCCGAGATGGATTCGTTATCGTATTCATCTGTTCCGGTACTGCGTTCTTTTGGACCGAATCGAGCAACATATACAAACGCATTATCCCCATAAAGCGTGGCTGTCAGAATGCCTTTCTTGTCAGTCGTCCACTGGAAACAGATGCCACCATCATTTAGGCACATTACAAGCGGTAGCGTGAATGGGTAGCTGGATAAAGAAATAGCAAAAGACTTGGATTGCTTGAATGAAGCTTCTGACGGTAGCACGAATGCGTCATCAACTTTCTTATCCTCTTTAGCCTCTATCAGGGCCTCATCCAGCCTCGAAAGTAACTCTTCAAGTTTACTTTTCGTAGCGTCAAGTGAAACTCCGGAAGCAGAACGACTCACCGGAGCGGTCGAAGTCGCTTTGAACTGGTATAGGCTGCTTAGGTTGTCTGCCATGTTCACCTATACTCCTTGATCTTGTTCTCAGAAACTACGTCGAAAAACACATCGTTCTTAATCGGCCGTAATGCCTTAATAGACGACCAAAGAACATCTTCGGTTGGAGACTCTGTAAAGTGTTTGACTACTTCTATATCAACACTGATTCCATGTTGTTGAGTCTGCAGGTTCTTCAATAATCCACGTCTGATAGTAGTGACGATTCCCTTTTCTGGATCTTGACTTACGATCTCCATTCCAAAACCCGTTAGGTGTGGCGATGACCCCTTTGGCAGTGGAGGAATGTTCGTCAAATAATCACTCAAATCAGTCCAGGCACTGAGCATTCGATTACAATCAATAACATTGATGTAACGTAATGCCACACGAAGAACTCGCTCCTTCATCCCGAGCAAGCTTTTGTAATCATTCCAAAGCGGAGTTGCATCGCCCTGGAGGGCTTCAAAGTTAGAATACGGTTGGAGGTGACTCAAAGCAAAGCCATCTATCCTGAGTTGCACCGCCCTTGTATTCGCTTCATTTCTGAGCATGAGTCCATAGGCGCCCAAATCTCGACTGCTCACTTCGGCGCCTGTCGGTCCTTGGGTAATACTACTCTCAAACTTCTTGAGTTCTTCCGATCTCGGATAGCTCGAAGATATCGAGGAGGGCAACTTTGAACGAATACCCTCAACCGAAAGCCCAGCGACTGGCTGAATCTGGATGTCGACCAGAGCCTCAATGATGGGCGGTTTCGATAGCTTCGGGTAATCTGTCATGGTTTAAGTATATCTCTCTACGCTTATCGGCAGCTTTCAAGGAAAAATGCCTAGTATTTTAGGAGAGATGCAAAAGTTTAGAACATTTCTTCAAAAACCGCCATTTGCTTTAACGCCCCTAAACTAGATAGGGCTTATCACCGCTTTGCGGCACGAGTGAAGCGGCTTCTCAGCATCCAATACAGGCCACATGTGAGCTAAAGAATATATTCATTTCAAAAGGTTAAGTTAATACCATCAGCTGCCGACCCCATCTCTTCGGATTTCAAGATTCGGAGAAGATTCATGGCAAAAGATAAAACGGAAAGACCAAACTACTGGGTGCTTGTACTCGCTAACAAAAATCAAGCAAACAGCCATTACAACGCTCAAGTGATCTTCGATGCACAGGTCAAACGAAAGGCATGGGGTCTTAAAGAGGGCTGCAGAAACTACGACGGGATAAAGAAAGGTGATGTCTGTCTTCTTTACATCGGCAGTCCCTATTGCTGCTTTGCAGGTTATGCAATCGCTGCTGGAAAGCCTGACAAGTTCGACAAGGACAAGCGTGATAAGTACTTGGATAAGGTCTACAAGCGCAAACCAAAAGCTGGCGTTGAGTTCAGCAAAGTAGTTCGATTCGATGTACAGGTACCTGTCACCTTAATGATTGAGGATCTTGATCACATAAAAAACAAAAGCAAGTGGGGCCTCAACTTTCTCGGCTCGGTGATGCCATGGAAAAAAGTCGACCACCAAAAAGTATTGGCGGTTGCCTGTATGCTCAATAAAAAGTTGGCTAAAGTGGCAAAGCCAACCTTGGAATCAACCATCGAGGCATCGTTTTCTGAAGTACGTGGATACTTGCATTAGCCATCTGGATGAGTTGCAAGCGACGCATCTTAATCTTTGAGTCACAAGGATTCTAGAACGAGCCTGAAGCCTTCAGATTTTATAGCCGTCTGAGTCGTTTCGAAAAAATCTTCCTAAACTTCTCCGACTTTCAACTCGGCTTGGAACTAGCGCTGCCAATATCTCTTGGTACTTCGTTGCGCTTGGCGCTCGCTGCTCGATTGGCTGACTCTTTGGGCTGATTACTTTGAACGTTTGATTCAACCTGCTCACGAAGGCCGCCATTCTTCGACTGCTTGCTTGCTGGATTCGATGGAGTTCCTGTCGTTGCTTCTTGTTGTTCATCCTCATTCTCCCTCAATCTAGCCGCCTGCGCTTCTTCTTGTTTCTTTCGCTCTATAAAGAAATCAATCAAATCCCGCACATTCCAAATGACACTGTCCTGAGCTTGGTCTACGACAATACTCAGATTAAAGAACGCATCTAACGCATTAAAAAGTTTAACTTCTTTTTCTGTTGGCGATCTCACTTTATTAAAAAGGCTACTCGCTTCCTCGGAGTCGATTACATAACCATGCGACGGATAGCCTGCTATCAAACGCTCTAGGGCGCCATCCTTTAGATTCTTTCCTTTGTTATTAAGGCTTTCACCGTAATGCTGTGCGATGCCGATAGATCGATGGGTCTCCCCTAACTGAATAGGATCAATCTGCTCAGCAATGCCCTCGTATATGCCCTCTGAAAGCTTGGTGGCTATCTCACTTGCGGTCTTCGTACTTAGTTGAAAGTTTCGTTTCATCTCGAAGAAGAAGCGACTAAAACTCTCACATACTCGTGTCTCAATCTGTGCCAAGGCAGCGCTGACATTTAATCCCGAACTACTCTCCCATATTTCGTCAACCTTTCGGATTTGAATATCAAGTGGGCCAAGTTCTCCAAAATCACCCATCACAACTTCCGACGCCCCGATCGCTAACAGAGTGCCAGTGCTCTTACAAAGGCTGGGTATGTAGATTGTGAACTGCTCATATCTACGTTGTAGTGCACGTGCGATACGATATCCATCGTCAGGCGAGCCACCTAAAGTACTCAACATCAGAAGAACATTCTTTCGACCTGTATTTTTCTGATTCATTCTTTGGCGAAAGGAACGAGATGTCTCAGGCCTAATCGGTCCATTGAAAACTAACACATCGGAGTCGTTCTCATTCTCGAAGCCCACGAGTAGTTCATCAAGATTCTGTATAATATCTTTTCCCATTGATCCTATCCTTCGTTAAAATAGTCTGAATCCAACCTCTTGATCTCATAAGTCTGATGCGGCGTGACACCAATGCCGTGATCAATCATCAACTGCGCAAGCTCAGTTCCATCGATGAGCACGATCTTGCTGTCTATGGTTGCAACGTATTCACGGGCACCATCTGAGAAAGAGGATGTAGTAATAAAGATACCTTTACGGGCTCGAACACCTTGCAACGCACCAGCAAACTTCTGAATCTCTGGTCGATGGATGGCTCTGCTTTCATCCCACTTCTTTGCTTGGATATGGATCGTATCAAGGCCGAGGCGATCTTGTTTTATGATTCCATCGATACCACCGTCATTTGATCGCTGAGTGGCACGGGCAGCATCTCGCTGAGTTCCACCGTAACCCATTGCTACAATCACATCGACAACTAAGCGCTCAAAGAAATCAGAGGAACACCCTTTAATCTGCTCTAGCAACTCATCAGCTAGTTGAGAGCGAAGAGCCATATAACTCTGCTCAATCGTCTCCTCTGGTGTTTGGCGTTCGATTGATGGGGTCTGAACTGGCTCAGCATCTTGCTGCGTAGTTGAACGGGCTTGAAAGTCTTTGAACTCCTGGAACTGCTCCAAAAATGCACCATCAATGCGCACTGGCTTTCTTGAGAGAACCTCACGACCTCGATCAGTAATCTGAATCAACCCTCTCTTTGGTGAGGCAAGCAAACCGGCCTTCTTCAAGTAGGTCTTCGCCCAACCAGTTCGATTCTGAATGTAGGTGGATTGTCCGCTGGGTATGCGCTGCTCAAGTTCCTCAGGAGTGAGCTTGAATGAATCTGCCATAAAGGCAGTAATCTCTTTTAATGGGTGCTCCTTACCGTCTGATACGTACTGCAGCACCGGAAGCATTAATGTTTCATAATCAGGTATCGCCATTAAAACACCTCCATATCATCACGCTGCCCACTTCCTTCCGCTGCTGGCGTAATCAAGAATCAGCTCGAAAAGGTTGTCGCACTTCTCTTTGAACATCACTCGGTCGTAAGTCTCTGGAAGGTTCTCATCCAGAACCTTTTCAACTGCAGACCTTACCGCTTTCTGTGATTGGGAATCTTTGAACCAGTCTTGAACAAGCACCTTTGGATGCTCTTGTAGAAGACGATGCAGAAGCGACTTTGCGGCGAGTTTGGCTTTCTGGGTTTCGGCCTCGGTCATCTTGTCTTTCTTGAGCATATCGAAAAGCTCAAGTTCATCTTCGGTAAGACCCTCACGAACATGCCTTTCATCCTCATCTTTCATCTCTTGAGTAAAGCGGACGAGGTCTTCGTAGTAGTTTTCAGTGGAGGTTCCACCAGCATTGTAGCTATCAACGATCTCTTGAAGACGTTGAGCAAAATCAATGCGGGTGGCATTGGCCTTCATCATCTTTTCAAGCTTGTCTTCGATGAAGGCTCTTAGATCGGCGATCTCGATGTTCTTGTACTTGGTTTCCCCGAACTCTTCTTTTAGCTTATCGAAGTTGATCTTACTTAGATCCCAAGTTCGACCCTTTTGGATGATCTGATATTCAGCTTCATGCTCACGAACAGTAAAGCCTTCAGCGTTATTAACAACGAGACTCTCATCAAGTAGCGCACCTGCACGAATCGATGCTTTATCAACATCAGTGCGCTCGATGATGCTTTCAACCACACCACGAAGGTACTGAAACGCTGCGACAGCTCGAACGATAGGCTTACCTAGAATCTCTGGCTTACAAGCTTCATAGAGGCCAGAGATCGTATTCTCGTATACAAAGAACTCCTTCCTTAGTTCATCGGTAGCAAGAATCGCATCGGCGTACTCTTCAAACTTGCCAACACTTTTGAAGACATCATCATTTCCGTTTTCAAGAAGTGATTTAAGAGTGATGCTCTTCGCCTCGCAGAACTCAAAACCTCTATCTAATGCATCATCGAGTAAGGTGAATAGCTGCGCTTTATCAGCAACGGGTGCTTCATCAAGACCGTCTTCACCTTGAGCGTAATCTCGGAGCGCACGCTTCATGTTTCTAAAGACGTTGTAGTAATCGACGATCTCACCGTTGGTCTTTGACTTTCCATCGATCTGGTGCGAGGTGACACGATTCGCCCTGGCGATGGTCTGCATCAGGGTGTGGTCTTTCATCGGCTTATCGAGATAGAGCGTGGAAACAGTCGGTGCATCAAAACCGGTAAGCCACATAGCGCATACAAAAACGAGCTGCAGCGGATGCTCTGGTGCTTTGAAGTTGTCCTCTATGTCGTGACCATTTTCATCGAGCTTCTCCATGCGCTTTCGATGAGGCTTGATATCAAGCCCGAGTTCAGCAAACTTCTCCTCTTCGCCGGCTTCCTCGCTTATAACAACCGCCATCTCTACATTCTTCATGTAGTCGATTATCTTCTTGTAGCGGGCTTTCTCAACGTCGTTCGTGGTCTTAGAAACTCGGCCACGGAGTTCCTTTAGCTGCTCAGTCCAAAGGCGCTGCACCTTGTCGTACATCTTAACGGCGGTGAACTTATCAACGCTGATGACGATTCCTTTGCCGAGATACCCTCTTCTTGGGAAGTGATAAACGATATCTTTGGCGATAGTCTCCAAACGGTCATCACGTTTGATGACCTCAACTTCACGAGCAAACTGCTTTTCAAGCTTGGCTATCTGCTGCTCGTTAAGGTTCTCATCTTCTAAGATCTGATAGAACTCATCACTAAGGTCTTCGTTCTGGATAAGAACTTCAGGGACTCGCTTGTTGTAGACAAGCTTGACGGTGGCACCATCTCGCTCTGAATCCATGAAGTTGTATTCAGAGACGTAATCTCCAAACCATGCATTTGTTTTGCGGTCTTTACCCAATAGTGGAGTACCAGTGAAGGCTAGGTACTGCGCATTTGGCAGACCTTCACGCATGTTCTCAGCCAATGACTTATACTGTGTGCGGTGAGCTTCATCGACGATAACGATGATATCGCTTCTATCTGAAAGGAGTGGATACTTCTTGCCCTTATCAAAACGGAACTTCTGAATCAGGGTAAAAACAAAGCGTTTGTTGGAACCTAAGAACTTGCGCATCTCCTCAGAGTCTTTTGGCTGCGCTGCATCGTTCTTTGTTACGGTATCAGTACGGAGGAAGTTCTTATGAATCTGATCATCAAGATCATCACGGTCAGTGACAACTACAAAGGTGAAGTTACCTTTAAGCTTTCTAAAGATCTTGCGACTGTAGAAGATCATCGAAAAGCTCTTTCCTGAACCTTGCGTGTGCCAGAACACACCGAGCTTTCCGCCGTATTTCTCCCTATCTCTGAACCGCTCAAAAGCGTTGTTCACACCGATAAACTGGTGATTCTGGGCGATGATCTTTGAAGTAGCTCTATGCTGATGGAAGATGATGAAGTTCTCAACGTAATCAAGCAATCTATCGGGGCCTAGAAGACCATCAATCAAACGCTCAAGACTTGTTCCATCTTTCTTGATCTGTGCTCTATCGATCTTCTCCCTTTCATCATCGACCTTGAGCCAGTTAAAGAAATGCTCCCACCCTGCAGAGGAAGAACCGACCTTTGTTTCAAGTGCGTTCGATAAAATACAGACTGCATTCGTAAGGAAGAGCTGCGGGATGTCAGATTTATAGTTAGTGAGATTATCCTCGAATCCGGTTTTAAGTTTGATGTTTGAGTTCTTCAGTTCAATGAAGACCAGCGGAATACCGTTGATGTAAAGAAGCACATCAGGCCGGCGATACTTGCGTTCTCCTTTTATCCAAAGCTGAGAGACTGCAAGAAAGCGGTTATTCTCTTTGTTGTTAAAGTCGATGAACTTAACTCGCTCTTGCTGCTTCTTTCCGTCTTTGTCTTCAAACTCAACCGGCACACCATCACGAATAAGAGCATCAAGCTCTTTATTAGCTACCATCGATGACATGGCAGCACGTCTATCAGCAATCTGGTTGACTGCGTATTCAATCGACTCAAGCGGAATATCTTTATTGAGTATGATTCCGGCTTCTTTCAATCTATCTTTAAGAACAACTTCTCGCTTGTCTCTACGCTTCGAGCCGTCATTGATATCATCTGAGTCAGTCGTGTTGCAGTTTAGAAGCTCGTAGCCGTAAAGCTCTTTTAATCGCTTCAGCAAAGCCTGTTCAATCTGATCTTCAGAGATAAAGTTAGGCATGGGCAAGCTCCGCTTGAGGTAGTGCGCTGCTGATGGAGCTTGCGCTGTCGTTTGAGGGGAGATCGAGGCCTTCGAGTGAGAGCTTGCCGGAGATTAGACGAGGAAGAAGCAGATCTCTCGATTTAAGGAGATTGCCATTCATCTTTGCAAGAGTCACCATCTCCGCAAAAAGCGTTTCAAAAATCGAACTGAACTGTCGTAGTA
Organism: uncultured Bdellovibrionales bacterium; assembly: GCA_964510065.1. Lineage (GTDB taxonomy): Bacteria > Bdellovibrionota_C > UBA2361 > UBA2361 > CAIXSY01 > CAZEAC01. The sequence continues at coordinate 81,186 of CAZEAC010000004.1, read as the reverse complement.
AGCTATCGGAGGGAACTTTGATTTCGAGCTTCTTGAGGAATGCCCAGTCGGCTCGGGGCATCTTTGTTCCCTTTGAGGCGGTCGTTGCCAAGTCGACAAATGTGTCGCTGAAGACGGTAAAGAGAAGTAGTCCAGTGTAATCTTTTTTGATGGGGCGAAGCACTATCGTGTCGGTTGAACATGCACCGGTAACATGCGAAAGAACTATCTTGTGCAGATACGGTCTTATCTTTCCAAATAAAATGTCGCCTTCAACGAACCGAAGCTTATCGCTGTCGACAGAGGCAACAGTTGACCATTGATCCAGAAGGACTGACTTACGGGGAATATGCTCCAATCCTACGTACAACTCGCTTTCGCTTAGGTCCTTTCTTTTCACACCAGTTCGCATCTCTTTAGCCAGAGAAGACAGTGGCAAGATCTGCCATCCAGCCGGAAGCCCCTTACTTACTTTAGATGAAACATGTCCCGGAAACCTCATCCTCACAAACCACTCCCGATAAATCTCCTCCGCCATCTTCTCAAGAATAGCGATGCGGCGTTTGTTGTTTTCGATTAGGTCGTCGTAGGCGGAGAGGATGGAGGCGATTTTCTTCTGCGTTTGCAAATCTGGAATAGGTGTTGTTATGCGAGATAGGATCGTCTGATTGATTAAAGGTTGAGCAGATCCACCGGCAAGTTCATTTAGCGGATAGGCAACAAGAAGATAATAAACAAAGTCGAGATCATGACCGTCGCACGCTTTAACAACGATTGTATTATCAGAGGCCCAGAATCGTCCGACCTCTCGCTTTACCGAACCACAGTAAGCTCCAACTCTACCTAAAACTATAGCGTCTTGGTGCTTCCATGAATCCGCTCTCCCAATGACTCCATTAGAGCCATAGACCGGATAAAGACCAGTCTCCCTTGCTTGTATAGCCTTCCCATGTGAGAAGCGAAGGATTTTCCCCCAATGTAGTTTTTGGAAAGTCTGCATTACACAACCCCAAGCTGCTTTAGGCCTTGTATTAGTGCAAGTTGCGTTGCAGCCGAGTTCTCGCTCAACTCCTGCAGCTCAGATGTCAAGTTTGAAAGTTCGAGAATGAACTCATCTTCTGTTCGTCCATCCTCTTCAATCACCACCCCAACATACCGCCCCGGATTCAACGAATAATCTTGCTCCTTAACCTCATCAAGAGTCGCAAGTTTGCAAAGTCCAGTTACATCTTCATATTCAGCTTTCGGGAATCGCTCTTGAAGCCATGCGATATGTTTGAAAGATTCCTCTGCGGATTTCATCTCGGAGTGAAGTTCAACGAGTTTGGCTTTCACGCCTTTAAGGTGCTTATCAGAGTTTCGTGCACCGTTACCGTTCGATGCTGCAGCTTGTGCTTTCTCAACACTACGAACAGCCTTATCAAGCACTTTTAGATCTTGATGGAGCTTCTCAAAGAAGGGATCAAACTTCTCTCTAAGCGCAATCTGTCCAGCATTTTTCTTTGAAACATCTTTCAACGTGCTGTGGTTCTTTTGATACTGCTGATAATGCTCCGTTAACTTTGAAACCTCTCTCAACTGCTTTGAAAGGTCATTCACTGCAGTCTTGCCCTCTGCAGCATCAAGCACTGCTAAAAGCTCTTCAGCAATCGGTTTTACCTTCGGCTCAGTTTCGGTGAGCTTTGCAACCCCTTGCTCAAAATACTGATCGATTAAGCCGACGTAGCGCTCACTATTACCTTTTCGTAGGTGGCTAATGATGGCGATGTTTTGCACCTGTGCACTTGAGAACTCACGGTGTGCACGATCAATCTGGGTGAAGATGTTCCTCGCATCAATAAACAAGATTCGTTCGTCAGTCTTGGCTTTATCGAAGAACCAAAGCGTTGCTGGAAGCGTTACCGTGTAGAACATGTTAGACGGTAAGGTCAGCATTCCATAGATAAGATTCTGCTCGATTAAGGTCTTTCTGATATCAGCTTCAGAATGCCTTGCATCAGAGGCGGAGTTTGCCATGACAAGGGCGGCTCTTCCTTCTGGTTTCAGTGAAGTAGCGAAGAGATTTATCCAGAGGTAGTTACCGTTTGGCACGGTTTCTTTCCCTTGGTCTTTCTTACCTGTTTTGCTTTTGTTTCTTGGCAGACCGTAGGTGTTAAAGCGCTTGTCTTTCTCAACTCCTGAGAGTGCAACGTCATCAACGTTGAATGGTGGATTTGCGAGAACGTAATCGAACTGTCCAAAGCTATCAAACGGGTCTTCGTAGTAAGAGTTTGTTTGTCGCACCTCTCCACGTAAACCATTCACTGCGATATTCATCTTTGCAAGCTTAACGGTTTCAAGGGTCTTCTCTTGACCGTAGACAAAGAGATCACCTGCATCAGCACCGTTCTTTAGCTCTGCACGATGTTCATTGATGAACTTTGCAGATTGAACGAACATACCGCCTGAACCGCAGGCAGGGTCAAAAACCTTGCCACGATGTGGTTCGATGATTTCAACCATGAGCTGAACAACTGAACGGGGTGTGAAGAACTCTCCACCGCCTTGACCTTCAGCAAGCGCAAAGTTACCGAGGAAGTATTCGTAGATCTGCCCGAAGATATCGCCACCTGCAGTGACTGGAATATCTGCAAAGAGCTTTAGCAGGCGTTTTGGAATCGCTTTATTCTGCTCTGTTCGATTGAATCTGAAGTACTCATCTTGTGGAAGTACACCGGAAAGCTCTGGTTTATACTCTTCGATTGAAGCCATAGCTGCTTTGATGGCTTTAACGATGTCTTCCTCTTCGGGGAGTTCAAGAAGGTAGTTGTAACGAGCATGATCGGGTAGATAGAACCCGCACTTTTCAATCGCTATCTCTGAGATCTCTTTCTCTCGACGTGAGCCTTTAAGCTTTGCATGTTCACCTTTGATCTCTGCTTCATGCTTTCGATAGTTATTATCAGCGAACTTGAGGAAGATGATACCGAGCACGCAGGTTGAATACTCGCTGGACTTCAAATCAGAGTTAGCTCTGAGGCTATCTGCTGATTTCCAGAGGTCATCTTCTAACTTCTTTAACTGCGCAGTATTCATGTATTCCTTTACTCTTGATCGTGATTATCGACGTTGCGTGAGCCACCTGAACGAACCCATGCATCGATCTCTGAAATCTTAAATCGCCACAGTCGCCCGACCTTGTGGGCTGGCATGTCTTTACGCTCAAGCCACTTGTAAATCGTGAACGCTTTTACATTGAGGTGGTGCGCTATCTGCTCGACTGACACCCACTGTTCAGCAGTGTCTTGAACTTCCATATGCTTTCTTGCCTTCACAGTTTGTCTAATAAGTACGAATAGAACTAAACGCAGCTTAGTAGACCACTAAGGGGCTGAATGGTCAATGGATATAATGGGTTATGGCTCTTTGGGAGGGTAAAAGTGGCTAAGGTTTGCCACTGAGCTTCTTGATTACAGGTGCAAGCTCTTTCTTCAGGCTCTCTTGGTCGAATACGGCCATGGCTGCGATGTTATTGGTACGGGTGGACATCTCGGCGAAGTCTTTCATAGCTGCAGCGAGATCAAAGATTAGCTGAAAGAGGTAATCGCCACGCTTGTGCTCATCATCTTCTTGAATAGCAAGTCGGCAGTCGTTTTGAATGGCTGATAGCTTACTCAGCACTTGAGTTCTAAGGGTCTGATGCTGGCGGTTTTGAACTGCAGCGATACCTTTACCGATTACGCTTTCAGAGATGCCAGCCTTGGAAACTTTCTTTGATTCTTGTTCGCTAATGACCTGACGAAATGATTTCATCTACTTCACCTTGATAGCCAGCAAGATTACATCTCGCTCATCTTTGATCTGTTTTTGAATCGAGTTGATGAAGCGGGAGATCTTAGTCTGCTTCGATGGAACTGTTTCATTACGATCAATCGCTTCCTGTAATATCTCTAGTGGCTCAATCTGATTTAAGATCTTAATCACATCTGATTTGGAAATAACTTTTACCATGGCTTATCTCCTGTAATCATTGATGCGCTGAGAGAGGCGTTGATGTGTGGCTTTGTTCTGTTCGGTTTTCTTGAAGTGATCAGCTAAAGTGGCAAGCTCTTCATCCATCTTGATTCTAAGATAGAACCTGATAAGGCCAAGACGGCTTAAAAACCTTGAAGCTGCAAGATTATCCAACTCAGGAAGCCATTCCGCCGGCAATAACAATCTAATCTGTGCAGTCTTCGATCTTGGCTTACTCATCAGTGCTCTCCTTAAAGGGGTACATGTATCTATTGTGTATTTATAAGGAGGAGTAACTTGGGCGGCAGTTATTCTGGAGGCTTTAGCTTCTGGCTTGGATAAAGCCTAATGCGCTATGGAAACGATCTGCCGATGTGGAGCAAGGTGAGGTTGCTGTATGGCTCTTGGAATCTCTGTAATGGCTCTGTCTATTACCCTGTCATCTACTCTTTTATCAGATCTTAGACAATAAAAGGCCATCAAGGCTCTTAGGCCTTTGAAAAAATATTCTGCCTCAATCCACTAACTCACGTTCTATGGAACCTTGAGAGGTACTTTGGATTGAGTATGATGCCGTACCATTTTTGATTCTGGATGATTCGGACGTTCTGGATGTCTCGAATCAACTGAACCACTAAAATCAAGATCAGAAGCAAGCCATGCTACGTAGAAGTTATTAATGCGCATGCCTTTGAGAAGGTAATCAACCAATCTAACGGGGTCGTATACAGCCCGAATATCATTCGTTCCAATCTTGCCAACTTTTACCTTTAAGCGTGGCTGACCAGATACCTTGAGCAAAAAAGTCTTATCCTGATCGCTGTGCTTTGTATGCTGCTTAGTGCTAACGAAATCTTCATCGTCAAGTCGTAGGTCGTTCTGTTTTCCGACCCCGTATGTAAGCCTTCCTAGCACCCGCACAACTGACGGAAAGATCTGCTTTTGAAGGAAGTGCCTGAAGGTTGTTGCATCTTGCTCTCGCTTCTCCCCTTGGACATGCCCAATCAGAATATGTGCATGCAACACCCCCTTCTTATTCCTTTCAAGAATAGTAAGCATTGGAACTCTGCTGTTCTTTCTCATTCCAAGCACGGATCGATGTATCTGATGGTGGAAGCGCCGCACCAAACCTTCAAAGAATAGTAAATCGTAGATGGGAGTGGTCGTAGTTATAGTTACCAAGCCCCACGGCTTAATGGTGGCCACAGCTTGCTGAATGGCGTCGTAAATCTGAAGTCGCTCATCATTTGGATTTCTCTCGTTCTCTCTCTCGAGGCGACTTCTCGTCTTTAGCTTTGTCATGTCGTACATGGAGCGGAAAACCTCTTGAAAGCAGATTATTTATGTACAGTATTTATACAGAGGGGTGATGTATTTCAGGTAAAAATGGACATCCGTGTCCATGTAGTCAGTTACCTCCGAACTGCAGTAGCGCACATCATCGGGCCTTTAAGTTTTCCGGTGACGAAAAGTTTTGCGAGATGCTTTTGGATTGCTTCCGAGAAAGCACCTCCAAAGCCGCAGTCGCCAAATATCTTCAGAGCACCTTCGTCGATTAGAGCGTAGTTTCTGTCCCGTGTGGCTTGAAACTGCTCTTGCAACGATGTGCGTTCCGAATCATCTTTTGCGACCTTGATTGCAGCTATCAACCGATCGAGATTTTGGCTGGTCTCTCGAACTTCTTTTGCCAATGCCTGCAATGCCAAGTCTTTCTTGTGCTTTTTCTTGATATGCCAAAGTAACGTCGATTGCTCATCAAGCTTGTCGATGTTTCGTTCAAAAGGGCGCAGCCTATTGAACTCTGGCGTTGGGGTCACAGACGTAACTCTTCCATTTGGATTCGTACGTTGCTGCTCCTCATAGTGGGACTCACCAATGTTCGCTCCGTTAAACAAACGGATGAGATCGGCTAGATTTATGTCGATGGTCTTCATTTTATTTCTCCAATATTAATGTTACGAAAAATCCAAGACATCAGTCTGACCAAGCACATCGACTCCGGTGTGTCTGCAGTACCGCATCATGGTCTTCATGTCCGCATGGCCTACAATCTTCATTACTACTGAAGGCTGAACACCTTTCAGTAAGCACTGACTGATAAAGCAGGCACGCAGATCATGAAATCGAATGACGGGTAGACCACACCCTTTAAGAAACGCTCTCAGGTCTTTTGCAGCATCACCCTGAAACCAAGTAGGTATTCGGGGCAGAACAAAATCGTCTGGGCTGCAGTTGTTTGGATTTGAAGCTTTGAGCAGTTCAACGATGCGCTGAACTTCTTTATTCATCGGCACTGTTCTAATCTGTTTGTTCTTCGTGAACGGTTGATATCCTCCTTGTTTTGTATAGTTCTCCTGAACTCGAATGATCGGTTTACCTTCACTGTGCTCAAGATGCTTGTAGCGAAGAGCGATTAACTCACCGCTTCTCAGACCTGTGTGAATAGCGATTGACCAGATTGGAAACCATTCAAGACCACTCTCTTCAGCTCTTCTGAGAAAGATCTTGATCTGCTGGTCGGTGAGAATGTTCAGCGATGGCTCTGGAATCTTTCCAAGCTTGATACGTCTGCAGGGGTTATCGTTGATGTATCTGCACTCAACTGCATAGTTGAAGACGTTTGCTAAGCACTTTCGGACATTGTGCTTCAAGCTCAATGATCGTTCAGGGTCGATGCGATTGATAATCTCTCGAACATCGGCATCAGTGATCTGATTCACCAGTTTCAGGTGAAGCACAGGGTTTGCATGGTGACTCAAGATCGAGAGTTCGTTGTGCTTGGTTGAAGCTGCTTTATCAACGAGACACTGCGCTTCGTATGCAGCAACAAGCTGACCCCATGTCGGAAGTTGAATACCGGACTGTTTTGCTTTCAGTTCGAGGTGTAGATCTCTTTCAAGCTGCTGTGCTTCCCATTTGGTATCAGCACGTCGGCGAAGGAACTCTCGCTTCTTGGTGATAGGATGTACTCTTGATACCTGAACGTCATACCTAACTTTCTTACCGTCTGTGATCTGCTTAATACTCATGATAACAACCTCAAAAAAGAACAACCAAAAACCTGTGAGCGATTAACACTCTTGCAAAAGCGCAAGAATGCTCGAACGGTAATAGAGCGTTCGACGCTTACCGAATCTGACTTTTTTGACTTTGCTACCGTAACGGTGAACGAGGATGCGAAATGCATTCACAGACATTGAAAGCATTAATGCTGCATCTTCAGCGGTGATTAACTCAGAACCTACGATCTCTTTGGTGCTCATACTACAAACCCCATAAAACCTATTAAGCGTTTGACATAAAATACCGTTATTGGGTAATATATGCCTTGAAGGGCTGATTACTTATTGACTAATCATCAACCCTTCATATTATAATAGTATCAGATATGGTACGTTCTGTCAAGACGTTGTTTTAGTATTTTGAGGTTTTATGATACGATTTAACCTATTGAAACTAATAGATAAAATAGAGGCTAAGGAAGGTAGGAGGTACCCACTTCGAGAGATCTCGGAGAAAAGCGGCTGTGACAAGAACGCCCTGTCGAGGCTAGTGAACCAGCCTCAGATCATACCCTCTGCAAACGTCATAGATAGGCTCGTTCAGTTCTTCTTCTTTGAGCTAACGAGAGACAGCTCAAAACCTCATCTTGATAAGAACCGTATGCGGTCTGTAGTTAAAGACTTTGTATGCGTGTTTCCTGATGATAAGCAGTTCTGGGGTGTCATCCCTGATGGTCTTAAAAACAACCCTAAAACCTCACTGGCTGACATCTGGGATGTTTACACCCAAGTGCATACCCCGAGACGCACGGTTGATGAGACTGAGGTTGCTATTCGCAACTCTCTAAAAAGCAAGCTGCTCGATGCTGAGCAGAACAAACAAGAGGGTTTTGAAGTTGAACTGTCTCTTACTCATGAAGAGTTTGAGATGCTGCGTGAGAAGCTACCAAAATCATACGGTGGCAAAGCTAAAGAATAACCTTGCATCTCTTGCACCCACTTTTCAAAACACCCCAAGATGCAAATGCATCTCTTTTGCATCCAAAGTCTGACATTTCCTGAAATGTCGAGGCACTTCTCAAAAATCTGAGATGCAACGCCGACACCCTGGAAGGCTAACAATATTAATAGAGTAAGGGGTTTTTCAGGGAAATCTGAAGGTCAAATCACAAACCTGCATCTCGTGCATCTGATGCGGGTATGAATGGGGTGGCTGATGGGGCTCGAACCCACGACAGCCGGAACCACAATCCGGAGCTCTACCAACTGAGCTACAGCCACCACAATCCGAGAACAACCAAGAAAACCAAAAAACGAGGGGCAAGTTTGGACTAAAATGCCAACAAATTCAAGTGGGTGCCCAACTACCGAAATCAACGCAAGATATTTTGGCTTTCTCTCGATCTAAAGCTTAGACGACTATCATATAAAGTACGCAATGATTTTTGGAATGGTTACTACCAGGGGCTCGACGGCATTTACGCCATACGCGCTCGATTCCTTCTTCTTGAGCACCGCACTTGGAACCGCCGACCAATTCTACCTTATCGACAACGACGGATCGTCCGATCCGGCCTGGTGCGTTGCGCACTCTGCAATCCAAGTGCTCCGGAATGAAGTACCACTGAGCTTCGCGGCAAACGTAAACCAAATACTTCGCCGCGCCGCCGAGTTGAAAGAAGATCTTGTCTTTCTAAATAATGATCTGATTTTCACCAAAGGCTGGCTTGATCCTCTCCGCGCCGTCACCGCGCCAGCACTACTCTCCCCTCTTTCCAATGTAGAAGTCCGTAGTAAAAGCGAACGAGTAGAGTTCACCAACGTGGTGACACTGGAACAGTACCTCACTCATCCCGGCGAAGTTGAACGAATGGCGGCGAAGATTCAACAGGCCCCTTCCGGGTTTCTCAAGGTGGTCAGTCTACCATTTTTCTGCATAAAGATTCCCTACTCCGTCTACAGCAAAGTCGGCCTCCTCGACGAACGTTTTGGCAGAGGCGGCGCCGAAGATAATGACTACTGCTTGCGCGCAATTCTACACGGTTTTGATGCGTGTTACGCCTCGAATTCATGGGTACTTCATTTTAATGGCCGCTCCACCTGGGGCGTCGAGAGCACCGACGAAAGCGCAGCTCGTTGCGCGCTTTTTACCGAACGCTTCAAAGCAAAATGGGGCCCCTCGCTCACAAACTTGGCGGTCGGAAGAAGTTTTGAGATCCTGCAAGAACCGGAACTTGAAAAGCTCGCCACCGCGGGACGCTATCAGGAGCTAATTCAATTATTAGCGAGACACGACGGAATCATTTGTGAAGAGGCACTTGCATGCAAGACCCAGTAATAGGAACCGAGGAAGGCAAAGAAGAACGCGCTGTTCCGGGACTCACCGATCTGGGAAACGTATGTAAACATATTGCACGATACAACTTGGCGCTGCTTCGTTGTGAAAAAAAGCAGGTAATAGATACAGCCTGCGGTTCGGGATACGGAAGCTTTATCCTTGCCATGGTCGCACAGAGCGTCTTGGCAGTAGATTGTTCCACAGCCGCCATTGAGTACGCAAGGAAACACTATTCGTCGCCCAAAATTCAGCACCGGGTTAGCGATCTCTATGCACTCACCGACGAATGCGATGTACTCGTTTCTTTTGAAACCGTCGAGCATTTGCCGGACCTCGCGCGCTACGAAGAGATGGTATTTCGGTGTCTCCGATCAGGTGGTTTTCTTGTCTACTCGGTCCCGCTCAATGAGACCAAGGGATTTAATCCCTACCATAAGCAGCTTTTCACCTTCGAAAGCGCGAGAAATGCCTTCCCATCACTCACTCGTCGCGAGGAGCTGATTCAACATGGAATCAATTTTTATCCGCCGGCGGGAATCCCGCTTCATCGCCCCTGGCTTGCTTACATTGGGATCTACCAGAAACCGTAAGCGTGACTCGATTTCCAGGAAGCCTTTCAAGCGCGCCTGAAAGTTCAAGCTCGAGAATTGACGCTTCCACATCCATTCGCGAACAGTCTTTATCAACAAACTCAGAAATCGCGAGCGATTCGCAATCACGAAGCTTCTGCACAATCCGCAAGAGCGCGGTCGGGAGTCTCGCTCCTGCATCCGCCATGGGCGCCATCCGTGTACTCCGAAGATCGGGAAGCGCCTCAAGAATATCATCTACTGAGCGAACGAGAGTTGCGCCATTCCGAAGCAGTTCAAGGCAGCCGGAATGGCGCTTTTCATAAATCGAGCCCGGAATCGCCATAACTTCGCGCCCCTCTTCGAGCGCGTAACGCGCCGTGACAAGGGAACCACTGCGAAGTGCCGCCTGTACTATTAATACGCCATACGAAAGACCGGCGATCACTCGATTTCTGTTTAGAAAATTAGCCGGATATGGCGGAACCTCATAATCAAACTGGGAAATGATAAGCGCTCCCGCCTCAAGAAGCTCTTCAGCGAGTCTAGCGTTGCTCGATGGATAGATTCTCGACAGCCCGTTTCCAAGCACCGCAATCGTTAAAGCTCCGCTCGCAGTCGCACCAAGCACCCCTTGATGCGCGGCGGCATCAATACCGAGGGCAAGGCCACTCACCACGCAATTTCCGCGATGCGCGAGCTCGCTTGAAATTTCGCGCGCGGTCTTCAGGCCGATCGGGTCGGCTGTGCGCGATCCGACCACGGCAATCGCAGGCGCCGTGCCAAGAAGCTCAACGCGGCCACGGTAATAAAGTAGCTTGGGCGGGTCATAAATCCGCTTGAGTAGCTCCGGGTAACGCCGGTCTTGAAGCCCAAGCACCCCAATACCCCGTTTATCGAGCCAAATGAGCTTCTCCTTAGCCTCCCGAAAAGGCCTCGAAGCCCTAAGCTGCTCCAGATTTTCCTCTGTAATACTGGGCAGTTGGTAGGATCGGTCAGCAGAAAGAATCGCTCGTACGCCACTTTCAATTAAGTCTTCATTTATCATCAACTACTGTTCGTTAAAATCGCAATAAAGTTGCCTGCTTTTCCCCAAGAAACGGGCTTCGCTATCAAGAAGTTCTTAAATTGATCCGAAAAACTCTTAAGTATTGGAGGGATTACGCCGCGGGAGTCTTCGTCTTGTGAGTGAGGAACGCAAATATTTTGAATTGATATTTCAGGGCCCGGTCGACGGCTCGGCAAAGACTTTGCAAACGCTCAAAGGAACGTTTGTCGCCGATCTCGAATTCCCGGTGGACGAGGTGCGCCGATTTCTTACCGATGCACCACTTACCATTCTTCAATCCGAATCCGAAGAGAAAGTCACAACTTGTTATGAAAAATTAAAGGCTGCTGGAGCGAAAGTCCTGCTGGTTCGACCGCAGGCAACTGACCTCCCACCTCAAGAGCAAAATAACGACGCGGAGATCGATCTTGAACTTAGTTTCGGCGAACCGCAGCAAGACAATCCTGATGATAAGCCTGTCGCCGAGACAGTCGAGTCAAGCTCCAGCAATCTGCAACTCGATATCGACGATATTCTTTTTAATAGCGGCGAGGAAGTCGAGCAGAAACCGATCAAGACTCACGAAATCCCACCAACCGAGCTCGAAGACAACGAGCAGCTCTTTCCCAATCTCACGAACCCCGAGCCAGAAGTAAGCGACGCGAAAAAGGCATCGGGCTTGGAGCCCACAACTGAAAACAATTCGGCGCCAAACCTTGCACTTCTCGATGACATTGATGATTCGCCTGAAAGTCCGGTACTCGGAAAGATCGCGCCTCCGATCAGCGAAGCGCCAAAAGCAGTTCAACCTAGCGGCTCAAAAGTGTTGGAGCTCAAGGAGCCATTAGGACTTCAGCTTGAGCTTGATTCTCCGTCCGCAAAGAAAGAACCTGAACCAACTGCGAAAGCAGACGCGCTCCAGCCGAAAGTAGAGTCCGCAAGCGCGGTACATAGCGCCGCAGTCAAAAGCGAATTCGATCTCACACTCGCCTCAGTGGTCGAAGAACCGGCACTTGTCGAACCTAATTATAAAGAAGCCGTCGAAAGTATCGTTCCACCACTAACTGAAGAAGAGGACGATCTGTCTTTAAAAAGCGCTGAGGTCCCCGCTCCCACTGCCGATCCCGTTCACGAAAAGCAGGAAACAAAAACGGAAGCGCAGAAAAAGCCTGAACCTCCAGCGAAAGAGGAGACGCTTCGCGAAAGAATGGCGCGACGCGCGCAGGAACCACGCACCGAGGAAGCTAGCGACGCTGCCAGCGAGTCTGGCGAGGAGACAGACGAGGAAGATGCATCGCCGAAGGCGAAGCGAAAACTTATCATGCGCGAGGTCTTGCCGCTTGTCGCCCTTTGCGCCGTTGTCCTCATTTTTGGGAATGTCGTCTACTTTATGTTTCTCGCCAACTCAGATGACGAGGTGAGCAATATCGAGAAACAGGTAACACAGGTCCTCAAAAGTATCCCGCGCCATTCAAAGCAGCCGGCGGCAACTCCGCCTCCGATAATTCCTGTGGTTGAAATCAATTTTTCATCTGAACACGACGGCAGAAACTTCTCACTTACTCTCGAAACAAAGGGCAAGGATATCTCCGGGGCAAGAGGACAGCTGATCACGCCTCCACCTCCGACTCTTTCGCCGCAAGAGATTGTGCGCGGTGCCACCCAAGCCCCTTGGCTCTACAATATGGAACTCACCGCCGCAGAATTTAAGAAAAACGAGGCTGGAATATTTGAAGGCATAGGCAGCACCAAGAGCTATATCGAATACAAAGGAAACCGCGCGCGAATTACTGCAAAGGCACTAATTCAGGTTGAGTATGACGCCGATCTAAAAGTAGCCAAAGGACAGATAGTTTTCTTCGCTGGATTCGAAGCTGATATTAACGCGCCTGAAGAGCTCACCTCTGTTGCCGGACCGGGTCGCTTCCGCTATGTGTATCGAGAATCTTTTGAGATTCAGCCGAAGCCAATCGAGTCGAATGCGCAAGCCAGCACCTCGCCCACTACGGCGCAGACTCCAGGGCAATAACATCTTTTTCTCTACGCGGCAGCCCGCTTCGATTTGACTGTTTTTTTTGGCTTTGCCGAGCTACGAGCCTTTGGCGCTGCTTTGGTGGCTTTTGGAGCTGGCTTTTTCGCCACAGCTGCCGGGGCGGCCGACACCTTCGGCTGCATCGTGGGTTTTTTAGCGAGATCCTTCTTCGCGCCGGGCTGTGCGGTTGGCACGCTCTGCGCGGGAACGCCATTATTTGGCTGTCCCGCCTGCGGCTGTTGTTGGCCCTGAAATCTTGGCGAGAAGAGTCGCTTTGTGGGTTTCGTCGTGGCAATACTGCCTGATTCGCCAGGTTCTCCCTTTAACTGGGCCGCAGTAACCTTTTCTGCATCATGGCGCTCTTTAATCACCAGTAACTCGTCTTTGCGTGTCGACCAGGTCAGCCCATCGATACTAAAGAGCTTTAGCTCCTTGCCACCAAAGGGAACGGTTTTTGAGAGGTACTTCGGCTTCTGGTTCATAGAAATAATACGCAATTCTTTCAATGACTTATAAATATAACACTACTCAGTTACTTGTATGATGAGCGCTCTCTCGCGTAAGTTTCTCCAAACCCGAATGAACGCTGAAAAAAAATCAAAAAAGAGCCCCCCAAAGCAGCCTATTCCAAGCGCCCGCGAAGAAGCCGAGGACGCTCGTTGGGCCGCAATAGCTTGGCCTAAGAATGTGACGGAAGTGCATGTGCACCTGGGCGGATCTGTTCCGATCTACCGCCTCTGGGAGATCGCAATCGAGCGCGGAATTCGCGGCATGGGCAGTGGCTACGAGGATTTCATTAACCTCCTGAAAATCTCCGACACTGACGTGAAAGATCTCGACACCTACCTCGAGGTCTACGACAAGGTCGAGCTGATCCAATCCGGGCCGACTGCAGTACGCGAGAGTATAATTATTGCAATTCATCGTGCTTACCGCACTGGCGGCATGATTCACCTTGGGCCCGGAGGCGAAGGCGGCTCACCTACCCCGCTATTTACTATCGGTCGATTAGAGCTGCGGATGAATCCGATGAAACGAACCGGTGCGGTTTTTCTAAAGGGCCGTCATGCAGGGCTTTACGATGTGGACCGAGTGATCAAATCGGCATGCTCCGCGGTGGAAGAAGTCGAGATCGCTTTTAAGAACAAACTGCAATCTGGGCTGCTTTTCTGCTTTGGCCGAGACATGACCTTTGAAGCGAATATGATCCTGGCTAATAAGATCCGTATGTGGCGGGAAAAAACCGACAAAATTATCGGCGTGGATCTTGCCGGTCCAGAATCCGTTAATCCATTAAATTCCGAGCGCAAACTCAAGGAGATGAAGCTTATATTCGACGAAGCGGGAAATGGGCTGGGGCGGACTATTCATGTCGGTGAGACCCCACACGTTGACTTGGATACCTTTGTGAAGACCGTAGAAACGCTCGAGCCACACCGCGTCGCCCATCCTATAGTCGCCTTTAGGGCGTATTGGGCGAATAAAGACGACCGAGGGTTGAAGCTACTTCAGGAACGCGATATCGTTTGCGAGCTTTGTGTGAAGTCGAATCTGCTTACCCGAGCAGTCAGCGACATCGCCGAGTATGGACGTATAATAGAGACACTCGATACATTTGGAATCAAATACACATTTTCAACTGACGCACCGTCGCTTCAGGTAAATAGCCTGGCCGAAGAGTTAATCCTGCTTCTTAGTAATGGCGTCGCCACCGAAGAGCAGGTGCTTCGAGCACTAAAAAATGCCGACGAATGCAGCTTTTTACCAAGACGAGATAAACCATGAGCAACTCATTCATATATTCTCCCCCAACCGCTCGACGCCGAACAAAGATTGTCGCTACTGTAGGTCCCGCATCGAGCAGCCCAGAGAAGATTCGCGAGCTAATTCAGGCCGGAGTAAATGTGTTTCGACTGAATTTTTCTCACGGTAGTCATGATATTCACCGCACCTCGCTCGAGACGATAAGAAAGGTATCTCATGAAATCCAAATGCCCGTAGCGGTGCTTCAAGATCTCTCAGGCCCAAAGATTCGCATTACCGAGGTCGAGGGTGATTATGCAACGATTCAAGACAACGACACCATTGAGCTTCGTTTTGCCAACGGATCGAAATCTACCGGCAAGTGTGTATACGTGGAGACAGTCAATCCAACCGAGGTATTAACACCTGGACAGCCGGTTTTACTTGCGGATGGCATTCTCGCACTTACCGCGGAGAAAGTTACCAAAGAGGCAGTGGTATGTCGCATCGTTAAAGGCGGCCGAATCCGATCACGAGTTGGTATCGCTTTCCCTGAAAGTGCCATCTCACTTCCCGCGGCAACGACCAAAGACTTCAAAGACTTGGCGTTTGGCATTCAACATAAAGTAGATTATGTGGCGATCTCCTTCGTGCAGAACGCGCAGGACATATTGATGGTCCGCGATGTCATCACCAAATCAGGCGGCGATATCCCGATTATTGCAAAAATTGAACGACGCAGTGCTCTCGATAATATCAAAGAGATCTTAGACACCGCTGACGGCTTAATGGTTGCCCGCGGCGACCTGGGTCTCGAGCTTCCGGTAGAAAGAGTCCCGCGGGTACAAAAGCTCCTGATCGAAGGTGCGAACTCACGCGGCAAGCCAGTAATAGTTGCCACGCAGATGCTGCATTCGATGATAACTGCGGTACGCCCAACTCGTGCCGAAGTATCGGACGTCGCCACGGCGGTGATAAGTGGTGCTGACGCAGTCATGCTTTCGGAAGAAACGACCATCGGGGAGCATCCCGTTGAATGTGTCAAAGTGCTCGATCGTGTCGCTCGCGAAACAGAGCTCGACTTTAATTTTGATGAATATAAACTGCGCTTGCGTCATGGCGACCGCTCGGCGGTCCCAGATGCGGTGGCGTATGCAGCCTGCGCAGCTGCGGTGAAAGTTGAAGCCCAAGCGGTAATTGCCTGCACGGAAACCGGACTTTCGGCGAGGCTTATCGCGAAATATCGCCCACAGCAGCCGCTCTACGGTGTATCGGGGCGCGAGACCACCATTCGGCGCATGTGCCTTAACTGGGGAGTGCAGCCAATTCTTTGCGAAAGCGGCAATAACCATGAAGAAGAGATCAATGCTGCGCTGAAGATCGTACAGAAGCGCGAACAGCTTCCTAATAAGTCTCTGGCAATTATCACCGGCGGAATGCTGGTAAATACTCCAGGCGCGACAAGCGTCGTGGAAGTTAAAGAGATGAGCTTCGCGTAGAAACCCAGTGTCTCGCTAAGTTTTAACGAAACTTTCTTCGCGATTCCACGAATACTGAAGTGCCATACATTCTTACGGCTGGTTTGGAGGGTACCAAGACCGCCTCATTCGCCCGTGATTAGCGAAAACGGGACACTGTGATGCGCGAGGCCCGAAAATGCCGAAAGGAATCAGTTCACTCATTGAGAGAACTTGTCGAAATCTAGCCTCTCGCTAGAAACGTCGACGTGTCTCCAAAATCCCCCTCTTCCGAAAAGAAGCTGCTACCTCAAAGCCGGTTAGGATAAGGTTTGAGATTCTGTTAGTATTACTGTGATGAGTGTAGGCGTGACTACTCATACAGTGCAGCAAAGGAAGCTAAAGGCTGAGCAGCTGCCGGTTCGGCGCGGCTCAGCCATATTTATTGTTCCCGACGGCGGGATGACCATCGAGGGCCTGCAGACACTTCATTCAGAATTTGATAACCGAAAGTTTCTTATTTTAGACAACAACCCCTTCTCCAGAGTCTCACGCGAAGAGGCGTTGAAATTTCTTCTTGCCAATCGAAGTTGGCTGCGTGTCGTCGACCATCACGGCCACTTTGGTGACGACACCAAGCAGGCAACCTTTCCGCGACTCATTAAACAGATTCCAGAACTTGAACGCGATGGTTTTCTGAGCACCGACGCCGCTTGCTTTACTAATTCTCAAAATTTAGATCCCGACGCCCTCCTCTCTTTTTATGCAGTAACTCACCACATGGAAGCTACTGCTGCCTCCCAACTTCTCTCGTTGACCGCGAATTACTCCGACTTTGCACTCTTTGGTGAAGAGCGCTTTGACCAATCTCTACAATTTAAACAATTGGAAAACTACCAACACCTCTGCTTCGCAATTCTCCAGCTGATTACCGACGAAAAGGGCCGATTTGTTGAAAGAGTTACCGGAAAGAAACTTCTTGAACTTGATGCCGACTCAATTCGTGGCGTCTTTGTCGATGCCAAGGACGGCACTCCATCCATCTTCAACCAATATGCCGTGCACAATATTTATCTGCGTATTGTCAATCAATGGTTCCGCCATTTGCTTGAGAATTATCACTCTCGAAAGGAGCCGACCGCGTTAACGCTCAGCTTATCAGCGCGCGCTTTTGAGAGGCTGAGGGTAATTCACGATAGGGCTCTTGAGGTAACCGAAGTCATCGGCGTTGACGACCAGCACCCCTCAGGAAAAATCGCTCTTATGGCTGAGAACACTGGATTTTCCAAGAGGCTCGATCACGATTTTCTAATTTATGACTGGCTGATGGAGAGCGCCGGACAGTACTGCTTTGATGCGCCAATCCACGTCCGACTTTACCGTGATATGCTCGTTATTTCAGTTCGCTTTCCGCGGCATGGCGAATTACGGTCGGCAACCTTTAACATGATCCCGCTCATGCGGCGCTTAAACGAAGCGCTCGGCGATATCGGCGAGCCACAAAGCCTCTATGGAAGGCAAGAGGTAGTGCTTGGCAAAATTAACTCGCGTAAGCTTCCGATCGACAGGATCGTCAAGTTACTGCTTGAGCAGTGGCCGGCAATAGAGTCGTCGTTGCGCAAGGCAGCGCAGGACTAATAAAGGCGCTCCCTTGTCGGAAATCATAAAAAAGCGGAATCTCCACATCATTTTCCTTATCATGCCCAAGCGCCACTTCATAATACCCCGGAAGATACACATTTCGTGGCCCACGTTTCGGTAGACTCGAAATCAAATCATAAATGCGTCCCCGCAATTCTAGATTCTTAGAACTGTAGCGTAGAATCCCAAGGAAGGGATCGCGCCGTACGATACAACCGATTTCAACGTTTTGCTGGGATGGGCTCCGTGCGCCTACAACGAATTCCGCATAAAGGTCGGCGTCCTTCCTTACAATGATATTTCCATTACACAAGATATCGAATGCTTTCAGAAAAGTAATACTACAATGCCTCCGCGTAAGGCCCTGAGTTGCCCTGCGAAGCGCGGCTACGAAATGCTCCCTTAAAATTGGTCGACTTGAAAAATGTTGACAGGTACCGGCCATATAAGCCGGCTCGAGAAAGGGAATAAGCTTGGCACCTGGTACCAATTCGAGATATTTTCTTGGTGCCGTGAGGAACTCATGTACGGTCAAAGTAAGGCAGGGAGTCTTAAGGAGCCCCCAGGCACGCAGTCTTTCATAGCGACTGGCTTTACTTTCAAATAAATTACGTGACTCGAGCCTTATTCCCGCAGCTATAATCGCCTTCGACCAGGCCTCGAGAGAGTCCGGACGGAGCGAAATTGCATTTCGCTGACTTTGCACCCTAACCTCCGTTTAAGATTGAATGGAGCTCGAAGCTCTTGCCGCAACAATGCAACTCACTCCGATCTGAAAAGCTCTCTTTCCCTGCACGTTCAAGAATCTTATCCATCGAGTACGGCTTTGAGATAAAACTACGCTCCGATACTCGCTTCAATTCGCAACGCTCAGCTTCTCCAGAAACAATGAGTGAGCCTTTCGGTACTACTCGACTGCGATTTCCAGAAAGCCACACAAATCGATCACGAACAACACCTTGCCGATCCACAATTCGCTCAAAGTATCCCTCTCGGAAAATGCGTAAATCGACCGCATACTCAGTGCTCCTGTCAGGAACTATGCGCCGATCATTCGCACGGAAGAATACATTGGCGAGCTCTTGGAGCTGTAGAGCCGTAATTTTCCGATCACGCGCACGATGATCGAGGTCTTCAAGAAATCGCCGCATCGAGCCTATCATCAGATAATGCCGGTCCTCATTCGCACGATATGCCGCAATTGCTCGCGACAGTGGAGTTGAGGTGAGCGTAAGCCTCTCACACCCTTCTAGAATCTCTAGAACAAGTTCCACGCACTTGATTGCATTTCGTTTCGCACTGGCTAAATCCAAGTGGTTCAAGATTACATTCCATTTCAAGAGCATTCCACGAGCTCGCATCGAGAGCTTCTCCGACTCTAGCCGCTCAAAACTTCCCTCCCGAAAAACAAGTGCGAAGCCTCGCTGCAATAATTGCGATTGTTCCCTATAAAAGTGAAAGAAAGGGGGCAGAAACCGAAACAGCTTTGAGTAGTCAAACAGCGCCGGACTTCTTTCCATGCTCATGAGATTGAGTGCTCTCAAATTTGGATAGATCAACCCGGCGCTCTGCGTAACGATCGAAGTAAGTGCCGACAGTTCTGCTCCAAGTGCCGCACGGACTACCATCTGATCTGGCCCAGATATTCCCAAAAGACGAAGAATTCCTAATTCGAGCTGTGCACGCTTAGCTTCTTCAAACTCCCTCAAAAGGAGGACGTCTGAAGCTTCCGAGATATTTTTACAATGCTCACGAAGAAGCATTAGCGTCATGAGCTTCCCCTCTCCTTCGAGACCAAAGAGCACCGCAGGATACTTTGCATTGTAAGAGAAATGCGGCGCGCGTGTTGCAACCGCCGATCCCGTATCAAAATCAATTAACTGGCCTGCGAGCGAGAAGTTTCCTGGAGACCATGCATTATGCAGAATTCGCTCAGTAAACTGGTCGGCATCAAGCCTTCCAAGATCGCGCGCAAATTGCCTTATGTTGAAATTTCGGATCTTGGCGCTGCCCTGCAGCAGATGCGTTGGTCGATCAAGTGTTCCTTTGTCTTCGCGAACTGCCTTCGCTACCAGCCATTCTTCCCCCTTAAACCGAAAAGTATTTCGGCCGAACTCAAGCCCAACTATTGCGGTGCCACCGCACCAGAAGTGTCGGCGTACGGTGTTTCCAAGCAGCATCTCCCAAAAGCCCTTCATAAGGTTTAGACGCCCGGTTCCATGCACGGAGGAAGACTTCGACCTCACAAATGGGGTGCGCCCGATCCCCTTTATATTGAAATGAGCTCCCGCGTACGCGGCGCGGCCTGATCCCGCGTCATTCCCAAGTGCGACTCCGCTCGGATCGCATTGGTAGTCGACAAAGACCGATTCTGTCTCACGCTTTCGATGAGCTTGTGCCATGAGATCAAATGTCGCATACCGCGAAATTAGGCCATTTCCGTAAAGAGCTGAAAACTCTGGGTCAACAACCAAACTCGAATCTTCGCGCGAAGGATGAATGTGCGCTTGCACTTTCATGAACATCTCGTGGCCAAGCCTAGAGACGGCACAGGGAACAGACGCGCTCGGTGAATACCTCCGAGTGGATCGCTCGGCTATTAACCAGTGCCCAGGATCTTGGTCAATCCGGCGAATCGCACCATTCCAGCAATCATGTTTTGCGCCGATTCTCCTCCGTAAGCTTGAGAGAAGCTCCGAGGCGACTCCATCGAGCGAGTGGAGCTGATGCGCCGCCAAAGTGCTGCTCGGATACTGATAGATAAGTAAGTTTCGTGGCCGCAACCTTTCTCTAAGCTTGACTAGATCTTCAATCACTGACTGCTTCGCCACTAAGAGTTTCTTTTCTTGAGCACGCAGCCACTTCCAACAGCTATGTACACGAAGGGCAGCCTCTTCGGGATTCTTGTACGCATGTTCCCAAAGCTCGCTCCATTTATGCTGAGGAATAGAAGCGGCAAGGAGCATGTCATCCAACGGATGATTAGATAGCACAAAGTCCACACCACGAAGGCCATTCGAAGTAAGCTCTTGCACGCTCAAAGGCAAGTGCTCAATATGCGCTTGCGGAAGGAGCTCGCGATAGCGCTTCGCAATGGCTTGACCAAGCGAGCGGATCGGTTCGATTACGAAGAGCCGGCCTTCGAACTGACATCTTGCGAGTGCGCGTCCCACTTTCTCAGATTGGCCAGGACAAAGTTCAACCACCGTATCCCGCGCCTCAATTGCAACCGCACGCAACATGTTCTGCCAAACAGCCGCGCGATACTCGGTGCGCGCTTCCTTACTTAGAATGGGCGCTGAGCACACTTGGGGAATCTGTGAGGTCAAAGGCATAGGAGAGTCATAACTGTTTTTTCATGGAAGAGCTCACAATTGTGATATTCGTCACAAGTGCAGATCATTATGTAGCCACTCCGCTACAATCATTAATGTGAGCCCGGAATTAAAATTTAAGACGGCGAAAGTACCCGCTACCTTATGCAATGCGCAGCTCCCACCTGCTCCTGCGCTCCTTACACCGAGCAGGCTCCTGGTTGTAGGCTGTGGCCCGGCGGCAAGACAGAACTATCTGCCTTATCTTCGCGAGAACATCGGCAAGGAGTTAGAAGAGATTGCACTGTTAGTTGAACTCGAATCGATGAAAGTTTCAGTCGAGTCATTTCTCAGAGGCACCTCGATCGAGCCCAAACAAAAGCTTTGGCTACCTGAGTCCTCTCGATTTGCCACGGATTTGAGTCCCGAGCTTATTATACGACTTGATCGAGAAATTGAGGCCGGACACATAAATGGCGCCTTGATTCTCACTGAGCCCAAGGCGCATCTCCCGTATGTACGTTGGGCGCTTAGCCGTTCACTTCCGGTGCTGGTTGAAAAGCCACTATCCGCACCACTTAACGCCTGTTGTGACACGACAGCGGCACAGACTCTTTGGGCCGACTACCTTGAGGTTGCAAACCTCCTTACACGATATCCAAAAAGCAGCATCACTTTGATGGCGCAGAGGCGCAGCCATTCAGGATTTCAATTCGTCATGAATTCCCTTCGAGACTTCGCAAGGAACAGCGGAGTTCCCCTCACTTTTGTTGATGTTTTCAAAAGCGATGGTCTTTGGACTTTTCCACATGAGTACGACAAGGAAAACCACCCCTTTAAATATGGCTACGGAATGCTACTTCACGGTGGCTATCATTTCATCGACTTGGTCGCCGCCGCGCTTCAAGCCGGAAGCGTACCCGGGAAGGAGCACGACAACTTCTTAACATCGGCATCATTGTGTTGGCCCAAAGACAGCCTTAAGCAGATTCAAGGAAATGACTACGCCCGGTTATTTCCTGGATACCTTCCTCCTCCGTTGCCTGATTCAAACTTCGGCGAGCTCGACGTTCACGCGCTCTTCAATTTCCGGCGCGGTGTAGATTCTGTCGCGCACGGAAAAATCAGCATTATGCACAACGGCTTCTCCAGGCGTGCGTGGCCGGAATCAAAGGCCGATCCCTACAAAGGAAACGGAAGACTTCGCCACGAACGTTTGCACGTTGTCGCTGGCCCGCTGCTCAGTCTCATGGTTCATAGCTACGAAGCTTTTGAGCAGCGCAATTTTCATGACCAGGAGGCGCCGCTACCGGGTGCTCCAGGAGGACATAACCACTTCGAGATTCAAATCTTCCGCAACGCAGAAGTTATCGGCGGCAAACCATTTGAGTCATTCTCTATGAGCGATAATGAGGCAGCTTCTACAAGCTCCTATATTCAACGCGCACGACAGGAGATTCTCAGCGCTTACCTGCGAGGATGCGCTAGCACCTCCTGGGAAAGCTACCGACTTACCTTTCAACTACTTTCAGAAATCGCACTTTGCGCGGCACGCGCCTATCATGGAAGGCCCGGGATCAGTGAGTTCATAGGGAGCGCTACTTCGCAGCCATAATCTGATCTCTTCTGAGAAATGCAATAATCTGTTCGGCGAGCTCGGGAGCACTCGGTTCAAGGAACATTGTATGTGCAGTCCTCTTGAAGACCTCTAGCGTGGTTCGTAGCGCCGTCGCCACGCGACGTTGCTCCTCGACGGTAATGATACTGTCGTCTTCAGCGGCAACGACAAAAAGAGGCAGTTCACGGTTTGCAATTTTCTTCGGATCCAGGAGTCTCGGTGCCAAGGCCTGCACATACGCAGTAAAATAATAGTCACCACAATGCGCAGCGAATGGTGCAATTTCAGAAAGCGGGCGATTCAACGAAAATGAAGTCTCACGGAGCCGCTCTGGAGATTCATAGAGCGGCCTTAGACTCGCGGTGCCGTTAATGCGCGCAAAACGAAGCGGATGACGCTTTGCATAACGAGCCGCAATCGCATGAAGGCCAAAGTGCGGCATCGTATTCAGAAGGATGGCTGCGCGCGCCGGTAAGTTCTCCGCGAGAAGCTGCTGCGCCACCAATCCTCCCATGGAATGGGCCAGCACAATTGGTGGGTATTTCGCTAAATTGAAATGTTCAGATACTCTCAAGACATCGCGACGGTGCGTTTTAAGCGTCGTTAACTTAAAGCGCACTGCCCCTGGGCTATCGCTCGCGCCATGGCCGCGTGTGCTAAAGGTAATACAGCGAATCCCGCGTTCGGCAAGGAACGGAGCAAGAAACGCTTGAAAGTGATACGACGCATGGCCTGCGCCATGAATCATGAAAAGCGGGTAATCGCAGCTCGGTTTCTTCGGTTCATAATCGAAAGCCTCAAGGCGAATTAGTGGACCAGTGTTCGATCGACGCACCAATACTGCATGTTCATAGATTTTGTATTCATTTCCGTGCCCCAGGTGACTAGGGAGATAGGTCGACTTGAATTCGATTTGACGAGGTTC
>CAZEAC010000004.1:0-57517 GCA_964510065.1 uncultured Bdellovibrionales bacterium | reverse complement strand
TGCAAATTGCAGCGCTAATCATGTCAGGCCCATTACCAGTACAACCTTTTGATTTTATTAATTTTTCTACGCTCCTTCTCCGGCTGATGAATATACCCAGACCTGATTGTCCTCAAGACGAATATGCCCGCCTGCTTCGAGCTGTCCGAGTGCCCTGGTTACGGCTTCCCTTGATGCGCCTAAGAGGTTGGCAAGCTCTTGATGCGAAGGTCGCTGCCTTACAAGAAGCCGCTCTTCGCCATCAAGCTCTACCACCTCTGCAAGCTCAAGCAATCTAAGTGCAAGGCGGCTACTCAGAGTATACAGCGCGCTTTCTGCGAGATGTCTTGAAGTTTCCCGTAACCGCTGCGCTACCGAAACGAGGAGCCCATACGAGAGCTGCGCTCCACGTCTTAGCTCTTTTTCAAAAACTCTTGCGTCAAAACATAACAAGGAACTGCGACAAGTCGCGATAATATCAGTCGTTCTTTTACCGTCACCGAGTAGCGAAACGACTCCGACATGAGCACCGGGCCCAAGCAGCGCTATAGTTATCTCTTTTCCCTCGGGTGAAGCTTCACAAAGCTTAAGCGCGCCGCTTATGAGAAAAGATATCTCGCTGACCGGATCGCCCTTGCGTGCCAAAAACTTTCCACTCGGCACCTGCTCTATTCGTGCGATGCGGATAAGCTCTGCACGCTCCACCGATGGAAGCTGCTTAAACAGTCGAATCCGATTGAAAGCGTCTTCTATTTGACTCATAGTAAAAAACTCATCGTATTAACCCTGGCACAACTCCGGCGAGTTCGCTATAGTCCCTACAAACGTCGTTACCAACAGGTATGGGCATGCAAGATTTCATATCAGCTACTGAGGCTTCTTCATTTACCGGTGTATCTCCACAGACCCTGCACCGCTTCGCTGAGGCGGGTTACCTCAAGATTGAGACCGACTCAGATGGCTTACCGCTTTTTTCAAAAAATGAACTAATTGACGTTTTCGGCCTGGATTCTTTCATCGGCAACGAAGGCGAAGGCCAGGAGTCTGAAGGCCTTGAAGTTATCGAGGGTACACTTCACGGCGGAAAATTTGTTCACGATGAGATTGTCGCGACGGCAATTGACCAGTCGGCGAATAAAGCGCCTTCCGGAAAATCAGTAGAAGCGGCGCTGCAAAGCGCTGGAATTGTATCTCTCTCGAAAGAGCATGAAGTTACTGACACAGCCGGCAACTCAAGCACTCTCCAGGAGCTTGAACGCGAAGTTTCTCGGCTTAAAGCATTGTCCACCCTTCAAGATCGGCTGCTTGAAAGTCGCGAGGCCGAAATTCGCGACCTCAAAGGAGAACGGGAATGGTTAAAGGGGCGCATCGAGAAGCTCGAAGAGAAAAGCGACCGTGACCAGCTGCTGCTTCTTTCCGAAACCCAGGTAGTTCGTAAGCTTGTAACGATGCAACACGAACGGAAATCAATTATGCGTCAGGCGCTCGATTGGCTTGGGGTGACCGCTCCAATTAACACTCCTCAGCAGACTATTGAGTTAAAGCCGCAAGCCACTGGCGCTTCACCGACTCAGGCGGCCGTTTAAAAGCGGCTCGGCAAGCTAATCAATCGACCCAAGAGAGTACCACATTCACTATTTATCGCCGCGCTATTCTGGCAACATTCGAGGTCAGGCAGTAGATCCACGCCACACAAATATGCAATGAAAAAGGCGCCAACAAGGGCGCCTTTTTCATTTGTGTCGTGCTACCGATTATTACTGCGCGGCAGCCGTCCCAGCATCACGATGAGACTCAACACGGCGATTAAGTGCACGAGCCCAATCTTCCTGCTCAGTGAAGAGCGGCTGCGACTCACCAAAGGTAACCGTCGAAAGCATGTCGGCGGGAATGCCCAAGGCCACTAGCTCACCACGGACGGCCTCAGCACGATCCATTCCAAGCTTAAGATTGTAATCCTCAGAACCAACAAAATCAGTATGTCCCTGAAGCACGACTTTCACGCCCGGCTCCTTCTTGAGCATGTCGGCAATCTGCCGAGCCTTGCCTTTACCAAGGGTATTCAACTTGCGAACATCAAAATCAAAATTTACGTTCGGGAAGTATACCTCTTTCCCAGCGCCCGAATCACTAAGCGAAGCAGTGTCGGACCCGTCTCCGGCGCCTTCTCCGGCAGTGTCGTAGTTAAAAGGCATTATCGATCGGCAATCCGGGATGCTGTCATCAGCGCTAAAACACTCGGGCTGGCGATAATCAAATGGCTCGCGATAGCCGAACACGCTGCGTGTCACTTCGGTCGACGACGCAAAGTAGCTAAGCGGTCTAAAGATTGCTTCGCGAAGAACCCAACCTACAGGGTGCAAAATGTAACCGATAACCCTTAATGGATGAGACTCGCTCTCCCGGTAACGCGGCGCGGTATGATACACGCTCAAACCGTTATCCACCGGCAGCTGATCCTGCGCGGTCGCAGTGAACGAGACCAAAAGGAGCAGCGAAAATACCAACGCTAATGTCTTTTTCATGGCAATATGTTCCCCTATATTCCGAAACGGACTATATGACGCCAAATACGATGCATATAAAGCCCAAGACGGCACAACTATTTACTAAAACTGATCTCCGACCAACAACCCAACAAAATAAAAGGAGCACCTAGTTACAAGGAGTGCCTCAAGTGGCTATCGTCCCGTAGGCTCAACGACCTAAGCACTTCAGCAACCAGTCTAAATAATTACTACTCCTACTATGCGTTGAAGCGGTAACTTTCTTCAAGAGATTAGATTACACAGCCAAGCAAAAAGTTCACACCTAATCATCAAAGATAACAACGTTTTGCGCTAAATTGGAACATTAGCGCTTCGGGCTGGCCAAAAATGCATCTAACCTTTTCAGTGTGTCTTAAAGAAATAGGAAACAGCGGTCCAAAATCGGCTGCTAATGGTGTCGAGATTGGCACGGAGCTGTTCAACATGCCAACGCTCTAGACTCGACAAACACTAAGAGAGGGAAAGCACTTGGTTCGATCAGCAACACAACATAGACAGGTAAAGATAGCCGTGTTGCTAGGCTGCGGCGCATATCTAGTCAACGCTGCCTGCATGCTCGCCGGTCTTGAAGGCTGGCTCCGGCCGGGAGATCTTTTTCTTTTTCTCGCCGCCGGCACGCTCGGACTTCAGGGCGCGGTAATTGCAACAGCCCTTGGCGTAATTCCCGAAACTTTAGCAAGCGGCGAATCAATTCTCGCTCTGCAGAGCCTTGCGCTGGTATGTGCAATTGCATGGAGCAACCAACGCTTTCCAAAAATTCCAATTTTTGTGAGCGGTCTGGTCTGTTGGCATGTGCTGCTCTGTCCGCTCCTTTTTGGACTGCATCAACTTGGTGCCCAGTTTGTGGCACCGGTCAGTGTCGGCTCGCTGCTTCTGCAGGGCTACGGTTACGCAATCCTTCTCCTGACCGCGGGCTGCACGCTAAGCAATCCTAAAATCTGGACTTTCTTGAGCCAAAAAGCCCGCTTTGTAAGGTTCCCGCTATTGCTCGCAAATGCCGTGCCTCTTGCGACCGTGCTGGTCACCCTTGTAAGTAGCGTCTTTATCGCCGGGTCGACTCGCTTTCTCTCTGCGCAATGGATTTCAACTCATCTTCTCGATTACTCGGGGATCATGTTACTCACGATTTGCCTTCCTGCGATTCTAGGTTGGCGTGTCACCGACATCATCGCTCGAAATGTACAAGACCTGCTTAGCCGAGGAGTTCTTAACACGATGGGAAGTCCAAGCTTTTCTGGCCTTTCCAGTGATTTTTGGCGAAGGCACTCTTTTCAAGACGTAACCGCTTCACGCCATGGCCTCGCCGCGACCGACGGCGCCGAAGTACCGCGCGCATTCAATACTCCTCTAAGCGCCCCAGACCAGGGGATCTGTGCGCTAAACAGAAACGGGACAGTAACGTTTGTAAATCGAAAATTCCGATCGCTTTGCGAAGTGCTTACCAATAACGTCGTTGGCAAGCGACTTGATACTCTCGAAATCAATCGCGACATCTGTCAACACATCCTCCAGCTTGTCGAAGAGTCCTTTAAACATGGTCCTCACACAATTGAAGTCAAAGCAAACAGGCTTCCTGACAAACTTAAATACCTCGAGCTCTCTTCGCTTCGCACCGAAGGATTTGAGAACTCCGCCGTCGCAAGCGGCCCCGACTCCATAATAATCCGAGTTCGCGATATCACCGACAAACGCGCCATAGAATCGCACCTTTTACAAAGCCAGAAACTTTCTTCTTTGGGAAGTATTGTAGCGGGATTGGCGCACTCTTTTAACGATTCGCTTACCGCGATTACCGCGCAAGCAAGCCTCGCTAAGGACTCGGCCGATTTGCAGTCAGCTCAGCAGGCCTGCGCCACGATTACAAACCTGGCGAAACGCGCCGGGAGCTCGGTCCGCGACCTTCTTGAATTCGCGCTTGGAAAACCGGGACTGCTACAAACTTCCGATCTTGAGACTTATCTGCGCAGCAAGCTGCCGCTCCTACAGAAAGCGGGCGGTGGTCGCTGTACTATTAACTTTACCGGAGTTGAACACCCGGTTGGCGCCGCTTTTGATAGCTATCTTTTGCTTCAGGCGCTTACCGCTGTCGTGCTGAATTCCACCGAAGCGCTTCCGCAAGAAGGCGCATTGCCAATCGAGATATCCCTTGGTGAGGAAGAGATCGAGAGCGCCCTCACAATACTCCATCCCGGCGCACGTCCTGGAAAATACGCGCGAATTAGGATTAAAGATTCAGGATGCGGCATGAGTGCTGAGGTCCTTGGACGCGCGTGTGATCCGCTCTTCGGCACAAAGTCTGCCGCGGGTCACTCTGGACTGGGACTCTCGATTGTGTTCTCAATTGTGCGCGCGCACGATGGCTTTCTTACCATTGAAAGCCAGCCGCAGCGCGGGACAACTATCTCAATCTACCTGCCTTCTAAAGATCTCAGCGATGCGGCACGCTCCGAGAACCGCCTCGCCGAGGTCGAAAGTTGCCCTCGAGGGAAAGATGAGAAGGTGTTAGTTGTCGATGACAATGAAGACGTGCGAAATTTACTCACGCGCATGCTTGCCTCGCTAGGATACCGCGCTGAATCGTGTAGCCAGGCCGAATCAGCACTCTCCCGATGTAAAGAAGATACCTTTGATCTTTTAATTCTCGACATGGTGTTGCCCTCAACCACCGGAGACGATCTTGCACTCAAAGTTCGCGAGCAAACGCCAGCCACAAAGATACTTAAGATGACGGGCGGCGCCGATGCCATCGGCGAAACGTTGCATAAGCCATTCAATATGAGCGACCTCGCGCTAAGCGTTCGCGCAACATTGGATGCCTCGTAACTAAGGGCGTGCGACTCCGGCCATAAGATGATCCGTTGAGAAGTCCAAATTAAGTCGCCTGTCTCTTCAATTCACTCTCACGTAAGCGCCAATCCGCACTCACCTCAGCGCCAAGATCGGCAACGAGCTGCCCGTCCTCCCCCACGGTTAATTCGTAATGGGGTAAATCTTTATTCGCCGGCCCCTCAAGCACACGCCCTACCATATCGAACCTTGAATTGTGGCAGGGGCATTGAAATCCATCAGTAGTCTGCTTGAGCACACAGGTCTGGTGCGTGCAAAGGAGGCTTATAGCGCGAAGGCCACGCGGGTCTCTTATCACAAGCACGCGCTCAAGCGGAAACTCCTTCGCGTGTTGAATTGCAGCGGGCAAGCCCAGCCTCACTTTTCGTGATGCCTGTACATGCTTTGCCCGGCACCCCGCAACGCAAAAATGCAGCGCCGTTACGGTGGCACTGCCGAGGAGCTTTCGCCGACTAAACCTCATGAAACGCCGTCCAGCCCCTGGCGCACACGACGAATCGAAATTGTCCGCGCCGTCTCCGGATCCAGTTCGGCAAGCACACCGTGAATCACCCCAGCACCCGCTGCTACTTTGTAGGCATGCGGACGCCCAGTCAGGAACCGCGCCAGCGCTACATCCGACGCCATGCCGATTACGCCGTCCATGCTTCCGGTCATTCCCAGATCGCTAATGTAGCCGGTGCCGCCTGGAAATATCTGCTCATCGGCAGTTTGCACGTGAGTATGAGTACCTACTTGAAGCGCAATCCGGCCATCAAGGTGCCGCGCCATCGCCAGCTTCTCCGAAGTAGCTTCTGCGTGCATGTCGAGAACTCTGAGTTTCACATCCGCAAGCGCTCCACTAAGGAGCTCTTCAGCCTTTCGAAATGGGCAATCAAGCGGCGAATTAATAAAGACCCTTCCCAAAAGGTTAAACACCGCGATCTTTATGCCGGAAGAAGTCGTGAAGACTGCCCAACCGCGGCCCGGCGCACCGTCAGGATAGTTCGCAGGCCGAACACACCATTCGCTATGCTTTTTCAATAGTTCTTGCGCTTCTTTGCGCTGGAACGTGTGGTCGCCCAGCGTAATGATATCTGCACCTGCTTCGCGAATTGTCTGTGCGGTACCCAATTCAATGCCAACTCCGCCGGCCGCGTTTTCGGCGTTGACTACGACGAGATCGGGCTTCTCGGCCAACTTAATTCGAGGCAACACTTTCGTAAGCACCTCGCGGCCCGGCTCGCCGACTACATCACCAATACAGAGAACCTTAATCGAACTCATTATTCCTTTCGTGGCTGCTACTGCGCTTCAAAAATTTCACGCTCAGTGCAAACCCAATCCATATAAAGTACATTATTCTGACTCGGGATTTTCTGGACAATTTGCAACGACCAGCATACGCCGACAGTTACCACATCAGCGAGGCCCGACTGTAAAAAACGCGCATAGTACCCGCCGCCCCTGCCAAGTCTCGCACCTTCACGATCGAATGCAAGCCCCGGAACAATCGCCACGGTCTCGGCGGCAAGGATTGGATCGTACACCTTCCCTCCGGATTTTGGACCGGGCACACCGCGGTACCCGCTCTGCGTCATGCTCGCCCAGCTCTGGTCAATTGCAACAAACTGCATTCCGTCTTCCGAAAGCACTCGTGGCAGATACACCTCGCGTTTGCCTATCTGTTCACTAATAAAACTGGACAGATCAATCTCACCTGGGAAAAACGGAATCCAGGCCAGAACCGCGCTAATTCTCCGTTCCTGAAGCGTATCTAAAAACTGCGAAAGACGTCGACTAAGGTCATGGCTCGCGGCTTGAATCCAGCGCGCATCGAGGCAGCCTAGCACCTTGCGCATCTCTGCATCCAACTCGGCACGTGCACCTGCTCCCATAGCTCCCTTCATTCGACAGCGCGGAACTGAATATACATTCGACGACAAGAGGCCGCACTGACACTCTGTAAAACCCTCAAAAGAGGGCCTTTCTAGCACTTTCCACGATATTCGCGCGAAACACAAGTTTTGCGCTCAATCAGCCGAGAATCATAGCGAGAGATCGAAGAATCCAAATAATAAGGAGGTCGTTTCTGCTTCGAAGTACAGTTATACTTTCATTAATTTTCACACTACTCCCATCGATTGGACTGGCAAATTCACGCGATCTCTTGCGACTTCCCGACCCTAATTCAGTAATTACCCGCGAATGTCGATCCGCCGGCGAACTCCTGGCTGCTATTAGCGGCTTTCATCAAAATTTCGTCTGCGGCAAGGGTGCCTGCGATCACTCGGCGCTTGACGTGGAGATTATCGAGGACCATATTCCCAACGCTTGGATGTTGGGCGATGCGCGGCTCGTGCTCTCATCGTCATTGATCAGCATGGTAGAGTCTTCCGAAGAGCTCGCCTTTATATTGGCCCACGAACTATCGCATCAGATCTTGGGCCACTCGTCGTCTTCCAGAAACAATGAATACGCCGCCGACGATTTCGCGCGTATTATGCTTCTTAGCAATGGCTACAATGTTGAAGCCGGAGTGCGGCTTCTTGAGCGAATTGCCGATACCGAGGTGACCGGCTCACTTACGCTTGGGCAACTATTTCCGACAATTGTCGAGCGTATTCAGCGACTGTAGTCTCTTACAAATACTCATGTGAGCCAATCCTAAACGCGCTTTTACCCTAGCGCTCGTCGTGGTATAGGCATGCAATGTGTGTCCAATTCATGATCGAGTCTGACATAAAGGCCTTGCAGCGCCACTACCACGCCTCGACCCCGTCTGATTTTAGTTGGAAACCGCATGTTTTTCCGCGTTACACCACACCTGTCATCGTACCGCACGGAGACGAGTTCCATATTCAGCCGATGCATTTTGGCCTCATTCCTTTTTTCGAGCGGGATGAGAAACCTAAAAGTGTATTTCATAACGCACGAAGCGAAACGGTCCGCGAGAAACCATCGTTTAAAAAATCGTATCGCGAACACCGTTGCGTCGTGCCGCTTGAATCGTTCTTTGAGTACCTCAAAGAGAACGGCCGCGTTGTAGGACTTGCCCAGTTCTTCCCCGCTGACAAAAAGATTCTCAATGTCGCTGCAATTTGGAACCCGTGGAAGTCACCACACGGAGAGATAATTGATAGTGTGGCTTTGATAACTACTGAGCCTACCCAGGCAATTCGCGATGCCGGGCACGAACGCTGCCCACTCTTTATTCACCTCGATCAAGTTCCACTCTGGTGCGCAGGGAACGACAAGCAGGCGAATGAGATCCTTGTGCAAGTGGTGGAGCAAGACTTCAAAATTAAAATTCGCCCTAAGAAAACGGCTGCTACGCCGCCGCAATCATAAGAAGATCAACTATATAGAGCACTTCGCGAGTGAACGAAGTGCTGCCTTGGCTGCGTATATACGCTTAAGAAATTATCGGATTTTTCCGATATCTTAAGATGGAAGCTTGAAACTATATTCTTCAATTGGATTTTCAGGATAGAACATGTCTTTACCGCCTCGACCGAAAAGTGCGCATGAAGCCGTGGTCATGACTCCGCAGGAGCGGACCAATGCTACGATACTGGTAGTCGAATCGGATGCGAACGACCGCAACAATATGAAAGTAGCGCTCAAATCGCTTGGCTACGGTAATGTGACTGACGCGCCGAATCACGCAATTGCACTTGAAAAGATGCAGGAGCGTCGTGTGACACACCTCATTTTCGAAGCCAAAAAGACGAATATGCCCTCGAAGGAATTTCTTGAGAAAGCCCTGCATCTCGATCCAACGATGGTAAGCCTGCCTACTTCTTTTGAACCAAATGTCGATGATGTTTTTGATCTGTTGGTTATCGGTGCCCGCGGTTATATTTCGAAGCCTTTTACAACCGACACACTGGAAGCCGGTCTTATTCAAGCTACCAAAGGTGAATCACTTTCCGATGCGGTACTGCACGCCAAGGACCGCAACGAAGCGCTCGTTGCTTTGACCATGTCGAGCCTCGATAAGTTCGCTACTGTGCTTAGACAGGCTGCACAATTTGAAACGGCAAAACGCGAAATTCCGATGGCGCTCGCGCGCTTTAAGCGCTCTGCCAATATTGCGCAAACTTTCGCCAAAGGGGGCCCCGATGGACTATTTGAGGCGCTCGAAAAGTTCTGTCTTGAGCGCAGTAAAGGTCCGGCAAGCAAGCTTGGCCGTCTTCGCAAGAGATTACGTAATAATTCTTCAAGCAAGTCCGAGGGTGAAGAAGGCGAACAGAGCGAAGAGACTACCAAGACTGCGTAGCTCAACTTCTCGATTCATGATATCCTATAAGAGACACTGCGAATTCTTTGCGGCTCAGCTCTTGTGAAATATGTTCCGAGCAGGAAGTCGCGGAGTCGAAGGATAAATGGTTTTTGCATGGCCCACCCGCTCTCTCGTTTATTTCTAGTTGCCCTTCTTTTTTTGCTTAATCTGAGCTGCATTTGCCATGCAGCCGATCCAGCGCATAAACCAAACGAACTCGACAGCATCGCCCGGGAGATGCGCAGAAAGAGGCATGGCTCAACCGCCTCAGACGATCGACTTCTATTAAGCGGAAAATGGCTGATCGCAGGCAGCAATTTTTCAAAACTGTTCACCCAACCTGGTGGCGTGAGCAATCTTCTCGATTGGTCGCTAGCGCTCACACCGGGCTTTGCGCCACAGGGAACCAGCACTGAAAGGAATAAGGAACTAGTCTTCGCCGATGAACAGTTTCGCGATGAGCAGCGCACCGATTTTTACGTGCGAATACTTGTGCCCCATCCGAAGTACGCTGAGATGGCAGACCTTTTTATACTGCCGCAGTTTGCTGAACAATCGCCTCCAAAGCTAAAAGTCCTTGAAATGAAAGAAATTACGGTTCGCGGGCGAAAGGCGATGCTGTATGTGCACCGTGAGGGCGATTGTTCAATTTTAGTAAAGGTTGCCCGTTCTGCGACAGTGCGGCTTTACACGAAGAGTCATCAGAACGCCAAGCAGCTTGAAACACTCGCCGGAATGATCGACTACGATCGACTAAGCAACAAACTAAATTCTTAGGCTGATTACGTCAGCCAGGTTAGAGCGCGAACTTGGTAGTCTCAAGTTCAGCAGCAAGCGCGCCAAATGTTCTTGCAACGAGCAGCTTTGCGCGCGCGCGATCAAGTTTCGGATCACCGGTTTCATCGAGCAAACGAAACTGGGAAATTAGTTCGGAAAGTCCCGGTCGCGAAGTGTAGCCCGCAGAATAAAGCATTCCATTTAATGCTTCTGCGATATCAAAGGCTTTCGGTGTAAGTTCCTTGTCGGCAAATGCCAGGTCATCAAGCTTGGTTCGAAGTTCAGCGAGCCGCGACGCTACCTTGGAGTCAGCGCCACCCTGTGTTGCCGCGAATCTTGCTTTCTCTCGTTGCAGCACTTCATCAAGAGTGCGGGTTTCACCGCGTGGGCCACAGCCTGAAAGCATGCCAACAATCATCGCTACCAAGAATACTCGTCTCATATAGACTCCTTATACAGTCTCCTTTCTAAAACAGCGATCATCCAAGGTCAATGCCCTGCTTCATTAACGAAACTCAAGCGAAATGAGCTCACCACGCTCATTTACCGGGGGTTTTTTCGGCAGGGAGATTTCAAACGTCGTCCCCTGCCCCAGAGCACTCGTAACATCAATTTTGCCACCGTGCGCCGTCACAATACTCTTCACCACGAAAAGTCCGATCCCCGAGCCCGCAACCTCTCGATGCCTTTCCAATCGAGAGAAACGCTCGAACAATTTGGTAACTTCCGCCGGCTCCATTCCACTTCCCGTATCGGATACCCGAATTCGCACCTCATCGCCGACTTCACTCGCGGAGACATCTACGCGGCCGCCTTTCGGGGTAAATTTTAAGGCGTTGCTCAGGAGGTTTCCTATAACTCTTGAAATACCAAGGCGGTCACACCACACGGGAAGATGCTCCGGGAGCTCGGTGACGACCGAGATCGATTTTGAACCGGCTGTCGGCGAGAAGTTCTCCAGCGCTTCACCAACAATCTCGCTCAAATTCTGCGCAGACGGACGAAGAATAAAAGTGCCCTCCTGAATACGTCTCGCGGAGAGAAATTCATCTATTAGATTAACCGCGCCCTGCGCAGCCGAGGCGATACGAAGTGCCAGATCACCAGCTTTTTTATTGTCGCCGACGATCTCGCCAATAAGATCAGCTGAAATGAGAATCGCGCCAAGCGGCCCCTTGAGATCGTGGGTAGTTGTAGAGAGAATCTCGCGTTGGAATTTCTCGCGGCGCTTAAGCTCAGAAATATCTCTTATCCAAAGCACGCACTCGGCGGCATCATGCTCGTGCGCACGTCGAATAACCGAGAGGCTCGCGCTAAACGCACTGACCTTATCTTCAACAAAAGTAATTTCGGTCTGCCACACACCACCGGGCGCGAGCTCTTTTCGATTCTTGGCAACAGCGTCACGAAGTGACTCATGTTTGTTCAGTCGTGCGTTAAAAAGAGACTCAAGATTCTTGGCGTCGCCGCCACAACGCTCGGCAAAGGCCAGGTATGATCTATTGCAGTACTCGATCGTTCCATTCTCGCTCACCACCGCCAGCGAATCGAGGCTATTTTCAATCGCCGTTCTCAACGCTTGCATTTCGCGTTCAAGTCGAGCCTTCTCCCTTGCCGCGACCAGCGAGAACTGAATTCTCGAGAGTGAGAGCTGTAAGATCTGACCAAACTCGGCGTCGAAGTTCTTGACGAGAAAGTCGCCGGCACCCTGTTTCATTGCTTGCACAGCGTGCTGCACTGAGGTTGATGAAGTCAGCACCACCACTGCCGCTTCGGGCGCGCGCCGTCGGAAATGGGCGATGTGCGTCGTTCCCTCGGAATCCGGGAGATTAAGATCGGAGACGATCAGGTCGAAGCTTGACTGGTCAAGCGCTGCATTAGCCTCACCAAGAGAAGCGGCGTGCTCAAGCTTTGCTGTGTAGCCACGAAGTGCCCTCTTAATAAGCATTGCATGGCTCGGGTCATCCTCGACAACGAGAATTGACCCGAATGAGATTGTTAGATCCATAGGGAGAGGCTAGAGAAGAACGGCTTGAGGGGCAAGGCGCAACGTTTGACCTTTCGATGCCTTCTCGGTATAGCAGCGGGCATGGCTATTAAACCCGATCATTGGATACGGCAGTTTGCGGAAAAAGGCGGGATCACCCCGTTTAATCCAGAGCAGATAAACCCAGCGAGCTATGATGTTACCTTAGGAGATCACTGGATCTGCCCGACCCGAGATCCCGAGGAGATGCGCGGAGAAAAGTTCACTCTTTTCCCTGGTGAGGTTATATTGGCGACCACGCAGGAGTTCCTTAAGCTTCCGCGTGACGTGGTTTGCGACCTCAAGCTCAAGAGCTCTCTTGGAAGGCTCTGGCTTAACCATAGTCTGAGCGGCTGGATAGACTGCAATTTCCAGGGGCAGGTAACGCTTGAGCTGCAAAACTTAGGGCCCTATCCGCGCCTATTGAACGCCGGAATGCGCGTTGCGCAGCTGGTATTCATGGGGATGGAATCTCCCCCAGAAATAGCCTACGGCGAAAGAGGACGTGGTCACTACCAGGGCCAGACCGGTGCAACGAGAGCCTGGAGCGACACGTACTTTCCCACCGTGGATGATAATAAGAAGTTAGGGAAGTAGCCTAAGCCAGGACTTCTCACAGCTTTCTGCTGCGGAAGTGTAATTTGTCGAATGGCTTCGTTTTTCTAGGAATTCGTCCTCGACAGCCTGTTAGGGTGAGATGCCCTCTGAAAGAACGTGCGCTGGCGCACGTTCTTGCTGAGAAAGTAACAATGGTCGAATTCCGTCGAAAAGCCTCGCTCTTCGCCAAATTACACTTCCTCGCAACGAAAGCTGTGAGAAGTCCTGGCTCGAGACCTTGAATTCATTGCTGTTTTTTGCTATTTTTGCTGTTCAATTTATTGATTGAATTACTCTAAATTATTGAAAAAACATGGCAAATCATCCTTCAGCAATTAAGCGTCACCGTCAGAGTCTCAAACATCGTGAACGTAACCGTATTGCACGGACTCAACTTCGTACTGCATTGAAAAAGGCACGAATCGCTATCTCAACAAGAGATTCAAAAGCGAAAGAGCTTGTCTTGGCGGCTGAGCGCCTTTTCGCCAAAGCTGCAACAAAGCACCTTATACACAGAAACAACGCAGCACGAAGTATTAGCCGGCTCTCAAAAGCACTTGTGGCGGCGTCAAAAGCTCCGGCTGCGGCGACTACCTCGAAGGCTAAGAAAGCGAAATAATAGCGCCGCATAAGCGGCGTCCTTCAAATCCCTAAGCGCCTGCTTTTTGGCGTATACAGCGAAATAGATTCGTGGCCTTTTGATAGCCTAGAGCGGGATTGTACTAAAAATCAGGAGCGACTGCTGCGTCGTATATCGACTTTGCGGCGTCCTCGGCCATCTGGTTGAAAGCTTCCTGCTCCTGACCGCGACCTAACTCGCGCGGATCGAGCCCGCCCAGGTCACCCGCATTAAGTGTTCCGCCCGCAAAACCAGCGGAAGAAGTTACAATTGAACCGGTAGTCGTTCCGGATCGCTGTGATACTGAGAACCCTTTATTTCGCCATAATAGTGAGCCGTTGATCCTTTTTAAGTCCGCAGCCACTTCCATCGAGGTGTTTCTTTCGAGAGTGGAATCAGTGCCTGAAGAGGAACTTCGCACACCACGAGTCACCTTTACTACCTTCGCGGTAAGTACAGCGTCGGCATCGGCAAGCGAATCGACCACAATAACCGCACCATATCGATCAAACTGATCGCGTAGCGCCTCGGTAAATGACTGCGTCAGCGAGGTTTCAGTCGAATTATTCTCTACAATCGGTACATACACTTTTTTAATATCAGGCGGCAAAATACTGCCGCTTCCGACAAAAGTGTAGCCGCACGAGCTTAATAAAAAAATGAGCAGTGAAATTTGTAATATTCGAAGCATGCTCAAACCCTAGCATGGACGCTTAGTCGGGACCAGGGTAACCAATAGGGTAATAAAATGACCTCTACCCCTTCCTTGGACGAATTGCACCAAGCCTCTTCGGCATGACATCGGTATAGGCCAAGATCCCCTTTCCACGTTTTTTGAGCTGCCGCATCTGTGCTGCCGTGCCGCCCTTCAGCGTCTGCGCGCGGGCGAGAATCTCAGAATGAAGGGTCTGGAGCTTCTCAAGCAAGGCTTTATTCTGTTCAATTTCAGCTGGGATCTGCTGCTGCCAACGTGCGAATTTTTCGGAGTACTGCTCCAGAATATCAATGAACTGATCCTCAGATTCACTTTTGAGCGCGCTTTCCGCGATTGCTATCAGAGTATTGAGAGATTCGTTGCCGAGAACTTTGTCGCTCGTCACTACATACCCATGACATTGAAGCCACAGTCAACATAAGTTACTTCGCCACTAATTCCAGAGCTTTCTTCAGAGAGATAGAAGAGCGCGGCCTTGGCCACATCTTCAAGAGTGACATTACGACGAAGTGGAGCCTTTGTTGCAAAGTTTCCAAGAAGCTCGCGAAACTGGGGAATACCGGCTGCCGCTAAGGTCTTAATCGGACCGGCGGAGATAGCATTTACCCGCACATTGCT
Organism: uncultured Bdellovibrionales bacterium; assembly: GCA_964510065.1. Lineage (GTDB taxonomy): Bacteria > Bdellovibrionota_C > UBA2361 > UBA2361 > CAIXSY01 > CAZEAC01. The sequence goes on along the minus strand of CAZEAC010000004.1, from coordinate 42,526 downwards.
AGGGCCTAAATCATTCGCCAAATATCTCACACTAGATTCAAGCGCCGCTTTTGCAATACCCATCACATTATAGTGCGGGACTACGCGCTGCGCTCCCAAATAAGAAAGGGTCAAGATTGCGCCACCACTTCCTTTCATAAGCTCTTCAGCTCGAGCACACACTGCGACCAGCGAATAGGCTGACACATCAAGAGCGATCTGGAAGCCGCGCCGACTCGTATTAATAAATCGAGCTGAAAGATCGTCCTTTTCGGCGTACGCAACTGAGTGCACAATTCCATCGATCGTTCCCCACCGCGACTTCAATTCAGAAAATAACGTATCAAGCGCCGGATCCGACTGCACATCACAGGGCAGAACAGTTTCACACCTGATCTCCTGCGCAAGCGGTCGTACGCGCCTTTCGATAGCTTCATTTACATAGGTAAGGGCAATCTCAGCACCGGACTGCGCCAAGTCTTGGGTTATTGCCCACGCAATACTACGCTCATTGGCAACGCCTAAAACGAGATACTTTTTGCCTCGTAAATCCATCTGCCTCGCACACCAAACTGTCGCTGCCTTTATTCGGCAGTTTCAGCCTTTTTAGTCTTGCTCTTCTTGGCCGCAGGGGCCTTCTTGGGCTCTTTCTCTTCTTCTTTAGCTTCTTTCTTGGCCTGCTTCTTTACTGTCTTCTTGGCTTCACCCTTTGGCTCTTTCTTCGCTGCGGGCTTGCTCTCGCCATGTTTAGTCTCACTCTCAAGCAGAGAGATCGAAGCAAGCTCGGCCGCATCGCCATTTCGTAAACGGGTACGCACGATTCTGGTGTAGCCACCTGGTCGAGTCTTAAAGCTTGGGCCAATTTCAGTGAAAAGCTTATGAACAACCTCTTTAGATTCGAGATATGAATAAGCCTGCCGACGCGCTGGAACAGTATCGCTGCGACCCAACGTGATAAGCTTTTCAGCGATCGGGCGAAGCTCCTTTGCCTTGGCAAGTGTCGTTTCGATATTTCCCTTTACAAAAAGCGACGTGGCCAGATTACGAAGCAACGCGCGACGATGCGCCGATGTGCGATTTAACTTACTGTACGAACGATTATGGCGCATATATCACCTCTCACACTCAAACACTTACGCGGATTCGCTGCACGCGAAATTAGTTCTCCGCCGGCTCCTTCATTGCCTCAAGATCTTTTCTTGCAGGAAAATCTTCAAGCTTCATGCCCAAAGAAAGTCCCATTTCGCCCAAGATTTCCTTGATTTCATTGAGCGACTTACGGCCGAAGTTCTTGGTACGAAGCATCTCCGCCTCGGACTTCTGTACAAGCTCTCCAATATACTTGATATCGGCATTCTCGAGACAATTGGCGCTTCGCACGCTGAGCTCGATCTCGTCGATCCGACGGAAAAGATGTTCGTTGAACTTCTTCTTCGGCTCCTCGATTCTCGGCTCTTCCTTCTCGACAATAAGATCCTCGCCAACAAAAAGTCCGAGCTGGTCGACAAGAATATGCGCGGCCTGAGCAATTGCCGATCGCGGGTCGATGCTCGAGTTTGTCCAGATTTCAAGTGTAAGCTTGTCGTAGTCGGTACGCTGTCCGACACGGGCATTCGTAATTACATGATTAACGCGGCGAATTGGCGAAAAGATCGCATCGAGGAACACGGTTCCCATTGGCGCGCCCTCAACACGGTTTTTATCCGCCGAGGAATAGCCACGGCCCACTTTGATCGTAATATCCATGTTGAGAGTTGAGCCCTCTCCCACCGTCGCAACATGCGCATCGGGGTTCAAGACTTTGACCGCGGGGTCGCCAGACATCATTCCAGCAGTTACCTTACATGGTCCGACAGCCTGAATCCTAAGGTGCGCTTCGTCCTTATCTTCTAGAGTCACTACGACTTCTTTAAGATTGAGAACAATCTCAGTCATATCCTCGACAACACCAGGGATTGTCGAGAACTCATGCATCACGCCCTCAACCTGAATCGAGGTAATTGCAGCGCCTTGAAGCGAAGAAAGCAATATTCGACGAAGAGCATTTCCAATCGTGAGACCGAATCCGCGCTCAAGCGGCTCAGCAACAAACTTGCCATAGCGGCTGTCGGCAGTATTTGTTTCAATCTCTATTCTCTTCGGTTTAATTAGATCACGAAGGCTAACCTTTTTCATCGGGAATCCCCACTTAAGTCAAAGACACACTAATTACAGACTAAATCTCTATTTGGAGTACAATTCGACAATCAACTGCTCATTGATAGTCTGCGACAGCTGTTCGCGAGTCGGCAATGCCTTAATAACCCCTTTTGCTTCGGCTTTATCAAGCGAAAGCCATTCTGGAATTATACGCGCGGCCGCTGACTCCATCGACCCCACCAGCATTGGATTCTTTTTCATTGCCTCAACAATCTCGACTAGGTCATTTACCTCAACCTCATAAGCCGGACTCACCACTCGATGGCCATTGACCAAAATATGGCCGTGCGAAACAAGCTGGCGCGCCTGAATTCGAGATGACGCGAACCCTAAACGATACACCACATTGTCAATTCTTGTTTCAAGAGAAAGCAGCATCTGACTTCCAGTCACGCCGCGCTTACGTGCCGCACGCTTATAGTAGCTCTTGAATTTCTTCTCGAGCAAGCGATACGTCCTCTTGAGCTTCTGCTTTTCGCGCAGACGAATCTTATATTCCGAGAACGACTGCCGTCCACGACCATGTTGTCCCGGAACCGCCCCTTCACGTCTCTCTAGCGCGCACTTGCTCGTGTAACAGCGCTCGCCTTTCAAAAATAGCTTCTCCTGCTCTCGTCTACAAAGTTTGCAAACCGGACCTATGTAACGTGCCATCTTTCTCCCTAGTTCAAAATCTCGACGCTATTCATACAATCAATTTCAGCTTTAGAACCCGTCAGGGGTCGATTACTCTAAACTTAAACTCTTCGGCTCTTGCGTGGCCGGCAACCGTTGTGCGGCATCGGAGTCTCGTCCTTTATCAAAGTCACCTGAAGGCCGCTCATATGCAGCGCACGAAGCGCCGACTCACGACCCGCACCAGGCCCTTTAACCAACACGGAAACGCTTTTCATACCAAGTTCACGCGCCTTTCGCGCCGCGTTTTCACCAGCAACCTGTGCGGCGAACGGCGTCGATTTCCGCGATCCCTTGAAGCCATTCGATCCCGCGCTCGACCACGCGACCACACCGCCAGAGGGATCCGTAATCGTCACCACGGTGTTGTTGAATGTCGCATGTACATGCGCCACACCATTCGGCACATTACGCTTCGATTTCTTCTTCTTTGCTGGCGCTGCAGCCGCTGAGGCTGTCGCTTGTGCTCGCTCTTCGCTCAAGGTTGAACTCCCTTCACTTAATTATTCAAAACTACTTCTTCGTCGCGACTTTCTTACCGGCGATCGGTGCCTTACGTGGGCCCTTTCGAGTTCGCGCATTGGTCTTGGTGCGCTGACCACGAACCGGTAACGACCGGCGATGACGCAGCCCTCTATAACAACCGAGATCCATCAACCGCTTAATAGACATCTGCACTTCGCGGCGGAGATCACCTTCGACCTTGACCCTCTCAACAAGGTTTTTGATCTTTACGATCTCCTCTTCGGTCAGATTATCTGTGCGGGTTTCAAAGCTCACGCCAGCTTCATTGAGAATATCTCGGGCCATGCTGAGACCAATCCCATAAATGCACGGAAGCGCTCGCTCCACTCTCTTGTTTCTCGGTAAATCAACACCAGCAATACGCGGCATTCTTATCTCCTTAGACGTTCACTATTTGAAATTATTTCTAGCCTTGGCGCTGTTTGTGCTTAGGTGTCCTCGAGCAGGTAACATAAACCTTACCCTTGCGCCGAATTACTCTACAGTAGGCACAAATTGGCTTTACTGATGCACGAACTTTCATTTTCTACTCCAAGATCTCCAATTTCGAAGCTGTACCGCTTTCAAAGCTTTATCGCGGCACCCTCAAACTATCACAATCGTTACAAAAATCACCCTATCCCCAAAAATATTCGGCTTGAGGCAAAGCGCGTAAAATATAATATTTTCAACTAGTTAGACACTAATTGAGCTTTGAGGCCCCTGAATATAGCGTAATTTTTTGTATTGCTCAATAGATGGCGGAAAGGAAAGCTTTCGCGCAAGTAACGTTCCAAGGCACCCCGGACAGCTCAACCTTATCCTTCCCTTACGCAGCTCACCAGAGACTCCAGAAAAGCGAGTAGATTCGCGCTTCCCGCCCTGCCCGGCTTAATTTCGGTAATTCCCGGCAAATATTGCGCAAGGTAGCGCTGTTCATGCGTCGCCGAAATCAAGGTCAGCGCAAGCGCCTTGGGAGTCTTATACTTCGGATTCAGCTCGCGAAGTATTTCCGCCACCTTCGCGCAGAGCGACTCAAATGATTCTGCCGGCCCATCGCGCATCTTGGTGCGCTGAGTGTACGCATCCTGCGGCTTCGACTCTGAGATAACTACTCGATGCAATATGCTCTCATCAAGATGAGGAAATGAGGGGTCGCTACTTATCGACTCAGTAAGGGTACGCAAGGCCTCTCCAAGCTTCTGCGCAGGGTCTTGAATATTCAACGTACAGAGCATTAGACGGTACTCGAGCCAGCTCCAGTACCACGCGAACAGATACTGCAACAGCTGCTGCTTACTCTTGAAGTACCGGTATACCGAAGCTTCGGTTGACTGAATCTCGGCCGCAAGCTTCTTAAAGGTAAAATCATTAAAACCGAGAGAATCAATAAGCTTCACCGCTTCACCGACGATCTTCCGCCCAAGCAGCGTCTCTTCAGGATCGCGCACATACAGTGAAGAACTTACCCGAATTTGAATTACCGGACTCATAGCTTATTCCACGCAATAATAACGCAGGCGCTTTGCATTGCTACCCGTCGGAAACTTCTAATTTTGGGCAGACTTTCTGATGGATAGCAATGCTGTTTCGGCGAAGCCGAAACTCCCGGAAGGACAACACAAGAGACGCAGCACGGCCCAATGCAGGCACCCGCCCTTCCTCGCGCGTGCCGGAACGGCAGCCCTTCGACCTTTCGGTTGTGACCACGCCGCGCTGCGAACTCAAGATATTATGCCCACAATTAAACACCTTATAGTGCAACTTACCATTTTTTCCTCATGATAGTCTTACTACCATTGACAAGATATGATACTATCATCTAATATCGTTTTGCGCTCAGCGAAAGCTGAGCAAAAATCGAAGAGGGAAGAAGACAGTAGGTAAAAAGTTAGGAAGGTTATGAACACATTACTCATTATAGGTATACTAACCGCTATCGTGTCGGCAGGAGCGCTAGTGGTGCTGATAAACTCCCTGCATAACATCGGTGAAAGCCAGGTCGGCCTGGTGACCAAGCATTTCGGGCGAAAGCTCGAGGGCAGCAATATCCTGGCGTTCGAGGGCGAAGCCGGCTACCAAGCCGAACTGCTCATGCCCGGATGGCGCTTTCTGCCTTGGCCGATCTACAGCGTGTCCAAACACCCCTGGGTGCAGGTACCCGCGGGCGAGATCGGCGTGGTTATCGCACAAGTAGGCCAAGCTCTTCCGGTAGGTGCCAAGTCGGCGCTCTACAAGGCGGAATTTGGCGATTTCTCGAATGTGCGCACGTTCCTCGATCAGGGCGGACAGAAGGGTGTACAGCGTCCAGTATTACGCCCTGGCTCGACAGTTCCGCTTCATCCGGTCGCGTTTCTTGTGCTTACCAAGCGCGAGATTTTCGGCGTACCGGTGCTCGAAGAGTATCGCAAGGGACCGAGCCTCACGCTGGCAAGCTTCAAACTTGCACCGCAGCAGCTCGAAGTGCTGCGGATTGAACCGGTGACGGAGAATCACAAGGCAATCGACATATGCGGTGTCGTGACTACGCTTGAAGGCAAAGGCATTCCGACTAACGGAATCGCTGGCCGACTAGGCGGGTTTGTCGACATCTCCGAGATGGAAGCAGCCGATCGCTCGAACGCCGAGATTATCGAAGCGCTTCTGCACACGAAGAACGAACTGCACGACAGCTACCAAGATTTCCAGGCATTTCTGGATCAAGGCGGCTGTATCGGACTTCAACACGATACCCTTGGGTATGGCGCCTATAACCTGAACCCGTTTCTGGTTCGGGTTGACCTTGTGCCAATGCTCGTGGTGAATCAGGGCGAAGTCGCAGTTATCAAATCGTACGTCGGTTTGCCGACCGTCGACACTTCAGGAGCCGCGTTCAAGCACGGCTCTCTTGTAAAACCCGGCCACCAAGGTATCTGGACTGAGACCTTGCGTACCGGAAAGTACTCGGTGAATCCGCGCTGCTACGCGCCGGAAATCGTGCAAACCGCAATCTTAACCCTTAACTGGGCAGAAGCGGTTTCGCAGGCTCACAATCTTGACCGAAACCTCAGTCAGATTGTGGCAAAGTCCCGCGAGGGCTTCGTCTTCCGGCTCGATTTGCAGGTGCAAATTCATGTGCCGGATACGCAGGCCGCGAAGGTCATCTGCATGGTAGGATCAATGCAGAACCTTGTGAACGAGGTCTTGCAAGCGGCGGTGGGTAACCACTTCCGCAACAAGATCCAGTCGATGCCCGCGGTCGAGTTCATTCAGAAGCGCGAGGAGGTACAGCACAGCGCTTTTGAACATGTCGGCTCGAAGCTCAAAGAGTACGAGATCGAGACACGTGGCGTGTATATTCAGGACATGATCCTGCCCGAAGAACTGGTGCAGGTACTCACCGATCGTGAGATCGCACACCAACGAGTTGAAACGCTGGAGAAGGAACGACAGGCCGAGGAAACGCGTGTCGGCATGGAAGCGGCGAAGGGACGTGCAGACCAACAGGCCGAGCTCGCTCGGTCCGAGGTCGGTATCGTCATCGCCAAGAACCAATCCGATGCCAAGGAAGCCGAAGCGCGCGGCGCGGCAGCGTTCATTCGTGAGACCGGCAAGGCACACGCCGAGGCCGATCGGGCCAAGGCACTTGCCGCGGCCGAGGGCTACCAGAAGCAGGTTGAAGCGATCGGCCGTGATGGCACGACTGCAGTCAACATGGTTCAAGCGCTCGCCGAAGGTCATGTCAAAGTGACCCCCGAGATCCTTGTCTCGGGAAGCGAGAATGGCAGTCTGCTGAACGGTGTGTTGGCACTTCTGATGAAGTCGCTCAACTCCAAGAACGAAGTGACCACTCAAGCTCTTCCAGCTCCGGTCGAGCCTGAGGCACTGAAAAGTTAAGTACCCCCTCGATGAGAGTTGGTAATCATTCAATCCGCCCCCTGTCCACACTGAAAGGTTGGACCGGGGGCGGTCCTTTGGTTTTCTAAAAGGTTTTTGTCTTCTTATCCCCCGTCGCGCTCTACGCTTCAACGAGAGCGCGGTGAGACTCAACGCGAACCTCGTTCCGGGTCGCGGTGCTACCCGCCTACCTGAAGGTTTTTCCAACCTGAGTGAGCTGAACGAAATTTCATCACATAATTATAGGATCGGTAGGCTGAATAAATTGAGACAGCAAAGACGAGAATCTCAGAAATTCGAGAGCTTATATTTTGATTAAACATGGCGGGGATCATGCAATCCGCGCCTGAAGTTCAATGTTCGCAAAATGAGCCGGCCACCAACTCCAGCATTATTTATGCCGTTTTTCGCGAGGAGAAAAGGTTTTGCCCGTCCCATCCTCGCTAGCTCTTTGCGAGCAGCCGAGAACCGAAAGTAGCGCTATTACGAAAACGAAAGCGTTACTCATCGATGAACCAGCAACGTGAAGCCAAGTAAAGCAACGGCACAGAAAAACTACCTGAGCAGTCTTTCAATCCGCGCCTGCACTTCATCGATACTGCCAAGGCCATCGACATCAAAGATTTTGCCCTTCTTCTTATAATAGTCGGTAACAGGCGCGGTTTGTGTCCAGTAGACCTGCAATCTCTTCGCGGCAACTTCGGCGTTATCATCACTTCGTCCGGAACCGCTCGCTCCTCTTAGCCGAATACGTTCGATTAACACACTGTCTTCCACTTTGACATCTATGACATGAGTGAGCTCGACGCCGCTCTTCAAAAGCAGCGCATCGAGCGCTTCAGCTTGTGCCACCGTACGAATAAATCCATCGAGCAAAAAGCCACTCTTACAGTCTGGCTTTGAAAGCCGCTCTTGAATCAGCTCAATTACCAATGAGTCGGGAACAAGCTCGCCCTTATCAAGGTAGCCCTTCACCCTCTTGCCAAGCGCGGTCTCGTTTTTCACCGCTTCTCGAAAAAGATCACCGCTAGATATATGCGGAATTTTTCGGGCCTTTGCTGTAAGTACTGACTGAGTCCCCTTCCCCGCTCCAGGCGGGCCTAACATCACGATGCGCAATGTCTCTGACACGATACCTTACCTTCGAAGTATGCGAGATCGCATCTGCCCCATAGATCCAAGCCCGCCCCTTGATTTAGAGGAGTGGCTCATAAAGGCCTCATAGTTTTTGGCCACGACATACGACTCAATCTGCGAAGCCGTATCAAGAGTCACACCAACGGCGATGAGCACCGCTGTGCCGCCGAACACCGAAGCGAACGATCCGACATTTAACTCCATGTACAACCATTGCGGCAAGATACAGACGATAGCAATATAAATTGCGCCCCACACCGTAAGCCGACTTAGCACGGAATAAAAATAGTCGGCAGTCTGCTTCCCAGGGCGAACTGTCGGAATAAAGCCGCCATTTTTCTTCAAATTCTCAGCCACTTCTTCGGGATTAAATACAAGCGACGTATAGAAGAAGCTGAACAGGAAAATAAGCGCCACATAGACGCATGCATGAATGACATGGCCAGGCTGCAAATAGCTCATGATTCGCCGAAACTCCTCGTTCGTCGAGAACGAGGCGATAGTCGCCGGAAGCACAAGGAACGCCGATGCAAAAATTGGCGGGATAACTCCCGACATATTTACTTTTAATGGCATATGCTGCGTCTGCGCCTGCGCCATGTTGCGCCCTACCATTCTTCGCGGATACTGTACCGGAATTTTGCGATGCGAACGTTCGACAAAAACGATTCCGGCGACACTCGCAACCATGAACGCTATAACAAAAATAATGGTAAATCCGCTAATTACCTGCTCCCTCGCCAACTCAATCGTCGACAGGAACACTGACGGCATTCGCGCTACTATGCCGGCGAAGATAATCATACTTATGCCGTTTCCAATTCCACGCTCCGATATCTGCTCACCAAGCCACATTATGAACGAAGTACCAGCGGTAAGCGTAATCATTGTGCAGATTTCAAACTGAAGTCCGGGATTCATCACGAGGCCCTGATTCTCCAAACCGCGGGAAATCAGAAACGCCTGAACAAGTGCAAGCAAGATTGTACCCTGGCGCGTATACCTGGTGAGCACGCGTTGGCCTGATTCGCCCTCCTTCTTAAGAGCTTGAAGCGCCGGGATAGTTGGCGTCAGAATTTGAACAATAATCGAAACTGAGATGTAAGGGGTTATACCGAGCGTAAAGATCGAAAATTGCTCAAGCGCTCCTCCGGAAAACATGTTGACGAGGTCAAACAGAGTGCCGCCGCCTGCGCCAAACATGTCGCGGAGCTTTTCGACATTTATACCAGGCGTCGATACGAATACACCGAGCCGATATACTGCGAGCAGTCCAAGCGTAAACCAGATTCTTTTCCAAAGTTCGGGGATTTTAGCGATATTTCCGAGACCGTTTGCCATGCGACTTTAAGCGATAGAAGGATGCCTTATTCCTTCCATACCGCGAAGGAAAACACCATACAATTTTAACCACAGAGGACACAGAGAACACAGAGGGAGGAAATATTGCTTCTTCCTAACTCTGTGTTCTCTGTGTCCTTTGTGGTTTATTTCTATTTAAAATAGCCTATTTTGCAACCGCGCACGACTCGCAGGTCACAAGCTCGACCTTGCCGCCTTTGGCTTCAATCTTAGCTTTTGCCGAAGCGGAAATCGCATGCACTTTCACTGAGATTTTCTTCTGCAGTTCGCCCGTTCCTAGGATCTTCACCTGGCCGTAACGCTTCGCAAGACCACGCTTCTTGAAAGCCTCGAGATCGAGCGCCGCTCCTTCATCAAAGCTGTTAAGCTGCGAGAGATTAATCACATCAAATTGGTTAAAGCCACGCACTTTATCATGCGAGAAGAAACCTAATTTCGGCGTGCGTCGGTAAAGAGGCATCTGTCCGCCTTCAAAACCCGGCCGAATAGTTGCTCCTTTTCTTCCCTTCTGGCCCTTACCACCGCGACCACAGGTCTTACCGTGACCCGAAGATTCACCACGGCCCAAGCGAATTTTGCGTTTACGCGAACCTTTCGGCGGCGAAAGCTTTGAAAGTTCTATTCCGTTATTTTCCATTATCCCTATTTCACCTCGCTCACGCGGATAACGCAGGCCACCTTCTCAAGCATCCCCAAAAGGGCTGCCGAGGCAACAAACTGCTTTGACTTTCCAATACGTCCAAGACCAAGCGCACGAAGGGTCAAAACAAAACGCTCAGCGCGTCCGGCTCCACTTCGAATCTGTGTCACTAAAATCTTTTTCATACACCGCTCCTCGTTGAATCAATTTCTTAAAAAGGATGATATCCAATCTCGTCAAAAGGAATACCACGTACCGTAGCGACTCGCTCCGGATCACGAAGCCCCAAAAGGCCATTCATCGTCGCGCGAACCACATTATAGCCGTTCGTGGAACCCAAGACCTTGGTTCGAATATCCTTGATACCCGCTGCTTCAACCACGGCGCGCACTCCGGCGCCGGCAATAACGCCCGTTCCAGGAGCTGCCGAACGGATAATTACCTGAGTCGGCCCGTACTTACCAATAATGTCATGAGGCACCGTGGTGCCCTTGATCGGCAAACGAATAAGGCTCTTTTTTGCGCCTTCTGACGCCTTGCGAAGAGCGTCTGGCACTTCGCCAGCTTTACCGAGTCCAAAACCGACATTGCCGCGACCATCGCCAACGACAACAAGAGCACTAAAGCCGAATCGTCGTCCGCCCTTTACCACCTTGGCAACACGATTGATCTGCACACTCTTGTCCTTGAGCTCGCCAGCCTGATCCGGACTTACGCGTCTATCAGATAACTTCTTCTTTAATCCCATGGATTATTCCTCTCTACTAAAACTTAAGCCCGGCCTCGCGCGCCCCATCGGCAACTGCCTGCACACGACCCGCATACAAGAAACCATTGCGATCGAATACGACCTTTTCAACTTTTTGTGCCTGCGCACGCCGCCCAATCACCACGCCTACAGCTTTCGCCGCGATAACACTCTTGGTGCTCGCGGAGCGCGGAGAGGCCTCCTTTTCCGATTTCCCCTGTGCTTGCTTCAGCGTCTGAATTTCCTTCTTCACGTCTTCATCAAGCGTTGAGGCACTGACCAGGGTCTTTCCTCGCGTTTCTCCGATATCAACAATCAGCTGCGCGTAGGTATGCTTCGAGCTTCGAAACACGCTCAGTCTCGGCTTCTCCTGCTCGCCAGAAACCGTCTTACGGATTCGAATCTTGCTTTTCTCTCGTGCCGAGAGTTTTACTTTCTTCGATTTAATCGCCATAACTCTACCTCTTTCCTACCTCTGTGTTCTCTGTGTCTCTGTGGTTAATATTGAAAAAGTAAACCACAGAGTCACAGAGGACACAGAGATAAAACTCAGACTATTTCTTACCTGCCTTACCAGCTTTACGCCTAATCGTTTCGCCCACGTACTTGATGCCCTTTCCGAGATACGGCTCTGGCGGTTGTGTTCTACGTACCACCGCAGAGAACGTTCCCAAAAGCTCAAGGTCAGGGCTTTCAATATCAATCACGTTCTTAACCACCGCGCATTTTACCGAGGGCGGCATGTCAATTTCAACGTCATGCGAGAAGCCACAGCTCAAAACGAGCTTCTGCCCCTGCACCTTTGCGCCAAATCCGACGCCGTTCATCTCCAACGACTTTTTGAACCCTTTAGTAACGCCCTCAACCATATTGAGGATTCGCGCGCGCGCAGTACCCCAATCGGCCTTGGATTGCGCATCGTCAGTAACAATCGGTGTTACAACGATTTTTCCGGAATCAACCGCGACCTTCACTCTCTTTGAAGCACGAAACGCAAGCTTCCCCTTGGGACCTTCGACTTCAACTACTCCATTTTGAACCGCCGCCTTAACCCCCGAAGGAATCGCCACCGGCAGTTTGCCTATCCTTGACATAAAATTACCTCAGACCCAAAAGCACAGACCTACAAAGCACAGACCTACAAAGCAAAGTCCTTAAAAGCACAGTCCCAAAAGTCTATCCCACTACCGCGATCAACTCGCCGCCAATACCTTTCTTACGCGCATCTCTATCCGACATCACGCCCTGCGAAGTCGAAACAATAGAAATTCCCAGTCCCGAAGATATCTTCGGAAGCTTGGTTACCTGCTGATACACTCGACGTCCCGGCCTGCTCACCCTCTCAATTCGTGAAATAAGCGGCTCACCAGACTCGTAGTACCGTAGCACGACATCGAATTCCTTTTTGAGCCCCTCGCTCTTTGCCGCGCTAAAACTCTCAATAAAGCCATCTTTCTTAAGCACTTCCAAAACTGCCTTAGTGCGTGTTGTCGCGACCACGCGCACCGAGCGATGTCGCGCCATCTGCGCGTTACGGATACGGGTAAGAAGCTCTGCTATTCTATCTGTCATCATAAAATTTATCCTTCTACCAACTCGCCTTTACCACGCCAGGGATCAATCCCTTGTGCGCGAAATCACGGAAGCAGATTCGGCAAAGTTTGAACTTTCGGTACACACCACGCGGCCGGCCGCAGGCCTGGCAACGGGTGTAGGCACGAACTTTGAACTTCGGCTTCTTCAAATTTTTAAGAACTAAACACTTCTTTGCCACGAGCTTTTCTCCTTAACTATTGAAACTCTACGCTGCCGCCGCGACTGCTTTCCTAAACGGCATGCCCATCAACTCGAGTAACGCCCTGCCCTCTTCATCGGTTTTTGCCGACGTCACAAACGTGATATCGAAGCCACGAACTTTATCGAGCTTATCCATGTTACTTTCCGGAAACACAATCTGCTCTTTCAAACCAATCGTGTAGTTGCCACGTCCATCGAACCCCTTGGTCGAAGTCCCTCGGAAGTCTCGCACGCGGGGAAGCGCTACGGCCACCAAACGATCAAAGAAATCATACATACGACCCCTTCGAAGCGTTACAGTGCAGCCAATCGGCAAATTTGCACGGAGCTTGAAGGTCGCGATCGACTTTTTTGACCGGGTGACTTTCGGCTTTTGGCCGCTCACTTGGGTCATCGCGTAAACCACATACTCCATAGCTTTGCTGTTCGTGACCATCTCACCAACACCGGCATTGACCACAATCTTCAAAAGCTTGGGCACCTGCATCGGCGAGGTGTACTTAAATCGCTTCATCAACTCAGCGACGACTTTTGCTTTATAATTTTCGTATACCCTGCTCATACCATCACCGGAAAAATACAACTGAAACTAGTTGCTCAGAATTCTTACGCCTCAATTTGGACAAATTTCTTCGACTTTGGATCGAGATAGCCACGCGCCTTCTTACCATCGGCAAGAAGCGTGTGTTTAATTCGCACCGCCTTCTTCAGTTTTTCTACGTAGTACATGACATTGGACACATGGATGCTGCCCTCGCGTTGTACTTTCCCGGCCGGGCGATTCGGTCCCTTCGATTTTTCATGGACAGTAATAATATTAACCCCTTCCACAATTACTCGGTCCTCGCCAACAAAGCGCACGATCTTGCCGACCTTGCCTTTTATTGGACGCTTCTTCTTATTGCCGCCAGCGATCACCATCACAGTGTCGCCTTTCCTTAATGATACTTTCCCTTTCTCTGCCATACATCCGTCCTTAGAGCACCTCGGGTGCCAACGAAATGATCTTTAAAAACTTCTTCGCGCGAAGTTCTCTTGCTACCGGTCCAAAAATACGAGTGCCAATCGGCTCGAGCTGCTGGTCAATCAGCACTGCGCTGTTGTCATCAAAACGGATATACGATCCGTCCTCGCGTGCAACTCGGCGCTTCGTGCGCACAATTACCGCGCGATGACGCGAGCCCTTTGCAATTTTTGACTCGGGGAGCGCTTCTTTCACCGCCACGACAATTACATCACCTACTGTTGCATAGCGACGTCGCGATCCGCCCAGTACTTTAATACAGCGAAGCTTCTTTGCTCCTGAATTATCTGCTGAATCCAGCATTCCCATCAACTGAATCATCTTTCGTCTCCCGTATCCTGCTCGACTGCGTTTCTCAAACCTATACCAATGCCACTTATACTAGCGTCTTCTCTCGACGACTAAACCACCGTTGCCTTAGTCAGAATCTTCTCTACTCTCCAATGCGTGTGGCGGCTCAAAGGACGGCATTCAACAATGCGCACCTGATCGCCAACAGCACACTCATGCTTTCCTCGCGCCGCGAAATATCTCTTGGTTCGGCGAATATACTTCCCATACTTTGCATGACGAACCTGGCGAGTGACCGCAACAATGACTGTCGTGGCCATCTTGGCGCTCACGACAAGACCGTCGTTGCTCCGCTCCAAACCACGATGAGAAGCCTTGCCCTCTTTTTTGCTCTCTTTTTTCTTTGCAACCATACAAATTGTCCTTAAACTTTACGCCCCTTTTACCGCGCCTGCGCCTACCGCTTTCCCGCGAGGCAGCAAACTCTTAATGCGCGCTAAGTTCTTTTTAAGCTCATGAAAGCGATGGCCATTTTCAAACTGGCCCGACGCATTTCGGAAACGAAGCTTCATAAGCTCCTCGGCGATCGCACGCGCCCTTTCTTTAAGCTCAGCTGGCTCAAGCTTTTTTATATCCGCGACAAATTCTTTTCGTTTCATAACGCCACTCTTACAAATCGCTAGTCAGCTCTATAAAATATTCGCACTTCGTCGAATGAACTTTACGCTAAGCGGAAGCTTTGCTGCCGCGAGGTGCATCGCCTCAGCAGCCAACTTCGAGTCAACGCCGGTTCCCGACATCTCGAACAGAATTCTCCCCTTTCGAACTTCTGCAACCCAATATTCCGGCGAGCCTTTTCCCGAACCCATTCGAGTCTCGGCAGGCTTTTTGGAAATTGGTTTTGACGGAAAAATTCTTATCCAAACTTTGCCGCCACGCTTTACGTGACGAGTAATAGCTCGGCGCGCAGCTTCAATTTGCCGATCAGTAATCCAGCCCGATTCGGTCGCGGTGAGTCCGTAATCACCGAACTCAAGCTCACATCCACGTGTTTCATGGCCGCGCAGATGCCGCGCCATTTTTTGCTGCTTACGATATTTTGGTTTCTTTGGACCTAACATATCCTTTCCTCACTTGCCCCAGAAAACTTACTATCAAATCTGAAGCGCCTCGGCGACTTCAGCTTCACCCGGCGAGAACTTCTCGCCCTTAAATACCCAAACCTTAATTCCAATCTTGCCGTAATTCGTGTGTGCCTCAGCAGTCGCATAATCGATATCGGCGCGAAGCGTATGCAACGGCACGCGACCTTCGCGAAACTTCTCAGTTCGGGCGATTTCGGCTCCATTTAAGCGCCCGGCGACCACGACTTTTACGCCTTCGGCCCCTACACGAAGCGCACGAGAAGCACCTTCTTTCATCGCGCGACGAAAATTCACGCGGCGCTCGAGCTGAAACGCAATGTTTTCTGCCACCAGCTGTGCATCCATGTCAGCCTTACGGCACTCGATAATATTCAGCGCGACATCTCGCTGCACAAGGTTTTTCAAGTCGCGGCGTAAATCTTCAATGTCCTTACCTTTTTTACCAATAACCAAGCCCGGCTTGGCGGTAAAAATATTGATCTTCACGCGCGCAGCGGCACGTTCAATTTCAATTTTGGCGATACCAGCTGCATGAAGCTTACTTCGTACAAACTTGCGAATCTTGATATCTTCACCGATGTAACGCGCGCAATCCTTCTTGGTAGCAAACCACCGCGACACCCAGGTATTGATAATCCCGACTCGAAATCCTGTTGGATTAACTTTTTGACCCATAGACTCTCTTAACCTCGCCCTACTCCCAACTATCTTTCCGCAACAAACAACGAAAGGTGTGCCGAACGTTTGCTCAACACATCTGCACGTCCCTGCGCACGAGGCATCACTCTTTTCATAATTGCCCCTTCGTCGACATAGCCGCCGCTGACCCAAAGTTTATCTACATCGACATTGGCCTTCTCACGAGCGTTCGAAATCGCCGACTTTAAAAGCTTCTCGGCAATGCGCGCACCCTTTCTTGGATTAAAAGCCAATATCTGAAGTGCAGTTTCAACCTGCTTGCCACGAATAAGGTTCATCACCAAGCGCAGCTTTTGTGGCGAAATACGTACATGCCGTGCAATTGCTCGCGCGGTGTACTCCCCATCATTTGTCTTCTTTCGTGTCTTCATGTTCTCTCTCAACAAATATCCTGTTTGCTATGCTCCCGGCGCGGCTGGAGCTGCTTCCTTACGTGCCGAATGCGCGTGGAATGTTCTCGTCGCCGAAAACTCACCAAGCTTATGCCCAACCATATTCTCGGTCACGAACACCGCGTTAAACTTCTTGCCATTATGAACAGCAAAGGTAAGCCCAATCATATCTGGTGTAATCGTCGAGCGACGCGACCAGGTCTTGATAACACCCTTATGTGCACCCGAGCGCGCGCGCTCGATCCACTTAAGCAGATGCTTATCGATAAACGGTCCTTTCTTTAACGAACGTGCCATAACACTTCTTTGCTCCTAAAACTAAACTTTGGCGCTACCGACCCTTCATCATTACACCGGCATGCCTTTGCCACGACGACGTACAATAAATTTCTGCGTGCGCTTATTGTTTCGAGTCTTATAGCCCTTGGCGGGAACTCCGTATTCGCTACACGGATGTTTACCTCCATTGGTACGACCGCCCATCGCATGATCAACTGGGTTCTTCGAGATACCACGATTGTGCGGACGTCGATTGAGCCAACGACTGCGTCCGGCCTTACCTACGTCAAGATTGATGTGATCAGGGTTACTGACGACGCCAATGACTGCGCGGCACTCGATATGAATCTTACGCATCTCACCTGAAGGTAAACGCACAAGTGCGTACTCGCCTTCCTTCGCCACAAGCTGAGCCGAACAGCCGGCGCCACGCACCATCTGCGCTCCAGCACCACGATGAAGCTCAATATTGTGAATCGACTGGCCGGTGGGAATAACGCGGAGCGGCAGAGCATTACCTACTTTAATTTCAGCACTCTCGCCCGAACCAATCTTATCCCCAATCTTAAGTCCAACTGGCGCGATAATATAGGCCTTCTCGCCGCTTCGATAGTTTATCAACGCAATACGAGCATGACGATTTGGATCGTACTGTATCGACTCGACTATCCCTTCGACACCATCATTGGTACGTTTGAAATCAATAATGCGGTAACGGCGCTTATGACCACCGCCCATATTCCGGTTGGTCTCACGGCCATGATGATTACGGCCGCCGCTTCGACTCATCTTCGCGAGAAGTCCGCGCTCAGGCTTACTCCCTCGAGTCAGCTCAGCGAAGTCAGAACTTGAGTACTGACGCCGCGCTGGGGTAAATGGTCTATAAGTTTTTAATCCCATAAATCCTCTGCTCTGTTACAGACCTTCCACAACTTCGATCTTTTGCCCTTCGGCAACCGTGATATATGCTTTCTTATAGCCCGGGCGTCTGCCTTGAATTCCTGTGGTGCGCTTGACTTTACCCATCACATTCACAGTATTCACCGCAATTACCTTCACTTTGAAAGCCTGCTCAACTGCCAACTTTATCTCGTCCTTGCTCGCGCCCGGCGCAACCTTGAAAACGGCGCGATCCTTATTCCCGGAAATAAGCGCGGTCTTTTCGGTCACGATCGGCGACAAAATCGTCGCGTAGCTCTTTAATGCCACCGCTGATTCAGCGTCCTTCTTCTTCTTTTTTGATCGTATCGCCATAAAATTACTCTGGATTCAAAACTAAGCAATTAACTGCGCTCGCTTCTCAAGTTCTTTGACGCCCGCCTTTGAGCACACCAAAAATTTGGTTCGCGCAAGGTCATAGACATTGGTGCCGCCAACCGGAAATGCAATCAAACCATCAATATTTCTCGCACTACGAGAAACAGCACTACGCATTACCGAATTGGTATCTGCAACTGCCGCGCCCTTCTTGCTGCTCTTCTTCGCAGTCGCCTTTTCGGAGGCCGCTTCCGCTCCTCCTGGAGCGTCGAGCACAAGGGCTACACGGCTATCAGTAACACCGACGTCTTTCAGCAACTTAGCAAAATCCTTCGTCTTGCCAGAGGGATTGCTGATCTGATCAAGCACGATAAGGCGGCTGGTGCGAACTTTATCAGAAAGCACCGAGGCCAGCGCCTGCTTACGCACCCGCTTCGACAACCTAAATTCATAGCTCCTCGGATGTGGACCGTGTGCAACAGCACCACCAACCCACAATGGCGACGTATTCGAGCCACAACGAGCGCGCCCACTTCCCTTCTGCTTGCGGGGCTTTCGGTTACCACCTTTCATCACGCCCTTGGTGAGGGTCGAATGAGTTCCCGCACGCATTTTTGCGCGCTGCCAACGAACTGTCTGATGAACGAGATCTTCGAGAATAGGAGCACCAAAGATAGCGGGATCGAGCTCTATGGTCCCAACCTCGGCCCCTTTGCTATCAAGCACTTTATACGTTAATGACTTCACGTTGATCCCTCCTAAGCAGCCTTCTTGCCGTATTTCTTCATCGCTTTTCGTACGACGACTAACGCGCCCTCGTATCCCGGCACTCCGCCGCGAACGAGAATTACGTTGTCTTCCGGCCGAACTCCGACCACTTTCAAGTTCTGTATGGTACGGTTTTCATTACCCATCTGACCCGGCATTCTCTTTCCCGGAAAGATACGTCCAGGATACTTACGACAACCCACCGCGCCGATATGTCTGCGATATTCATGCGTACCTCGGGTTGCCGGCTGGCCTTTGACCTTATAACGCCGCACTACACCCTGAAAGCCGCGCCCGATGCTCACGCCCGACACATCAACGAGCTCGCCGTCAGCAAAAACATCGCCGACTTTGAGTTCCTGGCCAAGCGTTGTCCACCCAAGCTTGCCCGCATCACAACGGACCTCTTTCACATGGTAGAAGGCGCCCTTTCCGCCGCGCGCGAAATGCCCAGCCTGGGCCTTGTTCACGCGCTGCTGCTTTTTCGGTTCAAAACCGAGCTGCACCGCGGAGTAGCCATCAACGTCATTTTTTTTGACGTCAAGGATATAGCAGGGCCCGACTTCGATTGCGGTTACCGGGACACACTCACCATCCTTGGTGAAGATCTGGGTCATTCCCAGCTTCTTCCCTAGCAACCCTTCGGGATATAGTTTCTCAGTGCTCATGACAATCTCTCTTAAGTACTACCGCCGACAGAACTACTGCAGCTTAATCTCAACATCGATGCCGCTCGAGAGCTCAAGCTTTCCAAGCTCATCAATGGTCTGTTGAGTCGGCTCAAGAATATCAAGAAGCCGCTTGTGGGTCCGATGCTCGAACTGCTCCCGAGATTTTTTGTCACCAAACGGCGAACGGTTCACCGTAAAGCGCTCTATTCTCGTCGGCAGCGGAATCGGTCCCGCGAGTCGTCCACCGGTACGACGAACCGTCTGCACAATCTCTGCAACAGCAGCGTCAAGCAGCCGATAGTCATATCCCTTTAGTCGCACTCGTATTGATTGGCTTCCAATCATGGCTCTCTTTTCACCTCAACAGACCACCCTTTGCCCGCCGTAGCCTTGGCGTAGGCGGGAAAAGTGAATCTGATCTCTCTTACGCAATAATTTCAGTCACCACGCCCGAACCAACCGTCTTGCCACCCTCACGGATAGCGAAACGAACCTGCTTCTCCATCGCTATAGGCGATACAAGCTCAACTTCGAGGTTCACGTGATCGCCAGGCATCGCCATCTCAACGCCGCCCGGAAGCTTAATGCTGCCGGTCACGTCAGTAGTTCTAAAATAGAACTGTGGGCGATATCCGCCGAAGAAAGGCTTATGCCGTCCACCCTCTTCCTTCTTGAGGATGTAGCACTCGCACTTAAACTTGGTGTGGGGAGTAATCGAACCGGGCTTCGCGAGCACCTGTCCACGCTCGACCTCTTCACGCTTCAAACCGCGAAGTAGGCAGCCTACGTTGTCGCCCGCTCGTCCTTCATCAAGAAGCTTGCGGAACATTTCAACGCCGGTAACGACAGTCTTGGCAGTTGGACGGAGCCCAACGATTTCGACTTCTTCGCTGACCTTGATGATACCACGCTCAATTCTGCCTGTGGCGACAGTTCCACGACCTTCGATAGAGAACACGTCTTCAATCGGCATGAGGAACGGCTTGTCGATATCACGCTGTGGAACTGGGATATACTCGTCAATTGTCGCAAGAAGCTTCTTGATCGACTTCACGCCGATATCACTATCCTCACCCTGGAGCGCCTTTAACGACGAACCACGAATGATCGGTGTGTCATCGCCTGGGAAATCATACTCCTTCAACAGCTCGCGCACTTCCATCTCAACGAGATCGAGAAGCTCGGCATCGTCGACCGCGTCAACTTTGTTAAGAAACACTGCAATCTTCGGTACACCGACTTGGCGGGCAAGCAAGATATGCTCGCGTGTCTGCGGCATAGGACCATCGACCGCGCTTACAACGAGAATTGCGCCGTCCATCTGCGCGGCACCAGTGATCATGTTCTTGACGTAATCGGCATGGCCCGGGCAATCGACGTGGGCATAGTGTCGGTTCGCCGTTTCATATTCAACGTGTGAGCTCGCGATAGTGACAGTTTTTGAAGCGTCACGAACAGTTCCACCCTTGGTAATTTCGGCGTAGCTCTTTTGCTCGGCGAGATTATCCTTCGCCTGCACGGAAACAAGCGCCGCAGTAAGCGTGCTCTTTCCATGGTCTACGTGACCAATTGTCCCGACATTAACGTGGGCCTTTTTTCTATCAAATTTTGCCTTCGACATAGTCAGCTCCGAGTATTAACACTCCAAATTACACAATTAACCGTTCAGTCTCGATCAAGCTCCTTGCATGAACTTCAGCGCTACCTTGCTCCTGCCCCTTTGGCATTTGCCGTAACACTTTCCGCTACATGTGCGGGAACAGGCGCGTAGTGATGAAACTCCATCGTGAACGTCGCACGTCCCTGTGAACTAGACCGTAGATCTGTTGAATATCCGAACATTTCAGCCAACGGCACTTCAGCCTTGACTGCTTGGGCACCACCTCGCGGCTCCATTCCCATGATGCGCGCGCGCCGGCGATTAAGATCGCCGACAATATTACTGATGAAATCATCCGGGCAAACCACTTCTACCGCCATAATCGGCTCAAGAAGCTGAAGTCCGGCCTTGCGGCAGCCCTCTTTCACACACATTGACCCAGCAATTTTGAATGCAATTTCGCTCGAATCAACGTCGTGGAACGATCCATAAAAGAGCGTGACTTTGAGATCGATAACCGGAAATCCCGCCAAAATTCCGCCCGCAAGCGCTTCGACGACACCATCTTCAACCGCGGGAATATATTCCTTCGGAATAACACCGCCCTTTGTTTCATCGACGAATTCAAATCCCTTCGCCGGCTCAAGCGGCTCGATGCGCAGAAATACATGTCCGTACTGACCACGACCACCGGTCTGCTTAGCATGTTTGTACTCAGCTTCGACCTTATTAACGATCGTTTCGCGGTAAGCAACCTGCGGCTTACCTACCGTAGTGCTAACTCCGTACTCTCTAAAGAGTCGCTGCTGCACAATGTCCAGGTGCAACTCACCCATGCCGGAAATAATGGTCTGCCCTGATTCCTGATCAGTGCTCACGCGAAGCGAAGGATCTTCCTTCGCAAGCTTCATGAGACTCAAACCCATCTTCTCTTCGTCGGCTTTGGTCTTAGGCTCAATTGCCACGCTGATAACCGGCTCCGGAGCGAAGATGCTCTCAAGCAAAATTGGATTATCCTCATTACAAAGAGTATCTCCGGTGATCGTCTCTTTAAGACCAACCGCGGCACCGATATCACCTGCGGTGATATCCTTCACCTCTTCACGCTTATCAGCGTGAATACGGAGAATACGGCCTACACGCTCGCGCTTATCGCGAGTCGCGTTCAAAATCGTGGTTCCGGGGGTCAGCGTACCCGAATACATACGGAAGAAGGTCAATACGCCGACATACGGATCTGAGATAATCTTGAACGCCAACGCCGAAAATGGCGCCTTCGGATCGGCAGCTCGGCTAAGCTCTTTCTCTTCACCCTTCTTGGAAGTAGGATCGAGTCCTTTAACCGCGGGGACATCAAGCGGTGAAGGAAGATAATCGATAACGCAATCAAGAAGCGGCTGTACACCTTTGTTCTTAAAAGCACTTCCGCAGGTGATCGGGAAGAAATCCATTTTTAACGTCACACGACGAATCGCGGCTTTGAGCTCTTCCACGCTGATGGTCTCACCAGCAAGGTATTTCTCCATGAGCGCGTCATCTTTATCTGCGACCGCTTCTACGAGACGTTCGCGCGCGGAATCGGCCGCCTCTTTCATATCCGCCGGGATATCACCAGTGAGGAACTCAGCGCCTTTGGTCTCGTCTTTATAGGTAATAGCCTTCATCTCGACGAGATCGATCACGCCGATGAAGTTATCCTCTACGCCGATAGGAAGCTGAATCGGGGCGGCATGCGCACCAAGCCGCTCGCGGATTGCGGCAACGCAACCTTCGAAGTCGGCGCCCATACGATCAATCTTATTGACGAAACAGAATCGCGGAACGCGGAACTTGTTGGCCTGACGCCATACGGTTTCAGACTGCGGCTCAACGCCGCTCACGCCGTCAAATACGGCGACCGCACCGTCAAGCACGCGAAGACTGCGCTCAACTTCAATCGTGAAGTCGACGTGTCCCGGGGTGTCGATAATGTTAATCTGGTGTTCGGGTCGATCGCGACGAGAGCCCTTCCACATACAGGTGGTCGCAGCTGAAGTGATGGTAATACCGCGCTCCTGCTCGAGCTCCATGTAATCCATGGTTGCGGCACCTTCGTGCACTTCGCCGATCTTGTAGTTAATACCGGTATAATAAAGAATACGCTCGGTAGTCGTGGTCTTGCCCGCGTCAATGTGGGCCATGATACCGATATTACGTACTCTGCTTAGTTCAACTTTCGGCACAAACTCTTTTCCTTAAAATCAATAACTCTCATTTACCTTGCGAACTTCACCGCAAGGTGAAGTTGCCTTACCATTTAAAGTGGGCGAACGCCTTGTTCGCTTCGGCCATACGGTGCGTATCCTCGCGCTTCTTCACGGAAATACCGCGATTTGAAGCAGCGTCCATAAACTCACCGGCCAATGCATCCGAAATCGTTTTCTCACCACGCGAATTAGCAGCCTGCACAAGCCAGCGAATCGCCAACGACTCGCCACGATCCGCGCGCACTTCAGTCGGTACCTGGTAGGTCGCGCCGCCGACACGTCGTGAACGAACTTCGACAAGCGGACGTACATTACCAATGCCCTTAATCAGCGTCTCAAGGGGATCTGCATTGAGCTTTTTCTGCACAATGTCGAGCGCATGGTAAAGCGCCTTTTCAGCGATACCGCGCTTCCCCTGCCGCATCAACATGTTGATGAAGCGGGTGATCATCGCAGATTTGTATTTCGGATCGGGAATTACTTCCCGGCTAAAATCTCTCTTCTTCCTTGGCATGTCTCTCTTAAGCCTCTAAGAATAAAATCTTACTTCGGTCTCTTCGCGCCGTACTTCGAGCGGCTCTGGCGACGATCGGCCACGCCATGCGCTTCCAGCTTTCCACGGACAATGTGGTATCGAACTCCGGGAAGATCCTTCACACGACCACCACGCACGAGCACCACTGAGTGCTCCTGCAAATTATGCCCAACACCTGGAATATAACTGGTAATCTCCATACCCGTGGTCAAACGCACACGCGCAACTTTTCGAAGCGCCGAGTTAGGCTTCTTCGGCGTCTGTGTGTAGACACGGGTGCAGACACCGCGCTTCTGCGGGCATCGAACGAGCGCCGGCGACTTACTCTTGACCTTCTTCAGTCTTCGTCGCATGCGTACAAGTTGATTAATCGTTGGCATAACTATCCACTAAGTTTCGAGTTACACGCGACCAATCTCCATCCACGCGCATCACAACGCCGGAGGAAATAAATCGCTTATCTCCGAGTCTCGCGATCTGCACCGTTCCGATCTGCACCGCAAAGTGAAGCATCAAAAACAAAGCGAAGACACACAAACCTCACCTGGTCTCGCGATCTTCACCGTCAGGTGAAGATGCAGAAAACACTGCAAAAAAACACTGCGATCCTGCTGCATTTCCCGGGGAAGAACGTAATGCCTCGTTTGGAGGCTTATGCTCTGGGCAGCATCAAAAATTGATTTACCGAGATGATTGTTTCTCCGGGAAGAAACCTTGCATCTTCTAACAAAAAAGGAGCCGTCAAGGCTTTTTTTTGCTAGCAAATCCACAACAAATTTGAGGGTCTTTAAGTAACATGGAGGGATAAATTGGTCAATCTTATGGGAATAAAATCTCCGCGCTTTCCGCGTCTTCATTATTTTTACTAAATTTAGCCCGAGACTCTTCCCACCACGGTACCCTATTATTTAAGATGTTGGCTCAATTCTAAATCAATCCAAGCCTTTGCTAAAAGCAGCTATAGCAGCTATGATCCGCGTCTAGCTTGCTGAAAAAATTGAGTTTTTATGTCGTCTCCTGATATTCGAGCACGAAGTCCATGGGCCGCCCTCCAGGGCATCAAATCGGTAACTCTTAGTCCACCAATGCGTCCAGTCAGCGCGACTCTCACGGTACCAGGGAGTAAAAGTCTTACAAATCGAGCACTTATCCTTGCTGGCGCAGCGTCGGGTAAGTCTCGCTTGTCTGGAATTCTTAGAAGCGACGACTCCTACTGGTGCTGCGAGTCGCTGCGCCAGCTTGGAGTTAGGGTCGATGTCGAGGCTGAAAGTGCAGAAATTGAGGGCTGCGATGGGAAATGGCCTACGTCCGAAGGCTCTGTTTATGTCGGAGCAGCAGGCACCATCGCCCGCTTCCTCCCCGGAGTCTTAGCTGCATCTCATCACGGCTCCTGGCTTATTGAAGGAAGCACCAGAATGAGCGAACGCCCCATAGGCGAGCTGGTCGACGCGCTTTCAAACCTTGGTGCGCAAATCAGCTATCCTGCCAAAAAAGGCTGCTACCCGCTTCAGGTAAAAGGCGCAGGGCTTCGCGGTGGAACGACCAGAGTATCAGGAAAGATCTCGAGCCAATTCTTAAGTGGAATTCTCCTTGCAAGCCCTCTCGCCGAAAACCCGGTCACGGTTCAGGTGCTCGATGGGATCGTTCAACACTCCTATGTTGATCTTACGGTAGCTCTTATGCGCCAATTCGGCGCAGAGATTGAGCACAACTCGGATCTCTCCCGTTTCGAAATCCAGCCGACACGCTACCGTGCCGCAACACTCGAGCTTGAGGCAGATGCTTCGACCTCATGCTACTTTCTTTCACTTGCAGCCTTGACCAATGGCGAAGTGACTATTTCAAACCTCGCGTCGACGACGTCGCAGCCGGATCTTCAGCTTGTCGACTTCTTCGAGAAGATGGGTGTAAAAGTTGCCCGATCAAAAACTTCGATTACGGTAAAGGGGATGGGTACTCTGAAGGGCGGCTTTGAAGCCAATCTTCGTGAGCTATCAGACCAAGCGCTAACCTTGGCTGCGGTTTCTGTGTTTGCCGACGCGCCGATTCGAATAAGTGGAGTCGCGCACATTCGCCACCACGAGTCCGACAGAGTACACTGCATGTATGAAGCGCTCAGCGCGCTTGGAATCAAAGTCGACGAACACGAAGATGGGCTTACTATACACCCCGGGAGCCCCCGTCCTGCCACGGTTTCTTCGTACGACGATCACCGTATGGCAATGTCGCTTGCGCTTATTGGCTCGCGTGCTGAAGGGGTGACAATTCTTGATCCTGGGACGGTTTCAAAGACCTGCCCCGGCTACTTTGATAAGCTGAAAGATCTTGGTTTTGGAGTTTCATTAGCGTAGATGAGGTCACGAGAGCTTCTCTGTAGCATTTTCCTGCTTGCGATTCTCGCCGGCTGCCATGATAAAGAGCCGGCACTCTATACAATCAATAAAAAGCGCGCGTTTTTCTACGATAATTCAACGAACGACAATGTCGTCTTCCGGGTAGAAGAAAATTCAGTATTCCCCATCTGCGCAACCGATCAAACTGCTCCGGTACTCTGCCCTGCTCTGCCAGGAACAAGATATTTTATGCGCGAAAGCGATGCCGCGGTTGTTTCAGCGCTGGTTCCAAAATCGCCATGGAAAGTAACGGCGATCGAAGCAAACGCGGATTCGTTAAGGCTACTATTTGATCCTCCGCCAGGCTCAACATTAGATGAGAACTTCCATCCCCTTGCGTGGAGCGAAGAACGTGCGGGGGAACTTCTGATCCATCTCACGCCGGTTGTTCCGGGAATACGTTTTCAGCGTTCCGATGAAAACGAAAAGCAGCTTAAAAACATTCGCTGGCAAGGTTTTGGAGATTCGGAGACCGTCATAACGCTCGAAACGGGAGCACATCTGGGCTACCGCAGCAGCTGGACCGATCCGCTTGAACTCGTGCTCACATTTCGCCGATCATTTCCGGCAAAGCCAAAAATTATGCTCGACCCCGGTCACGGCCAGAGCGAAACAGGGGCGTGCCGTGATGCGCTTTGCGAGAAGGACTTAACACTTCGTGCCGCAAAACTTTTGTCGACGAAACTACAAAGCGCAGGAATGGATGTCCTTCTTACTCGCGAAGCCGATGAGCTTGTGAGCTTAGAGAGCCGCGTAGAGAAAGCGGAGACGGCGAACGTGGATCTGCTTCTCTCGCTGCATACCGATAGCTGGCCACCAGGAGGACGACTTGGGAAACCACCAGTGGGGCTTAGCTGCTATTTTCAACAGCCATTTGTTCAGCCGATTGCTGCGACACTCTGCTCAAGCGACCCGCAATTCCCTTTACGTCACACTCCCTGGATAACAAGACGTAGTCTTTATGTCATTCACAGCACGCAGTTCCCTAGCCTTCTTTTGGAGCTGGGCAACTTTCAGGATCGCCACGACGTAAAGATTCTCACTGACGAGAAAGAATTTGCGACGATGGTCGAAATTTTAGGTTCACGAATTATCGCGCTTTTCAACCAAAAGTAGCTGTCAGACGCGTACGTTCTTGCTTAGAAAGTAATAATTGTCGAATTCCGTCGGAAAGCGGCGTTATATTTCGATCTTTGGGCGGGCGATAGGGTCGCGAGAGTAGAACAGGACAAAAAACCTAGTTCACACCTCTTGAGACGCTATATCCCGCCGGCACTTCAATCAACAGTGAGGGCGGCTGCAATTCATCCAAGTGTACCGGGCGCATGAGCTGTCCTCCGTATCAAACAGCGGGCACGTCCTCGCCGCAGGACACCCGTCCCGTGCTTTCTTCACGTTGTCCTCGAGCCGGGGTGCGGGCGACAATCCTTGCTGCGGGGCCGCCTTAGATGATCCCGCCGTGTCTTTTTTTTTCACTTTGCTATCCTCATTACATGAGGTGGGGTGAGGGTAAAATAACCTTCCACGTAGGAAGCGCTGTTCACCTTATTCACCAGAATGCAATCCGAGACATTCCATTGAAAGTAGTCATTACTCGCATCAACGGAACGCCTCTAAAACCATGAGGCAACCCTATCTACCCGTAAGATATAAAGTCAAAGAAGGAACATGGCACAACTATAGCTCATTACGTGTGGCAATCAACAACGGAGTTCGCACAAGCAATTTTTGCAGAATAGCCGAGAGCGTCGGCAATCCCGGAAATACTGAGCACCCGCTCGAGATACCCCGGCCCCGCAAGCACTCCAGCAATAAGCTGCTGCACCCGCTCGCTATCATCACGAAGCGTGAGCCAAGAATTTCGAAACGCCGCAATTAGACAGAAAAGCCTTTCTTGCTGCGCTATTAGTGATTCATGCGCAAAGAGCACTCCTGGGAAATAGGCTGACTGCACGTGCGCCGAATCGAGGTAGCTGCAGCCATTGAACATTACATTAAGGTCGTGATTGGGAAAATGCACTATGACTCTTAGCTCAGGGTCGCCCTGACGGAGCTCTTCGAACATTTTGGCGGGAGAACCATGCTGAATATCTACTCGGCGCCGACGTAATACGCCCGCGCGATGCAATGCCTCGAGGTAAAATGTCCCCGATGACGGACTCGCATAATGACAAAGAATGCGACCTTCGTTGAGCTTTAAATTATTAGCATCCGCGATAGGTACTTTCGAAATAAAGCGCGCGCTGTGCTTGGGGCCCACCATTATGGGGTGGTAACCTCGGTGAGCGAGCCGTCCGACCACTTCAGCGGCAGTAGCAATGCCCAAAGATATCAGATCGGGGGGCACGGCATATGAGTTATTTTCGATCCGCGCAACTTTATCGCTCGCGTCGCTGTCGTCGGCATCAATACAAATCGAGTAGCCTTTGCACACCAAGTCTTCAAAAATTACGCTAAATGCCGAAGGCACAGTGCCCAACGCAACTCTAATATTTGAACCGTCGGTACGAAGCGCCCGATCAAGTCGGGTCAGATCTGAGAAATAGCCGCAATGGCCGCTACGCAACCGGTCCATTTCGCATGCCGCGAATAGCTCGCGGCGCTTACCAGCAATCTTGATAAAACTTGGATTGTCGACGATTTCCCCCACCGCTTGAAGTAATCCGTCTCGCGAAAAAATATTAGTCGCACGAAGTGCATACATCACTTCGCCCAAAGCTCTCGTAGTGAAGCGCTCCACGAAACGGGCCGGTAGCATTTCCGGCCTTCTCTCGCTCGTCGCTGCCTGGTGCTTCTTAGAAGGCACACGAGCGATATGATGAGGTCGCCACGCTGACTCGATCTGACTTGCAAGCGCTATTATCTGAGCGCTATCAGTGAGAAGGCTAGTCCCCACGCGAACCTCGACCTGTAGCTCTTTGCGTGCGAACCCTCCTATTCCTATTACTACTGGGCCTGTATGTTTAAGTCCCGAGTTACTTCGGTGCAAGATTGCGCGGGCCAGCGGACAGCCTCGGTTATCGCGCCCAAACATCTCAAGTAACCAGCTCGGAAGTTTGGTGAGGGCAAAATCAAGCGATGACGCAAGTGAGCCGACCGAGCCTTGTAGCACCGGCACGACATTCAACCCACGCCTGCTCGCGGCAGTTTTGAGCATAAGCACGGTGAGGGCCTGCGCGGCAGAGGTCCACTGAAAGGATCCCGAAACTTCATGGATTGACGGCTCCCGCCCACGGACCGAGTGCAACTCAGTAGCAAGGCGCGGGTGGGAAAAGCTTGTGGCGACAAGTTCGGGCTTCTCGAGCCCGCTCATGACAAGAATAAAACGGCTCATTCTGCGCTATTATGGCTTACTATCCGAGCTAATCAAGACAATTCTCCCGCGCGCGCCCTACGGTAAAAGCCACAGAGGTCAAGACAACAGTCAGCTGCGGTCAGGCCAGCTAAAAGCCGGGACGATCGTTGTCAGAATTCCCTTTTTGGACCGTCAGCCACTTAAATTTTCTTATCGGTTCGGCAAGAAATTCTTGGAGAAAGGCGGCATCTCCATCTGCATCTGAAGCCGGTGCAATACGAGGATAGCGACGTGGTTCTTTGTCAGCACTCGGCCAGCCCGATTCGCGCTGAATCTCCCTTTCAATACTTCGCGCTTCCGCAAATTTCGCAATGCTCAGCCTGATCATTGGCGCAATATCCGTTAATTCGCTCGCTGCGGCTCCCCACGCACTATTCTGATAGAGCTGCATAGGCGACACATTGGTGGCTGCTGGAAAATATCTGGTTAGAATTTCCCTTCGAGCCTGTGCTCGTCCAGGACCGGGCTTTGAGACTACCTCAACAATAACTGATGCATAGCCTTCCATCTGGCGAAGGTGGCTAAATACATTGGTGCGATAACTCCGGTCCCACCCAACTTCGAGATCCGACATCTTGAGATAAGGCCTAAGTTGGGCGCGAAATTGCGCTACCTGTTGATTCAGATCCTCAAGAATTCTGCACATTACCTGCGGTGATACCTCCTGAAGCATTACTCCGGCTGGCTGCCCAACCCCGGATGGTACTGCAGATGGCACCGCAGATCGCGAGCTGGAGAAGGTGCGACTGGTTTGTACAGGTGTATTTCCCTGAGCTTCTACTGCAGACGCCCCCACCCCAAGCAGAAACATTCCAAGATTGAGGGACGTCAATGAGAGTTTCCCCCACTCACGCGCTCTTAACATCGGCTGCAAGCTTGTCATTGTGCCCTCTAATATTTTACTCAGAAGTATACAGTATCTTTGCGGGTTACGCTTCGGATAAGCTATTTATTTTTATAAAGCTCTGCATTCATAGCCAAGCATTTCGAATGCAGAGCTCATGCGTACTGGCCTCTTCTAGTTGGGAAGGGGTGTCGGCGATGTCACCGGATTCGGACTAACCCAGCCGTAAAGCAGCCTGTGCACACATAGGTCTTCCGAGGGCGGCGAGCCAACAAGGGAACACATCTCACTTCGCACATCCTGTGTAGCAACGGAATAGTTATTGAGAGTTTCCGTGGTTTTTTCCATCGCAAGACTCTCCTGTGAATTTATCCACACTAAGCCTTCTTGCGTTGGAGCCGGCGGTGTCGCCTCGAGACCAGTCCCTGTACCTGAACTAAGAGTAAACGAGGAAGCATCCCCACCGATGACCATTTGTCGGAGTGCCTGAGGAACGTTACTACCCTTTGCGCGAGCAATTCGACGTACTCTTGCTCTCGCGCGCCGTAGGGAGGGAGCGTCCGCACTCCGCAGTGCTGCGTTCCCGCCAACCGAACTTCGTAGTGCTACCGTAAACGTAAAACACTCATTTACCCGCGGATTCGGCGCAAAGATTTTCGTCTCGCCATCGCGCATTAGCGCAGAATAGTTTACAATCTGAGGGGCTGCCCCAGTTGGCAGTAGTGTTCCCGGGTCTACTGGTGTCTTTGTAAGAGCGAACCGATACAGCACGCTAGTCGCAGTCCCACCCTGGAGAGTTGCGCGCACTGGAGTAATCTTCTTCTCCCTTATCACCGTCCACACATGACCGGTAATCTTATCGGGATTGAATGGCGAAAAGCTAAGTACTGGAGCAGGGGCCTGATAGGTGTGGCAGCCTAGACCAGTTTGATATGAATTGACCATCCACTCATAGAAAGTTTGCGGTGGTGATGAATCAGGCTGGATACCGTCAGCCGGAGTAATCGTAACCTCGTAGGGAGGGCCGGCGTCAGGAACAAAGATCGTCGGGCAACGCAAAGCCTTCGTCGTCTTGCCGAATAGATAGGTACTGAAGGAATCTTCACGTTTGTCCCAATCTGTCGTTTCTTTATCGTGACGAAAATCGTAGCTTCGAAGCTTCATACCTGGGCACGATGGGCCTGTTGCGTTCGTTCTCCAAGTCTTTTGAGTTTCACTATAGTATTTCTTCGGCACCGTGTACTGAGTAAGCGGGACATCTTGTTGAAAAACTGTCTGGCGATACTTCTCGTTATGACTTCCTCCAAAATATCCGTCCGCCCGCTCATAAATTTGTGCAACATCATCCTCACGGTAGGTAGTACGATTGGTGCCCGTCGGTTCAACTCTAATGCTGGGCGCGCAATGCGCCGCCTCGGAATGCATTAGCGTTATCACGGTAAGGCAGCTATTCACCAAGCACCACAGCGAGCGCGGCAACTGCTTTTTAACTACATTTCGATTTACTAACAGCATACGTTTCTAATACCTCCTCAAAATATCACTCAGATACCAGGGGCAGAGGAACCTGGCTGTGAAACATGGAACATCCAAGTCAACTGCGCTAACTAACACTTTTATCTTGTTAACTATCACCGGTGTAGCACTCTACTCGTCGAGATAGCGTCGATGAATGCCGATACTTCGTTCAGTGCCAGCATCACTCGGGACGCTCGCATGCTCGAATTCATAAAGCAATTGATAACAGAGCGGGAAGAATCCAGTTCCAGAATCAGGACGAGTCGCTATGACTACAAATCCAATTTTATCCCTGATAATAGGAGCGCAATCGATGCGATCAGCTACAGCGAATTGGCGAATGCGCCGTTGTAAAAACGCAAGTGACGCGAATTGAGCGTCCGCCAGCTATCACCAAATGATGCAGTCAGGTTTGTGTGGAGTCAGAGAGGAGCGAGCCGCCGATCGGCGAGACTCCCCTACCCTCACGTTTAAAAATACGCGGCTGGATAATCCCAATTTCGCTTTAACATGCTCACGCCGCAAGCGACACGAAACAGGGAAGGCACGTATTGCTTAGTAATTGGGCGAAAAAGTCGGCAAGTCGTGACTGCCACTGACAGATTTTCTACAATTCCACAATTCCAATAGCGCTTCGAACTTTTGCTAAAGTTTCAGCGCTCGCTGCGCGCGCACGATCGGACCCGTGCTTTAAGATATTCATAACTTGCGCTCGGTCTTTAGAAAAATCTTGGCGACGCGCACGGATCGGCGCGAGAAATATCTCCAAGACTTCAATTAATCGCTTTTTCACGATGCCATCCGCCAGGCCCCCAGCGCGGTAGTGCTCTTTCATCGACTCAAGCGCAGCTTTATCAGGATCAAAATAATCCAGGTAGGAGAATACAGGATTTCCTTCCACTTTTCCTGGATCTTCCACGCGAAGATGCCCCGGATCGGTAAACATTCCCTTTACCTTCTTTGCAACCTCATCGGCGCCGTCCTTAAGATAAATTGCATTTTTCAAAGACTTACTCATCTTGGTGTTGCCATCAGTGCCCGGAAGTAAACCACTTTTCGGCACGAGCGCACTGCATTCGACAAGCGCCGAACTCTTATATATTCGGTTAAAGGCACGAACGATGTCGTTGGTGAGCTCGATAATCGGAATCTGATCAGGCCCCACCGGCACAAGATTAGCGCGGAACTGGCTAATATCCGCGGCCTGGTTTACGGGATAGGCCCAAAAGCCCGCCGGTACTTCATCACCAAAACCACGCACACTAATCTCATTTTTAACCGTCGGATTTCGTGACAGTCTGCCGACGCTCACCAAATTCATATAATACATGGTCAACTCAGAGGTTTCGGGAATTGCCGACTGTAAATATATAGTCGAGCGTTCTGGCGAAATCCCGACCGCAAGATAATCGAGCATTACCTCATACACATTCTCGCTGACCTTTGCAGGATTATCTGCATTGTCGGTCAATGCCTGCATATCGGCGATCAACACATATTGTTTGTACAGCTCTTGATATTTTACTCGGGCTGAAAGCGATCCAACGTAATGTCCGAGATGCAGCGGACCGGTTGGTCTATCCCCGGTAAGAATAGTATATGCTTTGCCCTCGGCGGGCTTCTCTATGGCAACTTTTGAAGAATCGCGTTCACTCATGGCTTAGCTCTTATACGTCGGCAAGAATGGCATGTATCGAGCACTTCACGCAAACTACTGTTTGTCGCTACTAGTTTTTGTGCCCTTAATTGTCTCAGGCATTCTTCGTGAATCGCCGATATATAACCTCGATGAGCACTCCTCTCAATACGCTTCAAAAGCACAATTCGCTAATAGTCGACGCGCAGCTTAACTCGCGTACTCGGCTTCGCGAAGTGGTCAAATCCGTGTTTCACCAGGGCGAGGTGCGCTACGCGCGAAACGCCTCCGAGGCTCTGCAGAATCTCTCAAAGGGGCCAAGCTTTCAGTCGATCTACGTAAGCTCAAGAATTCCGATGGAGCAAATTCTACGAATGGTTGAGGCACTGAAGCACAGCCAATCAAAAAAAGCACTGCTCGTGGTCACGCTTATGCCTGAACACCAAGACGGCCCTCTAATTTCTAGCCTTCTTGTCGCCGGCGCGAGTGGGTTCATTTGCGAGCCGTTTTCGTCCGAGCAACTCACTACACTTATCAGCACCGCCAAAAAAGTTGCCGAAGCCGAGACCAGCAGCGATGGTCGCGAGACTACTGGTGCGGAGCTTATGATAATTGAGGCAATGCACCAGCTCGACCGTTTCGTCGAACTCCGCGCCGAAGGTAATAAGGGCGGCGGCCACGCCTATAAGATTCTCAAGACACTCATGGCGCAGCTTCGTGGTTTCGCCGAAGCTAAGCCTGATATATTTCAGAAGTTGGTGGTAAGAACCTTCGAGAAAGCTACCACCAAGAAAAAGATGGCTACCGGCATTGTAAAGACCGAATCCGCGGCGCCGCATCCTGGAATTGCGATCCAGGCACATATCGCCGACAGGAAGCTCGAAATCGATAAAATTCTACCGATGCTCAAAATCGAAGCGGCAGAGTTTCAAAAAATTCTCGATGGCCACGCACCGCTTACCGAGGGAATTGCTCGTAATCTTGGGCGCGTGCTCGGAAAAACCGCACAGTTCTGGATGGGACTTCAAGCACGATATGATCGGAGCAGACCGCAAAAGTAGGCTTATATCGAAAGCACGCCCACTTCAAGCTACCCATAAATCCATTCAGCATCTTCCACCTGAAACCCCCGATACATCTTCAAAAGGTTCTCAGTAAGGGAAGCGCTCAGCGTGTACACTTGATCAGTAGCGTCAGCAAGATGCTGAAATTCTTCACCCGGAATAGGTTCATCGTCGACTAATAATACTTTCTTTATTTCGTCGAGAACCTTTTTCAAACTATCCTGGGCCTCGGTAATTGACCTATACTTCTCATCTGCATAGTCGATAAAGTCCTCACGACGCGGAAGCTCTTGACGAATAGCAACCTTAATTACCTCCGGTGACCTAAGTCGCTCGATCCCCTCTTCTTGAGCAACGATTGAAAGGCGCGAAAGAATTCGCTCCGAAATGACCAGACAGCGCCGATTCGCGGCACTGGTTGCGGCCTCGCGCAAAAAATCTTCAGTTATCTTTGCTATCTTGGCGCCTTTGGGGTCATCTTTCGTCATCATTGCGAGCTGCAGAAAAAACGAGCTGCTCGCTTGCTGAGTTCGCTGCCGCTGTCCGGAAATGAACGCGTTACGGGTGAGGAGCTCCTTGCTTGCTTCGTGAAGCGCATATTTGGCGATTGCCTGTGGCGAGGAAACCATTGCGCGATGCTGCTGCACTAATTTCCGAATAAAACTTCTGGGATCGCCAAGCATCTCCATCATTTGTGCCTGTATGTCAGCTAAGGGATTCTCTTTGCTGCTGTCGGCGTCTTTTTTCCAATGGTCTGCTGGATCATCAATCTCTTGCAAAAGCTCGTTGATATATGCGCGACGCTCCTGCTCTGACAATCCGTGAGTGTTACTTTCAGATCCACCGAGCTCGTCCCGGATCTTCAAGAGATGCTCAAACATCTTCTCCATCGGTTCGACCTGCAGCATGACCATTAGTTCAAGCACTTCTTTACGCTGATAACGTTCCATCCATCGCGGAAGAAGTGTCTCGCACACAACTTTTCGAATCTCTTCTATCCCCGGACGGCTGCCGAGTGTGTGATCGGTCGGCAAATAATGCGCGCCTTGTGACGCCAATTTTTGAAGCGCCTCGTCAGACGGCAGGGAAATATCGTCTTCTGGATTGTGCTCTGGGCCCATAGAAAAATACCGCGAAAAAAGAATGAAAATTTAATGATGTCAATTTAGAGGCAGTAGGCTAACTCAGGCATCGGCAGTAATCAAATCCGCTTTCCAATGTTTAGGGCATCGGAATGCTTCACCACAAGGACGCAAAGGACACGAAGGAAAGCCCATATAATTCGGGGTTTTTTTGAGTATTTCTTTGCGTCCTTAGCGTCCATTGTGGTGAAAAAATAAATTGAGTTGTCTCAGCATGTTGTTGTGAACATTCCGACGCCCTATCCAATGCTCATCTGACACATTTCCGAGCTGCGGTAACTACTCATTAGGTCCGAGCAGTACGTTCTGACGCCGCGTAACTCTGCCGACTCTGTATTACTATCGGGCCATATCTTCTAAAAAAAGGAAGATAATTTTGTAATGGTCCGATAGTAATACATTTTTGCGGAGCAAAAACCCCCCGGAGGGACAACACAGTAGCGCGGCTGAAGAGGCCGCGCTGTGCTTATAAAAACAATAAGTTAAGCACAGAGGGAGCTGCCGTATGCAGAGTCAGTTCGAAAACCACCACACGTAATAAGCAGCTACTATGCCCCCTGAATAATGGTTTACCCAAGGCCCTGTCCATCGAACGGCCAAACCCGTGCAGATGTAATGTCGGCGGTATGACAAAACGCCGCAAGGGGCCCTGCCTTTCGTTCAGTCGGACTATATTCCGCCTCGGACTCTCCATGCACATAGTGAAGCGCATTACGTTCCTCCGCGCTAAAACGGATGCCGTATTTCTCGCTGAGCGTCAGGTCGTAAAAACGATCCTTATCAAAGTCACTGGGAAGCCCAATCGTATATTTCCAAATTTTCTCCACGTCATGAAAGAAAAGCACTATGACGGCTGAGGCCAAAGTAAACGGCAATGGCCTAATCTGACTGAGCGTGTGAAAGCTCGACTCGGCAATTCTAAAACATTCAGCGAGGTGATCGCAGTAACCACCCGGCCAGGCCTGATGCTTCACCGAGGATCCTTTCGCCTGTTCGATAAGCCCCTTATGCTCTTTATAAAAATCGAGAATCTTCTCACGGCGCGGATCTTGAAGCGCTATCAATTAGTCCTCCATCCGCTTTTTAAGAATCGGTGATGTAAAATCACTATGAGAAAGCACGCGTGTCATTTGAGTATACGCACGCTGCAGCTCGGGATCCGCCGACGCAGCAAGCGCCCATTTCTGAACGACGGGCCCGCCTTCTCTTTCAATCCAGCCATCACGAGTCGCAATAAGTGCAACGCCGCCAGTGCTAGTATAGGGGTGAAAGTACCCCGACCTCTGATACTCATTCAGGCCAGCAACTTGTTGATCGCTCCAGGGAGCAATTATCTCACTCGGTCCGGCGACTCTTTTTTGGGGAGATTCAATGCAATTCATCGTACCCTCGAAGGCAGAATACGACACACCTCCACGACAAGCAAAACATTAATGAAGCTGCGCTCCACGGGGAATCCGTATAGCGGAAGGGGGCTTGAACTCAGAAATCCCCCGTTTCGAGCGCTGTGCCCCGCTTACCTCTGCACTTATGCCGCCTCAAATACCTGTTCAAGCAGTGCATCCTCGCTACTTCCCGCAAGCATCGCATCAGTTGAAAAGGCGAGCAGCGCATCACGATAGGAGAGCGTTCCCTGCCCCGCGCTTTCGCGACCGCTGAACGGGAAGTTATCAGGTCCACGCTGCGACTGCGTGTTCACATTTCTCCGGCAAACCAGATTCTTCGCGGCGTGAGCGAATTCGCGGATTGTCTTGGCGTCCTTTCCGAAGATGCTTAACTGCTGGCCTACCTCAGAACCTTCCAGGTACTCTAATACCTCCGAAAGATTCCGGTAGGTCGAAATCGGGACGACTGGACCGAACTGCTCCTCACGATAGAGCCGACTCGCTGGCGAAACTGGGTAAAGGACTGCCGGTGTAAAGAGATTTGCGACAGCTTCACCGCCACCGGGGTTTATAACTTTTGCGCCGTGAAGCTCGGCATCAGCAATTAGCTCTTTAAAATAGCCTACTTTTCCCGGTTCGCTCAGCGGTGTTATCTCGACTCCCGGTGCCCAGGGCATTCCCTGTCGCAGTTTCGCAACTCGTTCCGCAACTTTTTTGGCAAACTCGTCGGCAACAGATTCATGCACCATTAATATTTTGAGCGCGGTGCAGCGCTGCCCATTAAAAGAGAGCGCTCCAAGAACGCATTCGTCAGCGGCCTTATCAAGGTCAGCGCCGGGAAGGATGATTCCCGGATTTTTCGCGCCGAGCCCAAGCACAAGTCTTAACGCGCACGGATTCTTGTGCGCTTTAATCAGAAAATTGGCGACACGAGCGGAACCAATAAATGCGAGCAGGTTGACTCGGCCATCTTGCATTGCGGGAGTAAGTACTTTCTCCCCATCACCGTAGACCACATTTACCACTCCGGGAGGAAAGCTTTCGGCAAGCGCTTTTAAAAGCGGCTCGAAAAGCAGCACCCCGACCCGCGGCGGTTTAAAGACGACCGTGTTTCCCATGAGCAGCGCGGGAATGAGCAAAGTCAGGGTCTCATTCAGCGGATAATTCGAAGGTCCGCAGCAAAGCGCCACTCCGAGCGGCGCTCGCCCCACTCGCGCGGTCGTTCCGAGGACTTTCCGTAGTGCCTTCTCTTCGGCCTGAAGTGCCTCAAACTCATCGATCGAAACGCGCCCATATTCGATTGTGCGATCGAACTCTTTAAAGCTATCTTTCTCGGATTTTGCTATTTCGCGTGACTCACGAATCGCGACTCTGTCTCGCTCCTTCTGCAAAAGATCGAGAAACTTGCTCACCGCGCGCACGCGAAGTTCAGGTGAAGTCGCCCACGCACTGCGCCCTCTGGCGAAGGCGCTATGCGCCGAGCCCAGCACCTCTATTGCGGTTTTTTCGTCGAGGCTCGGATAGCGTCCGATAAGCGGGTAGGTAACATTTCCGCTCTCGTCATGTACCGGGATGGCACTATGCGATTCCTTCATTGGACCATCCCAAACCCTTAGACGGCCATTGATCAGAAAGTTTCGTTGCTCGATGAGAGGTTCATGGTAACGTTCAGGAACCAGCGAAGAATCCGGTATAACCGCAGCATCGCGCCTGGGTAAAGTAAAAGTCTTCGCGGGACGTTCGCCGACGACCGCCTTCTCCGTACGTACATCTTCTGCAACTGCGACCATATTCTCCTCCGTATAGTGTGCTTACGAAGAAAATATTAATTTGCAGCTAAATTACATAATGTGTGTAAAAAATAGCACTATAAAAGCTTTATAATGTGAAATATTGCATTTCAGCCCAAGCTGCTCAGGGAGAGGCGTAATCATTTAATCGCAACACCTCTGTGCTTTCGGAAATACTAGAATCCTTTCTTTTTGATTCTGTCGGTAATTCTATTGTCCCTGCCAATGAATAGATAATAGGCGTCGCGTGAAAGCCGGACATTAGGCGGCTCAATAAGGAGCGCAAAGAGAGCGACAAAAACTGCGAGGAATACACACCGAGGGTCGTCGAGAGCGCGCATTGATAAGTACACCACGACACCTATCAATCCAATAAGCGTACTCCAACCAACGAGCAAATTGACCGCGAGGATTTGGCGAAGCTTTTCCGGCCTCCGAGCAATTTCTTGAAGAACCATCTCATCAACCCGCCATATCGCGGGGAATTCATCATCAGGATCAAAGCTTGGCGGTAACAATTCCATCGCTTAATTCCGCGTGACAAATAGCGTGCCACAAAAAGCGTGACGGTCTCACATATCCCTACTTTTACAATAGAGACATGTGGGACCGTCACGCTTTTCTATAGGTCTATAACAATCCAGCCAGTGATTCGAGCGAGGTCTGGCTAATACGGAACTCCGTCGCCTGCTTCTCCTCTTCCTGCTCTTCGCCTTCGACCTTGACCATGCGTTCGGTGTACTCGGACATGCCTGATCCCGCCGGAATCAACCGCCCCATGATCACGTTCTCCTTCAAGCCACGGAGGAAATCCGTGCGGCCCGAAACAGCGGCCTCGGTGAGCACTTTCGTGGTCTCTTGGAAGCTCGCCGCGGAGATAAACGAATCCGTAGAAAGCGATGCCTTGGTGATACCAAGCAATAGCGACTCATAAGTCGCCGGCTTTCCACCGCCAGTCACAACTTTTTGGTTCTCGGTCATTACCCGGAACTTCTCGACGTTGTCGCCGGGGAGGAAGTGCGTGTCACCGGACTCGCTGATCTTCACCCGCTTCAACATCTGGCGCACGATCACTTCGACATGTTTGTCGTTGATACGTACACCCTGCAGCCGGTAAATACCTTGAACTTCCTTCACCAGATAGCCGGCCAAAGGCTTCACGCCCTCGATACGGAGAATGTCATGCGGATTTACCGCACCTTCGGTCAACACCTCCCCGGCACGCACGCGATCGCCTTTTTGCACCGAGATATGTTTGGTCTTCGGCACCAGATACTCGCGCGGCTCGCCGAACTCCGGATTAATCAGAATTCTGCGCTTACCACGGGCGTCTTCACCAAAATCCACCGTGCCATCGACATCAGCGACCTGTGCCGGATCCTTGGGCTTACGCGCCTCGAACAGCTCAACAACACGCGGCAGACCGCCTGTAATGTCGCCGGTCTTCTTGGTC
This sequence comes from uncultured Bdellovibrionales bacterium, assembly GCA_964510065.1. Taxonomy (GTDB): domain Bacteria; phylum Bdellovibrionota_C; class UBA2361; order UBA2361; family CAIXSY01; genus CAZEAC01. The sequence goes on along the minus strand of CAZEAC010000004.1, from coordinate 2,122 downwards.
GCGCGCTCGCGCTTCGCGATGACGTCACCGGCATCAATGTCGGCGTTATGTTCAACAACAATACGAACACCCGTCGGCAAGTTGTAAACTTTGGTCTCACCATTTTCGCCGTAAACCACAATACGCGGTCTAAAGTCACTGGCGCGATCTTTCGACTGTACGATTTCGCGCTCGGCAAAACCGGTACGCTCGTCAGTGCGCTCTTCCATGGTGTACTCGTTAATGTCCTGCCACTCAACACGGCCCGCAACATCGGAGAGAATCGGTATGGTGAACGGATCCCACTCAGCCATAAGCTGTCCGCCTTTGACCGTTTCGCCCTCGGCGACACGGAGACGGGCACCATACATCAGCTGATGACGCTCACGTTCGCGACCATCGGTCGGATCGACAACCATGATTTCGCCCTTTCGGCTCATTACCACGGAGGCGCCATCACGACGCTTGGTCACACGGATATTCTCGAACTTGATCACTCCGACTGAACGGCTCTCAAGAGCAGTTTGCTCGGCCCGCCCTGACGCGGCACCACCGACGTGGAATGTACGCATCGTAAGCTGTGTTCCTGGTTCACCGATCGACTGCGCGGCAATAACACCGATCGCTTCACCGATATTCACCAGGTGACCACGCGCAAGGTCGCGGCCGTAACAGAACGCACACACGCCACGCTCGCTCTCGCAAGTCAGAACTGATCGAATAAGCACTTCATCGAGTCCCGCCGCGGTAATTCTTGCCGCACGCTCTTCGTCGATCTCCTTATTGCGTTCGACAAGCACTTCGTTGGTGATCGGGTCGCGGATATCTTCAGCAGCAACACGGCCGAGGATACGATTAGAGAGCGGTTCGATCTCTTCGCCACCTTCAACAAGTGCGGTGATTTCGAGTCCCTCCAGCGTACCGCAATCAACTTCAGTTACAATGCTATCCTGCGCGACATCGACAAGACGTCGGGTAAGATACCCAGAGTTCGCGGTTTTGAGCGCCGTATCGGCAAGACCCTTTCGTGCACCGTGGGTCGATACGAAGTACTGCAATACGCTCAGTCCCTCGCGGAAATTCGCCTTAATCGGTTGTTCGATGATTGTGCCGTCCGGCTTCGCCATCAAACCGCGCATACCGGCAAGCTGACGGATCTGTTGGCTCGAACCTCGAGCTCCGGAGTCCGCCATGATGTATATCGGGTTAAACGACGGACCACGACGCTTTTGTCCCTCGGCGTTGGTGAACTCTTCCGAAGAGATAATTTGCATCATGTCCTCAGCGATGCGATCGCCGACGTCAGACCAAATATCGATGACTTTGTTGTAGCGCTCACCAGGAGTAATAAGACCTTCCTGATACTGCGTATCAATCTCGGCCACCTTCTTATCGGCATCGCCCAGCAACGTCACCTTCGAATCAGGGATAAGCATATCCTTGATACCGATTGAAATTCCGGCGATGGTTGCGAAGAGATAACCAACGTCTTTAAGCCTATCGGCCAAGATAACTGTGGCCTTGTTTCCCGCTACGCGGAATGCTTCGTCGATAAGCTGCGAGATCTCCTTCTTCTTCATCAGCTTATTGAAGTTCTTAAAGGGCAATACCTTTGGCGAATGGTGCCAAAGAAGTACTCGACCCACTGTGGTATCTTCGAGCTTGCCATCAATGCGGCAGCGGATCTTAGCCTGAAGATCGATCTCACGTGAATCCCATGCGAGGGCAACCTCTTCGGCGTTCGAGAACGCCCGGCCTTCGCCGTGCGAAAAGGGGCGCTCGCGTGTCATGTAATACAGTCCAAGTACGATATCCTGAGACGGCACGATAATCGGCTTACCATGCGCGGGGCTAAGGATATTGTTGGTTGACATCATCAAAACGCGAGATTCAACCTGGGCCTCAACAGAGAGCGGCACGTGCACCGCCATCTGGTCACCGTCAAAGTCCGCGTTAAACGCCGTGCACACAAGCGGATGAAGCTGGATAGCCTTGCCTTCAATCAGAATCGGCTCAAATGCCTGAATACCAAGTCGGTGCAACGTCGGTGCGCGGTTTAGCAGTACCGGATGCTCCTTGATGACTTCATCGAGGATATCCCACACTACCGGCTTCTCCTTCTCGACCATCTTCTTGGCGCTCT
>CAZEAC010000003.1:71187-97949 GCA_964510065.1 uncultured Bdellovibrionales bacterium | reverse complement strand
GTGGTGTGGGGATTGGGAATCCGTCAATCTTGGCGGTTCCCGATTACCCGATTATAGGCCCAGTAGAAGTCACTCCGTTTAAAAGCTTCTTCGCTAAGTCCAAATCCTTTTCTCGGTCGAAGTAAATGGCCATCATTAGGTGCCCCTCTTGTCCAAAGGTGAAAGTTTGTAAGGAAAATCTCGTCTCATCTTTCTCAGTTTCTTTGAAAAAGTAAGCGAACTTGTTGGCCGTAGGCTTTGTAATGACTTGCGCACCTGGCGGCAAGTCCGATCTATCACGAGTTCGCTTGGCAAAAACTTCTGCCGACTCACCTGCTGGGTAACCGTACGCGTTAATCCACATCGTTATTCCTGGTCTCCAGATTACGAGAGCGCCCTCTTCAAATCGACGCCGGAACTGCTGTTCGCCCAAATCAATGGCCCAAGTCTTGGTCATTTGGTAGTTGCCAGATATCAGAGGAAAATCTTCGGGCTTCTGTGCCATTGCGTCGAACATCACTCCAAGAAAAAGACAGACGATTAGCAAAAATCTCATAGGGCCTATAACTAGTCAGTTTCTAGATCTGCCTTTCATTGTACCGCGCTCACTGCGGCTATACAAATCTTCGCATATTCGTCGGTGATTTCAGGACCTTGTATGATTCCGACTCTGTGGATCTTTTTAGGTATTACAGGCCAGGAACCCCAGATTGGGCGGGCACCCGTGGATCTACCTCAGTGGATCCTGGGAAGTCTGTGGATCTTAAGTGGAAACTTTTCCGCCGTTTTCTCGATACACAGTGTGTCATTTGTCTAAACCTTGGGTGCCAAAAATGAAGCCACCGTACCGTCAGCGATCCGCAGAAGGTTATAAGCCGCTCCCCCAACAGCAGGTTGAGGCAGTTTCACGACCGAAGTCGTTATTCGAAGTTGTTCGTGAGACGGCACGGCTGCGGCATCTTAGCCTCTTTACTGAGAAGCACTACCTCTCTTGGATTCGGCAATTCATCCGCTTTCATCGCAAACGCCACCCTCGCGAAATGGGCGAAGTCGAGCTGGAGCAGTTCTTGTCGCATCTGGCGATTACGCGCAACGTGGCACCATCTACCCAAAACCAGGCACTCAACGCACTCGTTTTCCTCTACCGCGATGTCCTCGGCAGAGAGCTCGGCAAGTTCAAGAATATCCGTTGGTCAAAAAAAGTACCCCGTATCCCGACAGTCCTTACTCGCGAAGAAATGCGTCTGCTTTTACAATCTTTCAAGAGGGGTTCTCAGCAAAAGCTCATTGCGCATCTTCTCTACGGCTGCGGCCTGCGGCTGACCGAGGCCTTGAATCTCCGAATAAAGGACGTCGATTTCGGCCAGGGCATTTTGACTATCCGTGATTCAAAGGGTGGGAAAGACCGGACTGTACCTCTTCCAATAATGTTAGCGTCACCCCTTACATGGCAGATTAAGCGAGCCCTGAAGATACACGCCGCCGACCTGAAAGAGGGATTTGGGCGCGTGTCTATGCCTTATGCTTTGGCAAGAAAGTACCCAAATGCCGACCGCGCGCCGGGATGGCAATACATTTTTCCATCCTACCAACGCTCGCGAGATCCCATTTCGGGCGACATTAAACGTCACCACCTTTATGACTCGATAATGGAATCTGCTTTGGCAGCGGCGGTGCGGACAAGCGGAATTACCAAGAGAGTGTCTTGCCACACTGCAAGACATAGCTATGCAACGCATCTACTTGAAGCGGGAAAGGATATTCGAAAAATCCAGGAGCTTTTAGGACACAGCGATGTAAGAACGACCATGATCTACACCCATGTCGCAAAAGGTCCGGCTCCTCAGTGCGAGAGCCCGCTTGATACGTTGTGGCAGTCTTCCGCCCCATCCGGCCAGGCGACGAATAACCTTGAGGCTACTGCGACTGAGCAACCTATACCGGTCCATTTGCCAAGCCCAGTTTTGATGACGAAATCGAGTGGCTCAGAATTGCTACCACTCATTAAAGTACCTCCCGTCGCAATCACGCCACAAGATGAGGAGACAACGCCGAAAGTAACTTCTAAGATGCAGACCGAGGAAAAGTCAGGTAGGATGCGTGATCAGTGGCGATCGTCTTATTTCATAAGAATGTTTCGAGCAGTGCTTGCTTCGCTCCAGCGTCAACCGAATGACCAAAAGTGAATAATAGGACTGGGGGAATAATATTATGGGAAAAAAATCACGGCTAAAACGCGAGAGAAAAATGGCTCCTCGATTCGGTTTTTGGGAAGATGCCGAAGGAATTCACAGCCTCTTACCGTTTCCCGGAAAGCTGCCGGAAAATGCTTCCGAGAAGTTGACCGAGAATTTCCAAGAAAACCTCAAAGGCTCTCCAATATGGAATAAAATGGTTGAAGAATTCGGAGAGGAGAAAGCTGAGCAACTTCTCAAAGAATGCAAGGCACAGGTGAAAAATTAGTAGAGCGCATCCGGAAATAGGGTCGGTAGGGAGGTCGAATGTCAACTGGATAAACGACCCGGCACGCTCGCGAGCGCTGTGACTTCAGCTGAAATTCGTAACTTATTAACTTTTCACGGCAAGGCAACAATTTTGCGATCTGCTCAAACAATCCTGCGAGCAGCGTTGCTGCCGCTGGCGGCGCAGAAATCAATAAGCTTCCGTCACTACCTTCCTCAACTTTCAAGGTTGAAAGAAGCGCGGAATGCGAATGTACGGTAGGGACAGTTTTTGAATTTCTTAAGTTCATTGACAAAAGACACCGATCTAACTATTCTTCTATATAGAAAAACACTAGAATTTACATCATGTTTATTGCCAGCTCAAAAGAATCGGTCTCCTCTTTCCTTGAGCGCGGACTACTTTGGCAGGCTGAAATTGATGCGCAAAGCTCCTATCCGCAGAGCTCCTATTCGCAAAGCCCTGGCCCGATCAATCTTCACGGTGTACGCTCATCAGGTGCACGCTCATCAAACGTGCTCCCATTTGGTGTCGAACAGTTTGATCAGGAGCTACCTTCAGGTGGTCTTCCCTACGGGGCTCTGCACGAATGGGCTTACCAACAGCATGCAGTACTGCCAGGAGATACAACGCGGTCAAAGAATATAGCGCAGCAAAAGAATGCAGTGCAGTCAAAAAATACAGTGCAGCAAAAAAACACTGCGCCTCCACTGATGCTTTTTAGCTACCTCGCGGGGAGAGCGCTGCGGCAAAAAGTAGTGCTTGATCAATCTTCAAAGGCGGTAAAGCATGCGCATTATATAATCTGGCTCGGCAAGGAGTGTTGGCCGACACCATATATTCTGCACAAGACCGTCCACGATTTAAGCCGCTGCGTTTTCATCGATCCTCCGGATAAAAAGCTTGCGCTCTGGGCCCTTGAGAAGATAGCTGCATCGCCGGCGACCGCAGTGCTGATTACTTCAGCGCTAATTACCGATTATTGCAACAGCTCGACTGCGCTTTCACGTCGTTTTGCTCTGCTTGCCGAACGATCAGGGGCGCTAATCTTATTAATTCGCGATCCGCAGGACTTCAAACAAAGCTCTTCAGCAAAGAGCCGTTGGCTCGTGACATTCGCCCAATCGAACAGCATGAATCCCTGTTTTCAGCTTGATCTGGTGACATGGAAAGGGGCGCAACCGCGTAGACGTAGCTGGAATTTAGAATGTAGAGGCAGCATTGAGTGTAGCGGTATTGAATGTGGTGGCAGCGAAGAAATTTCTCTGCATATACCTTCCGAACTTTCCATTCGACCTTCTGCGACAGAGGCTTCCCCACACCAGGGGCAGGCCCTGTCTGCTCTCGGCTCGAATTAAGGGACAGGAGCTGGTACGCCGCGCGTCGGTGGAAGCCCGTAAAGAGGGGATACGAGATCACTGCCCTCTCGCTTTGGCGCAAGCGCTCGCGCCTCATGCGTTTATAGAGAAACACAATCCAGAGCGCGACTATGCATCACTCTATAAGCTCGCCCAATGGGCAATTCGTTTCTCGCCCTATGTCGGTATTGACGCAAAGAGCGCCGACGCTACTGCTTTCGACTATACCGCTTTTGACTACGGCATTACCCTGAACAGTAGTGGCACTGAGCGCTGTCACGGCGGAGATACGCTGCTCGCCGAGAAGATACTCTCCAGCTTTGCTGCATATGGCTTTTACGCCAAAGTCGCGATAGCACCAACGCTTGGCGCTGCGTGGGCACTCTCGCGCTACAGCAAGGAGCGGATCTCGTTTCTCGATCCATTTTACTACCCACTGACCGAGCTCCCCGTACAAGCGCTTCGCATCCCTGAAGACAAAGCTTCGCTATTGTTGCAGCTTGGTATTAAGACAATACATGAACTTTTGCTTCTGCCGCGAAACTCACTTGGCGATCGTTTCGGTGAGATCGTACCGAAGCGTCTCTACCAAGCACTTGGAAAGGTTGATGAGCCCTTTAACTCAATCCCGGTACCATCATCATGCACGCTGAGGCGAAAATTCGAAGTACCGATTACTTCACAACAAACCTTGGCGCACGCCGTGACTCGTATTTTCGAAGAGCTTTTTGCCATGCTTCTAAAGAAGCACGAACGCGCGCTTAGCTTCGTGCTCGAATTTGAAAGCATCAACAATGACCGAAGCATAAGCATACTTCGAAAAGAGCTTTCGCTCTTTCGTGCACAAGACAGTCTTCGCGCGATTCGAAACATTATCGATGCGCTTTGTGAAAAAATAGTCTCGCCACAGGGCATTCAATCGATCATGGCGCAAGCGCTCTCGCCGGAAAGCATTCGCGGAAGCTCGGGTAATCTTTTTAGCGCTGAATTCGATATGACCGCGCGCCAAGGCGAAGAGCTTTTAAATACCCTACTGCTACGCCTAGGGCGAGAGCATGTAAGAAAGCTGCACTGCTTCGCCTCGCATGTACCCGAGCGATCGTTTCGTTACGATGCGATAAGCAGCACCGATAACTCCGAGAACACGCATCTTCCGTTGCAGAATCTGCCTCGTCCTTCTTATCTTCTTTCACGACCCGAGCCACTTCGTGCCATCGCGCTTCTTCCCGATCATCCGCCTTCGCGGATGTATTGGAACGGAGAGGAGCTCACTATTGTTCGTGGCATTGGTCCGGAGCGGATCTGCGATGAGTGGTGGCGCCACGTGCTTGATGATGAGATCCGCGAACGGGAATATTTCCGAGTTCAGGAGAGCTCCGGCAGATGGCTCTGGGTTTTCAGAAAAAGGAGAACGATGCAGTGGTTTGTGCATGGGGTCTGGTCATAATACCGATACTGGAATATCTAAAAAGTTCAATCTGGGAAAAGTCGAAACGAAGACATTACAAACTAAGTTTTCCTCCTCTTTCTTGTCTCTGTGCTCTCTGTGTCTCTGTGCCTCTGCGCCTCTGCGCCTCTGTGGTTTTTTGAAAGTAAAACAAACCATAGAGACACAGAGAGCACCGAGCTAACCTGGACTTACCGCAACTCTTACTCCGAGATAAATCAAAAGCACACCACAAACTTTATCCACGCCGCTTCGTACACGCGCTAAAAGATCGCGTACAGCTGTCGACTGCAATAGACATACGAGCGCGGGCCAATAGAGTGCGGACTCCGTGACAAATACTAGGGCAACGACAATCTTTTCAACAATATTCGCGCTCGGCGAGAGAAACTGGGTAAAGAGACTCAGCAGGAAAAGCGCGAGCTTGGGGTTAAGCACGTTACAGAGTAACCCTTCAATAAATGCGGTGCGTACTGTAAGTGACTTTCTTGGTTCGACTACCTTCTCGAGTTCACCGCAACGGCTGAAGAGTCCCTTTAGACCGATATAGACTAGGTAGGTGGCACCGATATACTTGATGACTGAAAAAAGAAGTACGCTCTTTGCGATTATTATCGCGAGTCCTAAAATGCAGTATGTTGCGTGGACAAAACATCCGGCGACAATACCAAGCGCCGTGGCTAATGCCTGCCGGCGCGGATATGAAACTGCATTACGAGCTACTAAAATGAAATCAGGCCCCGGACTTACCATCGCCACAAAACATATCGAGGCCAAAAGCGCGATCTGAGCGGTGTCCATAAACCCTTTAGCTACAGATAGTTAGACTAATAGCTTCTATTCTATTTATATACTAGAATAACAACAGAATAGATGCTTACACGGACTTCACGCATAGAATACGTCGAACTACAGGCGCACAGCAACTTCTCGCTGCTTCGCGGCGCAAGCCATCCCGAGGAGCTTGTGCAGCGAGCAACGGAGCTTGGCTACCAAGGGATCGCAATTACCGATTGCAACAGCGTCGGTGCCGTGGTCCGCGCGCATACCGCGGCGAAAAATAGCGGCGGCCGTTTTATCGTTGCCGCCGAGATTACGCTCTCCGACAAACCTGCGCTCGCACTTACCAAGGCCGAAGAAGATCCTCCCTCGTTACTACTCTACCCTACTTCGCGAAAAGGATATGGTAACCTGTGTAGACTACTTACTCTCGGGAAGCTCCGTGCCGAAAAAGGAGGTTGTACGCTCTGCTCGGAGGATTTTTTCAGCTATCAAGAGGATCTTGTCTGCTCAATCGTTCCACATTGGTCATCTGTCGCAAGTGATATATATCTCCTCGACTTCGTCAAAAAATATCGGGAGAAGTTTAATCGACCCGAACTTCTCTCACTGACGCTTTCACAAAACTTCTCGGCGCAATCAGAGAAACTATGGCGCGGCACAATCCAAGTTGCGGAGAAGCTCTCAATTCCACTTGTTGCGACAGGAAACGTTTACTATCACACAGCTGAGCGCCGCCCACTTCAAGATGTGCTTCGCTGCATCCGTCTTGGCTGTAGCGTTGCTCAGGCTGGCTTCGAACTTTATTGCAATGCCGAACGATACCTTAAACCGCTTGATGAGATTGTGCACATCTTTCGCCATGCTCCTGAAGCACTGCGAAGGAGCCTAGAAATCGCTGAATATTGTCGCTCGTTTTCGCTTGATTGCTTACGCTATGAATACCCCGAAGAGATCTGTCCGCCTGGACTTACGCCAATGCAGCACCTGATAGCGCTCAGCTTTGAAGGTGCAAAGCGACGCTATCCGGACGGGATTCCCGATAAGGTGAGAACACAGCTGTGCGCTGAGTTCAAGCTTATCGAAGAATTGCGCTACGAAAAATATTTCCTTACCTGTTACGACATCGTGTGCTTCGCGCGAAGCCGCGGCATTCTCTGTCAAGGTCGCGGTGCCGCCGCGAACTCGGTGGTATGCTTCTGTCTCGGAATTACGGAGGTCGATCCGGCGCGAATCAATCTGCTTTTTGCGCGTTTTATAAGCAAAGAACGAGACGAGCCGCCAGACATCGATATCGACTTCGAGCACGAACGCCGAGAGGAGGTCATTCAATATATTTATCAACGCTTCGGACGAGAACGCTCGGGGCTTACCTGTGAGGTAATCACCTACCGCGCGCGAAGCGCTATTCGTGATGTGGGCAAAGCGCTCGGCCTTCCGCTTGATAGTGTCGACCTGCTGGCAAACCTGATTCATCGCTGGACAGGATCTTCTGTGAGTGACGCCGATCTAAAGGAAGCGGGACTTAGTCCTGACGACAAGACCATTCGCAACGCACTACTTCTGGCCGAGCAAATTCAAGGTTTTCCGCGCCATCTCTCGCAGCATGTAGGAGGATTTATTATCTCCGAAAAGCCACTCTGCGAGACAGTGCCGATCCTTAACGCAGCAATGCCTGATCGCACGATAATCGAGTGGGACAAGGATGATATCGAGGAGCTTGGCATGCTCAAAATCGATATTCTGGGGCTCGGCATGCTGAGCTGCATTCGAAAAGCGCTCACAAGCATCAATGAAACGCGCGCGCTGAAGGGTGAAGAGTCGCTCACGCTCGCCACCATCCCGGCGGAAGATCCGGCGGTATACGACATGCTCTGTGCCGCCGATACCGTCGGTGTGTTCCAGGTTGAATCGCGCGCACAGATGTCGATGCTGCCAAGACTTAAGCCACGCTGCTTTTATGATCTGGTGATAGAGGTCGCGATTGTGCGCCCGGGACCAATACAAGGCAATATGGTGCACCCCTATCTTCGAAGGCGAAAAGGGCTCGAAACGCCGAACTACCCGGACTCAAGAGTCGAGGCAATTTTAGGGAAGACACTCGGCGTGCCGCTTTTCCAAGAACAGGCGATGCAGCTTGCGATCGTGCTGGCAAACTTTACTCCGGGAGAAGCTGAGCAGCTTCGCCGCTCTATGGCGAGCTGGAAACGAAACCTCGGTGTTATTGCAAAATTTAAAGAGAAGATCATTAACGGCATGATCTCAAACGGCTACAGCCCCGAATTCGCCGAAAGCTGTATGAATCAGATCCGTGGGTTTAGCGAATATGGATTTCCCGAATCGCACGCCGCTTCGTTCGCATTACTGGTGTATGCTTCTGCCTGGATCAAACGGCACTATCCAGCACATTTCGCTTCCGCACTGATTAATAGCCAACCAATGGGCTTTTATGCCCCTTCACAGATTGTAAGAGACGCTGAACAGCATCGAGCCAAGGTACTGCCTATTGATGTGAACCGAAGCCAGTGGGACTGCACGTTGCCTATTTCAGCGACGAAAAATGGCTACTCTTCGGAAATCATTCAATTAGGTTTCAGATTGGTCAAAGGACTAAGAAAAGAAGACGCCATGAAGATAGCGGCACACGCTCCCTACTCTTCGATCTATGATCTTTGGAACAAAATAAAGATTCAGCGACGAAGCTTAGAGCTGCTCGCCAAAGCTGACGCCTTTCAATCGATGAATCTCGCGAGCCGTGAAGCACTCTGGCAAATTCGCGCATTAAAAGAAAATCTCGGCACTATGGAGAAACAGCTTGGGCGAAATGACTCAGCGGTTACATTCGCGCGGCAGACACTTCTTCAACAGATGTTTCAGGACTACTCAAGCACGGGCCTCTCGCTTAAAGCTCATCCATTGCAATTCATACGTGAGGAGCTTCAGCACTTAGGAGTTATCCCTGCAGCGATACTCCGTGGAATTCCCGCTTCGAAACAGCAGATATTTGTGTCAGTAGCCGGCATTTCGATTATGGCCCAACGACCACAGACCGCGCGTGGCGTAGTATTTATCACACTCGAGGACGAGACCGGCGTGGCGAATCTTATAGTTCGTCCGCAAGTTTTCGAGCGGTATCAGAAGGTGATTCTTTCAAGCTCGATCCTCTTGGCGCATGGAGCGTTGGAACGAGTCGAGGGAGTTATCTATATCTCCGCGACTAAGCTTGAAAAGCTTGATAGGCATCGGCAATTTAATGAGCCGAATAGGCTTCCGGTAAAAAGCTATTCGTATTAATCGTCGCTATATTTGAGCGGAGGAAACGCTAAAAAAGCAATGAAAACAAACCTTAGTGATGTGCTTGGGCATGGCCGTCAGCATGCTGTGCGGCTCGCTCTGAGACAGCCTTTTCACGTATAGCTTCAGCTTGCTCCTGCATATGCGACTTCCATGATCGACCCGTTGAAGGATCCGTTCGGAATGGGTTATCGAGGAAAAGACCGCCGATGAGAAAGCCAAGAAGCAGAATCGGGAAGAACGCGTAAAGCCAGGTCATCGGTGCCTCATACTTCAAATGCATGAAGAACATCGCAACGATAACCGCTTTGGTCGAGGCAATAAGCAGCGCGATAACGATATTCAAATTATTAACGCTATTAATAAGATCGACAATCGGCTGGTACTTAGCCAACGCAACAGTAATAAGCGTCAATACTATCAATGCAAAGAGCACCGTAAAGTACACACTCCGCGGAAGTATATGCCCCACATGTGAGCTATGAGAGGAATAATGCTGCGATGAATGTGATCCGTGATGCGCCATAAGATTCCTAACCTACAGTATTCCTAATCGTACAGTGTTTTTATCCTACGAGATACAGAAGCGGGAAGAGAAAGATCCAGATTAAGTCGACAAGATGCCAGTACAGCGCACTTACTTCCACCGGCGTGTAGTAACGCGGAGAGAAGCGATCTTTCAGCGACTTCCTAAGCGCCCAAATTATTAGCCCCATTCCGAGAATAACATGAAGCGCATGCAGCCCGGTCATGCAGTAGTACAATCCAAAGTAGGCTTTGTACTCCTGTGAACTGATTCCAATTCCAACCTGACTCAAACTGAAATGCGGAAACAGCCCATGACCAATCTTATTCGAGTACTCGAAGTACTTAATGACCAAAAAGATGCAGCCACAGACAATCGTCGAGATAAGCCAGGTTGAAACCTCTTTATTTTTTCCATGCTGGGCCGCGTCAACCGCAAGCGCCGCAAAGAGGCTGCTTACTAAAAGCACTAAGGTGTTAGTGAAGCCAAGCACCCAATTGAGGTGCGTACTCGCATGATGGAAAAAGTCATAATAAAGCCAATGATAAAATGCATAGGCTGCAAAAAGTCCTCCGAAGAGAAGAACTTCCGTCGCCAGAAAAAGCCACATGCCGAACTTCGCCGCTTCATACGCGGTAGTTGTGTCCATGTGGTGCACATGTGGCGGCGCTCCCGGTTCGTCTACTGTTGATGCGTGTGATGACATAGTTCCGCTTACCTTCTCAAAAAAATTTTAATGCGCAACTCCCTCAACGGGCGTGCCATAGCCATAAGTCCAATCAGTAACCACGGGCACCTCAGGAAAGTTTTCGTGTACTGGCGGCGATGAAGTCTGCCATTCCAGAGAGAGCGACTCGTAGGGATTCTGAGGCGCTTTTACCTTGCCCCACAGCGCCGCTACCAGCAAATTGACCAAAGCAAATGTGTATCCAAACCCATTCAGATAGGCACCAATCGTTGACCAGGTATGGAGTGTTTGAAACTCCGCCGGGTAATCGTAATAACGGCGCGGCATGCCCTCCATTCCCAATCCGAACTGCGGAATGAAGGTAAGGTTGAAGCCAATAAAGACACAGAAGAATGCAATTTTAGCGACAGTCTCATTGTACATCTTGCCCGAGATTTTCGGAAACCAGAAGTGTAGCCCAGCGATAAGACCGATTACCGCGCCACCCTGAATCGTGTAGTGGAAGTGCGCCACGACAAAATAGGTGTCGTGGTAGAAAACATCGACGGCAAGCGTCGCAAGATACACACCGGTTGTACCGGCAATCATAAAGAGAAATACAAATGCCATCGCATACAGCATCGGAGTTTCAAAGCTTATCGAGCCCTTGTACATCGTACTGACCCAGTTAAATACCTTTACTGCGGTCGGCACTGCGACAGCGAACGTAACCACCGAGAAGTAAATAGCCGAGGTTTCAGAGATACCCGCCACCAACATATGGTGAGCCCAGACCAAAAATCCGATAATCGCAATTGCGAGAGACGCATAACACACGGCACGGTATCCAAAGATCGGCTTCCTCGAAAAAACTGGGATTATCTCACCGACAACACCGAAAGCCGGAAGTACCATGATGTACACGACTGGGTGAGAATAGAACCAAAACATATGTTCAAATAGCACTGGGTCGCCGCCAAGATCGGGATTGAACACACCGACTCCGAAGAACTTCTCCATTATCAGAAGCACCATGGTAATACCGACTACCGGCGTGGCGAGGGTCTGAATAACTGCAGTGGCGTAGGTAGCCCATACGAACACAGGTAGCCGGTTCCAAGTCATGCCAGGAGCTCGAAGCTTGTGCACAGTCACCACGAAGTTAAGACCGGTCAAAATTGACGAGAACCCCATGATAAATGCAGCGAGCACCATTATCATCATTGAAGTCTCGCTCGTAACGCTATACGGAGCATAAAAAGTCCAGCCAGTATCGAGCGTCGCCTTCAAGCCACGTGCATCAAAAGCCACGCCGTAAAACAGCGCGAGGAGCGCCATCGCCGCGCCAAAAATGTAGATATACCAGCTAAAAAGATTAAGCTTTGGGAACGCAACATCTTTCGCGCCAATCATCAAAGGGAGCAGAAAGTTTCCAAGTGTCGCCGGAATTCCTGGAACAATAAAAAGGAAGATCATCAGCACGCCATGAAGCGTAAATAGCGTGTTGTAGAGCTCGGGATCGATAAACTTAAGTGTCGGCCCCGCGAACATCAGCTCGGTTCGCATGACCAGGGCCGCGACTCCGCCAAGGACGAAAAAGGCCAGAATCGAATAGAGATAGAGAAGCCCTATCCGCTTATGATCGATGCTGGTGAGCCAGGACCAAATGCCGGTCTCGTGATTAAGGTAGTTTACCTCGGAATCGGCGCTGTGTGTTGCTGCTTTGCTACTCATAGTTCTACTTCACCGTCTTCAAGTATTCGATTACGTCGCTAATCTGTTCATCGCTAAGTACCCCTTGGAAAGGCGGCATCGCGGGAGCAAACCCCTCGACGACCTTGGCTGTGGGGTTCAGGATTGATTCTTTGAGGTAGGCATCATCTGTCGTGACGCTCGAACCATCTGTCATCTTCGTGCTCCTTCCGTAAATGCCCTTGAAGCTAGGCCCAACAATCTTCGAGCCATCAAGCGAGTGACAGGTCTGACAGGCAACATTGCCAGCACTACCATCATAGATTCTCTTTCCACGCTCAGCGGGAGTGAGCTTGCTCAAATCAACAGCCGGTTGAACAGCCTTTGGAGTTTCAATCGGCGCGCTTTCATCGACCGTTTTAATAAATTCTATTAACGCTGTGATATCTTTCTGATCGAGCTGTCCCTCAAACACGGGCATCTGATTTGCCGGGAATCCCTTCACGATTTTCTTGTTGGGATTCAAAATAGATTCTGAAATGTAATTTTCGTCCACTGCAACATTGGCACCGCCTTCAAGCTGCTCTTCTTTCCCCCAAAGCTTTAAGAAGCTTGGGCCTACGAGGCGGCTGCCGTCGAGTGAGTGGCAACCATTACAGCCCTTTTTGACGAAGAGCGCCTTGCCCTTTTCGGCCGGTGGAAGCTTCTCGCTTGTATCGTTTACCCAGCGCTCGTAATCTGCCTCGGAGACCACGCGAAGAGTCGCGCGCATCGCCGAGTGATCCTTGCCGCAATACTCTGTGCAAAACACATGATATTCGCCGGTACGTACCGGTTTAAAACTTAGGTAGGTAAAATATCCTTTAATCGCGTCCGACTTTACGCGCATCGCTGGGATGAAGAAACTATGCAGTACATCGCGTGACTGTAGTACTAGCTTTATTGGCTTGTTCACGGGAACTACGAACTCGCCAGTGGATTTCTTACCGCTCGCGGGATATTCGAAATCCCAGAGCCACTTCTGGCCGGAAACATTGATCGTCAACGCATCTTTCGGAACATGTTTCATCTCTCGAAAGATCGCCACGCCATAGTACGCGATAAAGATACAGATAATCGTCGGCACAACAGTCCACACGACTTCGAGAAAGTGGCTCCCTTTTATCTGTGGTGTGTCATGATGTTTATTGTCCTTCTTGCGGTAGCGGATCGCGAAGTACAACATCGCGCCGACAATCGCCACAGTAAAGAACACCGAGATATCGGTGATCCAGTGATGAAGCCAATCGACTTTTGGAGCAATTTCCGAGGCCTGCTCTGGCAGATAACGAAACATTTATTTATTCCCTTAATGTGCGAAAAAACTTAGGCGGCAAGCTGCTGCGCCTTCTCCCTTCTTCTGAGGTAAAAAATAAGTCCACCTAGAGCTAAGACAGTGAGAATTCCCCCTGCTCGCATCAAATTGAAAACCGCCCACGTGTATTTACCGATCGATTGGTCAAACCGAAAACAGTAAAGCAACACATGATCGAGCGGAGTTCCAATATTTCCCTTCGATGCCTCCACAAGCGCAAGTCGCGTATCAAAGGCAGAAAAGCTAACCCCGGTAAAATACTGTGAGATCTCCCCTTCAGGTGTCAAGATTACTATCGCAGCTGTATGCGCAAAATCTTTGCCGTCGGGCTTATACTTAAACCCTATTTGATTCATAAGTGCGGTCACGTTGGCCGAATCGCCGGTCAAAAAACGCCAACCAAGCCGTGAAGCCTCGGGATCGCTCTGCTTACTCCAGTAGGACTTACCGCGCTTCAAAGCATCTGCCGGCATCTCTGAAACATTAAAACTTGCAGTCAAAATCGTAAAATCCTGCCCAATCTTCAAAGTCAATTCAGAGAGAAGGTCACTAACCCCATCAAGCAGCAATCCGCAAAGTCTTGGACACCCAAAGTAAGCCGGAATAACAACTATCGGCTTCCCTGCGGCAACAAGTTCGCCAAGCCTGGAACTTTTTCCATCAGAATCGATAAAATTAAGGTCCAGGTCGACGCGATTACCAAGAATAGGAGCAATTCCAACTTCTTCGAGCTCTGTTCCAGGCTTTTCGAGGGCGTGACAAGTCAATGAAATCGAGAAGATATGAAGGGAAAGAGCAATAATTATGGAGAAAACTTTTGGAAAGCGCATAACCTGTTAAGAATTGCCAGGAAGTTACTACGGGCCTCTAAAAAGAGCAAAGCTTGAGACTCCAAAAGCACAACAACTCCGCCAAGGAACATTTATTTGCACCAAGGAACATTTGCTTGACTAGTCATGCAATATTTAATATTTAATAGTTTACTCAAGAATAAGGAGTTACATCATGGATATCTGGAAGCAGTTTGAGGAAAACAACATTACCCACAGCGCCGCACATCATCTTACTGCCATATTAGAACTTCGCGAGAAGCGAGGTTACGCACGGGTGACGGACGTAGCTAAGTACCTCAATATTACTACAGGAAGCGCGTCAACAAACCTTAAGAGTCTTAAGTCAAAAAGCCTAATAAGCGAGGATGAAAACCGCTTCTTAGCGCTCACCCCAGAGGGCGAGGCCTTAGCGAAAGCAGTAATAAACAGGAAGAAGATCCTCATTCGCTTCCTTACCGATGTGCTCGATGTCGAATCAGAACAGGCTGAAATAGATGCTTGCAAAACTGAGCATCTGATAAGTAGCGAGACCGCACGAAAGCTCAGCCAGTTTACCGACGGCTACCTCTCTGATATTGATCCCACAGGCACCAAGCGTAAAGAGGTTGCGGCATAAACCGCCGCCTCGTTTTCAGCCTTCCATAGTAAATGTCGCCCAGTGACTAAACCGCTATGTTACTAAACCGCAATGTTACTAAACCACAATGTTACTAAACCACAATGTTAAAGACAGCTCTTCAAGCATCTCTTAAAGAAGCGCTCAAAGCGCGAGACAAGGTTCGCCTTGATACGGTGCGTTCCGTACTCAGCGCGATGCAGTACGAGGCAATATCTAATAAAGTTGATGAGCTTTCTGAAGAAGAGAATCTCGCCGTTCTTCAGCGCGAGATCAAAAAGCGTCGAGAAGAGATCGAGTTCGCTGAACAAGCAAAACGAAGCGATCTTATTGATAAGCTAAAGACTGAGATCGCTAGTCTTGAGTCATTCCTTCCGAAGCAGCTCTCCTCCGAAGAGCTTGAGAAGATCCTCGCCGATATTAAGAGCTCCACTCCGGGCATCAATATGGGTGCGGGAATGAAGCTGCTTAAAGAAAAATATTCCGGCCAGTTCGATGGCAAACTTGCGAGCGAGATTGCGCGACGAGTTCTCGGTTAGATTGCCTAGCCTCGTGCACTGCAACCAAAACAACTTATCCTTAGTCTCGGTCCTCGCTCGGTGTACTCTGAGTCTCTGTGGTTTATTTTACTTTCAAAAACCACAGAGACACGGAGAGCACAGAGCTAGGAATGGAGAGTATTTCATTTACAGTATAATAGTGCCAACACTTTGATGGTATAGCTATACATTTCAGCTAGTTGCGCCAATACGAGTTCTTCTGAGCAGGTATCGTCAATCCTTTTAGGATATTTTGCTCCGATTCATTAAGGGTTCCAGTATCCCCGACGAAATCACTTGCAACGGCGAGGAAGCCGTTTAAAGGATTTCGAAGATCTCGAAACATTTTCGAGACTACATGGAGGTATCATGGCAATTAATCCTATCTCGCTGCGTTCCGCATATTCTCAGGCGGCGCAATCAATAGAGAAAAGAGAACTCACAAAGAAGTCTGTGGCTGTTGCGCCAAGCGAGTCGGCTGCTCCCGAAAACTACTCGAAGAATCTTACGAAGAGCGCACTCGCCGCGTCTAACCCAGACAATTCACAAGCCGCGTTCATTACAAGAACTCCCGCGGCCCAGCCAACACCAACATCATCGGCGCCAAGACCTTCGGATTCATTAGTCGATAATTTTGATTACGGCGAAGCCAAGAAAGACACCCGCGAGCTTGAAGGATACGCGCGCCGTTACCTCAAAGTCATTCAAGATCAAACCCCGCCGGCAGAGGTCGACAAGAAAGTTGAAGGATTAGTGCAATTTTACGGCGGGAATCCTGAGCGTGAGCAGCGGTTCAAGAATTTCGTTACCGAGCTTGAAGCCGGTCAGGAAGCTAAGGCCTCGACACAAAAAGCTGAGGTAGCGATAGCCTAAAAATTTCCTCCATCAAAAGATATGAAGTCATTAACGGGAGACCATGAAGGGGATGACTTCTTCTTTTGATGGGGGAATCTCTTTGAGTTCACTCGATAGCGCGTACTATTGTCGTACGCTCTACGGCGCTTTTACGAGAACTGCTTCTCCTTGGTCTTGCGCTTCTACTCTCCTGCTGTGAAAGTGTGAACTCAGGTGCAAGAGCAAGCAAAAATACTAAATTCTGAAGATCCTGCCATCCTACTTACTGGCTCGCATGGGCTACTTGGAACTGCGCTGCAACCCATGCTCCTGAAAGAAGGGTTTAAGACTATTCCATTAGTTCGGAATGCACCCGGATCTCCAGCAACCTGGGACACTCGCCAGCAGCAGATGGAAATCGCCCACAATCTAGATCTCCACGCCGTAATCCATCTTGCCGGCGAAAATATCGCCTCGGGATACTGGAACGCCGCTCGCATGCAAAGGATTCGCGATAGCCGGGTTGCAGGAACTATGGCTTTAGTATCCGCCCTTCGCAAAATGACGAACCCACCGAAAGTGCTGCTATCAGCCTCAGCTGTAGGAATTTATGGTTCCCGCGCTGACGAAATTCTCGACGAAAAGAGCAGCGCTGGCCAAGGATTTCTCGCTGACCTGGCCAGGGAGTGGGAGGCAAATGCGTGCAAAGCTTCGGAGTTCGGCATGCGAGTCATTATTTTACGTTTCGGCATTATAATTTCTCCTGAAGGCGGCGCGCTTAAAAAGATGCTGCCGCCATTTCGGTTGGGATTAGGGGGAATGCTTGGCTCCGGTGAGCAGTGGATTAGCTGGCTAGGCCTTAGTGACACAGTGCGCGCAATTCTATTCTTACTGAAGTCCACAAACGCTGAGGGGGCATATAATATTGTTTCACCGAGCGCCCTTACCAATGCCACATTCGCGCGAACTTTAGCCAGAAGCCTCCGCCGTCCGGCGTTTTGTACCGTACCAAAGTTTGCGCTTCGCTTGCTTTTTGGGAAGATGGCTGACGAAACATTGCTTGCAAGCCAGCGCTGCATACCTGCGCGGCTACTTCAGGCTGGATTTACTTTTTCCCGTGACACACTTGAGAAAGAGCTCGCGTCAACCCTTGGCTGAGTTGCAGCCTACATTGTCTCTATTACAATCGTTACCCGCCTACCTTTTTCTGAAACGGCGAAGCGGTACTTTGTCGATGGCTTTTGGAATCTCTGAGTCAGAGTTTCATTGAAGAGCTCTTGAAACTCCCGGGCATCTTTCTCACTGTCCCAATTCGTGAGCCAAACAATTTTCTGGTCAACAATGCCGACTTTGTCGCCGCCCCAGCCATTTGAAGCGTCGGTTGCGCGAAGCTTATTTTGGATAAAATTGCCGAGAAGCACCGAAATCGCGAATTCACCGTACGTATCGCGGTAGTGAATCTTTCCACTCGGAGCACCACTCGCCGCTAGAAGATCCTCGTCTTTAAACTCTATAAAATCCACGGCGGCGCCATACTTTTCAGGGTGTAAGATCTCTTCGGTAGAGCGCGGAGGAGTCGAAAATATTTTATTGATTGCTGCGTAGCCTCCCTGGCGAAGCTTCGAATGCGCGAATCGCAATCCACTTGAGTAGGGAAACAACAGAAAGAGCTGTAAGCTCTGCGGTACCCCGGAAAAGCCTGCTGAGATCGAGGCTCCAAGCGCATTTTGCAACAACACACCACTTACATCATCGATACTGGAGATCGGCGGCTGACCAACAAGCCCGCGCACATAATCAAGCATCACCGCGGTTGCGTCCCCCTCGACCAGCGCCGAACGCGCGAGCTGTACATCGCTATTCTCAAGTTCTGGCTTTACGAAAGAATCGAGGTTGAAATATTGGTCCTGCAAAGCATGGGTAAGTTCGTGCGCGGCAATAGCAGGCTGCATCGCAACCGGCATCCAGCCAGCCATCACAAAGTGCTCGCGCTTCGGATCGTAATAACCGCCAAGCTGGCTTAGATAAAGATCCACCAGGCCCTTTGCATACTCAAACTCCTCTGGGATTAAGCCAAGCGCTTTAAAAATTTTCTCTTCTGCTTCAAGCCGCTCTTTCGGGATTTCTTCGTGAAGCTGCTCGAGAATGAACTGTTTTACCTGCTCCTGGTCATGCACAAGGCAGGGCACTTTCTTTTTTATGGCAAGGCCTCGAATCTTGCTTGCCGTTTCAATTGCTTCACGCGCGATTTCGCATTCACCCAAAGCAAAGGCTAGGGGCGAATCCAGACCTAGCAGAAACAAGAAAAATAGCCACGATACGATTGGAGGAAAACGCATACCCTATTTATATTGCAATTTTCAGGTGCAGACCACCCGTTATCCAACTTTGCCGGCGATGTACCCGAGAAGCTGCGCGGTAACGCCGCGAGTAGTCCTCGTGCCATCGTTCAAAATGCCGCGGGCATCGATGGCCTTCCTAAGTGCGCCATATTTTCGGTTCACATCCAATGCAAGGCGTCGATCGAGCGCTTTTTGTGTCGCCTGTACATCGATATCGTTTTGCCCTTCGGCTCTTCTATCTGCCGCGCGCCAAAGCGCCGCATCAAAGCTTGAACCTTCCAGGTAGAACTTGTAGCGGGCTTTGGGAAACACCTCAGTTTGCAAGTCACGTCCAACTAATACACGCCCAACAAAACCGGCATCTTCCGCAAATTTCTCGAATAAGCGAGCTCGCTTCGTGCACTGCTCTCGCAAAAAACGGCTCTTCGCGAACCGACCGACCTGTGCCTCAAGCTCAGCGAGTCCGAGCACCGGGGTAATATCAATCCCATCCATCAGAAGTCTGTTCACGATTTTACGCTTGCCACGCGGGTGAAGCTTGAACTGCTCTCGACTAGGATGCGTCTCTTGAATTATCTCAATCTGTAGATCTGCAAGTGATCTCCCATGAAAAAGCCGCTTCAATTTTCTAAATTGGCGCTGCTTGATTGATCCTTGCCCAGAAACCTGACCAATTTCCTGATATTGCGCTCCCCAATCTTTTACCACGACATCCTTATGCGGGAGAGCAAGCTGAATTTGAGCCACGAACCAACGCGCATAATACGCCTGATGGCTTGCGCGTACCTGCGCCTCTATCTCTTCCAATTGTTTGACGAACTTATCGGAGGTAACAGTCTTTTTAATGACTGCGCGCGCAAATCCCTTTATTTCTAGAAGGTCGTCTCGATTAAACGGCTGTCTAAGACTTCGATTTCTCAAAATCGCCGCTAAACTCTTTGCTAAAGATTCATGAGTTACCGGTTGCAAAGTAGTACTTCGTATCAACGTTCGAAGGCGCGCCCCAAGCTGCTCGCCACGACATCTTTGAAGACGGAGCATTGCGAAGAGCACTGATGCCCGGTACAGCACGCCAGTGTCTAAAAATGGCACTTTAAGTTCACGTGCCAGCTGCCCACCAATTGCGGTTTTTCCCGCGGCTCCACCACCGTCGATTACAAGCGTGCCTCGAAACTTTTTGCGAGCTGTTTCCCGATATACGTAAAATGCCTTCGAATATTTTATATCTATTGCTGACCTGCGTTTTCGTTGAAACGCGTCTGGGGTTTCCGAACTGACAAGGCTCGCAGTCGCAAGCGGCGATGACACTCGTATCTTCGAGTCATGCTGACTTTTTGCGCGTTGAGCTTTTATGATCATAGACAAAAACGTCTTGGTCGATTTCTTTACAAGTTATGGGCTCTATCAAGGAGTTGTGCTTGGATCACGGACACAGACGATAACCTGTGTTAGATCAATGACTTATATTGCCACAATTCGACCTGCTACACAAACTCGGCAGCTAGCTTGTACTCAATAAGAAAGGTGTAATTTCCGATACTTAACTATGTGAAAACAGCACCAAGTGCATTTCCGAGCCTAAGCCTCTGCATGATTGTAAGAAACGAGCAGGAGCTCCTCGCGCAGTGCCTTGAAAGTGTCCGTTCAATAGTTTCAGAGATCGTCATTGTCGACACTGGATCGACGGATTCAACTATCGAAATTGCTCGGGGGCATGGCGCAAATGTATTTGAACAGGAATGGCGCGATGATTTTTCGTCGCCGCGAAATTTTTCCTTGGAAAAAGCACGCTCTGATTGGGTAATCGTACTCGACGCAGACGAAGCCATCGCCTGCGAAGACCTTGAAAAGATCCAGTTACTCACGCTCGATAGTTCGCGCTGCTATTTAATGACTCAGCGCCACTACACCAACGACCAAAGAATCAGTGCGTTTCGGCCCTGCAGCGGCGAGTATTTACGTTGGGAACAACACCATGCAGGTTATTTTGAAAGCGCGCTCTGCCGACTCTTTCCTCGCCACGAGGGAATTCGTTTTCAGGGACGAGTGCATGAACTCGTCGAGCAAAGCATCGGCAAGCTTCCGCAATTCACCCTTACTCACTGCGCAGTGCCCATTCATCATTATGGGCATATCGATACAGTCGCAAAGAAGAAGAACAAGGGACGGATCTATACGCCGCTCGGTGCTCGCAAGCTTACCGATCAACCCGCTAACTGGAAGGCGCATTTTGAGCTTGGCGTCGAACACAACTCGAATCAGAGACAACGTGAAAGCGCCGAAGAATTTAAGACTTCGCTGCAACTCAATCCGCGGTATGTGCCAACCTGGGTAAATCTTGGCTACGTGCTTTGTGAACTTAGGGAGTATGCCGAGGCCGAGCATAGCCTTGCCTCGGCGCTCAAGCTGGACCCCAATTCGCATGAAGCACTCTGCAACTTAGGGGTGGTGTATATGAGAACATCGCGCCTTCGCGCCGCCGAAATTTGCTTTCGTTCGGCGATTCAGAAAAATCCGCTTTACGTCAATGCCTATTGTAACCTCGGAAAAACTCTCGCGCTTCTGCGCCGACCATGCGAGGCCGCGAATGTTCTCTACCGAACCCTCGAGATTCTTCCACGTTGCACGACCGCCAAACTCGACCTTGCCGCGCTCTACTTAAGCGCGCAGAGGCCGGACCTCGCCGAGAAATTTCTCAGTTCCGCAGCAGAGGAAGCGCCCGAAGATCCACAACTTAGTCTGTTACGAAAAGAGTTCTATCGACTCAAAAACCCGTGACGGTCCCACATGTCCCTACTTTCAGAAAGTAGGGACATGTGGGACCGTCACGGGTTTTTGGCCAAAATATGGCATCTACAGACGAAATCAATTACGATGGCGTTTGTGTCGAACGCCAAGCCGCTACGCATCACCCACGCTCGCGAGAATAACCTAAAAGCTGTCTCGCTCGAAGTTGAACACGACTCGCTCACGGTCGTTACAGGGCTGTCAGGCTCGGGAAAATCATCGCTCGCATTCGATACTGTCTATGCCGAAGGACAACGGCGCTATATTGAAACATTTTCGCCTTACACTCGTCAGTTCTTCGACAAAGTAAAGAAGCCTGATGTCGACCTTATTGAGAATGTCCGTCCAGCGATCGCGATTCAGCAGCGGACCAGAATTACGAATTCTCGGTCGACCGTGGGATCGATGACTAATATCAATGACTATCTCAAAATTCTGTGGACCGCGCTGAGTAAGCCATTTTGCCCAGCCTGCGGTGTAAAACTCGAGTCTTGGGACTCTTCCGCGCTGTCACAGCGCATCGCCAAACTGCTCTCAGTTCGCGGTGACCGCCCTTTCCTTCTCTGCGCCCCACTTATTATCTCGCAGCCAAAAAAGAATCTTGCCTTCGAAATGCAGCGTCTCGGCACGCTTGGATTTTCGCGATGGTTCAATCCAGAAACGCTAGAGCTCGTAAGCTTTGACGATCAGCAGACTCCAAAACTCCTTGACGGGACGACACTGATAATCGTCCTCGATAGAATACGTGGAAACGCACTCAAGATTCGGCGAGTCCAAGAATCTATCGAACAGGCTTTTCAGCTTTCGAGAAGCTCTGGAAATAGCTCAGCAGTGTGGATAATTGATCCGTCCGTCGGCGCACGACATCTATCCCGAGTAATTCAATGCCCTACTCAGGAGAATGAGATTCCACCAAAGTTTGAGCTGTGGGTGTTTCATAGCTCCGTGCGCTGTCGCTACGCTAATATAGTGGTCGATCGTCCGCGTCCCTCGCTTTTTACCTACAACCATCCTCACGGCGCCTGCCCAAACTGCCGAGGATTCGGAAAGATTCTGCTGGTCGATCCTACTCTGGTGGTGCCCAATCCGACGCTGAGCATCGAGGAGAAGGCACTTCATTGTTGGAGCGGCGACGGCACTCGGGCCGAAAGAACAAGGCTCTCAAAGTTTTGTACAGCGCGAAAAATTCCGACAAATGTACCGTGGAGCGATCTCACCGCAGAACAGCGTCAGCTTATCTTCGAACACAAGTCACGCGACTACCGCGGAGTTACTCATTGGTTTAAGGCACTCGAGAGAAAAAGCTATAAGATGCATGTGCGCGTCTTTCTGGCACGCTATCGTGGACAGTTCGAATGCCCGGAATGCCATGGAACAAGATTACGTGCGTCGGCACTGGCGTATCAGATTGCCGGGAAGACTCTTCCCGAACTTTGGCAGATGCAGATTAAAGATCTACTACCGTGGCTTAGTTCGATTCATAGCGAAGCGGAGCTGCCAAGGGAAATTGATGAGCTATTTAACGCTCTCAAGGCACGACTCGGATATTTACTCGATCTTGGCCTTCCTTACTTAACGCTCGATCGCCAAGCACGTACACTTTCAGGCGGCGAGACTCAACGGGTCAACCTTGCCGCGGCGCTTGGAAGCGACCTTATTTCGACTCACTTTGTGCTTGACGAACCGAGTGTGGGGCTACACTCGCGAGATACCGAACGGCTCATACACGCTGTACGCTCGTTGCAGCAGCGTGGCAACTCGCTGCTCGTGGTTGAACATGATCTAGAGTGTATTAACAGCGCCGACTCTATCATTGAACTGGGCCCAAAAGCAGGACGAGATGGTGGCACCATTACTTTCAACGGCTCGCGGAGGTCCTGGCCGGGAATCACTCGTCGAAAGCTCTTGCTTGAAGGTAAGCCCTCAACAAAGTCCAAGAAACTTACAATCAAGAATGCATGCGCGAGAAACCTAAAGGGCTTCTCGCTTTCACTGCCGCTTGCAAGCTTTATATGCCTTACCGGCGTGTCAGGCTCGGGGAAAAGCACCTTTATCCAAGAAGTCTTGAAGCGACGCTACGACGAGTTTCAGATGGGCCTCGCGCCGGATGGCGACGAGAATGTAGTGTCGGGATTCAATCAACTCGAACAGCTGCTGGTAGTCGACCAGGCACCACTTGCAAAGAGTCCGCGCGGAAATATCGGGACCTACACTGGAATTTGGGACACGGTACGCGAACTTCTCGCATCAAGCGATGACGCGCTTTCGCGCGGACTTTCAAAATCCTCATTCTCCTTCAATGTCGATGGTGGACGCTGTCCGGAGTGCCGCGGCGCGGGCTTCATTCGGGAGGACATGCAGTTTCTAAGTGATGTGTACATCCCCTGCGAAACTTGCCTCGGGAAGAGATTTCAACAATCTGTGCTTGAAGTTCAGTACCGCGGCTTCAACGCTCACGACTTTCTACAGATGTCGGTCGATCAGTGCGCAATATTTTTTCACTCAGTGGACTCCATTAGAAGTTCCGCCGAGACACTTTCACGCTTAGGCCTTGGGCACCTGTCGCTCGGCAATCCTCTCAGCGAACTTTCTGGGGGCGAAGCACAAAGATTAAAGCTTGTGCCGTTTATTGAACAGAGCTCTAAGGGTAATTCGCTGCTGATCTTTGATGAACCGACTACAGGACTGCACTATTACGATGTACAAAAATTAATCGAGCTTTTCCAAGACCTCACGTCTCGCGGTCACACCGTACTCTGCGTTGAGCATAATCTTGAGCTTATCGCAGCTTCGCAGTGGATCATTGACCTCGGCCCGGAAGGCGGAGCTGAGGGCGGGAGACTACTTTTCGAAGGGACACCGAAAGATCTTATTGCCAAGGCAACCAGCTACACCGCCAAGTACTTAGGGCAATATATCGACTCCTCTATTAAGCCCGACCGTCCGGCAGAAAGAGCTCCCTCGAAGAATAAGAATCTGCGTAGTACGTCGCTACTGATAAAAGGAGCTCGCGAGCACAATCTCAAAAATATTGACCTGGCGTTGCCACTCAATCGCTTCGTCGCAATTACCGGGGTCTCAGGCTCCGGCAAATCAACAATCGCCAAGGATATCATCTACGCCGAGGGACAAAGGCGTTATCTAGACTGCCTATCGCCTTATGCTCGTCAGTTCATTAAAGAACTCAAGCGTCCAGAAATTGACGAGATTCACAATGTCATGCCAACGATTTGCGTATACCAGCACACATTCCAGCCATCGCGCCTCTCAACAATCGGCACGATGTCCGAGATATACAATTTTCTACGTCTTCTTTTTTCTAAAATCGGTGTACAACACTGCCCCGATCACCCAGATCAACCAATTTCGCCCCTTTCCACTGGAGAAATTGCCGCTCGAATTAAAGCGCTAAAAGCAAAGAGTGTAAGGCTTCTCGCTCCCGTTATTAAAGGAAAAAAAGGAAATCATCGCGCACTTCTTGAGCGCGCAGTTGCCTCCGAAATAACACAGGTACGCATAGACGGAGTATTTCTTGCGCCCTCAACGGTGACAATGGGCGGCGGCCTTGAAAAATCAAAAGTGCACAATATTGATTTCGTCATCGGCAAATTTTCACCGGCACAGGTTGCTTCTGACATGATCGAAGATTGCGTGCGTCAAGGTTTAGCGCTGAGTGGCGCTACCATCGTCGCGCTCACAGATAGCGAAGAGATTGTCTTCAGCACTGAGCGTAGCTGTCCGATTTGCAAGCAGGGCTTTTTCAAGCTGGATCCAGAGGATCTTTCCTTTAGCTCCAAACGCGGCGCCTGCAAGAAGTGCTCAGGATCGGGACGTACCACGCGTGCTGCCGTCTGTCCGGAGTGCGAGGGCAGCAGACTCAACCCGCTTGCGAGAAACTTACGGGTCACAAACCGCACAATATTCGACCTCTCACTTCTCGCTGCCCCGGAGCTTATCCGGAACATTACCGAGCTTTCTCTAAGCGATCGCGAGCAAAGCATTGCCAAACCGATTCTCGACGAGCTGCTCTCACGCGCCGAAGCTTTGCGAGATATGGGACTCGAATATCTGCCACTTGCTCGTGATTGCGCGACACTCTCCGGAGGAGAGCTTCAGCGCTTGCGACTTGCAACCGCGATGGGATCGCCTTTGACCGGAGCCATGTACATATTCGACGAGCCTTCGGCCGGCCTTCACCCTCTCGACAACCGAAAGGTTCTCTCAAAGCTTCGCACGCTGAAAGATCGCGGAAACTCCGTACTGATGATTGAGCATGATCCGGAGAGCATCTGTTGCGCTGAGTACGTTATCGACGTCGGCCCGGGCGGGGGACGGCATGGCGGCGAAATTGTGTATGCGGGAGAAGCCGATGGATTTCTTGTCTCGAACTCACCTACCGCGCGAGCTATTTGTGAAGAGCCGCAAAGATTTGAACGTAGCGCTCACGACGCGATCGGCACACTTTCAATTCGAAACGGGAAGGCTAACAACATTCAAGATATCTCTCTTGAGCTCCCACTGGGAAGGCTAGTGACTGTCGCCGGAGTGTCTGGCGCTGGAAAGAGCTCGCTTGTGCGTGGAATTATCGCCCGAACCATCCTTGAAGGTAGCGGGGAGAGGCGGGCTTGGAAAAGTGGCTGTGGCACTATTCAATCATCAATTGAGATCGAGAGGCTTATTGAGGTTGATCAGAAGCCGATTGGTGTTAATTCCCGCTCCACTCCGGCCTCTTACCTTGGCATTTGGGACGAGATTCGCGCACTCTTTGCGAAAAGTATTGAGGCTCGGGCACGAGGCTGGAGTAGCGGGTTTTTCTCTTACAACACTGGCAAGGGGCGCTGCTCCGAATGTAAGGGCCAAGGACAGATAAAAATAGAGATGAGTTTTTTGCCGGACGCCTTCATGCAGTGTGAAAGCTGCGCTGGAAACCGTTACGGACCGGACGCCGATTCGGTAATCTATCAGGGGCTTACGATAAGCAAGGCATTAGCGCTTACCTTTGAGGAAGCAATGCAAACCTTCGTCAATCACCGCCCGATTTATCAGCCACTTCGCTATGCAGTTGACCTGGGACTTGGCTATCTCACTCTTGGTCAAAGCTCAACGTCGCTCTCAGGCGGGGAGAGTCAGCGCTTAAAACTTGTCGCTGAACTTGGCATGCGCAGGCGCGGGCACTCTCTTTATATTCTCGACGAGCCGACAACTGGCTTGCATAAAGCCGATGTCACGAGACTTATTAAGAGCCTCCATG
>CAZEAC010000003.1:34262-71177 GCA_964510065.1 uncultured Bdellovibrionales bacterium | reverse complement strand
CGACGTAGAGATGTTAAGAGGGTCGGACTACATCATTGAGATGGGACCAGGCCCCGGTGCGCTCGGCGGACAGGTTATTTTTAGTGGCCCAACAACGAAGCTTCAATCAGCAGAGTCGCCATGGGGGATATATTTGCGAAATACGGGCGAAGTTTTGCGTCAGACCAACGAGCTGAGTTTCAACAGCAGTGCAGCGAATCCTCGCTAGGAGTGTGCGCCACGAACGGTAAGGTTTGCGAGCTTACCGCGGTTTCAATTTGATTAGCCTCGGTGATTAGGTAATATTTATACCTATATGCTCGACGTCAAAAAATTGCACTTCAGTCAGGCATTCGCCTCTGTCCATGAAGCCTGTTTGGAGACGATATCAGCGGGAAAGGCACGCGGAGTAAATCTTACACCTTTTTTCTTCACACACCTTTCGTTTACTCGTCATCCCTTTACTACTTTGTGGCGTAAAGAAGAGCCGGCTGCAGAATATATGACTCGGCTAGGGAGGGCAGCCGGCGGAAAAATAAGACGTGATAGTATCGGCAATGTCTGCATAGATTTTCCAGGTCGAGGCCGCGGAGTCGACGCGAAGCCGATAATACTTCAGGGGCACCTCGACATGTATTGCCAAGGTGCTGACGGCAAGGAGCATGATTTCAAGGCGAATCCCATGAGACTAGTCGCACTTCGCAATCATACGGTAAAGGGTGAAAAACCCGGCGAAGAGAAAGTTCTTCCTATTGCAATCAAGGCTGTCGGAACCAATTGTGGCCATGATGGGCGAGCAGCGGCATCGTTATCGATGTGTGCGGTAATGGATCCTGAAATCGCAGATTGCCCGCCGCTTCGCGTAATAAGTACCGTTGGCGAGGAGGAAGATTTTCGTGGCGCAATAAATATCGATCGCACTTTTCTTGAGGGAGCGCAGTGTCTCATCAGTCTCGATGCAAGCGCCCCAGCGCAAGTTCGCATAGCCTGTGGAGGTCTTCGCACCTACCGAGCTGACGTAAATGTCCTTAGAGCAGAGCTCCTGCCGGGACATATTTCATTTAAGATTGAAGTATCAAAGTTAACAGACATGCATGCGAGCCTCTACCCCAAAGGTCGTGCTCAAGCCACAGCATTGTTAAATCATTTAGTGAAAGAGCTATTAGAGATTCCGGAAGTAGCGCTCACAGAATACCGCTCAGGAAAAGAGGATCAGTTCTTCGCGATTCAAACTGCAGGTCACATCGTAGTTGCGGCGCCGGAAAGTCGCGCTGGCGAGATCCAAAGCTTGGTCGAAAAATTCCCGCAATGGGAGCAGGCGCGCTGGCGTGCTGACCCCAATATTGAGCACAAGATTACCCAAGTCGAAAATCTCCCGACCTACATTGTAAATGCGAAAGAGATATTCGAACGGCTCTGTGATGTCCAAACCGGAGTTGTTGCCTGGGAAGGAGAGGCGGAAGCGAGCGATCCATTGGAATTAAAATACTTCGGCTCTATTAATAGCCTTGATGACTGCATTCGCGTTCAGGGTGGGTTTCGCGCATATGACAATTCGAGGCTTGATCCGGCGATCGAGGACATTAGAACGAGAATAGGAGATCCTAGCCGTTTTGAAATTCGAGACAGAGATTCTGCGTACTCCACACCAAGAGACAGTTCCTTTGTTTTGGCGGTAATTGACGGTGTTAAGAAAGCCTCGGGAGCTGCTGACGTTGTCAGATATCTTTCAGGGCTTGAACTAAGTGTGTTTCAAATACTACAGCCCGAGCTTCCAATTGTAGCCATGGGACCTGGAATTTATGGCCAGCATGGTGCCGAGGAAGCGTTAGATTTGACGACGGTTGCTCCCTGCGCTCTGGCGCTCAAGGAGATCTTCCTCACGCTTTGCACAAACAAAGTCAGTACAAAGTCTTAGGGAACCTCTGAAAAACTAGGTGTTTTGGACTTGCTGGAATTTCGGATGAGATTTGCGAGAAATCAGGTCGGGAAAAACGCAGGAATAGCAGGGCTATTTCGAGTATTTTCCCGACCTGATTTCTCGCAAAGATCGCCGAAAGGCCAGCGAAGACGAAATACATAGTTTTTCAGAGGTTCCTTAGCTTTGATTTGTCGAGCATTCACACTAAAAAATGCACTTATTGCTGGTGCCGCCCCTTATACGGCACTCCTCCCGCGCTAAGTCGGTAGAACTCTGAAGGTGCGGCCCTTTCGGCTTGAGGCTCCGCCAAGATGCCCAAATAATTTGCGGTGTACACATCGCGCCACGGCCCCTCGACCATAGTCGCCGATTGCAGGCCGAATCCACGAGCATGAGTAAACGAGACTGATTTATTACCGCTTTCAACCTCAGTAGATATTGTGGCGCCAGCAATTGCCTTTCCACTTACAGATACATCAAATCGTCTACCCTCAAGGCTAGAAGTTTGATCGCCAACACGGAGTCGATCGCCGCCCGACTCAGACATGTGTGAAAGTATGCGAATCGGCATCGATTGATGCGCGGCGCTTATCCCCAATGCTACATCATGCCCCACGACGACATTTACTCCCGAGATGGTGACATCATAAATATTTCCCACGGCATAGTTCTCACTATCCCACACCGGTACCCATTGCATACAAACCTGCTCACTGTTCTCAAATGAGTTGAAGCCGGTGAAAGGTCTCGCCCCACTTCGCGCCGGACCTTCAGGATCGCCGTTTTGCAGCTTTGAAAATTCATTGGTATTTAGATAGAAATTAAGGTTTATCCACCCCTCTTGAAGGAGTGCTCGGTTGAGGGCTGTAAAGTGACTCTCATCCAACGAGAAGTCGCTATTACCAAGCTGTGCGCGGAAGGTCACACTTTGCACAAGATAGGCGTCACCTGGCTTAATTAACCCGGAATTCATCGAGCAGATCGCCTCACGAAAATCGCCGAGCTCGGTGTAGCTCGGATATCCATCAGGTCCAAACTCGACCGTCATCTCCTGGGAAACCGGAACAAGATTATTAGTTACCGAAGCGAGATCCAAAGAGTCTGAAAATTGATTATCTCGTAATGTTACCGGACTTTGACCGAGGACGAGGCTATTTGTACTATTGTAATCAAAATCTCCAAAAGCTCGAGGGAGGCAGGTATCGGCCAGTGCTACCTGAGTACTTGTTAGCGCAACAGCTGCGGCGATCTTTAAAGAATTCATATTTGCCCTTTCATAATGTGCGAGATGTGAATATTACACACCCTAGAATTAAGCAATAGAATGTGATTCTAAGCAGAGAATCAAAGAAGAAAGGCGCTTTTCGTACGTGTTCTACAAAAGGTGGCATTGTGGGACAGACACCAACTAGTGAATTTTGATAGAAAAAAGGAAACTGAATGTATGCAGATTTTGATAATGCGTCACGGCACGGCCCACTCGGTTTCAGCGCAGCACGATGACGCGGCCAGGCCACTGACCGAAGCTGGGATACGCGAGGTAACTGAGGTCTCGCGCCACATCGCAAGACTCGGTACAAACCTTAGCCAGCTTCGAAGCAGTCCCTATGTTCGGGCGCAGCAGACTGCGTCGATACTTGCACAAGCTCTTGGTATCTCGAAAGTCGAGACCGACACCGAAATTACTCCGCACGGTAACGTTGATGACATTCTGTTCTCACTTGCGGCGGCCGAACTTCCTTCCGTGGGGCTTGTCTCGCACCAACCCCTTGTCGGGCTCCTGCTCGGAAAGCTTCTTGGAAAGGATCCCGATAACTTTATGATTTCACCCGCGACTTTCGCACTTGTGAAGTGCGAACTCACAGCAGCAAAAGTTAAGAGCGCCAAACTAATTTGCCTTATTCAGCCCTCGGAGATCTCCTCGTGAACAAACCTACTTCAAAAAGGGCACTCGCAACCGAGGAGCCGCTAATTTTGTTGCACCCACTCAACGCGAAAGTGCTGCTCACGTTCAGTGCTTTTATTGCATCGCTCCTTTTTCTTCTGCGCTGGCAGATCTTTCCGGTGATTGCCTCACAAATTATCGGTGGAACGGGTGGCGACGCCGGGTTGTATCAATTTCTTGCTCGGTCTAACAATCGTGATCTTTTTTCGCTCCCTTGGTTTAGCACATCGGCCTTTTACCCGTACTCGGGAACGTTGGCGTGGTCCGACAATTTTATTCTTCCCTCTTTAGCGATTGGAGCACTTCTGAAACTTGGAGCCTCCTTCGCGGCAAGCTTCAATATAGTTATCCTTGGCGCGCAGTTTCTAAACGGATTCTGTACGGCGTTAATGACCTACAGCCTAGGCGGGCGAAAGCTCCTCGCCATTTTTGCAGGCTCAGCATTCATGTGCGCGCCCTATTTTACTATCCACCTTGCCCATTCTCAGCTTCAGTTTGCGTTTTTCATTCCACTCATTTTGCACCTATTTTTTCTTGCGACACACGGCAAGATTATTCGAAACGGCGTACTGATCGGTCTCGCACTCTGTGCTTCATTTCTTTGTTCTGTCTACTATACGGTGTTCGCGGCGCTTGTGCTTGGCTGTACCTTGCTGACCTTGGCGCTTCTCCGTCCACGCATGTTTACTCTACCCGCACTATCGATGCTCAGCGCGGCGATTTTCGCGGGCGCACTTCCGCTGATCCCTTTTGTGCTGCCCTATTTCGACGTAAAAGAAGTGTTTAACGAGCGCCAACTCTACGAAGCCTACTACTTCTCAGCTTCTGGGCTTTCGTATCTCTCATCGGGGGTCGGAAAGTTACTGTTCTCAGGAGCACCATTTCATGGCCCCGACGAAGCCAATTTGTTTCCGGGAATTGTGCTACTTGGCTGTACGATTTTGACCTTCGCGAGACTTTTCGCGGCTAAACAGTTCCGAGTGCCTTTTGCGCTCTATCTTGTATCGTTGCTCACTCTACTTATCTTTTCATCATCACCAACGTTTTTGGCTAAGTCCAGCTCTCTTATCATCGCCTCGCTTGCAGCCTGGTTGACGCTTTTCTCAGTGTTATTTCTAGTGTATCGGCTTGGATCACTTGAAGAAAAGCTCGGATTCAAGATAATCACCGATCGTGATCTCCTTGCCCTCTTTGTTACAATCGCCACTCTGTTCTTGCTGCTCTCACTTGGACCTTTGGGAAATCCGGAAAAGGGCCATTTCGTCTTTTCACCGTACCGTTGTATCTACGCGATCATTCCCGGTGTAGATGCGGTGAGAGCAGTAAGTCGTTACGGAATTGTCGTTACGTTCTGTCTCGCTGGCGCTGCGGCATTGGTTTTAAGTAAGCGTTACAAAGAAAACTCGCTTCCGCTTATGACCTCTTTGCTCCTTTGCGTGGTATTCGCCGAAAGCTACTATCCCAGTTTTTTGATTGAGCCCGAGCCGCGACGCTCAGACCTCTTTTCTACTTTAAAATCCCGGATCGGAGAGGGTGAGGCTTTTGCCGTGCTCCCCTATGCACCGTCATTGGATCAGAACAAGAACATCGATAGCTGGAGTCGCTTCGCAAGTGCTCAGGTCATAAGCATGAATTGGGCATTTGGTATTGGAAAGCCGTTCATAAACGGCTACAGCGGAATCAAGAGCAAGTATATGCGAGAGCTCCCTCGTGAGCTTGCAAATTTTCCCGACAAGCGCTCAATCATTGCGCTTCGAAGAATCGCTGGACTTAAATATATACTCTTCACGCCAGCACTCGCCGAACAGTACGATCCCTTTAAGTTTAAAGAAGCATTGAAGAGCGTCGAGAAAGAGCTGAAACAGATTGCAAATGACAGCGAGGGCGCGATGCTTTTTGAGCTGTCGGGCGAAATACCACTTACGGCAGTAAATACAATAGATTTGCCAAGTAGTAGCCCCGGCGAACTCGAGATCTCCTTCGCTGCAACAAAGACGGTGCTACCCCTGCAAATCTATATCGACTCAATAATGCCTGGAGCGCCCTTTTCGAAGTGTGAGATAGGATCGAACGGCGTGCCATGTACGATTGCCATTCCAGCGTCAAATGAAAATGTGCGCCCGCTGCAAGTGAGAGTTGAAGGCGCGAACATTAGCTCGATCAATCTAACTGGAAGCCGCTGGACGCCCGCTCGTTAGGGAACCTCCAAAAAACTAGGCGTTTTGGATCTGCTGGAATTTTGGATGAGATTTGCGAGAAAACATGCCGGGAAAGACGGAATGCATAGTTTATCAGAGGTTCCTTAGCTCAGGGTGGTAATCTCCGCGCCCTTCGCGCCTCCGGTGTAATTTAAACTTCACACAGAAGCTGCGCAGACTTAACTCCGGGTAATCTTCCCCCCACTCTGTGACCTCTGTGTCTCTGTGGTTTTATAAGTACATAAACCACAGAGACTCAGAGGCCACAGAGTAGCGCAGAAAGCTAGCCAGGCTTAATGAGTAGCTTCCATCGGGGCAGTCTAACCATCTAAAAACACTCAGATTGCAGGCCTAAATTTGTCTCATTTAGAACCGAGAACTAGCCGATCTATCTATAACTAGTAATAAAACTCGCAGAGCGCAAAAATGGTCTCGATCCCGGAACTTCCGGGCTTTTCAAAGCTACATGAGCTTAGCGCTTCTCCCGTATTAAGCGCCGGCGAAACATTTGTCGCTACAGTCGTCTCGCGAACTCTTTCCGACATCAAAACCGGGGCTACTCCACTTGGAGTTACGATACAGGGAAAATTCGTCCAGGTTAATCTCCCGGAAGATATTAAGGCCGGCGACCAAGTGTTGCTTGGTGTAGTGATTGCCGGAGCGGACCCGAAACTCGAGTTCCTTGAACGAGCCCCTCTCATCGAAGCCGGGAATTTAAAGCAGATTATTGTTGAAAAGCTAATAAAGGAGCTGGCGCTCACCGATTCCGCATTGCGCACACTTCGCGTTGCTCTTCAGGAAGCTGAGCAGACTTCGCGCCCATCGCTTTTTCTCACGTTGCAAAGGCAGACACCACCAACTCCCGGCGCTGCAAACTCTTGGCCCCACACACAGAGCAGCAATAATTCGGCGACACTGCTTCAAAAGATGGAACAGATGGGTATTGTAACTGAGCAAGCACTCAGTGATCCAGAAAAACTAGTTACCTTGCTTCGAGAACCCCGCCACGTACTGGAGCTCCCAAAAATCATTCAACTTCGCAAAACGATCGAGGCCGAGGAGGCGAAGACACCGCTTCCACAATATGCTGACCTCATTAAGCTTATTGATAACCGAGCAGAGAAGCTTCTCGCACTGTTGGAGGAGCGTGCTGCGACTTCGAAAACGACCTCTCGAACTGCTCAAGGAGCAGTTCAGCTCCAAGAGCAAAAATCCAACCAGCATGCGGATAAAACTATCCCGCCTCTTCCGCCGCAGCCTCCAGAGGTCGAGCGAATGGTTACTTTTCTGAAAAGTATCGGAAACACCAGCAACACGCCGCAATTTGCCGAATTCCGAGAGATAGTGGTGAAGCAGCTCGAAATGCTGAATGGAATCGAACCACAGCTCAAAAACCTGCTCTTCTCTTCACCCCTTCAAACGCCAGTCTCACAGCTTCGCGAAACGCTCCGTACGGTTGAAGTTGCCCCCACTGCAACTGATAGCGATGCTGATAGAAACTTTAAATCCTTCATAAAAGATCTGCGGCAAGAGATTGACTCTCTCTTTAAGTCCGAAGCAACTTTCACCGTGTTGTTAAAAAAAGCGCTAAGAGTTGCGCTCCAGCGCATTGAGCGGGAGTTCGCTAACACGAAAGAGTCCGTAGCGACTGAGTCGCCGCAGGTGACCGCAGCTAACATTTCGGTCCCTCGAGGACCCTCCATGCAAGGCGCGCGAGACCCGACACTCGTTGCCTCGCCATTGAAACCAGAGGTCCGATCGCCGCAGCACCCTGATCAGGCTCACAGTCATGAAGCGATTATCCCTAGCGCAGTTCCGCCAAGCAGCGAAGGACTAAGCCCGCAGCATCGCTTTGTGGTCAATTCAATTGAACGGCAGATGCGCCAGATTCTAAAGATGGAGCTCCTTAATGAGCCGGCTCTCTATAAAGCTTTTTTTAACTCACTTGGCGATCTGATTGAACTCACGAAGTCGGTTGACACAGAAAGCCCGATTACTGGCTCGGCAACAGAGAAGCGCTTTTTTGAATTTATCAGAACGATTTCAGCGAAGTTCTCCTCGCTTGTGGAAAACCAGGAACCTCCTGTCAAAATACGGCAGTTCGTGGAGAAGGTTCTCGAGCAGATTGGTCGCGAGTTCGCAGAGTCTGATCTTTTCGAAGTTGTGGAAAGACTTGATCTCACGCCACACACTAAATCGGTGGCGCCGTCTCTTTCGCCGACGCACCGGGAACTGCTCGTTACTCTACCGCAGATGCTGGAAAGCACCATTAATTCACTCGAAGAGCATTCAAACGATTCGAAACTCTTACGCCAGATTATTCAGAGCGAAGCAGCAACATTTTCCGATTGCCTAAAAGTTATTCTCGATGAGCCTACCACGCCAGCCCTTATCAAAAAGTATATTCCGGCGCTAATTAACCGGTTACAAAAGCTTCCGGAACTTTCCCTTGAAGATAGCGATCTCCGGCCACTCCGCGATTCCTACGTAAAGCTCACCGAACTTATTCCCGCTACGAAACCACGGCACCTCGAAACCTTACTCACGGCTTCGGCCGCAACTCCTCCGAGCTCCAAATTACTGGAAGAACGGCTTCTCAAGTTTGATCGCGCGCTGCAAGACATTTTTACCCGAAACGAGATCTCTGATGCTGAAAGGGCACTTCTACAGCAAGGAACAGCACGCGCACCCGAGTCTTCGCCCCAATTCTCTGAACCGGCTGGCTCGGGGCAACTTCCGCCGACGGAGCTTCGAAATGGCAATGTGCTTCTTGATGCACTTAGAAAAGACATCAGACTTCTTGTGAAGAGAGCACTGGTTACCCTTCCCGAAATTGGCACTCCCGCCGAAGAAGAGCTGCGTGAAACTATTAGTCAGCTCGAGACAGTCTCAGCAGAGCTCGATCAAAGGCCAGCACCGGAAATACGCCATGAGCTATTAAAGATTAGAGATTCGCTTAGAGCTCGTGCTAGCAATCGTGGTGCAAAGGGCAGCAACAAAGATCCGCTGGAAGAACTTCCGCTTTCCACCATTAGTGCAGTCGAGCAGATGGCAAACGCACAGGACACTCTCGCCAAACTTTCGCCTTTACTTGAGGCTACAGGCGATCCAACGATGATTCTGTTTCCGACAATTTTGCAGGGACTAATCTCTTCGCTGGAAATCAAGCGGCTTGGACTCTACGATCAATCTTCGCGAGCAAAAGACGGTTCCGACTCAGGAAATCAGAAGAAAGATTCCGGGCGCGATCCATTCGAACGAATTGAAGTAAGCTTTGAACTCCCAGCAATGGGAAGGGTTTCAATTGATCTCGCACATCGCCGCGAAGAGCTGCTCATCAATTTTTCGTTTGAGGAACCGGGATGCGCTGCATTCATTGAGAAACGCTTCGCCCGTCTTGGCGAAGCGCTAAGAAGAATCGGCTATACCTCTATTCAAGCGCTTTGCGCGCAACGCCCGGCGAAGTCTTCGGCGCCGCGCGGGCTACGGGTTTAATCAGGTTTTTCCGTAGCGACCCCGAATACTTAGCTAAGCGCTTAAATTGCCTCATATTTTCCCCATATTTGCCGATACTAAGTAACACGGTAACTATGGAGAATTCCCAGCCAAATACTGAGCGCGAGGGCACAGTCGGAATTGTAAAGGCCCGCGAATATCTGAAGCCAATAGGCCGAATTCCGCCACTTTTTACCACCGCCGTCCGCTCATTAATGCTTGATAGTCAGGGCGAAGGCCAGCGCATCAGTGCTGCGTCGCAATTCCTGAGCATGCGCCTCCTTCGATCTCCAACTATGAAGGCGATGGTGTATTATTCGGCTCTTACCTTCCACCATGAGAAGATTTCCAATGTGCCGTATTTGTCCTCGGTTGATCTGATGCGGCTCTATGCGCCAGGGGATCTGGCAGCGCTCTTCGGTCTTATTTTCTGCTACCGAAAAGCAAAGAGTCTTGGCGCATATGGAAGCGCTGTGGAGTGGGCGCCGCTTCTTGATTCGATGATTACCCGCCTGGAGGTCGGTACCCACCTAGGCTATGCCATGCCCAAAATAGGTGCCGGTATCGGTATGCTGGCCGGAGCGTTGCCGCTTATTTCGCAATCGATCGTATTTAGCCGGGACAAGATTGGCTTCGAGCTTTACCGTGACAGGCTTTCGAAATTCAACTGCACCTGGGATCTGGATTTTGAGGAGCGTAGCTGGGGATTTAACTGCCTTGATCTCTCTGCAAACCTGCTTCAGCTTCTTGGATTTGGATTGCCTCTTGTCCATGGCATTATGACTGGCCTTTCCGATAATGCGACGAGCAACGAAAGCGAGCCGGGATTCGCGCCTGCTTTTTATATGGCCAGGAAATGGCTCGAATGTTTACTACAGACCGGCGCGGCACCGACCGAAAAGCTTCCAGGGCAATTTTATCCGCTGCAAAAGGATCTTTATAAACTTCTTTATGAGATTAATGAAATTAAGGAGAAAGGGAGTAAGCACCGTTTCATTGATAAACGACGTGACAACATAAACATGCAGGATACCCCTCAACTTTTCCAGGAATACCTCTCCGAGCTACAGCAGGCCGAAAAGGTCGTCGAGTTTATGAACGAAAATCTCCCCAAAGAACTTCTCGACACGCTTTCAGAAGACGATCTGCGCGAAATCAGTGGCTCCCGACAAGGTTCCGAGCCGCCTTCAACTGTGGAAGACTAGTCGCTTTGTCCTTGACCTTGGAACTTGCGAAAAGGATAAAAATCGAATTTCCGTACCGCAAAACGAGAGAGCAGCGTTATTCGTTCAATCTCTTTTACAAACGTTTCAAGAAGCTCTTCTTTAATCTCCTGAAGCTCAGTGTAACTTGAAACTTCGACACCAACTTCGAAATCCCAGCTTCCAAAGCATTCCTTCATGTTAGTACAGTGCGCATGCGCAACAGAAAAGCGGAAGAGCTTCTCACCAAAGCTCCTTTGAAAACCTTTGGCATAAATCAGGAATATATAATTTTGCGCCGCAAAGTCCGCCGTCCGGAGAGAGAACATTGCACCGCGAACAACTCCTCTTTCTCGTAGCTTTTGCAAATGTGACTGCACAGTCAATATCGCGCAACTGCAACGAAGTGCGAGCTCCCGTTGCGAGAGGTCTGGGGCCTCCGAAAGAGCTCGAAGTATTTTGTGGTCAAGCTCGTTAATCACCACCGCTGACTTAGCACCGAGAAGGCTTAATGATTCTGCCTTGATTGGGCGCTTGGCCAAATACTTCCGCGGGAAATAGTGCACACGTTGATGCAGCGCGACAACCTTCGAAAAAGAGCTCTCTCCAAAGCGTTCTGCCATATCCGCGAGCAGGTCTTTTACCTGCTGCGCGTCTTTCGCAAGAAGAATTAGTTCATAGTCGAACTCGCCACCGACCTCGGCCAAATAGGTCGTCATGTCGAGTTGGCATAGCCACGTTACCATTGCTTGCCTAGTTTTGTGCGTGGCAGTGGACATTGAAAAGAATATTTCGTAGCGACTCCAGCCACAGGCCATAAGGTCGACCACCCAACGTTTAGCAAGAAGCCCACGTCGTGTAAGCTCGGTGAGCACATAACGCACTGTGTGCACTTTTTCACCTGAACGTCGCGCAAGCTCGGGCATAGTACTATCCGCATGCAGTGCTAGCTGTGCGACAATATTTCCGTCGCGAGAAGAAAGTCTCATTATCGTATGCTTTTAATGTCGTTTTATATATTATTTTAACACTAGTTTGAGCAAACGTCTATGTTCTGACAATACTCCAAGAACGGGCGGTATCTCGCCGCACGATGATGACACAAGGAGTACGACATGCAAACGTTTGAACAGAAGGAACCTCGCGACACAATACAGAATCAACGACACGAGACGTCTCGGGCTCCTGGCATGTCACATCTGGCTACCGTTTTCGACGCTGCACGACGAGACGTGAGAATCGCAGTATCCCTTACCACGCCGCGATTTTCGGATATTAGCGTCTCCATTTCGGAGCTGAATGAATATGTACAGCAGTACGATATACATTTACTCGACAAAGCAGAGCTATTACCAGTTATGCTTTCTGACTTTGATGGCACTCTCACTTCGGGCAAGAGCGGGAGCAAGATTTTCGAGTATGGGGCGGAGGTAGGATTCTTTTTGCCAGCAGTTCGTTCAAAACTCGACCAGATGCTCGAGTATTTTGCGCTTCCTAGTATTCCGGAAAGCGGCGAAGGTCAGGATTTCCTGCGGGTATTAAGAGCATTCCGCGAGTGGAGCTCCAATAACGATCTGTCCGCCAAAGCCAAAGAGGAGGGAACTCAACGTGTCTATGAAATGCTCTCGTGGATCTACGCGGGCCATACCAAAGACGAGGTGAAGCAGTTCGCACACCGCGCGTTTGAGGCGATCGGGTATGAAGGTCTCTATTTCGATGGATCCAAGAAGCTAGTCGATACACTTCGCGATAAGGGGATCGAAACTCTGGTAATTTCGGTTAAGTTCCAACCCATTCTCGAAGCCGCGGTCGAATATTTTGGAATTAGTCCAAACATGGTAGCTGGCATGAACTTAGAATCCGACGCCGCGGGTCGCTACACCACCACGATTAAGCCGCCGGTAACTTTCCGCCAGGGCAAGATCGCTGCCGCGGAGAATCTTCTCGCTCAATTCCGTAACGGGCGAAGTGTGGGAGCGCGCGCGCTCTTCGCAATGGGAGATTCTCCTTCGAAGTCGGACCAGCAGCTTCTCGAGATGGCGCATGTGGCGCTTGCCACCGAGCCACAGACTCCGAAAGATGCTGAATATATGCGCGAAATAATACAGGGAGGGCGTCGCGCGCTCATCGTTGATTATGAACACACAAACAATGGTGAAGCGGTAGGAAGCTTCGATCGTACTAAGGAGACTCAGGAGCCTCCCAAGGAGAAATTCTTATAAGCGCTACCAAACGCCGCCTAAAAGGCGGCTTGAGCTTTTCCGCACTTGACTTCCGTGGCTGAGCACCGGTTTAATCCGAATCGTCACCCAATTGATTCAATGTGTGAAGATGGATTTTGAACCAACGCTTTTTGAGACTGCGAAATTTCTCCTCTCTGCGGCATTTATAGTAGTTTTTTACATTTTGTGGCCTGTATTCCTCATTGCTGCTTTCGTGCTGCTTAATAGATCTCAGAACCTTAGTGTGCGTCGTTTTGTCTTTGGAAGCACGATGATATGCGTAGCGGCTGCTATGCTTGAGCTCTGGGTGCTACTTCCAATTGTTGAAAGTTTGAGAAGCACGTTAGGTATTACGCCAAGCCTTTGGATTCCAGCCTTGCCGCTAATTTTGAAATTGGGATTAGCGATATTTCTATTGAAGAAATTTCTGGCTTCTTGTCGCGAGCCCGCCAAGCCATAGAATGCTAGCCCGGACTTCTCACGGGTTTCGTCGCGAGGAGGCGTAAATTGGCGAATGACGAAGCTTTTCGACGAAATTCGACCGGAGTCAGCCTATCAGGCTGTCGAGGACGAATTTCTAGAAAAGCGAAGTCAGTCGACAAGTTACGCCTCCACAGCAGAAACCCGTGAGAAGTCCGGGCTAGGAGCCGCCTCGAAGTGCGAGGCAATCGCTTAGACACTGCCGCACTGCTTTAAAAAAGGTAAGAGAAAGTTCACGATCGCTTTCGGCGAGCGCCTTGCTCATTTGCAGATAGAGCACGCCGGTCTTCGAACTATTGCCAAACGATCCAGTGATATGTGAGACCACTTCACCGCTTACCACTACACCCTCTTGACGAATCGGTGTGGACACATGCAGCGCGTCTACTGCTGGATGAGAGACTTTGCCGCTGTCTTCGATATTAAGTGC
Source organism: uncultured Bdellovibrionales bacterium (assembly GCA_964510065.1). Lineage (GTDB taxonomy): Bacteria > Bdellovibrionota_C > UBA2361 > UBA2361 > CAIXSY01 > CAZEAC01. The sequence continues at coordinate 57,305 of CAZEAC010000003.1, read as the reverse complement.
CTTAAACTCTGAAAGCTGCGCACGGCCAATCCGAAGCATCGGCACAAGGTGGCGATGATTTGCATCAGCAAGGAATACACAGCCTTTGACAAATCCGGCGCTTGGAATGACCTCACCTACAAGCACTGTCAGTCCATCAGTCGACACCTGGCCCATAACAATTCTGTCATAGACCTGCTTAAAACGGTCACGAACTTCGGACTCGACTTTCTTAAGAAATGAATTTTCTTCAAAAAGCTTCTGTGAGTATTGGCTATTTGTCGCTCGCACACTCTCTTCAGGAGAGATGCTGAAGTCAAAGATGTCTGTATTGAGCTTTGCATAAGAGCCGCTTAATGCATTAAGTCTCTGCTCCACGATCTGCAAAGCATCAGTACCTAAACGGCGCTTAAGATCGATCAGTACGGTATTCCATCTGCCTGCTGACGCGGGGAAATGATCGGTATCCGTGAGCTGAGCTACGGTGTCGCTTATTTCACATATTTTTCGGAGCTGTTCGCCTCTTTGGTGTGCCTCATCGCTGTTTCGATATACCATCAGCGGATCGGTATCAGCATCGACGAGCTCTTCTTGCCCCGTGCTGATTTTAACCTCTGGATTCGTGGACCAACCAAGCGCAAGCTTTACGCCAAGTTGCGTTGGCGAGAAGCCGAGTGTTCGTTTAAGATTTTTTTCTAGGTCATCGCTCCCAGGCTTTAGACTCTGAAGAGCTTGGGTGTAGATTCTTGGGTAGTTGAATGCAACAAGCATCATTCCAAGCTGGCGCGCGATCGAGCACGAGAGCACCGTATCCGATTCAAAGCCTTCCTTTTCTCCCAACGCTTCTGCCACACTTCCGGCAACCAGCATCTGCTTCACCCGTGCCATTTGCGGTTTCATCCGTGGATCGAAGGTATGATAGCTTAAATGCTCGTCGGCCTCTTCAAGCACTTTACGCAAATTCTCAAGTTCAAGCTTGTCGACAAGTTCAAGCGGTGGCGTATCGCGCATTGAATGCTGTGTTAGCTTGCCAAGCGATCGAAGAAAATGAGCGAAGAGCGAGAAATCTGATTTTATATCTTTGGTGAACTCGTCACGATTTTTCTCGTAGGCGCCGGATTTAAATTTGCCGAGCATCGAGCGCAGAATCTCGGTGTTCACAGGGAACCATCCCTTTGATAGGTATTCTGCTGGATCTTGCGCCACTTTCTTGTAACTGCCTGAATTGCTCGACAAGCTATCTCCCCTTCCCACGAATTTACGACCGCGGCTCCCGTGGACGCTTAGTAATGTCGGCCGGTTTTATCAATAAATTGAGGAATTTAGGCCGAATACGAAAAGCACCTATTTTTCTGGTGATTTCAGGAAGTTAGTGTTTTAGGAGACGCCCGAACATTGCCCTCACTACCAGGCGTTCGGCCGCGTTGCTTCCTTTACCATCAGCAGGGAGGGTGTCGGAGTGTTTCACCACAAGGGACGCAAAGGACACGAAGGAAAGACCATTTAAATCCCGGCTTTCCCACGTTTTCTTTGTGTCCTTGGCGTCCTTAGTGGTCAAAAAATTAAATTGAGTCGCCAGAGCACGTTAGCGCGAACACTCCGAGGCCCTCCTCGGGAGGCAACTAACTATCTTAAAAACGTAAACAGGATTAAAATTAAGCGATTGAGCCTACCTGTACCCAGGCGGTCGCGGAACCTCTTTGAAATGTTCAATTGAGGTAATCTGTGGCTAAAACGAAAGGTTCCGGTATGGCAGAAGCACTGTTTCGAGCCCTATTTGTTACGGTATTCGTAGTTGGACTCACCTCCTTAATTAAGGGCGAGTTCGAAGGGTGGCCGGCTGTGATTGGGTGGTTTCTTGGCACCTTTGTGGCCGTACTAGCTTTCAAGCGGCTCTGGCCAACAAAGTCGCGTTGAAAGCCAGGGGCCGGATCGATCTCAGAAGTGCATCTGCCATCTTAGCGGTTCCGCGCCCACCTGGGAACAGTCACCAACTAAGGAAACTCTGAGAATGTATCTAACTTAGAGTCGCCCTAAGCAAGACTATCGCAGCGCGTCCGCAACCGCACCAATGAATCCCTGCGTCGTGAGGTAGTGCGAGGCTTGAAGCCGATCGCCATGGATACAGACGGCAAGATCTTTGGTCATCTTTCCGGCCTCAACAGTTTGAATGCAAACTCGCTCCAGCTTTTCAGCAAACGTGACTACTTCAGGAGTCGCATCGAAAAGGCCGCGGTAATGTAATCCTCTTGTCCACGCAAAAATCGATGCTATCGGATTCGTCGAGGTTTCTTTGCCCTGCTGATGCATTCGATAGTGCCTAGTAACCGTGCCATGCGCAGCTTCAGTCTCAATGGTCTTTCCGTCCTCAGTAAGCAGCACTGACGTCATCAGACCAAGCGAGCCGAACCCTTGAGCCACAATATCTGACTGTACATCACCATCGTAATTCTTACAGGCCCACACAAAACCGCCCGACGTTTTAAGCGCAAATGCAACCATATCATCAATTAGGCGATGCTCGTAGGTCAGGCCAAGCTCTTTAAACTTAGTCGCAAACTCTCTTTCATAGATCTCAGCGAAGAGATCTTTAAAGCGCCCATCATAAGCTTTAAGGATTGTGTTTTTAGAGGAGAAATAGATAGGCAGCTTCTTCAGCAGCGCGTAGTTGAAGCAGGTACGGGCAAATCCGCGAATTGAAGAGTCAACATTGTACATGGCAAGCGCCACGCCTGATTCCGGAAACTCAAATACTTCATGTGAGATTGGCGCGCCGCCATCTTCAGGAACGAAGCTGAGCGTGAGCTTTCCTTTTCCCGGAACTTTAAAATCAGTTGCTTTATACTGATCACCAAACGCATGCCGGCCAATAATAATCGGCTGTTCCCAGCCCGGCACGAGCCGCGGCACGTTTTTACAGATAATTGGTTCGCGAAAAACAGTGCCTTCAAGAATATTGCGAATAGTGCCATTCGGCGACTTCCACATCTTCTTGAGATTGAACTCCTTGACCCGCGCTTCATCGGGGGTAATCGTCGCGCATTTTACCCCGACTCCATACTTCTTGATCGCGTTCCCCGCCTCTACGGTAACTTTGTCTTCGGTCGCGTCACGATTCTGAATTGAAAGGTCAAAGTATTTAAGGTCGACATCGAGATAGGGCAGAAGCAGCTTGTCCTTGATCATCTTCCAGATGATCCGGGTCATCTCATCACCATCAATTTCAACAAGGGGAGTTTTTACTTTTATCTTAGGCATATGACACTAGTATACGTCTTAAACGCGCGTGGAAGGCAAGTCCTCCTCATTAAGGAACCTCTGAAAAACTAGGCGTTTTGGACTTACTGGAATTTTGGATGAGATTTGCGAGAAAACATGCCGGGAAAAACGCAGGATAAGCTACTTTTCTTTCGCGGTCGCCTTCACGGAGACCTTTCCATCTTTGACCACGACAGAAAATGAAAGTTTTTTTGCGCCGTGCCTCTCTTTAAAATCCTTGGCGCGTTGAATAAGTGAACGTTGAAACGTCTCGAAATCGATATTCTGTTTGTGCCCAGTTTCCTTCTCCAACGCGCGGCGGTAGCTGTCATAGAGTCCGCGCATAGTGCCTTCGGCACGGCCCTTCTGCGTTTGCGCCCTTTCCGCATCCAGCGCTGCTTTTTCCCTTAGATTTGCCTTGAATACATCTTTAGAGTAGGTCCCATCCTCGCGTTCGCGAAGTACCCTTTGCCAATAGGTATTAAGGGTATTATAGCGAGTTTCGACAGTGCGAAATTGAAAGTTCATCGCCGAGTTCTTATATGGCGCGCGGCGTATCAGCCGAATAAGCGTCAAAACGTCGCGATGCTGTTTCTCTGGTGCGATAGTATAAACGCCAGCGAAGTATTGCTCGTAGCGGATTCTTAAATCTTCAAGCGCCAGCTGCAACCGTTCGAGCTGCGCCCGTACATCGACACGAATATCGGCCGAAGTACCTGTCTGTGCCTCTGAGCTATCTTTCATCGCGACTAAAAGTAGGGCGTTACGTTGATTGCAGCCCAAAGGTATGTATCGTATTGTTTTGATTAATTATTGAGCTATGCTTCTAACCCATGGGAATGACTAATTCTTTACCTGATTCATTAGCTATCATTGTGCTTGCCGCTGGACGCGGGAAGAGAATGATCTCCGATAGTCCGAAAGTCGCGTTCAGCACACGCGAGAAACCTCTAATCCAGCATGTGTTGGAAACCGCGTCGCAGCTCAAACCCGAGAAGCTGGTAGTTGTTACCGGCTACAAAGCGAAAACCGTGGAGGAGGTAATCAAAGCGGGAAGCTCAGCCTACCCCGATGCACCGATTCTTTTTGCCGAACAGAAAGAGCAGCTCGGGACAGGCCATGCTGCGCGCTGTGCCATGCCAAGTTTGAAAGGCTTCCACGGCACGATACTCCTCCTTTACGGTGACACCCCACTTCTCACCGTACCAACGCTACGATCCTTCCTTGACACGCATCAGCGCCAGAAGGCAACGCTTACCATTTTGACGATGATGACCACCGGCGGACTTTATGGACGCATAATTCGCAATCGCGAATCGGGCGAGGTACTTCAGATTAAAGAGGCGAAAGATTGTACTCCAAGCGAGCTTTCAATTACCGAGTGCAACTCCGGGGTTTATGCCGTCGACTCAGCGTTTCTTGCTCCCGCGCTTGAATCACTTAAGAATGAGAATGCGCAGAAGGAGTACTACTTCACCGACATAGTCGAAAAAGCGGTGAAAGAAGGGCAAAACATTAGCTCAGTCATCGCGCCGGATCCGCATGAGCTTCTTGGTGTGAACACGCCAACAGATCTTGCGATGATTAATCGAATAATTCTTGATAAGCTTCGTAGCAAGCTCCTGAACTCAGGGGTCATTCTTGAAGATCCGCAGTCGCTGTTTCTCGATGCAAGTGTACAGATTGCGCCGGGTGCGACGATCGGTCCAAACGTCCAGATAAAGGGAAGCTCCGTAATTGCCCGTGGTGTTGTTATTGAAGGGTCAGCGTATCTTGTTGACACTCAGGTCGGCGAGAACGCTCGATTGAAGTTCGGTGTTCGCGCCGATCAAGCCGTCATCGGCGGGGCGGCTCAGATAGGCCCCTTCGCGCATCTTCGTCCTGGCTCCGAACTTGCCGAGGACGTACATATCGGTAATTTCGTTGAAACGAAAAAAGCAAAATTAGCGAAAGGCGCAAAGGCGAACCATCTTACCTACCTCGGGGATTGCACGGTTGGCGCAAAGACCAACATCGGTGCAGGAACTATCACCTGTAATTATGATGGGTATAAAAAATACGAGACCACAATTGGCGAAAATGTATTTATCGGAAGCGATACCTGCTTAGTAGCCCCGGTGACGGTTGAAGATGGTTCAACTACCGGTGCCGGGTCGGTAATTACGAGCAAAGTCGAGAAAGATAGCCTTGCTTTAACACGTGCCCCACAGGTTTCGAAACCAGGCTGGGCGAAGCGTAAGCGCGATTTAATGTCCAAATAGATAGTACAGCGCTATCCCGCGCAAATCTCTTGGCGTGAGAATCTTCGGATCTCAAATTTCGCCGAATGCGGTAATGTCGCCGAGACTACGATCGCCGCAAAATCGTTAGCCTCTTTATTCAGCGCAAAGTGACTTCGCGCGAGGCTTTGCAAGACTTGTTCGCGATCGCGCTCATTGCTGATCGACTCCATCTCCATACCGAGCGGTATAACGCCACGAACAAGCGACAGCGTGGCGAGAGTTTCCTCGCTATTCGAAGCTGCAAAGACCGGTACCTGAGGTCGATATTTCGCAACCGCTCGCGCGGTCTCACCGGTTCGAGAGAACGCTACAATACAGTGAATTCCGCTGCTTACCGAAGCACTACATGCTGAAAGCGCGACTACCTCACGGTCGGAGAGGTTTTTGCGGGATTTTCCAGTCATCCGCTCAAGGTGCCTTTGGTGTTCGAACTTGTTTTCGCCGCGATCGACAATCTGTGCCATCGTGCGCACCGATTGCACCGGATGATTTCCTATGGCCGTCTCTTGGGAAAGCATTACCGCGTCTGTTCCAGAACGAGCGGCAAGTGAAACATCGGTAATATCACCACGGGTCGGCATTTCGCTCGCGACCATACTCATAAGCATTTCAGTTGCAACAATACAGGGAATTCCACGCTGTAATGCCGCTTCGACAATCAGCTCCTGCGCCTCGGGGATCTCCTCAATCGGAATCTCGGTTCCAAGGTCACCCCTTGCAACCATTACCGCGTCGGACTGATCCAGTATTTCGGGGAGCACTTCAAGTGCGCACTTACGCTCTATCTTCGATACGATCGGCAGCACTTCTCCATGTGCGCGCATCAGCTCTCGAAGCTCACATACATCGGCGCCGCTACGCACAAAAGAGAGTGCGACATAATTTACGCCATGTTTTAATCCCCACTCCAGATCGAGTTTATCTTTCTCGGTGATTGCGGGCAGCGAGAGCTCAGAATCAGGCATAGCAAGCCCAGCTTTGGTACGTAGCTCGCCACCGGCTTCAACCGTGGCGCTGACTGAATCAGCTCCAACTTCAGTAACAGAGAGCTGAATTCTTCCGTCGGCCAGAAGCACCCGATGTCCAGCCTTCAAAACATTTTGCGGCACGACAATTTTTGTCGCTATTACGGTCTCACCGTTCTCGCGGGAGCCCTTTTCACCAAAAACAAGCTTGACCCTTTCGCCTTCAGCAAGGGTAATTTTGCCATCGGGCACCTCGCTGATGCGCACTTTCGGACCGCAAAGGTCCTGCAGCACACCAACTGGTCGTCCAAGCTCCTTGGAAACTTTCCTTACGAGATTTAAGGTCTGAGTATGTGACTCGTGAGTGCCATGGGAGAAGTTAAGCCTAAAGACATTGGCACCGGCCAGGATTAGTTTCCTGATTACCTCCTCGCTACACGAAGCTGGCCCAAGGGTGCAGACAATCTTTGTAAGACGGGTATGTGCGACTGGCGCCTGCTCAGGCTTTCGGATAGGCGCACTAAATTGACTGAAAGGAATCTGCGGTTTTCCGGTAGTTTGAGCCAGCGCCGGATCTGTAGACATTATGCACTCCAAGAACAACTAGATGCAGATCCACTTATACCCTATTAAGGCAGGCTAGGCTAACGCAGTCATAATTTAATATTGCCGGAATTTAAGCTAAAAACTTACTTCCCAGCGGCTCTAAGTGAGTGAATTACCTGAAGAGCTTCTCTTGTTGCGCTCTTCAATCTAATTCTCCGCTGGCGTCGCTTAAGAAGCGTTGCATCTCTTCGATTACGCTTTGTCCAGGTTTCTTTTGTAGGCGAGGCCATTGTAACACCAATCAATAAAAACGAAGGTTGGAGTGTATAGTGGATGCGAGAAACAGTCAAATAAGGGCTAAATGGGTTAAAGCGTAAGAACTATTTTAACGCAAAAAAACGCTGAGGCGAAAGATTTCAACTGGTTACCTTCGTTTCTTATAACTACTCATTAAGTGTGGGTAGCTTTTTCCCCGTCTCGGTGACCTCTGTGCTCTCGGTGGTTCTCAATGCATGTAAACCACAGAGAGCACAGAGGTCGCCGAATACGGTAAGTCGAATCGCTTTAAAAAGAACGCGACATTGATTAAAATCGCAGGATGATTGCGGCGACTTCAAAGTATGCAATTCGCGCCCTCATCCAGATATTTCAATGTGAGGGGAGCGAATTTGTAAGCATTGCTCAGATAGCGAAGGACAGTCGCATTCCTTATCCTTATCTCGCGAAAGTTATCAAGCAGCTCGTACGCGCTGGGTTGCTTATAGGCAGGAAGGGGCCGGGAGGCGGCGTCAAGTTATCTCCACAAGGTAGGTCGGCTTCGCTTTATGATATTTGTATGGCAATGAATGAGCCAATTCTAGTCTCTTCGTGCCTAATCTCCAAGCGCAACTGCAACTCGCAGTCGCCCTGCGCTTTTCACTCCGGATGGTCGATCCTGAAAAATGATATTGTGAAATTCCTTGGCGAGCTAAAGATTGCTGAGTTGGGCCCGCCCTCGGGCAAATGATCAGGCCCGCTCAATGGTCCTTTCGTTTTTAATCTACCCTGGTTAAGCCATAATGGTCGATTGACCAGATGGGAGTAATTCGATAAAAAAGGATATATAGGTATTTTTATATCGAGATTATTTTATGAAATTCTCAATCTTCGGCCTTTGGTTCACGATGCTTCTCACCTCAACCATCGCAATTGCCGATCAGTCCCAGATAAAGGGAGATGTCGCTAAAAAGAACGTAGTGCAGGTAGCGGTCGACTCTAAAGACCACTCTACTCTTGTCACCGCAGTTAAGGCAGCCGAGCTCGTCGACGTACTCTCAAATCCTGGGCCATTCACTGTCTTCGCTCCTACAAATCAAGCCTTTGCAAAACTTCCAGCGGGTACCGTGGAAGATCTTTTAAAGGCTGAAAATAAAGAAAAGCTACAGAATATCCTTGAGTACCATGTTTTTGTCGGTGTGCTTAAGCCCAATATGCTTACAGATGGCCGCGACCTTGGGCAGGCAAATGGTGACCACGCTACAATCGCAGTCAAAAATGGCAAGACAACCATTAACGGGGCGACCGTTCTAGCTTCCGTTCCCGCGGCCAATGGAATTGTGCACGTTATTGACTCGGTACTACTACCACCCGCGAAGTAGGAAACGACGGCATAGCTGATCGAGTGTCATCTCCATATGAATGACTGTACTTCACGCATAGGCGAAGAAGTAGCTGCGTACTAAAAATCCCTTTTGCGGAAGATTCGATAGCTCACAACGGCGGGGAGCGCTATCCAAAGCAACAGGATAGCGGCGCCCCACCAGTATCCCATGCCGGACTCCATGGCACGGCGAATTATCGCGCCGGAATGTCCTAGCAATAATGGCGCGTCAAAATGCATAAGCAATAATACGCGAAGAAGTCCAATAGGATTCAATGCGCATAGCACCGAGCTTACAAGCTGCAGCGAATAATCTCTAAACCAATAAAGGACAAGCAGCGTCAGCGCATCATGCAAGGCCACGAAGTAGAACCAGACAGCGAACCCCAACCCGATCCCCCACATGCGATCAGTTATCGCGGTAGCAATCAAAGCCCCGAATAAGCAGAAAATCGCCTGCACCACTAGCGTTGAGATAAACAGCACCGCAAGCCCGCTATCTCGACTCCCAAAACACCACGCGGCTATAACCATTCCGATAAAGAGGCTTGTCGTAAGTGCGCCGATAAGCGCGGCGATTCTTGACCAAAAGAGGCACGCTCGCGAAATTGGCTGCGCCAGTAAGAGCTCGGTAAAGCGCTCGGAGGTATACCAATAGGTAGTGGTAAAGAGAATACTCACAAGAGGCGTGAGCGGTATCAGCAAGTTAACTAGGCCCAGCTCGGACTTGCGCGCGTCATCAATCAGATAGCAGAATCCAGCAACAAATAGGGCAAGGAACATGGTGTACACATAAATCCACTTGCTCCGCAAAACATTACATAACTCGGACCAGAACACTGCTGAAACTGTTTTCATCGCCACGGCTATTCCAGAGGCCTCGAATTTTTGGAGTTCAACAATCTAATAATGCCGTCTTCGAGACTCCTCGTTGAAGTGGTCTCGCTCAGTGTTGCGGTAGGTCCAGAGAACAAGACCTTTCCGCCGAGGAGAAATATAAGGTCGTCCACGAGTTGTTCGAGTTCTGTCATGACATGAGACACAATGAGAGCCGTGACCCCGCTAGCGACGGCTTCACGTAATAGTTTTTTGAAAGTTACGCACGCTATCGGATCGAATCCTGCGGTTGGCTCGTCTAAAATTAGCACTCGAGGTTCAAAGCTGAAGGCCGCCACCGCCGAGAACTTTTGCCTCGTTCCGACCGACAACTTAGCAAACGGCTTATCGAAAAATGGCTCCAGTGCAAAGCGCGCCACCAGTTCATTTAGCCGCGCGGGAGGCTTCCGACGCAACGCAGATAACAGCTTAAAAAGCTCCGATGGCTTCAAGTTGCGAGGAAACTCTGCCAGCTGTGGCATGTACCCGAGGCAACTTCGATAGCTTACTGAGTCAAGCGGAATGCCCTCCACCGTTATCGTTCCACTGTCAGGGACAACCAGCCCCAAAATAGATTTGATAAGTGTAGTCTTGCCACACGCATTTGGCCCAGCAAGGCCAGTGATACGCCCGGAGCTAATCTCACAGCTAAGAGCATCCAGCACTCGCAGATCTCCAAAACTCTTGCTTAACTCGCTAATATGAATCATTCCTTGCTACTTAAACTGACTCATCCGAGGCTTTGTATCTACAAGACTCTCCGGTATCAGCATGGGAAATACCTGCTCAATTTGATCGAGAATCAGGAACAGTGGGCTTTTAATAAGCACATAAGTTGAATCATAGCGCTCCACAATCACCGACGAAAGGCTAACAGGTCGAAAGGGAACATCTCCGATTCCGTCGCCTTCAAGATCATAACCGTCATACTGACTCCAATAGTTCTCCTCAAAGCGATTGGGGTTTCTGCTCGAGTTCGTAGTGACAGCAAAGGTATTCGCTGAAAAGTTATTGTATCGAAAAGTATTGTCATCACAATCTCCAAGAATGCGCAGCGCTACGCCGTTGTGAGTGAAATTATTCCTTTCGAAAGTAGCGCGGTTTGTGCCCTCCATATAAATGCCGTAGGTATTATCGTCAAAGAGATTATCGCGAATCGTTCCGAGTGAAATATCCTTAAGAAGCAGACCGTACGCAGCGGCTCCGCGGTTATCCGCGAAAACGTTGTGAACCATATCCACATTACGCGAGTACATTACCGCTACCCCTGCTCCATTTTCCGAGAAGCGATTTTCTCGATATTGATTACGATGAGAGCTCATGAAGTGCAGGCCATAGCGAAGATTGCCCTGTACAAGGTTACCTTTTATCTCGCTCTCATTTGTAAATTCAAGATAGATACCATCTCGATGGGCTCGAATCACATTATCTTCGATCGTATGAGACTTCCCCTGCCAGCTATGAATTCCGTTGCCCGCTTCAGCTTCCGAAGCGTAGCTCCCTTCCAATTCGTTTCTTGATACACGGCACTTTTCGGAGTTCGCGAGGTATATTCCATAGGCGTTGTGACGCAAACGATTATTTGTAATTTCGCAACCAGTAACACCTTCAACCCTAATCGCGGCGAGCTCGTGCAAGAAGCTGCTCCCGGAATCTCCAATCTCTAATCCGTCAATTCGAACATTTGCCGCGAGAACTTGAACTACATCGCTTCTGCCATTGCCTTCAATTACCGGCCAGTCTTCTCCGAGAAGAGATATCGACTTAGTGATGCTTAGAGGCACATCGCTCTTATATTTGCCGGACTTGATGATCACAATGGTTCCCGGCTGAGCCGCTTCAACGGCTTTTTGTGGTAGCGTATAGTCACATCCGGACGAACAGACTGTTAAAGGCGTAGCCGCCGCCATTAGGCCTAAGATTGCCGCAAGCATACTACTCATTCAGAACCTTTCTGGAGCAACTCTTGCCAGGATAAGACTTGGCCGCCGCCCTCGGAAGTCATGCGTTGAGCTGCGCCACTACTTGAAAGCGCAATGAGCGTTGAACCCATCGGACCGTTTCGCGAGTTGGTTCTCACAAATGAGGCATTTTCCGCAGCAATGAGCTCGCCGGGCCTTTCAAAATCCAACACATACAGCTTCGCTTCTTGACTCTTCGTCTGCCGATAAAATCCGAGTAAACATTCGAGCGAGTCGAACATAAAGACCTTGCCCTTAGACGTAACGATCTCACCGCCATGCCGTAGGTCAACAATTGTCATTCTACATTGACTACACTGGTCTTTGCCGAGCTGAATTGCCTCAGCGTGAGGCCGCGAATCGCAGGCGAGCAAGCTCCATGCCAACAACGCGAGAGGAATCGCCTGTCGCAAATTATTTTTTCTTCTTGAAAGAGCCAAGCAGTAACCCCAAAGCTGTGAGCGTGGCAAGTGAAAATCCGTATCCGCCCTTTTCGGGATATGACTTCGCAGTTATGTTCAATATCAGCTTCGTCCCAATAAGCGGTGGCTGGTAGCTCTCTTCTAGCTTCATTGGAGCATCATCCGAGAGTTCGTTTCCAAAACGATACTCCCAAGAGTAGAAATCATAAAGACTCACAACAGCAAAAGTCAGTAACCCCAGTGCCCAGAGTCGAATCATCAATATTCGATTGAGTATTGCTGCGAGGATTCCAAATCCAGCAAACGCTGAAAATACATAGGGGAACCATCGCAGTTCGGGTATCTTCTCAGGCTCGACTTTGGCCATCCCTATGTAGTGATTGAGTACGTTGATATTGCGAACATCTCCCGTAATCTTATTGATCCAAATCTGCAGCGACAGCCCCTCAGGATACTGAGGGGCTGTTAAACCAATCTGCCAAAGCGGGTAAAAAAATGGCACTAAAAGTAACAGCGAGGCGATTACTAAAACGACTCTTGCGAGAGCTGACATCTTCTACCCCTAGCACATACGCATGGACTACTGCTTACTTAGATCCTTGTTGGTACCCCATTTAAGGGCAACCTTTGACCCTGGAGCTGATACGCGGATATATCCTTGCATCTCCTGGTGCAGCGCCGAACAAAAATCAGTGCAGTAGAATGGATAAATACCTGCTTCCGTAGGCATCCATTTATAGGTTTGAGTTTCTCCCGGCATAATCAATAGCTCGGCGTTATTGCCGCCAAGAACCGTGAAGCCATGCGGAATGTCCCAATCTTGCTCCAAATTGGTGACATGGAAGTACACGGTATCGCCCACCTGTATGCCCTCGATATTATCAGGGCTAAAGTGTGAACGAATACTCGCCATCGTGACATGCACTGTCTTCCCCTCGCGTGTTACCTTAGCGTTTTCTTCGGTCAAGCAAGCATATTTATGTTTATTCTCTTCAAGCGGGTAGATTTTTTTCGCCCGCTTGGAAACTAGCTCCGCCGCTATTCCCTGGGCATAGTGTGGCTCGCCAACCGTAGGAAAATCAAGAAGCATCTTCATCTTGTCTCCGCTAATATCAAGCAGCTGGGCGGCCTGATTTAGTTCGGGCCCGGTGGGCAGATAGCGATCTTTGGTAATCTTATTCATTGCAAAGACATACTTTCCCCAAGGCTTCATCGTATTTCCGCCCGGAATCATCAAATGTCCCAATGAGTAAAATGTTTGCATCCGGTCGGCGACTTCCCATGTTCCCAATTTCCATTTCACCACTTCCGAGCTTACAAAGCACGAAGTGTAGGCATAACCATTGCCATCGAACTCAGTATGCAAAGGTCCGAGGCAGGGTTTCTTTACTTCGCCTGCTACAACTGATGCATAATCTAGAACTGGCACTCCTTCGAAATCCCCTGCGAACTTCTTTTCTTGAATTGCCTGTTTCAGCTTACTAAATGAATAGGCGGTGATCTGCGCGGCCAGTTTTCCACCTCCCACTATGTACTCCCCTGTAGGGTCAACGTCCGAGCCGTGTGGCGATTTAGCAATGGGGATATAATAAATTACCCCAGGACAGTCACCAGCAGGGAGAGTTCTTACCTTAGTCACTTTCTCTGAGTTTACCGAGTGGGTCGACTCGTTCAAAGTATTATGTACATAGCTCACAGGCGCATCTTTGCCCTTGCCCTGTGCGATACACTGCTCCGCTTGCTTCCAATTTACCGCGGCAAGGAAGTCTTTATCATTTCTTGATGCATTAACTTCGAGCAGCGTGGTCGCCTTCTCGCTATTGTAACTGGTGAGAAAGCACCAGCCATGAGAAGGACCTTTTCCGCAATGTGCCAGATCGTAGTCGATTCCAGGGACCATCAGCTGAAAAGCGATATTCATCTTGCCGGTCGCACTATCGACTTTTATGAAACTAATAGATCCAGAGAACTCTTTGGAGTCCGAAATTGGCACATCTTTTTGCGGAATTGGAACTGAAAAACGCGTTGATGCCACCAAATACTCTGTATTCATGGTACCGAATGGCGAGCCATGATTACCGCCGGAATTTGGAATCTCAATAATCTCCGCGGTTCTAAAGGTGGCGAGATCAATTCGAGCAATACGCGGTGTGTTATTGGCGTTTATAAACAACCATCTTCCGTCATCTTCGCCATTTGATTGAGATAGCCACGGATGATGCGAGTCGTCCCATGGCACGAATCCATGGGATGTCTCTAGCATTGCCTTGGATTCTTCCGCGAATCCGTATCCACTTTCCGGATTGACCGAAAATACTGGAATGACCTTGAGAAGGCGACCGGAAGGTATTCCATACGCTGATACCTGGCCACTAAACCCGCCAGATACAAAGGCATAGAAATCATCATACTTGCCAGGCTCTACATAGACCTTCTTGGCTGCGTCCGAAGCCAAGTTTGACAGAGGCTGAGCAATTGTAGTGACGGCGATGACACATACTCCCGCTATGCTAGCGAAGATTCTACTGAGCGCGCTTATAGACTGTGTTTTCATAATTCATTCCGTTAACAAGTTGCAGCAATTTGCTGCGTGCGATATAAATACCTCAATGTCCTTTTTCGGAAAAGAACTTAATAGGGTAATTCGAAGAATTTTTGTATAAAAATATGTTCGGAAAAATTATAATATATTATTTGGCCCTGATGCTGGCTACCGCAACGGCCTGCCTCGCCGAAGAAGCTGGCGACCCAGCTGCGCTTCAGAACCGCGGAATAGGTCCAGTCAAGTCCATCGAGCTCAAATCAGTGGACGCGGCACTCGCTGCGCGGGGCAAAGAAGTCTTCGCAACAAAGTGTTCCGCCTGTCACAAACTCGATCAACGCTACGTGGGGCCGGCTCTCGGGGCAATCACGAAACGTCGATCACCCGAATGGATTATGAACATGATGTTGAATCCTCAGGAGATGACGCAGAAAGATCCGATCGCGCAGGAGCTTTTCGGCGAATATCTTGTGCAAATGACATTTCAAAACATTACCGAGGCTGACGCACGATCGATTCTTGAATATCTTAGAGAGCAATAATTGTTCGAGTTATTCAGTTACCCAGATCTCCCAACTCTGTTCAGCTCAACGTGAGACTCAATGCAAAACAAAATGTTTAGAATGCATACACCAGCTTCAACCAATATTCTCGACCTAATGTCCCTAGCGGAGCGTGAAGATTATTGTATGGCTGAATATAGGCATAATCTTCATCAAGAATGTTGGCTATGCCCACAGAGATCTTAACCCCATCGGCTTGTGGCACGCGGTAGCTCACCGAGGTGTTTAGCAGAAACGCAGGATCAAATTGAGAAAGCTGCGGGCTCCCATTTAAGTCCACGCTTTCGTAGCCAAATCGTCCACCGTACACAATCAACGAGCTATTGAGAGCAAACCGATCGCTCATCTCAATATGCGAATTTGCCGTCACCTTATGCCGCGAAAATCCTAAAAAATCACTGCTGTGATTTGGTACTTCGTACGTCGTGGCATCACCGCTAATCCGCTCGTAATATGAATAGCTCATGTTTAAATACCCCCAATCTTCAATCCACTGGGTAGCTAACTCTATTCCCTGGGTACCTGCCCTTTTCGCATTGGCATATCCTTCTAGATTTGAAGCATCATCGACGAAATATACTATCGGATCGTCGATTGTCGTGTGGAAAAGATTAAGTGTCGCGTGAAAATTATCCGACACTTTATAGCCCGCCTCAAATTCATATACTGTGGTTTCTTCAGGTTGAATTTCCTCAATCTCGTAGCCTTGTGCACGCGCGGCAGCATTCCTATCGATATTTGCGATGGCTGGTGCGCGGTAGGCCTTACTTGCGAGAAGCTTAAAATGCGACCTCTCGTATTCCTTGGTTATAGAAAGACGTGGGACGGTGTTGCTGCCGAACTGTTCGTGCCGATCCACTCGTACTCCAGCACGTACGTTGGCCCAGCTTGTTCGCGCTTCACCCTCGACAAATGGCGCATAATCCCAAAATGTTATCGACTGCTTATCATTTGAGAAAGTCTCGTCTTGATAATCTCGGGCATGGTCCCAGCTATAGTCTACCCCCAAAAGGCCGGACCATATTTCATCATATTGATATTGCGCGCTGACCTGGCCTGAGTAGTGCTCTACACTTTTGTCGTATGAGGAATTGTCCCCTGTCGGAAGCGCGTCTTCTTTCCACGGATATTCAACCTTATAGCCAAGTTTTGCATTGATGAGCAAAGCATCCAGAGGCTTTGCGTGATACAACAAAAGCGCATGATAGCTGTCAAAACTTGTAGTTACTTCTTCCGAAAGTGCCTCAGCATATTCGTCACGTTGTCGCACTTGGTAACGATCGGCAAGCAGCCGTAGGTCAAAGTTTCCATAGCCACCATCGAGAGAAAACATTTGAGGCTGCTGATTACTATCCTCTTCAAGCGAGTAACTTGTGCCGTAAACATCGCGATAGCTTCCATCGCTCTGCAAGCTCTCACCGGCAAATACTGAAGTCTTAATACGAAGGTCTCCGATTTCTTTCCCCAGCGCAAATCCAGATTGGCGGTGAGAAAGCGCAGAATCCGTATGGCCAGCACCCAAGCTAATTACACCGCCATCTAATGACTTCGCATCGCGAGTCACGACATTAATTACTGCTAGTTCCGCGAATCCCCCATAAAGCACTGAGCCCGGCCCTCGAATCATTTCAACTCGCTCTATTTCTTCAATTGGAAAGCGCCCTGAAAGCTGCGTGGTGGCGTAGATCTGCTCGTTCATTTCATGCCCATTCCACAACAGAAGCACCTTGCCTTCGTGCCCCCATAAACCACGAATACCGATTCCCACGCTTCCCTGCACGTCAACTCCAAATTGTACGCCCGGAACAAGTCTTAGCACCTCTAGGAGATCCCAGGCGCCCGAGTTCTCAATCTGCTCACGTGTCACGACTGTCACCACGCCAGGCGCTTCCCGAATTGAGCGATTCGACTTTGACGTTACCTCGACCTCCATCTCGATTAGCTCGTCGAGCGAGCGATGGAGCAGGGGGTTCTCTTGCTCATCGGCATACACCGGAGAGAGATTTGAGAACTGAACCGATACTAGACTTGCTACAAGCGCTATTAATCTTTGATTTAATGCCTTCATGGTTTCTCTTCTCTCCCTATTCAAGTGCCTTTCCGTGCTTAAGCACCTTTGCCGGAAATCGAATCTGCTCCTCTTTAGCTCGCGTGAGATTTACTTCGAAGCGAAGCTTATTATCCTCGAAGAAGAAATTGATAATTCCTCCTCGCCTACAAAAGTCGTTACTTTCCCCAACGGTAAGCACACCCTTCCCCCGGAGATAATCCAAATAATCGCGGTCGACTATATTCGAGTCATGCGCAATGAATAGAGCATCGCAGACGTCCGCCACCTCAGGTCGACTAATTACTATTAGTTCGATCGGCTGCTCGCGTATCTTCTCAGATCGCAAGGTCTGAAAAGATTTCTGAAGGCTCGAGTCACCGGCAATGCAAATCTGGAACTTGGTATCATCGGGTCTCAGCGGCGACGTATCGATTAAACTTAGAAAATTAAAAAAGTATGCAACCTTCAGCTCCATTTCGGCAGCCGGCTTATCTTCAGCACCAGCACTACCTGCAGCACACACAAGCGCAAGGAGGACGAACACTCTCCCAGGCCAAAATAGATGCTGTGCTAGGCGAACGATAGGCGGCATTTTGAAATTCAATCCTCATGACTGGTATCGTCAATTCATACTCGTCGACTTTACTCTGATCTTTCTGTGCGCTGTTCCCTTTACACAAACAGATCCCGGTCTAACCTCAATCGTTATGAAACCATGTGAAACGAGGTTTCAGCGCCACTCTTTGTCTTTGAGAAAACGGCGGCTTACTTCCCTTTGCGAGCCAAAGGGAGCGATCGGTTACGAAAAAATTTAGAAAATCATTCCGGGTGCCGATACTTCAATTGTAACAAAGAGACTTACAACTAGAAGAGCATGAGCGCCGACTCCCTAACAGTTCTAATTGTAGACGACGTAAAATCGTCGCGACGAGTCATTCGCCGACTTCTCGACAAAATAGGAGTCACGAAAATTCACGAAGCCGAATGCGGCGAGCAGGCTATAGCCGCTCTTACCAAAGAATCGAACATACAGCTTGTAATCACCGATTTCAATTTAGGCACGATGAATGGAGTCGAGCTTATTAATGCGTTTCGCCAGAACTCGGAGTTTCAAACACTCCCCGCAATTGTAATCAGCTCAGATGCGGATCGTAATAAAGTATTAGATGCGATAAAGTTAGGTGTATCCGGATTTTTGCTTAAACCATTTGATTCAGCAACCTTGAAGCAGAAAATGGAAGATGCACTAAAACGCACGCTATGAGACATTACCGTGCAGAGAGTCCCAAACGATCGACTGCTATCTTCTTCAATACTTCAAAAAGCTTCTCATAATTAATCGGCTTACTTACAAAGTCATCCATGCCCGCGGCGCGACACTCCTCTTCAACACCTTTTAGTGCATGTGCAGTTAAGGCAACAATGGGAATAGTGGTGTGCCCTGAACTTTTGTCGGCTCGAATGCAGGTTGCAGCCTCAATGCCTCCCATTTCGGGCATGTGAAGGTCCATCAAAATAAGGTCAAATTTCTCGCGTGCGAGCCACTTGAGCGCTTCTTTGCCATTTAACGCCTGTGAGACTGAGTGCCCACTCTGAGTGATGACTCGACTTATTACGTCGCGATTTATAGCATTATCTTCTACAACAAGTATTTTTAGTTCTCTACTAAGACTAAGTACAGGAAGCTTCGAATTTGCTTGAGGCGGTGCACCTTCGCTGCTCTCGCTCTCGACTCGTACCGTAGCGACAGAGCTTCGCTCCGCCCGTATGGTAAAATGAAACTCGGCGCCTTCACCTTCGTTGCTTTCAACCCATATGTCCCCGCCCATCATAGTAACCAGACGCTTCGAAATGGTAAGCCCTAAACCAGTCCCTCCAAACTTGCGAGTTGTTGACCCATCGGCTTGGCTAAACGCCTCAAAGATTAGGGTTTGCTTATCTTTGGAAATACCAATGCCGTTATCAATAACTGAGAAATGAAGAACTAAGTGGTTGTCGTTGAGCTCTTTAAGATTCACATTAATCTGAATCTTGCCATGCTCCGGTGTAAACTTAATTGCATTGCCAACGAGGTTGGTGAGAATCTGCTTAATACGGAGCTCATCAGCAATAAACCTCTCGGGAACAATGCTATCGCACTGGACAGCCATTTCTATTTGTTTTGACTTCGCCTGAACTGTCACAATATTAAGAAGTCCGTTAAGCAGGTCATTTATACTCATTTCATGCGGTGTGATGCTGAGCTTCCCGGCTTCAATCTTTGAAAAGTCGAGTACATCATTAATGATCATTGCTAATGAATTGGCACATTCGATGATCGTCTCTATGTCTTCTCTTTGCACCTCATCGGTTACTGACTCCAACACAAGCCGCGAGAGGCTTACGATGCCATTAAGTGGCGTCCGAATTTCGTGGCTCATGTTTGCAAGAAAGCTGCTCTTCGCGCGACTTGCTTTTTCAGCGGTATCCTTAGCCTGACGAAGGCTATCGACCAGATTCGCCAGCTGTAAGGTACGATCTCGCACCTGCCCCTCAAGGTCTTCACGACTATGCATAAGCTCCTCATCGCGCTGCTGAATTTGAGCAAGCATCTCATTTAGGCCTTTCACTAATACTCCGATTTCGTCTTCGAAGAGTACACGCGCGCGTAAGCTATAATCGCGCGAGTTTGAGACTCGGGATGTGAGCGCGACAAGCTCAAGAATCGGTTTTGATATTAGAGCTTGAAGCCGGGCCGAGAGCGCGTAAGCTATTAATGATGCGATACAGAGCACGCCGGCAATGATTCCAAAGCATTCGAGGATCCTTGTCCAGATTTCTCTCAGTTCGCCGGCAACAATGAGTGCTCCTAACTCCTTGCCATTAAGAGTAATAGGTGTACTCACCGTAAAACTAATTCCACTGATTTCCTCCGCCATGTTTTGAGGTATCGATTTCGCTTGGCGTAACGGAGCCCCATACTCCGCGAATAGTTCGCCGTCAGCCGTCACAATGGTCGCCGATGCAACGCTCTTCATTACCCTTAAAGAGTTGAGTGTTTCATGAGCGCCCTCCCGATCGCCGAATGCGATCGCGGGACCGACATCTGCCGCAAGGACCTCACTGACAACGATTACTTTCTTGATTCCGTCCTTCCGCAAGACTAGCGACTGGTAAATACAGAAGAAAACTCCCGCGAAAAAAAGAGTGGTAAAACTGACAAAGATACCAAAGATAGTTATCTTGGTCGGTATCTTGAGATTTGCGAGACGAACCATGACGTTTGAGTTTCCCTCCGCATTTGGCACTAGGAAGGAGTCGACAGAATCAGTTGATTTCTTTAATCAAAGCAAGCTTATACACGCTAACCCGCAAATCTCACCAGGGCTCTGCTGCGATCAGCCCTAGCGAGATTTGCGGGCTAAAATAGTCAACTATCTGAGTTGATAGTGCTTTGGAGCGATGCAACGCCCTAGACTGTAAACAAAATGACTAATCCTTGCACTCGGTTCTACCTCGGTGATCTCCGAGTCTCTGTGGTTTATTTAAGAAAAATAAACCACAGAGACTCGGAGATCACCGAGGTAGGAAAAAGTGAGAAGATGTCGTTGACAGAGTACTAGATATCAAGATTCTTCACCTGCAGAGCGTTTTCCTCGATAAAGCGCCTGCGCGGTTCGACTTCATCACCCATCAGCACAGTAAAGGTTTCATCTGAGCCGATTGCATCTTCGACTTTCACCTTAAGCAGTCTTCGATTTTGAGGCTCCATTGTAGTCTCCCAAAGCTGTTCGGGATTCATTTCCCCAAGACCTTTAAATCGTGAAATTGTAAGCCCCTTCTTTCCACGATCGTCGACAAGCTGCACGAGCTGATCGAGCGTTTCGCAAATGCCAATCTCTGGCTTTTCCGGGCTATCGGTGTCAATCAGGGTGAAGGTAGGTCTCCCAAGCTCGCGCGCTTCTACCAAGATCTGTCGAAGCTTCTGGAAATCCGCGCGCGCGATAAGCGCTTTGCTAATCTTGGTTTCTCGACGAAGGCCTTTAAGTCTCGTCTTCACGATAATCTCTGACGCTGTCCCTTCCTTCTCCTTTTGTACAAGAACCGCGAAGTCTTTACCGCTTGCGACCCTCTTCTCAAGCAAGCCGCGCAATTTCTCGGCGATCTTTTCACTTTGATCTGAAACACTAAGTGCGCTTTCAAGGTCAACTTCAAGCGCAGCGACAGCTTCGATCACCCGTGGATCAAATCGATCAGCATCAAAGTGATGCAGCAGTGAGGGAATCTTCTTGAGGCTATAGATGTGATTCTTGAGCGTCTCACTATTCACCGTCCGTGCATCGCTCGAACGAAGCTCAACACCCCCAACTCCGGCCGAGACAATCAGGTCGACGAATTCGCTTTCATCTTTCATATACTTCTCGACCTTGCCGCGCTTTACCTTATAAAGCGGTGGTTGCGCGATGTAGAGATAGCCACGTTGAATCAGCTCATTCATCTGTCTATAAAAGAACGTGAGCAGAAGCGTTCGGATATGGCTACCATCGACGTCGGCGTCGGTCATGATTATCACTTTGTGATAACGCAACTTCTCAATATCAAAATCGCCGGGACCAATACCGGTACCAAGCGCGGTTATCAATGTGCGAATCTCTTCAAAGCCCAGCATCTTGTCGAAGCGCGCTTTCTCGACATTTAGAATTTTTCCTTTCAGCGGCAATATCGCCTGATTTTTCTTATCGCGGCCCTGTTTTGCCGAACCACCCGCGGAATCTCCCTCGACGATGAATATTTCTGCTTCTGCGGGATTTTCATTCTGACAATCGGCCAATTTGCCAGGAAGCGATGCCGAATCGAGAGCGCCTTTCCTGCGCACCAGCTCACGCGCCTTGCGCGCTGCCTCTCTCGCCCGCGCTGCTTCCAGCGACTTGGCAATGACATGGCGCGCGACGTTTGGATTTTCCTCTAGAAACCGCGATAGGTTTTCACCCAAAATGCCTTCGACAAAGCCTTTGACCTCGCTGTTGCCGAGCTTAGTCTTGGTTTGTCCTTCGAACTGCGGCTCCGGAATTTTGACACTGATAACTGCGGTCAACCCCTCTCGCGCGTCATCCCCGGTAATGCCCTCGGGCATGTCTTTCAATAGTCCGCTTTTGGTCCCGTAGTTGTTCAGGCAGCGCGTTAGCGCGGCTTTGAATCCCGCAAGGTGCGTGCCGCCCTCCGGCGTATTGATGTTGTTCGCGTAGGTATAAATGTTTTCCTGGTACTCGCTGTTGTACTGAAGGGCTACCTCAATAACGATATGGTCCTTCTCAGCTTTAAAATAGATCGGCTCCGGAAAGAGTGGTTGTTTGTTCCGAGTTATGTGCTTTACAAAGCTCACAATGCCGCCTTCGTAGAAAAACTCCTGGCGGAAGTTCGTGCGCTCATCAACAAGATTAATTTTCAAACCCGCATTCAAAAAAGCGAGCTCGCGTACACGTTGCATCAACGTGTCGAGGTTGAATTCCTTAGTTTGAGTAAAAATTGTGTGGTCGGGATAAAAGCGAACCTTTGTTCCTGTCCCCTCGGCTGTTCCAATCTCTTTGAGGCGTGCCACTGGCTCACCTTTGTGGAACTCCATGAAATAAAGTTTACCGCCCTGCTTCACTTCGACTTTCAGAACATCAGAAAGCGCATTTACACATGAAACGCCTACTCCGTGTAATCCGCCTGAAACCTTGTACGCTTCCTTTTCAAACTTCCCGCCCGCGTGAAGCTTGGTCATTACCACTTCAACGCCGCTGACCCCTTCCGTTGGATGAATACTGGTCGGAATTCCACGCCCGTTATCTTCTACAGAGCATGAACCATCCGAGTGCAGTGTCAGAGTAACTTCGTTACAGTACCCGGCCAGCGCCTCATCGATTGAGTTATCAAGCACCTCTTGAACGAGATGATGATATCCACGATCGAAGGTATCACCGATGTACATGCTGGGA
>CAZEAC010000003.1:0-34252 GCA_964510065.1 uncultured Bdellovibrionales bacterium | reverse complement strand
CCCGAATATTTAATTCTGGGGGTACGTCTACGGCCTTGATCTGCTCGGCACTATAGATGAGACCTGGGTCTGGCTGCGCGGCTGAAGAAGTTGTCATAAGTTCTTAAATATACTGGAAAAAAGCCATGAGCAGCGCTCTGTACTCAACGCTTTTTTGAAGCTCTATTGTGGCGGCAATTCCTGGAAGCACAGAGAAGTTATCTCGCGAAATTATCTCAAATAAGGTTTTCTCTAATATTATAGGCGAGTTATGGTCATTTGGTAAAGCCCAAATGAGCCTTTTTTTTGGAAAAATATCTTATATAATCAATGTGTTATGCTCTCCTGACAACCCCCTCTACTACCTCGAAGCTGGAGTAGCCTTGCGGGGCCTGTAAATGGCCGACACTCGCATCAGTACCGGTCACAAAGATCTGTCGCCGCCTTTGCAAGACAAGCTCAAAAAACGATTGGCTGCGTTCTAAATCAAGCTCAGAGTTTACATCATCGAGCAGAATAATAGGTGGTTCACCCCGAGTTTTCTCAATTAGTTCAAGCACGGCGATCACAAGTGAAAGTACAATGCTTCGAGCCTGGCCCTGCGACGAGAAGGCGCGCGCGTCTTTCTTGCCGAGCAGAATCAGTAAGTCGTCACGATGCGGCCCGACAAGCGCACTCTTTGTCATGCACTCCCGGTCATGCGCCTCCGAGAGCTTTTTAAAAATTTCCTCTACATCTGGTTCTTGAACAAAACTATTACTGTCGAGCTCTAAACAAAGCGGCGGATCGTCGGGAGCAAAACGATGTAAAATTCCTCGCGCTGACTCCTCAAGCATTTTAATAAAATCGATTCGAGCTCGTGAAATTGCTGCAGCTTCCGTCGCCAAAATCCTATTCCAGGGATCCAGAGCAACTCGGTGAGCATTACCAGATTTAAGGAGCGAAAGTTTATGTTTGAGGGCTTTCTGGTAATTGATAAGGTTTTGAATACTCTTTGGTAGCAGATCAACAAGATGCTTATCAATAAATCGTCTTCTTCCTGATGGCGGGCCCTTCACCAGTGATATATCAGTGGGAGAAAAGCTTACCGTTATCAGCTTTCCTAGATACTCTGTTACCGAACGTAGTTTATCTTTGTTAAGATAAAGAGATTTCTCGCCATCCTCGAGTGCCACACCGATTTCATACTGGGCGTCAATGAGATCACACTCAAGATCGGCAAAGACCGACATCGAATTTTCACCCCAGCGAATAAGTTCCTTATTCTGAGAGGTACGGAACGATTTTGTCTGCGCTAAAAAATGAAGAGCTTCGACCAGATTTGTTTTCCCCTGGGCATTCGCTCCGACAAAAACATTGACACCGGGATCGAATTCAAAGGACGCGTCTTCGAGGTTCCTAAAATGGAAGGCACGTAGTGTTCGTACGCGCAACTAATTAAGCCTCATCGGCATAACTATGGCGTTATAAGACTCATCCTTATCAGCGTAAAAACGCCCCGCCCCAAGTTCACCGTTTAACTCAAGGACGACAGATTGTGCCTCGCTGACCGAACTAACAAAGTCAAGCAAATAAAGCGCATTGAACCCGACGCTCAGCGCATCCTTTTCATTGTGACACTCTATCTCCTCGACGGCGTCTCCAAGCTCGGGCGAGGAGCTTGAAATCTTTAATTTATTTTTACCGAACTCGAGCTTCACACACTTTCCACGATCACTCACCATCAACGCTGAACGGCGAAGCGCTTGTGCCAGCTCTTCTGAGTTTACTTTTATAATTTGTCCCTTTTTCTTCGGAACAACGTCTTCATAATTAGGGAATTCACCATCTACAAGGCGCATCGAAAGTTTCGTATCATTACTTTCAACAACTAAAAATCCCTCCTGAATATCCAATCCAATTTCGACATCTTCTTCAGGATTTATAATCTTCTTTATCTCGGCTAATCCCTTTCGCGGAGCAATTGCGCGTCCTTGGAAATCTAAGGTACCCGCTGGTCGCGTAATCATTGCTAAACGGTGACCATCAGTTGCCACAAGCTGAAGGCTGGCATCCCCTTTCTTTCCCTTCGATGAATTCAAAATTTCAAAACAGACGCCATTCAGGTTGAATCGGGTCTCATCAACTGACACTGCGTAAAGTGTCTTATTGATCATATCAAGAAGCTGTTTTGAACTAATCTTACTACGCGGTTCAAGCACTACCCCCGGAAGAGACGGATATTCCTCGGCGCTAATGCCGATCATACGAAGCTTTGCCTTCTTACAAACGATTTCAAGTCTCTCGCCCTCTGTAAGCTTTAAGGTGATATCTCCCTCAGGAAGCTCCCGTACGATATCCGCCAACACTTTCGCGTTCACCGTGGTGCTTCCCTTTGATTTAACCTTTGCTTCCAAACGGATCACGGCTGTGATTTCCAAATCTGTCGCGGAGACATTCACAGACCCGTCAGTTGCTGATAGCAAGACATTGGAAAGAATTGGCATCGTGGTCTTTTTTGCCACGACACTCTGCATAAGAGAGAGGGCTCTATTAAGTGCTTCTTTTGTGACTGTTATTTCCATAAATTCACTACATCAAATTTTTTCTTACGCACTCTAAAATTATGTGGACCGTATAGTATACCTTTCTATCTATCTAATTAAAGAAAATAGTAGAAGTATTAGGGCTGAATTTTTCTGTGAACAACATATCTAACTATCCGAAATCTAATCAAATACTTTGTGGATATATTGTGTATAATGAGTCGGTGATTTGCACAGCTTTCAACAGCTCCGAACAAGAAGCTCTTTTTTGAATATTTCTCCACTGGTATTGCATAGGTTTTCGACAGGTTTTACCGGGAAAAAACATATAAATTTATATAGTTAGGCCTGTTATCACCAGAGCTAAGAGTTTTTACTTCACAGCATGTTTTAGTTCAAAGTACCCACGAGCTGGCGCTCAACGCTTTCCACCAGAACCCGAATCTGATCGTCAGTAGCGACTTTCAAAGAGATCACATTGGCACCATGAATTACACTTGAGTGATCACGACCGCCAAACTGGTTGCCGATTTCAGGATATGATGTGCTAGTGTGTTTTCTACAGAGATACATCGCTATATGCCTCGGGAAAGAAAGATTTTTTGTTCGCCTCTTTGAAACAAGGTCTGAAACTTTTATCGAGAAATGGGTAGCCACCGCTTTTTTTATGTCGTCAATGGAAAGTTGCGAAACCCGTTCCTGAAGAAAAGGCTTAAGAGCTGCTTTTGCTAGTTCGAGGCTAATTCCGGTGTTACGAAGACTGCTTACCGCGAAGAGCCTTGTCAGTGCGCCTTCTAATTCACGCACATTCGAAGATATTTTCTCCGATATCAAAGTAACTACATCTTCCGGGAGCTGGAGAGACTCAAGCGCTGCCTTGTGCTTCAAGATGGCGACGCGAGTTTCATAATCGGGCGACTGCAGATCGGCGGTAAGTCCCCAAGAGAATCTCGAATGTAACCGCGCTTCAAGCCCACGAATCTCCTGCGGCATTTTATCAGAGGTGATAACAATCTGCTTCTTGGCGCTATAGAGCGCATTAAAGGTGTGAAAGAACTCCTCCTGAGTGCGTTCTTTACCACTCATGAATTGAATATCATCAATTATAAGTAAGTCGGCATTGCGTAATCGCTTCTTGAACTCATCCATCTTATCACTTCGAAGCGAGAGGATCAGTTCATTAGTAAAAGTCTCGGAGGAGAGATACAATATTTTGGCGCGCGGATTGCTTCCACGAAGCGAGTTGCCAATGGCATGCGCGAGATGAGTTTTCCCCAGACCGACACCGCCGTAAATAAAAAATGGGTTGTAGCTAAGTCCTGGCTTTTCTGCGATGCGAAGTGCGGCGGCATGACAAAACTCATTACAGCGCCCAACAACGAAGCTATCGAAAGTGTAACGCGGATTTAAACCGGAGCTATCACGTCCGGAGCCGCCGTCTCTAAACCCCTCCGAAAAGCCCTCAGCGGGCGCATCTACGCGCTTTGGCACCGCTGCAGCAGGACGCTTTACGACCACGTAGGGTTCTGTTGCAACACTATTTTGCGCTAATGAGGAATCGACAACGAAACGGAGCTTAAGTTTCGGAAGATCAAGCCTATCTTGTAGTATCTTTGAGACCTTTGCCGAAAGACTGCGCTCAAGATGATTAGAGAGAAAGCGAGTTGGTGAGGCTAACACCAGCTCACCAGTTTCAGCAGAATGCGAAACAAAGCCAAGCGGGGCGATATAGGCGCTGAAAAGCTGGGTATCAAGAAACTCTTTTAGGCAATCTTTTGCCGACTCCCAAATTTGAGAATCTTCCGATGGCTGAACTATCGAGAGCTGCTCTCGTCCATTATCAAACTTTACTCCGGCGGTTATTCCGGTTGTTACTCCGGTTGCCCCAGTACTATGTACGGTTGTCTTGACTGACGTATCGTTCAAGGTCAAGGGAGTTTCGCTAGCTGAACTATCAGGGGTCTGCATGATGTAAAAAAGATCACTATCGCGTGAAGTGTTTTATCTATTGATTTGAAAATTCAATTACAAGAAAAATGCAGAAAAAAATTTTAATCGCTACTAAACCAAGTGAGATCACAAGTTTCCACCATTTATTTTTTTCTAAGTGCAAACGACCTAAAGTAAAAATTCGCGTCAAAGAACATCATGCTTGATCACAATCGATTATAAGCTAGTCTAAACGAGGAGATACTTAGCAATCGTAAATGTGCTTTTGCGCTAAGACATGAAATCTGAGCTGGAGCAAGTTTCACAGAAGTTTTTTTACACCTATCTTGTTACTGCGGCAGCGCTATGTCTTGCGGTTGCGGTGGGACAATATTTTTTCGGCGCTAATATTTTTGCGAAATGGTTCATGTTCGGCGCGATTTTTTCGGCGTTTAACCTCAAATTTTTCGCGATCGTTATTTTAAGATTGTTTCGTGGGACAACTTCAGGCGGCGCAATTATTTTATTGGGAATTGCTAAAACGGCGGTAGTCCTACTTATGATTCTGAGCCTCGCGCATGCGGGAAGCGCAATAATTTTGTGGGTGGTGATGGGCTACCTCTGTTTTGTGCCAGCGGCGCTCATTTATTCTCTTCGTGGTGGCCACTAGCTCAACTTCTTAGCTCCTGTCTGCTCTTCAAGTCCGGGGTAAGTATACTCCTATACTCCACGGCTCCTGTGTGAAATCGAAATAACACAGGAGCCGCGGAGTGCCCGGAGCTTGTTCGCCCGGTTTAGGCATAGCGAGCGGCTGCTTAAACAGGAGCCAAGCATTGCTTTCCAAAAGCAATTCTTATAAAAAAGGGGGGCTAATAAAGAGCCTAAATGTCTAGTCACTACACCTATTTAAATTTCCTGACCGAGAACCCGGACCAGCAGAAGTTAATTACCGCGCTGCTAGTTGGCGGTGCGTTTGTGCTTGTCGCGGGAAAGGCTAAAAAGAGCCTCGCTGTTGCGGGTGGTGCTGATGCGGTATGCGTGCCGACTGAGCGTGCGTCGCTTACTTCGGTTATCGATTTAATGGTTGAGGGGCTTGTTCGTTACCAAGACAGCATCCTTGGCAAAGAGGGCAGAAAATATCTGCCCTTCACCGGCACAATTTTCTTTTTTCTTCTGGTGTTGAATCTTATTGGACTTATCCCTGGAGTCCCGGCCGCTACGACCTCAAGCTGGGTAACTGTGGGAATGCCGCTTGTCGTTTTTGCCTACTTTAACTACCTCGGCATAAAGGAGCATGGGCTGGTTAAGTACCTGAAGCACTTTGCGGGACCTGTGTGGTGGCTTGCGCCTTTTCTGTTTGTGCTCGAAGTGGTATTCACTCTCCCGCTCCGCGTGGTTACCCTTAATCTTCGTCTTTATTGGAATATCGCGGCCGATCATCTTGTCGTCGAGAAGTTTCATGAGTTAGTAACATGGGGCCTTCCGGCCTTCTTGTATGTATTGGGAACTTTTGTCTGTTTTATGCAGGCGTTTATCTTTACGACTCTGACGATGGTGTACATCCTCCTTGCGACTCAGCATGAAGAGGGACACGAAGAACACGACCATTAATTAAAATTGATTTATTTATTTTTTGTGTAAGGAGAGAAAATGAAAAACTATATTAAGAACAGTTTAATCTCAGGTGCGGCAACCCTTCTTTTGCCGCTTGCAGCATTTGCAGAGGGCGGCGCTTCTGGTGCAAACGGACTTGTTGCGATCGGCTCTGGCATAGCGATTGGTTTGGCTGCCATTGGTGGAACACTAGGCCAGGGCAAGGCAGTAAGCTCAGGTCTTGATGCTATTGGACGTAACCCATCGGCGCAGGGCAAGCTCTTTACTCCGCTGCTTATCGGTCTAGCGTTTGTGGAATCCCTTGTGATTCTTGCTTTCGTTATTGCGATCGGACTTTCTGGCAAGGTCTAACGGACGAAGTCTAACTGGCGGATCTTAGTAAGAGGCCATACTCAAGAGAGTAATGGCCTACGAAGGGCTACAAGCCCTTCGTTCCTAACCACCTCTCGGCGTCAATAGCGGCCATGCAGCCTGAACCGGCAGCAGTAACCGCTTGACGCCAAATATGATCCTGCACATCGCCGCAGGCAAATACACCTTCAATATTAGTCATCGTTTGATAATGCGTCGAGTGATGCTTGGTGACAATGTAGCCATTCTCATCCATATCGACCTGTCCCTTTAAGAGTTGCGAGTTTGGCGAGTGGCCGATCGCGACAAAGAGCGCATCAGTCTTCACTTCACTGCTCTGTTTTGTCTGGGTATCACGGAGAGTAACGGCAGTTACCCCGTCTTTTTTTGTTCCCTTAATCTCAATGACTTCTTTATTCCAAAGAGGCTCTACTTTCGGGTTCCTTAAGATCCTATCGGCCATAATCTTTGACGCGCGCAAGGTGTCTCGCCTGTGAACGAGTAAAACTTTGCTTCCAAACTTGGTAAGGAAGTTTCCCTCTTCGCAGGCAGAATCCCCGCCGCCAACAACCATGATAATTTTATTTCTAAAGAAGGCTCCATCGCAAGTTGCGCAGGTGGATACGCCGTAGCCCATGAGCTCCTTTTCGCTTGGAATTCCAATTAACTTTGGCGCGGCGCCGGTGGCAACAATCAGAGCATCGCAGGTTAGCGTACCGCCACTTTGCAAAGTAAGTTTAAACGGTGGCTTTTTAACATCTAACGCTGTTACTACGTCCTGCTTAAGCTGTGTGCCGAAGCGCGCAGCCTGCTTTTCCATGAGCTGCATAAGATCGGGACCCATGACCCCTTCGGGAAAGCCAGGGTAGTTTTCGACATCCGTTGTCGTGGTGAGCTGTCCGCCCGAGAGCGGTCCATGAATAAGGAGTGGAGCTAGGTTTGCTCGCGAGGTATAAATGGCAGCAGTATAGCCTGCTGGCCCTGAACCGACGATTATC
Source organism: uncultured Bdellovibrionales bacterium (assembly GCA_964510065.1). GTDB lineage: Bacteria > Bdellovibrionota_C > UBA2361 > UBA2361 > CAIXSY01 > CAZEAC01. Next base: position 26,856 of record CAZEAC010000003.1, on the reverse strand, counting down.
ACTTTATGGTGATTTCCTGCTACCATGGCGCGCCCTCAAAATAAAAATTTGTCACCCCCAAGCCCCCTGAGAGGGCGACATTTAGCTCATACTAAGATCAAGCGAGTTTTGATTGCAAACCGTGGTGAGATTGCGCTTCGGATTATGCGCGCTTGCCAGCAAGAGGGCATTGAATCAGTGATTGCGCTCTCTGAGGCAGACGCAAATGGGTTTGTTGCGTCGAAGGCAGAAAAGGTTGTACTGATCGGGCCGGCTCCAGCCCGTGAATCTTATCTCTCAATCGATAAAATAGTTGCGGCAGCGAAAGCGGAGAGCTGCGATGCGGTGCATCCGGGCTACGGTTTCCTTTCAGAGAATGCAGAGTTTGCTTCGCGGGTAATCGAAGCTGGATTGGTATTTATTGGCCCTACGCCGGAAAGTATCCGGGCGATGGGTAGTAAAACCGAGGCTCGAAAGACTGTGTTGAAAGCGGGCGTTCCCGTTGCGCCGGGGACAGAGGGCGGGCTTTCGGACGCTGATTTACTTACAAAAGCCAGCGAGATCGGCTTCCCTTTGATTATAAAAGCAACTGCGGGGGGCGGCGGTCGTGGAATGCGGGTAGTTCGCTCCCTTGAAGATCTAGAGCAGAACCTTCCGCGCGCCCGGGGCGAGGTGCTTAAGAACTTTGGCAGCGACGATATATTTCTTGAGCGGTACATTGAGCTTCCGCGTCATGTTGAGGTTCAGATTGCCGGGGACGGTTTTGGGTCAGTGATTCATTTTGGCACCCGCGACTGTTCGACTCAGAGACGTCATCAAAAGCTTATCGAGGAAGCGCCCGCCCCGAACCTTTCGGCGAAGCTTCGCCATGCGATCGAGTCGGCGGCGGTCCTCGCCGGTCGTTCTGTTAACTATAAGAATCTCGGTACCTGTGAGTTCCTTGTTTCGGGGGAGAAGTTTTACTTCCTTGAAATGAATACGCGCATTCAGGTTGAGCATCCGGTGACTGAAGAGATAACAGGGGTCGACCTTGTTAGGTTGCAGCTTCGGATCGCTCAGTGGGCCAAGCTTCCCTATACTCAAGACCAGATAAAGTTCCGTGGTCATGCTATTGAGTTTCGGGTCAACGCCGAAGATCCAGCTAATAGTTTCACTCCCGCACGGGGCACTATTACTAAGCTTGAGCTACCGCCGGGAGCACGCTACGAGATGGGCTATACTGAGGGTAGCGAGATACCGTTACATTACGATGGGTTGATAGGTAAGGTAATTGTCAAAGGTCAGAGCAGGATCCAGGCAATTACCAAAAGCTTAAAGATTTTAAGTAGATGCGCCATTCTAGGGGTGCCCACATCGCTTGACTTAGCACCTTGGGTCCTCGAAAATGGTCTATTCCGCTCCGGAAGCCTTGATATAGGATTTGTAGAGCGGGAGTTTAATAGGGAACACCTTGGAACGGCAGGCTACCCAAAGGGGGCTGGGCTCCATAACAAGAGTGGGAATCGTGAGCAGTCAGCAGTTCAAGACCTTAGGGCTTCGAATTTGACTCCGGAGCAGCTGCTTCAGGAGTTTAGGCGTGAACTTGCAGTTAAGGAGTATAGAGACCCGGCGCATCAGGATGCTTTGGAGTGCGGGCCTCGAGGAGAAATAAAAGTGGAAAGGAAACATTTTTACGATTACGAGTCCAAGCAGTGGCAGGGACCAGTGACGATAGAAGTAAAACACAAAAGCGATGGCTTTTTTGTGGCAACTCCGATCATGAATGGCCGCCGCGCACAGGGCGCAAGCCGTATGAGCAACGGACTGCGCCAGGCCATAGATAGTGTAATCACTGTGCTGGAGGAGACTCCGAAAGATAAGATTGTTTGGAACTGAAATAACTAAGTTCGGCTCTCTTTATATTTTCGATTCGAGGGGTGGGAACCTGAAACTGGTACCCGCCCCTTAGTTTTCTCTTGAGACACGCGGCCCAGAAGCCTTGAGTAGTAGTAGCCTTTTTAGGGAACCTCTGAAAAACTAGGCGTTTTGGATTTGCCGGAATTTTGGATGAGATTTGCGAGAAAACATGCCGGGAAAAACGCAGGAATAGCAGGGCTATTTCGAGTATTTTCCCGGCATGTTTTCTCGCAAAGATCGCCGAAAGGCCAGCGAAGACGAAATGCATAGTTTTTCAGAGGTTCCTTAGCTTCTTTTTTTCTTTGCGGTGGTAATCCTTTTCGCGGTGGGACGTACAAGCAGGCTAAACGGGTCACTTTCTTGATCCGGTTTCAATGCGACTTTCTTTCCGTCCAACCAGCTGTGCTTAAGGCTTCCGAGAATGGCGAAGCGTATGTTTTCGCGTTTCTCATCTTCCGGGTGCTGTACCCGGGCGGCGATAAGAATCTGACTCTCGCCAATCTGGGTAAGTCGGGGCGAGAGCTCTAAGAGGAGGCGCGGGTACGCCGATGGGTCGAAGCCTCCGAGGCTGACTGAAGCGTATACTTCCCGATTTCCTACCAGCTCTAATAAGTTTAGGTGAAGAAGGGTGCTTTCAACGGTCGGACGGAAATCAGACCGGTTCGGCAATAGATCGAGCTCAGGGTTTAACAGATTCTGAGCCTTCAGCTCATTATAGATATGCACACAATCGGCTACGCCGACGAGTCGCAAATCGGTTTTTTGCCGGAGATATACTCCCGGTGACTGACAGTGCCAAAGTATTAGCGAGCCGTCCTCGGCAAGTGTTATCCCGACGCTATCCACCGAGTGTGCAATACTACGCACCATATGCTGAGGAGGCGTCGCGCGCTCAAGCAGGCTTGTTGCCGAGCCGCTTCTCTGCTCAATCTTTGCTGACGCTGCGCTTTCATAGGGAAGGCGCTTTACCATGTATGAAAATTGAGTGCGTAGCGGACCGAGCATATTAACTTCGGGCGGAAGCGTCAGCATCTCAAGCATGGTAGTAACATTGTGCTGAGAGAGGCGCTGACTTATTGCACGGAGCTGTGTAACGTTTCTCAGGAGCAATTTAATGCGATCGACCGATTGCTCGGCTTTATAGGCCTTAAGATACTCCTTGAAATCTTCAAGAGAGCGTAGCTTGGCGATGCTCATATTGAGCTCGACCGAGAACTCCTGGGCAAACTCGAAGCGTCTCTTGGCATCGAAAAGCGCCTGGCGTCTCTCGCGTTCCGTGGGATCAAGGGCCTTATCGTCCTCTAGTACCTCAACGTCCCTTACCACGTCAGGATGAAAAGAGCGGCGCAACATACGTGCGTAATCGAGAATCACCTGGTGCAACGTGGCAACATTTCCCCCCACGCGCTCCTCAATGGACTCAATATTCAGTCCCAACACCTTAAGCGGATTGACCTGATCTTGTCGACGTTGGTAAGCAAACTGCTGCTGCGCCATGTCTCTTACTCGTCATCTGGAGGCGAATAGGCATCAAGACCTTCTTCGCTCGCCTCTTCGCCACTCGCTGCAAGATGCTCCTGGCTCTTAACAAATCTGCGAAATGCGTCGGTGCTTCGCCGCGCAGAAGTCTTCAAAAATCCCTCAAGCGCAGAAGTCAGCCGGTTGTAGTCATATTGAGACGCTTCCTCGCCGAGCGCGTAGTTCAAGTTCTGATCGAAGCTGACCTCGGGTTCTTCGCTCTTTGAATCCACTTCGTCATCCTTCTTAAACTCATCACTGAAGGCTTTGTATAAAAGCGCCGCAAGATTGGGCTCGAAACGTCCAGTAAGGGTTTCTCGAAAAGTCTCCTTCTCAGCCTGTGTGGCTTTGTGCGCCGCGGCATCTTCGAGTGAACCAAGAAGTTCGAGCTCTTCAGGGCTGAGGCCGGCAATTTCGCTATCTGGCGAGACGCTTGCCGATGGGCGCGCTTCTTCGCGCATTGGGCTTGGTGCAGGGGCATTCGTTAAAAAGTTCCCGCGGAGCCCATGAAATGCTTCGAGCACATTCGGCACAAGATGTGGCGGAACGCCAAGTTCAGCGAGATCGTGAAGATCTTGATTCCTTGTGCTTGCCACATCGTACTCGGGAAGCATAGCAACGAGCTGCTCGACTTTTGCCACCGACAGGTTATGTTCGCCGGCCCACTGGCGAAGCGCGGGAAGCTGCGAGCGGCGCTGATTCATCTCCTCTGTGCGCAACCCTGTGGTCATTAGGCTTGTAATGCGCGCAGATTCTGCAGCGTCAGTGGATCGTCCGTGGTTTTCCGAAGATGGTGAAATATCATTGCTCATGTTGAACTTTAACCGGTAATTTTACAATTGAAACTTAGGTCGAGCCATGTAGTTTCACGTCGACCTGTGCTTTGGATTATACGCGCTAGCCTGAGCTAGTCAAACCAACACCAGCAGTCAAAAGGCGGGTTAATTTGCTTAGCAAATTGCGGCTATGATACTCTTGAAAAGTTTCCATATCTGCATGTAATCAATGAAGAATACCCTTAGCACTCAGCAATCTACGCCCGAGCCCCCCTGCGGCTTGGAGGATCGTGCGGAATTTCTTCTTGATGCGTGTTTCTTCTCGAGACAATTTGAGACGACGATCTCAACCCTCTTGCCCTGGGCGGCGCGTCGCATGGCAAAAGCGCTCGAGCGCTCTCTACTTGTACGAATTCATCCCGACATGATCGGCCATGAGACAGCAACCAAGGAGCATGGAAATAAGTTTGCTGAGACTAAGGAAGCGCTTGAGCGCATTGCGAGGGAGTTTTCAGCGACGCGCCTCGCGCTAAGCCCGGGCTGGAAGAAAGGATTTCTTCTCGCGGAGCTCGAGCGTCGCCTCGAGGGTGAAAGCTTCGATTTCGGCAATATGGCCCGGATAAGTGCATCCTTTTGTCAACCTAATCCCGAGTTACCTTGCTACGAGAAAAAATGGAAAGTGAATGTTCTTGAGACTGGTCGCGAACGGCTAAGCTTCTTGGTGTCGCCATTTGTGCGATTACAGGAACATGAAAACAGTGCATTCAGCCGGGGCGAGCAGGAATATGATGCCGAGCTCCCCGCGCTTGGAAAGCTTGCGGCTCGGCATAAGACTGCCGCAATTACCCGACTCATTGAACCGCGAAGTGTCGCAATTGGATTAAACGCAAATGGAGCTATTACCGAGTATCGTCGCGGGACGAAACTTACGCGTGGAGTAAAGGCGTCACCTACCGATCGTATGGCCTTCGGCGCAATAAGTCTGGGCAGTTTTTACGGGAGTAGCGGAGTGGTCGAGGGCATCCGCCGCGCTGTCTCCACGCTTGCAAATCCGCGCGGCTTTGAACTTTCCGTTGCGGAGTTTGGTATTGCCGCTCGCTATATCATGCCGACTCTTCCACTTTTTCCCTTGGGCGAGTTCGAAAAGGGGGCGAAGTTTGCGAGTGGCAAGGGAGAGAGCTGGGATTCTGTATTCAATGAAAGAAGTAATAGCAAAACCGTTGAAAGTGTTGGGACCGAGCATCCCTTAGTCTTATTAAGCACCAGGGCAAAAAGAGATCGAGACGAGAGACCTTCACTTTATGTCGAAGGCATAATTTCTGATATCTGGTATCGAAATGAGTGGGTTCACCGATGGGATGACGAAGATAGAATATCGCTCGCCGACATTAGCATCGCGAGTTTACGAGACCTTTTTGATGGCGCGCGGGTTGTCGAGGGTACACGGGGGCCTCAGGCGCGAAATGTTAAGGCATCCACCGATCGGCTTGAGTAGCGCTCGGTGTCGTGTACACTGTTAGTTCAACATTGCTTATGGAGGAGTATTTATGGATGGCGTTTCGGCGAATGCGGTAGTTAAAAAGGATTCGACGAGTACTAGCACTGATATAACTAAAGATCCACGCTACGCCGATATTCAGGCTATCGTGGGCGCGTATGTTGGTGACTCCAAGCGCAAAAATGAAGCTGAGAGTATCACGCGTTTTATTGTTGAGAACAGGATCCCGGACGCGAACTACGGCTTTATGTTGAGCATGATCTGTGATCTGAAACCGAAGATCTGGAAGTTTGAAACTCTTGCTGAGGCGTTGAAGACGGCCTGTCGGGCATCTATGTCGTTCGAAGGCACGAAATCGGAGCTAAGCGCTGAGTATGGAGTTGCCGCAGTAAAGAGTGCAGCTCTCACTGCTGAGCCCAATTGCGCGGAGTTTTTGAAAGGGACCGAGCGATTGAAAGGTGCAATATGCGCGCTTAACGCCGCAATTCGCGATGGTAAGTCGCGTGAAGATCTCGATGTGGTCTTGGAGAAGTGGTACCCGGTATCGGGGAACGAAGACTAAAGAAATCGCTACAAATGGAACAAAAGTAACCTTTCCCTCCCTCGGCTCTACCTCTGAGCCTCTGTGGTTTACTTTACTTTCAAAAAACCACAGAGAGCACAGAACAGAGTTGAGAAGAGTCGGAAAACTACTGCTACGGAGTGCCAATTTGATGTGAAGACTTCAGTTCGCGTGTCGTGTCTGCGTTGACTACTATAGCCTCGCCGTCTGAAAGAATCTTTCTAAACTCATTGCGTAAGCTGTCGGGGGCAAAGCCTGACGATGTAAGAAAAAGCTTCATAGCGGCGTTTGTTCTAGCCTGGACTTTTCACAGGTTTCGTCGCGAGGAGTCGTACTGTGGCGAGTGACGAGGCTTTTCGACGGAATTGGCCCGGAGGCAGCCTTGCAGGCTGTCGAGCACCAATTCCTAGAAAAACGAAGTCAGTCGACACAGTACGACTCCGTAGCAGAAAGCTGTGAGAAGTCCAGGCTAGCATGTTCCAACTCTTGGTGGGAGCATATTATTTCCCGAGAAGTCTTGAGCCAATCTCAAATGTAAGTCGTGCGCCACTTCTTGGATGAGGAAACTCGAGCGTTGCGGCATGAAGCAGGAAATGCTGTCCTTCCACAGGAGCGCCGGCGAGAATTTTATGGATCGAGGCTAGAGTACGTTTCGATCCGTATAAAGCGTCACCTATGAGTGGATGCTCAATGCTTGCCGCGTGCGCGCGGATCTGGTGACGCCTCGCCGTGGGTGCAAGCGCGCGAACTAGGGTACACTCCTGTGCTCGAAAAATTCTTACCGGACGATAACTTGTATTCGCTTCAAGCGATCTCTTGACGTTTTTGTCTTTATACACTCGAACCTTCTTTGCTCGCCGTTTTGCCGCTCCTATCATCCCCGAAACTTTTTGGGGCCTGGCCAAAATACCTTCAACAAGGGCGAGGTAGCTCTTCTTTACCTTTCCCTGCTGTAACATTATTGCGAGCTTCTCCCATATTTCTCGGCTCTTTGCCCCGACGATCAGTCCGCTAGTCTCAAAATCAAGTCGTTGTACGAGTCCGGCGTCCCCAGCTTTGGGCGCCGCGCCCGCTAACGTTGGATACTTTTGAAGCAGCAGGGTTGCGAGACAATTTGCCGACGATTTTTCAAGTGCGACAGAGTGAATACCCGAAGGTTTATTGATCACGAAAATATCATCATCTTCGTAAACAAACTGAAGCAGGTCTGTAGTGTCAGCTGTTGTTTTGACCATATGTGGCAATGCAGTTAGGATTAGACCATGAGTACTACAAGAGTGAAATATCTAGAACTGGCAAGAGAGCTTGCAATTCGCGCGGGGACCCGTATCCGTGAACGGCGCGAGCGGAGCGATTTCACCGTTACATTAAAGTCAGAGCGAAACCCGGTAACCGACGCGGATATCGAGGCCGAGGCGATTATCTTAGGCGATATCAAGAAGCATTTTCCCGAAGATCAGATCTTATCGGAAGAGACTCTCTCCGACGTGAATATTGAAAAACTGAGACAGAGCACCTATTGGATAGTCGATCCTATTGACGGAACAGTGAACTATAGCCGCGGGCATAGGCAGTGTGGCGTCTCAATTGCGATTGCCGAAAAGGGTGAAGTTATTGTTGGTGTGGTGTATGCACCATTTGATAACGAGCTGTTTCATGCGATCAAGGGCGGCGGTGCCTTTTGTAATGGCAAGGCTATCTCGGTTCGAAAAACAGCGGGGCTTCATGACGCTCTTGTTGCCACTGGCTTTCCCTATGAGCGCACGAATGTGGACGAGCTTTTGCGCCGAGTTGGTGCTGTGCTCAGAAACTGCCAAGATGTAAGGCGAATTGGCGCGGCGTCGCTCGATATCTGCTGGGTCGCCTGTGGTAGGGTCGATGCATTTTACGAAGATGTTATGCCATGGGATATGGCGGCCGGAGCGCTTATTGCGCGGGAAGCTGGTGCGGAGCTGCTTCGCTTTCGAGAGACATCAAGTGAACTTCCGGAGAGCTTGCGCGGAGACAGCGTGCTTTTGGCCACACCACAGGTTGCGGGTGCTCTGCGCAAGTTGCTCCTTGAGGCGTCGATCAACGATTGACTGGTACTCCAAGCAATTGCGCGGTTCCGGTCGCAAGGTTACGAGTGCCCTCTTGGCGAAATGCCACGTTAAAATACTGTGGAAAGTCTCTTTCGCAGAGAAAGACCTTGTTGCGTAGGGCAAATGTTTGTGGTTTGCCGAGCATTTCGTGAGACACCGAGATACGCCAGCTTTGCGATGTCCTTGGGTTTGAGATTAAATAATCGCCGGCAGTGCCAAACTCGACGCTGAAATCCCGATAAGTAAAGTGCTGGCCTCGGGCATAGGCATGTGCCGCGATCTTCACTGGCTGAATATCGGGATCGGGCCCTAACACTACTTCGGCCCGCGGCTGTTTGAGAGAGCAGCCGGAAAGCGCCAATGCGGCGAGTGCTGCACAGATGCTTGGCGTTGCTAATTTTTCATACCATTTGCGATGATGCGAGACCGGGGTTTGTACTGCTTCTGTCTTCATATAAAAGGTTGAGATGTTGAGCCTAAAAAGAGTCTCTGTTTTGCAGACAACAGCGAATAGCCGTTCAAATTTGCTAACACTTTTTATTTGTGGCATGTCTCTCTGCCATGGACGAATTCCTTGCAACCGGAGAAAGTTTGACCCTTGAAGAAGTACTCGCAAAGTATTCAGAGGGGCCGTCGAATGGCGTTTTTACTGACGGAAGTGCCCGCCCGAATCCAGGACCGGGTGGTTGGGGTGTGGTGCACGTACGTGATGGCAAAATAATTAGTCAGCGACACGGCCACGACAAGCAGACCACGAATAATCGGATGGAGCTTACGGGGCTAATCGAAGCTTTTAAGATTCTTCCGAAAGATGAGCAGATAGAAATTTTTACTGACTCTGAGCTGTGCGTAAACACTATTAACAAGTGGGCCGATGCATGGGCTGCGCGGGGCTGGAAGAGAAAATCAGGCCCAATTGCGAATCTCGAACTTGTAAAAGAGCTTTATGCGGCGGCGAAGGCCCATCCACAGGTAAAGCTTAAATGGATAGAGGCGCATAATGGCTGGCTTTGGAATGAATATGCCGATTCGCTTTCAACGGCCTGGACTAGGAAGATCCTTTGAGAAGTGAGGCTTACGGGTTTCGCCGAAGAGTTCTCGCATATTATCGAGCACATGGCCGAGACTTTCCCTGGCGCCGTACCGAGGATCCTTATAAAATTTTAGTTTCTGAAATAATGCTACAGCAGACTCAGACTTCGAGAGTTCTGCCCTATTACGAAAAGTTTATTAAACGATTTCCAACGGTGCGCGATTTGGCACGCGCGTCGCTTGGTGAGGTGCTTATGCTGTGGAGCGGCCTCGGTTACAATAGACGTGCACGAGCGCTTCGAGATTGCGCGGTCGCCATTATGGAGAATCATAATGGCAAAGTCCCCAGCGATTTCGACGAGCTCGTGGCGCTTCCGGGAATCGGAAATTATACTGCCGGCGCTCTACAGGCATTTGCTTTTGGAACGCCAAGTGTATTTATCGAAACCAATATTCGCACGGTATTTATTGAGGCGTTCTATAAGCGAGCAACGCTGGTGCGTGATCAAGAGATTCGGCTGCTTGTTGAAAAGACACTCTACAGAAGAGATCCTCGACGGTGGTACTATGCGCTTATGGATTACGGAGTGTATCTGAAAGAAACGAAGCCGCGAAGCAATCAGCGAAGCGCGCATTATCGAAAGCAGAGTCGCTTCGAGGGATCGCTTCGACAGGAACGTGGCAGAATACTAAAGCTTCTTACCACCAAAAGTAATCTTTTTGAGCGAGACCTTAGCAACAATCCGCGTGGTCAAAGAGCTCTGGCGGCTTTAGTCGCCGAAGGGCTCATAGTAAAAATGGGAGCGAAGTTCCAACTTGCACGTTAAACCACCGCGTAGTCTGGGAATTTTGCTAACGCTGCTTGCTGCGATTTTACTTCGGCTTGGTGCTGCACGAGGCGAGCTTTGGCTCGATGAAATTTGGGCCTGGAACGCCGCGCGCTCACTGAGTGGAATAAAGGATCTCTTTTCTCTCAAGATTCAAGACGGGCATTTTTCACTTTATACTCTCTACCTTTCGCTTCTTGGTCCGAGCACGCCATATTTTTTCGTTCGTGCGCCCGCGCTTTTCTTTGGTTTTGTGTCGCTCTTTCTTTTTAAAAGACTTTCCGAATCGGTCGCGCCGGCTTCGAGCACTTTGTCCCTTCTGCTTTTTGCGATTTCGTATCCAATGGTCCTTTACGCATCGGAAGCGCGTGGATACGCGCCGATGATTGCATTTGCCCTTGCTGCGCTGCTTTCACTTCAACATTACGTGGAATCCAGGAAGCTCATGCATGCTGCATTGTTCTGGACTTTATCGATCTTTGCAGCGCTATCACACCTGAGTGCAATTCCTTATCTCTTGGCGTGGAGTGCGTTTCGAGGAAAGCGTGCGCTTCCGGCGTTCCTTCCGCTCGCGCTCGGCGCTTCGGCATTTTACATCTTGTTCCTTCAAAACCTATCCCCCGGCAGTGGGCCACTTCAGTCGTGGCTTGACCTGCTCGTTGATACTTTAAGCCTTATGGTAGGAGGTCCACTGACCAGCTCCGAGCTTCCAATGAAGACACTTCTAGCACTGATCGCGGCGCTTTTTGCCCTTTCGATATTTGCAGCTCGATTGTTTCGTGAAGTTAAAGAACGGAAAGTGGCGGCTCTCTATCTCTCCGTGTTGCTTGTTCCGGTGGCGATCTGTTTAATTCTTTCGCCCAAGATTCTTGTGCCGCGCTACTTTTTGTTAAGCATAGTAATTTTTCAGCTGCTTTTGGGGAGCTATCTTGCAGCGCTGTTCGCGGCGAAAGGCGCTGCGCGTTATGTAGGTGCAATTGTTCTTTCCCTGGTGATACTAGGAAATCTCTATAGCAGCTCGTTACTGCTTCGGTATGGCAGAGCTAGTTACTCTTTGATAGTTGATCAACTCCTTTCGCCTTCGAGAGGCCAGTCCGTTTTGGTTTCGGGCGATAATGACTTTCGCCATAAGATGATGCTGTATTTCAATCTGCGAAGACGCGAAGCTTCCGAGAAAATTCGTTATGTGGAAAATGGTGCAAGCATTGGAAGTGCGCAGTGGTATCTCACACATTCATTACTCCCTTACTGGGAGGGAAACGAAGAGAGCATCATGCGGGGCGTTGATCGTCTTAAGCGAGTAGAATGCTACCCTTCGGCGCTACTTTCTGGATGGGGATGTTGTCTGTATCGAAAAGAATAGCTCGGGCTAGGCCGAGATATCCAAATTAAGGTACTGAAACTGATTGCGCCTTGAGTCAAGTTCGCGACGCCATTTGTCATGAGAAGAGATAATGCCTTTTGCGTAACGAACCGAGGACGAGGGAAATCTTTTCTTGCCCTGTGCGGCACTCATAACATTTGCTGGACCCCAGTTGTAAGCAATAAGGGCTAGCTCACGATCGCCTTTGAAGTTCTTCTCAAGCTCTTTAAGATACGCGATACCAAGCTGCAAATTATATTCTGGGTTGTGAAGCGTCTGAGACCCTTTCCACGCTAAACGATTTCGCTTGGAGACGTACTGTCCGGTCCCGGGAAGAATCTGCATTAGCCCCTTGGCACCTGCATATGAAACCGCGCGATGATTGAAGGTGCTTTCGGCCTTAATCACCGAAGCTACAAAGAGCGGATCGTAATTAGCGCGATAACTTTCGGCGACAATCAGCTGAGCAAGCTCAGAGGCATCCTTTTCGCTCTTTTTCCGCTTGGTTGATCGGATGATCTCGAGCACGTAATGTACCTGTGATGCAAAGACCTTTCGTTGCTCGGCGGAGAGCGACTTAATTACATCTTCTTTGCCTCGAAACTCACCAATGCTTGAAAAAGCGGAGATCGCGGAGCTAATAACTTCCGGGACCGACGCGCGCTGCAGCGGGTACACCAGTACGGTAACCACAAAGAGGAGTGTAATGCTCGAAAGAAAAAGAAATACTGTTACAGCGTCGAGCGGTTTACGAGTTGGACGCTTTTCGGCAGGGGCGATTCTGTATTCCGGATGGACCCAATGTTGTTGAACAACTACTCGTCTCATATCCTAATTCCAAACATCTAATCAGGCGGTTAGGCGCTTTTGCTTCAGTTAGTTTAATTAATTTAAACAGTGTTGCCGGCATCTGTACCGATTAGATGACAGAAGTCGCCGATTCGGTTATTAAATTAACCCTTGCGCAAAATGTCAAATTGGATAGGCCGAGAATCTCGTGTAATTTAAATATGTTAAGCCTTAAAACCCTAAGTTCATTGACTCAGATGGCGTAACATAGGATCAAGTACTTAAGGCAAAAACGACGGATGGAAACGAGCGTAGTTATAATTGGTGGTGGGCATGCTGGAATTGAGGCCGCATCAGCTAGTGCGCGTCTCGGGGTGCCTACCGTGCTGGTTACCCTTCGTCGAGGTGGCATCGGTCAGATGTCCTGTAACCCTGCGATTGGCGGGCTGGGCAAGGGGCAGCTAGTAAAGGAGGTTGATGCTCTTGGTGGCGTCATGGGCCGGGCCATCGATCGTAGCGGTATTCAGTTTCGAACACTTAACTCCAGTAAAGGTGCGGCGGTGCAGGCCTCGCGAGCGCAGGCAGACCGCGATCTCTATAAGGCAGAGACGCAACGTCAACTCGGATTGCAGCCGAATCTTACCATCGTCGAGGGCGAAATCGCCGCGCTTGGAACTTCTAATAATCGAATCTCATCGGTGCGTCTTACAAGCGGTCTCGAGATATTTTGTAAGGCGGCAGTGCTTACTACGGGAACGTTCCTTCGCGGATTGATGCACACCGGAGCAGAGCAAACCTGTGGTGGAAGGAAAGGCGATAACGCCAGCAACTTTTTAAGTGACTCACTTCGAAATCTTGGCTTTGAGCTTGGACGGCTTAAGACCGGGACTCCCGCGCGCATTCGGCGCTCGTCAATAGATTACTCAAAGTTGAAAGAGCAGCCCGGCGATGATCCTCCCCGTCCCTTTTCGATCATGACCGAGAAGATAGCACAAAAGCAGCTTTCATGCTGGCTGACCGCGACCGACGAAGCAATTCATGATCTTATCCGCGCGAATAAACAGCGAAGCCCAATGTTCAATGGGCAAATTAAATCCGGTGGCCCGCGTTACTGCCCGTCGATAGAAGATAAAGTTTTTCGCTTCGCCGACAAGAAAAGTCACCACATTTTCTTGGAGCCTGAAGGGTATGATGCCGACATAGTCTATCCCAACGGAATCTCAACGAGCCTTCCCGCCGATGTGCAGGATGCGTTTATTCACATGATTCCAGGGCTTGAGAGGTGCGAAATTTTGGCATGGGGTTATGCAGTCGAATATGATTTTGTTGATCCAAGAAATCTTTATCCGACCCTCGAAACAAAACTTATTGGCGGGCTCTATCACGCCGGACAGATTAACGGCACCTCGGGCTACGAAGAGGCGGCAGCACAAGGAATTATTGCCGGGATAAATGCTGCGCGAAACACAAAGGGCCAAGAACCCGTTTTCATTTCGAGATCGCAGGGCTACATCGGGGTGATGATCGATGACCTCGTTACTCTGGGTGTTGATGAGCCCTACCGGATGTTTACCTCGCGAGCTGAATATCGCCTGCTGCTTCGTGAAGATAACGCCGCGGCAAGGCTTTCACCGATGGCGCTGGAGCTTGGATTGCTATCCGAGGATCAGCGCCGCCGTTTTGAGCAGCATCAAGAGCTTGTGGCGAAGGCGCACTCACACATGGAAGGCACTCGAGTAAAGCCGCATGCGGAGAGTAATGAGTGGCTCAAAGCTTTGCAAAGCGCCGAGATTAAGGACAGTATTGCTCTTTCACAGCTTGTGAGACGGCCCGAGCTTAGTATATCGCAGATCTTGGAGCGCTATCCCTTCTCCGAGCCATTGCCGGCGGAGATCCTTGGCCGGCTCGAGGTCGAGCTTAAGTTCGCAGGTTATTTGACTCGCCAGGAGATTGAGGTGGGTAAACTAAAACGGCTTGAGTCAGAACGCATACCCGAAAGTTTCAACTACGATGAAATCCCAAGCTTGCGCATCGAAGCGCGAGAAAAGCTTAAGAAATTCAAGCCTTACTCGCTTGGGCAGGTGCGTAGAATCCCTGGAATAACACCGTGTGTGGTATCGCAGTTGGCGATCTTTCTGAAACGATTTCAGGAAGATCGCGCATCTGCATGAAAGAGGGAGCTCCGACTTTTTCTGTGCAGTTGGCAGCGCAAAGGTTGTCAATGCGAAGGAATCTTGAGTAAGGTAGCCCCAGGAGGATAGTAGAGAATAGTGTCAAAGCCGCTTGTAGTAGTTGAGTCGCCAACCAAGGCGAAGACTATTGGGAAATTTCTAGGGAAGCGCTTCAAAGTGCTGGCTTCCTATGGTCACGTGCGCGACCTTCCAAATAATGCCGCCGAGATTCCAGAAAGCATTAAAAAGGAGAAATGGTCACGATTGGGTATTAACGTCGACCACGACTTCGAGCCTCTCTATATTATCCCGGAACAGAAAAAGAAGCGGGTAAGCGATTTAAAAGAAGCTCTTAAAGATGCCGATGAGCTATATCTGGCGACTGACGAAGACCGCGAAGGGGAATCGATTAGCTGGCATCTTGTCGAGGTGTTGAAGCCGAAGATTCCTACAAAACGACTGGTCTTCCACGAAATCACCAAAGAAGCGATCGACGAGGCGCTTGCGCACTCGCGTGCTATCGACGAGAACTTGGTGCGTGCGCAGGAGACAAGGAGAACAATTGATCGTCTCTTCGGCTACTCCGTAAGTCCAGTGCTTTGGAAAAAGATGGCGCCGCGGCTTAGCGCTGGGCGTGTACAGAGTGTCGCAATGCGGCTGCTTGTCGAGCGCGAACGTGAACGAATCCGTTTCAGATCCGGGACCTACTGGGATCTTAAAGGCATCTTTGCCAACCACGAGAATTCGGCGTTTGAGGCTGAGCTGACCTATGTCGGTGAAAGGAGAGTCGCGATCGGAAAGGATTTCGATCCGCAAACCGGCACGATCGACGAGAAAGTAGCGAAAGATGTCGTGCTCCTCGATGAAAAAGGCGCGGGGGCACTTCGCGAAAGACTTCTCAAGGCAAAAACCGAAGTTGCGTCGATTGAGGAGAAGCCCTACTCCACAAGGCCTTCCGCACCATTTACCACGAGCACACTTCAGCAGGAAGCCAGCCGCAAACTAAACTTCGCGGTTCGTCGAACCATGCAGGTAGCTCAGCTCCTTTACGAAAACGGTTTCATTACCTACATGCGTACTGATTCTACAACGCTTTCCGCTGAGGCATTAAGCGGCGCCCGTACATTAATCACTCGCGAGTTTGGAGCCGAATATCTTTTCCCCGAACCTCGAGTGTATCAAACAAAAGTCAAGAACGCCCAGGAAGCGCATGAAGCTATTCGCCCTGCAGGAGCAAGCTTTGAGCCGCCCGCGGTAATTCGTGAGAAGTTGGGCGACGAAGCTTTTCGATTGTATGAGCTTATTTGGAAGCGCACGATTGCGTCACAGATGAAAGACGCGGTTGGTACTCGAGTAACTGTTGAAATAAGCTGCGCGGACGCGACTTTCCGCGCCTCAGGTAAGACGATAACGTTCCCGGGATTTCTTCGGGCGTATGTCGAGGGTGCTGATGATCCTGAAGCAGAAATTGCAGATAAGGAGAAAGTACTTCCGCCATTAAAAAAAGGTGAGGCACTTAAGGTCAACTCGCTCGAAGCGCTTGGCCATGAAACACAACCTCCAGCGCGCTTTACTGAAGGAAGTCTTATCAAAGAGCTTGAGCGTCTGGGCATCGGGCGGCCGAGTACCTGGGCGACCATTGTCGATGTGGTTCTTAATCGGCAATATGCTTTTAAAAAGGGCACTGCGCTTGTGCCGACTTTTCTTGCGCTTGGAGTCACCGGGTTGATGGAGCGCTACTTTACTGATCTGTTAAATTACGAATTTACCGCTAATCTAGAAGACGATCTCGACGCGATATCACGCGGAGAGATGGACAACTTAAAATATCTTAACAAGTTTTACTTCGGAAATGGTCATGCCGGACTTATTCAGCTTGTGAAAAACGGCGAAGAAAAAATTGATCCGCGAGAGATAAATGGTATTCCACTTGGTGTTGATAGCACCGGGCGAGCGGTTGAAGTGCGCATCGGACGGTTTGGACCGTTCTTGACCAATGGTACCGACCGAGCGAGTGTTCCCGACGGTGTCGCTCCCGATGAAATGACAATTCCCGAGGCCGAAAAAATACTGATTGCTGCGGCGAAAGGACCGGCCTCTCTGGGGAGTCATCCGACCGCTCAAGTTCCCATTTATCTTAAGACCGGGCGTTTCGGACCTTATCTCCAGTTAGGTGATGCAAAAGAGGGCGAGAAACCGAAGATGGCATCGCTTCTTCCTGGACAAGACCCAGCCCAGGTGACTCTCGAGATCGCGGTGAAGATTCTCGAGCTCCCAAAAAATATCGGCAAAAATCCCGAAACTAATGATGATATCATCGTTGCCAACGGTAGGTTTGGACCCTATCTGAAAAGTGGCACCGATACCCGCTCAATTCCAGTTGATGAGGTTTCGCCAATTGAGATTACTCTTGAGAAAGCCCTTGAAATTCTTAAACGTCCAAAGACCCGTGGACGCGGTGCCGCGCAGCAGCCGAAAAAGCTAAAAGAGTTAGGTAATCACCCAACCTCAAATTTGGCGATCTCACTTCGAAGTGGCCGCTACGGGCCCTACGTGACTGATGGAGAGGTCAACGCCTCGCTTCCTAAGGGCAGCAATCCTGATTCGCTGACGCTTGCTGAAGCGGTTCAACTTATTGATGCACGCGCCGCTGCGGGTCCGCCAAAGAAAAGACGCGCCAAGAAAAAATCCAAAAAAGTTGAAGAGTAGCGCCGATGCAATACCGCTCTCTCGACTCGGTTGCTGTAATTGAGACCTCGAAAAAGCTCAGACGCCGAATCGAGGAGCGCTTTCCGCATTCGGGAATCTTAAAAGTGTGCCGTGATATTGTCGGAATCGCTGAGGAGAGCGGCGAACGGGCGGAATGGATCTCGAAACCGATAATTTTGCTCCGTTTTGCTATCTTCGTGCTTATCGCGCTGAGTGTTGGTGCGTTAGTCCTTTTAGGACAACATGTAACGATTCAGCATACCGATCCGACTCTCTCCGACTTCGTCCAGATGCTCGAAGCCGGGATCAATGTTGGAATTTTTCTTTTTCTTGGGCTTTATTTTCTAATATCGCTTGAACTTCGAATCAAAAGACGACGCGCGTTAAAGGCAATGCATGAGATTCGGGCGCTTGTGCATATTGTCGATATGCATCAGCTGACCAAAGATCCGGGGCGGCTTTCCGCGAATGCGAAGCACACCGCCTCATCGCCGAAATCGGAGTATGGACACTACGAACTTACCCGATTCCTCGATTATTGCAGCGAGATGCTTTCGCTTCTTGGAAAAATTGCGGCGCTCTACGCACAACATCTGGATGATCATGTTGTGCTCGATGCGGTTGATGAGATCGAGGGACTTACCGGGCTAATGAGCGGGAAGATCTGGCAGAAAATCATGATTCTGCACCAGAGCGCGGCGTAGGGCGCAAAAGCGTTTCGCCGAGAACTTTATCTCGAGGCGTGCGCGGTCCCGAAGGAAACATTTCTCGGTTTAACGACTTCTCTAGTCCGCGTAGTCTCTTTCAATCACCTGCGTTATCGCTTAGATGGATCAAAGAGTCCTATCTCACCGCCACATCCGAAACGTTGTCGGAGAGCCAGTTCAGCACGTTCGGCGATTGAAGGTTTGTAAATGTTGTGACATCGCCCTCAACACAGCCCTCTTTCGAGCCCTGTGAAACGACTCCGGCAATCGCGGGTCCGCCGTTCACTTCGACGATAATCGGTCCGCCGGAGTCGCCGTTACATACGTTTACCCCGCCACCTTCGAAGGTAACAAAGATGTGATTTGGAGTAACTGACTGCACCGACATCGCGCCAGCTTCAAGTGAACCGAAATCAGCATCGTCTTCACTAGGCTCGCCTTCTGCGCGCACGCCGTAGCCATATACAAAGCCAGTCTCTCCTTCCGCGACGGCGCGGCTTAGAAGAATTGGAAGTGTCGGAAGTCCGGGGCTATTTCCAAGTCGAATTAATGCGGCATCGTTAAAAAGTCTCTCGGTGGCGGCGTCGGCGCTAAATCCAGGCGCCGCGCTCGATGATACACCTTCGTAGTAGGTTCCTTCGCCTTTTTGCCCGACGTAAATGCCGTAGCCCTGGACAGGAAATCCGCTGAAGCTTGGAATTAAGCAGTGTGCTGCGGTGAGCACTTTGTTGCTACTGACTAAAGAACCACTACATATCGGCACTACATATGCGGTCGTACCCACAGTAACTTCAGCCATCACGCGTACCACTGAAGCTTGCTCCTGTCCGGAACAGGATGTGCCGTTAATGACCTTGTTGTTAAGGCCTATGACCGAGCAGGCGCGGCCAGTCTCGTCGGAACCACCTCCTTCGTCGCTACCGCTCGAACAGGAGATTAGAGAGCCAAGAAAAAGAGTAGTTAAGCCGAGGACCAATAGTTTTTTCATGAATGCTACTTGAACAGATTGTCAGGGCTTGCTCAAGACATACCTTTTGACCCCCGCAAACTTGTAAGTGAACCTCGCAATTCTTTCACTGTTGCGATGAAAAGATCTGTGAAAATAATACCTTAGCAGCTATGAAAAAGGTAGCGACTATTACCTGTTTGCAATAATCAAAACGTATGAGGGAGAGCTAGAACAATGAGCGGCGTGTCTGCGATCATATTTGGGCTGCTTATTGGCAGCTTTTTGAATGTCTGTATTTATCGAATTCCGCTCGGCCGACCGAAGGGGCTTGTAAGCCTCGATGACGATGTGGAGGAGCAACAAGAGGCTCCTCACCCAAGTCACGATGGAAAGAAAATTACTATCACCTACCCTCGCCGATCGATCTGCCCCTCGTGCAACGCGCAGCTGCGCTGGTTTCACAACCTCCCGCTCGTAAGTTGGATTGTGCTTCGCGGACGTTGTGCGTTTTGTAAGACTGCCATTTCGGCGCGCTATCCGTTGGTTGAATTTCTCTCCGCGCTTGTCTGTTATTTTTGTGCGATGCGTTTCGGTATCTCTCCCACCGGATTTGTGGTGTACGCGTTTTGCGCGTCACTCATTGTCATTAGCTTTATCGATTACGACTACTACATTATCCCTAATGTAATTTCGCTTCCTGGGACGTTGCTTGGTCTGGTCGTTGGCGTGGCGAATCAGTTTCTCGGTGTCTTCAAGCCGCCGATCGTACAGGGTGTTTGGGGAAGTGTGATCGGTGTCGCTCTGGGCGCTGGGTTTTTGTTGCTTGTCGCCGAGCTATATATACGAATTCGGAAAAAATCTGGGCTCGGATTCGGCGATATTAAGCTTTTGGCGATGACCGGTGCTTTCTTCGGATTATCAGCGGCATTCTACACAATTTTTATTGGCTCGTTTTTAGGTGCAATATGTGGACTACTGCTGATCCTTTTTAAAGGAAAAAGCACCTCGCACCCAATTCCCTTTGGTCCTTATTTGGCGCTAGGTACTGTAATTTACCTCATTTGGGGATTCGATCAGCTGACGGTATTTAATCCGGGGCTGCCTCCGGCGCCCTTCACGACCGGGGTGCTTCCTTGAGCGATAGCGTTGAATCACTTTCGGTGCTTGTAGTCGAAGATGACGCGGGAGTGCGAAGCTCCATCGCGCTCAATCTTCAGCACGCGGGTTACGCCGTGCGTCAGGCTGAAAAAGGTGAAGAGGCGCTTACACTGCTCAAAGACGAAAGCTTCGATATCGTTCTCTGTGATCTGAATATGCCGGGAATGGACGGAATGACCTTTATCTCGCGTTGCAAGGAAAGCAGTGCAGAGTGTGCGATTATTTTGATGACTGCATTCGGAAGCAGTGACTTGGTGATTCAAGCCATGCGTGCCGGTGCATATGATTACCTTGCGAAACCGTTTAGTGGAGAAGAGCTTCTTCTCACCCTAAAGAAGATTGAAGAGCGCGAGAAGCTGAAACATGAGAACGCCGAACTTAAGGCTGCAGTCCAGCAACGCTACAGCTTTTCGAACATCGTCGCCAAGAGCAAGGCAATGCTCGAGATATTCGAAACTGTGAAGAGGCTCTCGAATTTTAACACTACGGTTTTGGTCTCTGGCGAATCGGGTACGGGAAAAGAGCTTCTGGCACGGGCAATTCATCACAATTCACCACGAAGAGGGCAGCCGTTTGTGGCGATTAATTGCGGTGCTATTCCCGAGACTCTGATGGAATCTGAGCTCTTTGGCCATAAAAAGGGTGCATTTACTGATGCGACACGTGACAAGCGTGGGCTATTCGAAGAGGCGAGTGGTGGAACTATATTTCTCGATGAGATTGGTGAGCTTCCACTTCATCTCCAGGTAAAACTTCTTCGAGCTCTGCAGGAACAGCAGATTCGCCGTGTTGGAGACGAAGAGGTAATTTCCATTGATGTGCGAATTATTGCGGCGACGCTTCGAAACTTAGAAGATGATATAAAAAGTGGACGCTTTCGAGACGATCTCTTTTATCGCTTGAATGTCGTTTCAATCGACATTCCGCCGTTACGCGACAGGCCTGAAGATATTCCGCTTTTGGCGCAGAGCTTTATAAAGAAACACAATAAGAAGCTTGGCCTTTCGGTAAAGAGCGTGACACCTGAGGCGATGAAATGCCTGGTGAACTACGGTTGGAAAGGAAATGTTCGTGAGCTCGAAAATTGTATCGAACGTGCACTGGTACTGACCGAGAAAGATACGCTTGACCTCGAAGTGCTGCCACAACAGATCCGTCTGGCAGGCGAGAAGACTCGCGAAGATCCTTCCGTGGGCTCGCTCCTTGCTGATGGCAATCTCTCCATAAAACAGAAAACTCGAGCCTTAGAAATTGCCCTTATTCGTAAAGCTCTTGAGAAGACCAAGGGAAATCGTACACACGCGGCGCGAATTCTTGAAATTAGCCACCGTGCGCTGCTCTACAAACTAAAAGAGTATGGCTTTGTCTCCGGCGACGACGAAAACCCGTGACGGTCCCACATGTCCCTGGTTTTCAGGTGGCGAATAGCTATCGAATCGCGCTATACGAGGCGGCAGTGAAAAATGTGCTTCTATTATTTGTTGTTAGCTGCGTTGCGCTGTGCGCTGCGGCGGATCCTTTGGCGCTTGTGTCGGCCGCACGTAGCCAGGTCGGGGTTACGGTTTCCTATAATCCAAGATACGTAAGGATTCCTTATCCGGGCGGCGATGTCCCGCTTCGTGAGGGAGTCTGTACTGACGTCTTAATAAGAGCTTACCGAGCGCAGGGTATAGATCTGCAAGAACTTGTTCATCGCGACATGACTGAGAACTTCAATGGCTACCCAAAACTTTGGGGACTCACAAAGCCGGACCACAATATCGACCACCGCCGGGTACCGAACTTACAAAAGTTCTTTAGCGTGCATGGAACAAGCTTGCCGGTAAGCAACTCGGCGGAGGGGTATATGCCTGGTGATATTGTCAGCTGGAAGCTCGATTCAGGTGTTCCGCATATCGGTCTGGTCTCGGACAAAAAATCCTGGCGCGGAGTGCCACTGATAATTCATAATATCGGGTTAGGAGCAAAAGAAGAAAATGTGCTCTTCGATTATGAGATAACCGGTCACTATCGCTATCCGAATTGACAGGGCGTAAGTTTGTTTCAGAGAAGAGATGCTTCGCGCAATTCGAACAATTCAGCTGCTGCTCCTAGATCGTACATTACCGACTAAGAGACGCCGTGCTCCAAGAAAAGTGCAAGCTCTCCCGGAATCTGATTCCTCGCTAAAAATGCTATGGTGTGAACTAAGGCTGCACTACTTCCCGGACCGTCCGGAGCTTGACGAGTATACTGTCTTTTGGAGCAATCGACGTCAAAAGCGAGTACTAGGATCCTGTTCGATACAGAAAAAAGCAGTGAGAATTGCCAAGGAGCTCGCCGATCCGCTGCATGCGCGCTGGCTATCGCCGCTTTTGTATCATGAAATGTGCCATGCCGCGCTCGGAATCCTGCCGAGGGGATTACGCGGAAAAAGAGCCTGGCACGGTAACGAGTTCAAGGCCCTGGTAGCCCGCCACCCTGATACTCGGGAGTTAGAGCAGTGGATTTATCAGGGAGGCTGGCGTAAAGCAGTGCGCCGAAACCGTGCGATCGCAGCGCTAATAAAATTCTAAAACAAAGTTATTGTAATAGCGGCCCAACCATTATAGGCTGCTGCTCCAGCTTAATCTCGATCTCTTCATTGCCAAAGTTTGCTGGGTAGACAAATTTCTTAGTCTTTTCGATTAAAGTCATTCAAAGACAGCAAAGGTTCTTTCAGCTCGAAACTTTCATTCGTTAATGTCCCGCTTTTGCCTTAGCCACGGCCGCGTGGTCCTTCGTTAAGCTTCAAAGTTTAACGAAGGACCACGCCATGCGTATGGAAAATTGGTCCGTAGTGAAAAAACATGGAACCAGGGAAGAAAGTTGAAGTTAAAGTTATGAAAGTAATGGTCGCAGTACAGATCTCACGAGGAGCCGGCAGATTGCTGAATCCAGGAGAGTTCGAAATTCGGTACCGGGGTGCTTTTGAAATCTTAAAGCTCCCATTGGTTAATGGAAGTGTTGAGATTCCTCGTCCGGTATGTGGCTTCCTCCTCAATACCCCTCCGAAGCTTGAAGCTTGGGAGACGGCATGGAGTGAAGGGGACAGTGCGCGAATTAATAAGGTCCAGCTTGTTTCGACGCGAAGCGGAGACAAGTTTAAGCCCTTCTCACATCCGCTCGTCGAAAACCTCGTCACCAAGGATGGTATGACGAAGGTCGCGGGCTTCTCGTACGATTCGATGGCCGTGACAACTCTTGACGATAAGGACAAGCTCACGATCACCGAATGCAATCTTCAGCGCAATGGAGCTATCGTCAAAGTGTTCCAGCACTCAAGATTCTCGGGGTATTTTGAACACTTTGATCCGACGCGGCTTAGCGAATTCGCGGAAGTGGTAAAGGCGGCCAAGGAAAAGCTTTCCGATAATCAGCCGCTTGGTACTTATTACTTCGTACAGATTCAGGGGTAGTGTACCGCACGTCATCGATGGTTTTAGCGCGTAGGTTTTTTGGGCGCTTCGATGACTTTAATCGTGACAGATTACCCGACCTACGATCTTCCGTCTAATATCCTACAAGGCAAGATCAACCAATATTATGGAAGACATGCTGGATATCATCGTCTTCCTCAAGCTCATCAATAAGGGCGTGAAGCTCTTTCTCTTGTTCCTCCGGCAGTGCCGTAGTTGATTGCGGAATCCACTGCGAACCGGCACTGAGAACCTCTATCTTCCTTAGTTCGAGCTCTTTTTGCATTGAGCCAAAATTAACGAAGTCAGTGTGGATATGGAGTTCGTCCCCTTCCTGTTCCATCTCCTCGAGTCCGGCGTCGATGAGCGCGAGTTCAAGTTCATCGTTTCCACTTTTTGGTGCTTTTACTTTGAACACGCCCTCATGCTTAAAGAGGTAATCAAGTGCACTCGATGCGGCGAGCGATCCGCCGTGGTGTTCCAGTATCGATCGTATATTGGCAACCGTGCGCGTCGGATTGTCAGTCGCGGCAACAATAAAGACAGCAATGCCGTGTGGACCATATCCCGAATAATTTATTTCATTGAGAGATGCCTGTTCTTTTCCGCTGGCGCGCTTGATTGCCGCCTCGACACGGTCTTTGGGCATGTTAAGAGTGCGCGCGGTTTGAATCGCCATGCGAAGCCGCGGATTCCCCGCCGGGTCACTGCCACCTAGTTTTACCGCAATCGCAATCTCCTTGCCGAGCTTAGTGAAGGCCTTGGCAGTTTTAGCCCAGCGCGCAAACATGCGATCTTTACGCTTCTCGAAAATTCGTCCCATAGCCAGCTCTTTTACTAAAAACCGCCGAGAATTGCGAGTCTCCCGATTTTACTTGGCGTCCGTGACCGTACAGGTATAAGCTTTCGCTATGCGCATCTTGATTATCTTTCTTTTAGTGAGTTTCTACATCAGCTCCTCAGCACTTGCTGAAAGCAGCATTTACACCTGGAAGGACGAGGCCGGCGTGACTCATTACTCAAGTAAGGCCACTGACAGAAAAGCCAGAGCGGCTGAGCTCCCCGAAATAATGAAAGGAGAAGTAAAACTTGTTCCGGACAGCTTCAAGGTAGAAAGCTGCGAAAACAGAGGCGGAATTGATTGTCGGGCTGGGCCGGATGGCGACGGTTCGGTTATTTGTAATGATGGATTTAAAGATGCCACCATCCGTTACCGTTTTAGCTGCAGTTCGCCAAAATTAAGCGTTGCTGGAGTTTCTGAGCGAAGAGCCGATGGATCATTTACGGTAACGGTTCGAAACTCAAAGCCGGTGGTCGCAAAGGGAGTAAAAGTTGAGTTCCATGCTGGCCAAGAAGATCTTATTGGATTAGTAGGTCCGCCTGAAATTGAGCCGCTCGGCACTGGAGAGTATGCCTATTCGAGGGGCCGCGATCCGCAGGCACTTAGCGCGCGAGTTGAAGAGCTTGTAAAACCCGATCCCGGAAAAATCGATATCACCTGCGGAAATTGTTGAGAAACCGCTCACGGCGTAGAGGCTATTTTAAAAATAGCTTCTAGAAGTTTGGCGGACTTACCAAGATACATTTGTCAGCTTGGCGGCTCTGCCGTAGAATATTACTCTAGGTAGCAATGCCCCTCCAGTGACGGGCAAAAAAGGAGCAAAAAAGGTTTTGCATGTTAGGCCGCACAGTAATTGATAGAATGCTCGCAATCTTACGTAAGGATTGCCGGCGCGCCCTTCGAATGAAACTCAAGGGCTTTCCCAAGGCCTACTATTGCGCATTCGTTGTTCGTGACGTCGAGTGGTTCAATACCTGGGCAAGTAGTGGCTCTGTATATAGGCGCCGTGCGGATCGGAAGCGCAATGTATATTGCGATCTTCGAGTGGGAAGTTATGAGTATGACCAGGTTACAAATGGCGGTATAAACGATAACGATCCCGACACCGAATCCGCAGCGTATGTGCGGGTACCGATCGATGACCGCCATCTCGATGGACTTCGAATTGGACTTTGGCGTCTCATGGAAGCGCGTTTCAAAGAAGCGCTCGCGGAATATAGCCACAAAGAGGCGCAGCGAATCACCACGGTCAATCCCAACTCAGGTATGAAGTCTTTTGCTCGTCTAAAGAAGACTCATCATGTTCGTTACGAAAGCCCGGAGAGTATCGACGAGGAGAAGTGGGTACGCTTTTGTAAAGAAGCTTCCAAATGGATGGCTGAGCTTCCGCGAGTTTCGATTGGGTGGGTAGAATTCGACGCTTCGCAGGAGACGAAACTCTTTGTGAACTCTGAGAATCGAGTCATTGTTCAACACTCAAGAATCTACTCGCTCATCGCCACCTTGATGAAGCTTACCCGCGAGGGCGCGAGCATTCAGCAGGAGCTTGTGATCAATTGCTCGCGAGCTTCGGAACTTCCCGATATGCGCAAGTTTAAAAAACTTGTGATGGACAAATATCAGAAGCTCGTAAAGCTTACCCGTGCAAAACAGATTCATGCATTTTCAGGTCCGGTGTTACTCTATCCCGGCCCCTCGGGACTGCTTTTTCATGAAGCGATAGGGCACCGTCTCGAAGGGAGCCGGCTGCTTGCCTCCGGCGAAGGACAAACATTTAAGGGCCAGATCGGCAAGAAAGTGCTGGAAATAGATCTCACCATTCGCGACAATCCGAAATTAAGAACTTTCAAGGGCCAGCGCTGTGTCGGTGCGTATGATTTCGACGATGAGGGATCGCCCGCAAGAAACGCGCTTCTCGTTGAAAGTGGAGTGCTCAAGGACTTTCTAAGCACCCGCTCACAGCATGTAAAACGCAAGTTCGTGCCGAACGGCCACGCGCGAAATGCGAAATTTCAGCGTCCGATAAGTCGGATGGGTGTCACAATTGTCGAAGCGAAGAGTCAGCACTCAATCGCTGATCTGAAGAAGATGCTGATCGAAGAGCTAAAGAAACAGAAGAAGCCCTTCGGCATGATCGTGTATGAAACCTCCGGCGGCGAGACAGAAACGATGAGTTACGATTTTCAAGCTTTCGCCGGAGAAATAAGCTTCGCGACGTTGATTTATCCTGATGGAAAGGAGATCGTTGTCCGCGGAGTTGATTTTGTGGGCACGCCGCTTCAAGCGTTGGGAAATATTATCGCAGTGAGTAAAGAGCAGGAGCTTGATAATAGTTATTGCGGCGCGGAGTCGGGAATGATCCCGGTTTCAACTATCGCGCCGGCGGCACTCTTAAGTAGCCTCGAACTTCAGACTAAAGATGAAGAGCTGATAACTCAGGCAGTTCTTCCCAAGCCAAAATTGTAATTTCTAATTCTAGGCTTTCGCGCGCATAGCTGATTGATAACTACTCACTAAGTCTGGGCAGCTTGCCCCCCCCACTCTGTGACCTCTGTGTCTCTGT
>CAZEAC010000002.1:0-109724 GCA_964510065.1 uncultured Bdellovibrionales bacterium | reverse complement strand
GTCATTCGCCACGTTAAGCTTCCTCGTGACGAAACCCGTGAGAAGTCCAGGCTAATGAGTTGTCACGTATGACTTTGATAACACATTAAAAACACAGCAGATATTTGTGCTTTGGCGTTAGGCGCGCACACCGTTAAAATCCCTAATGAGATAGGCGGGCCAAGGTTGACAGCGTAAAGTGCATTCTATAGACTCCTACGGCTCTAACTAGAGAAAGTGTACCTATAAATCCTCGTAAGTATTAGTGTTATGTCAAAGAAGCTTTTTGTAAGTAACCTCGATTTTGAAATTACCTCTGAGCAGCTCCACCAGCTTTTCAGTGAAGTTGGACAGGTGGTAAGCGCCGTTATCGCTTCCGATCGCGAGACAAAGCGTTCGAAAGGATTCGCATTTATCGAGATGGCCAATGATGAAGATGCACAAAAGGCGATCGATACGCTGAATGCCAAAGTTATTAATGGACGCCCGATCAAAGTCAGTATCGATCGCGGTAAGACCGGCGCAATTGGCGGGATTGGTGGTCGTGATGAAGATTCACCGCGCCGCTCGGAAATTCTTCCCTCTATTCAGCGCACACAGCTTTTCCGTAGAAAGAAAAAGCTTGATCCGTTCCTTCAAGATCCAAAGAAGACCGTTGATTACCGTGATATTGCAACACTTGGTCGGTTCTTGAGTGAGCGTGGAAAAATTCTTTCGCGACGTCTTACTGGGCTTAGCGCCTACAATCAGCGTAAGGTTGCAAAAGCAATTAAGCGTGCGCAGAATATTGGATTGCTTCCATTCTCGACGATATAATTAGTATTTGATAACCGCGCAGTGTCTGCGTGACATGCAGTGTCTGCGTGAACTACTCTCCGTAGCGAGCCGTCTGTCGTTCCTGTTTGCTCTGAATTTAATTGCTAAGGAGTGCTTTTAGCTTTTTTAGCACCTCTTGAGAGTGCCCGAGAGGCTTTACCTTTTCAAACACCTGAACAATCTTACCTTTATTGTTTACAATAAAAGTTGTGCGCTTAATGCCGTTGAAGGTACGACCCATAAAAGACTTTTTCCCGTAAACGCCGAATTTTGTAGCGACCTTAAAATCACCGTCGGAAAGTAAGGGATACGTGATCTTATTCTGCGCGCAGAATTTGGTTTTCGACTTTGCGTCGCCGCCCGAGATGCCGATCACTGAGACACCAAGCGCGTGAAATTTCTTTATATCGCGATTAAACTCTTGTACCTCGATAGTGCAGCCTGGTGTGCTGTCTTTGGGGTAAAAAAAGATCACGGTCGCGCTGGCTCTGATTCTCGAAATATCGAGGAGCTTTTCGTCTTTATCAGGAAGTTGGAAACGTGGCGCTTTTGATCCTACCTTCTTCATTTTGTGCTCCCTACTCAAGCATACCTCCGCGGCTTGAGTCCCACTGAAAGTTGCGGGTACCCTGCGGATGCTGTGCGTTTCCCGTGAAGCCGCTCGCAGTAGCTTGCATCGTGAGCAGCACTCCTTTAGAGAGTCTGACGATACCAGGCAGTGCCTCGCAGGACTGGTTTTGGCAACCAAGGTAGCGTTCATACTCCATAAAGTAAACCTCCTCTGCAATTGCGACGTTTCTAAGATCCACCTGTGCCCGTAGGTTGTACGCCCGCGCGCGGTACTCGGTGTACTGAGGTATTGCAATTGATGCGAGTATCCCGACGAGGGTAATCACAAATAGGAGTTCGAGTAGGGTAAAACCCTTTTCAATGTTCAATTCCATAACGACAATATGTTCGTGGAAATGATCGGAAAGTTTCCTGCAAGCGTGCTTCACTACCGTTCAGGCCAACGTCCCTGCAGGACTTCATGTCAAATATAACGCGAAGGTGTAAAGGGCGCGAAGGCGTCCTCTTCGTGCCCTTTACACCTTCGCGTTATATTTTATTTAAGGGGCGCACTCTCAGTCCATTGAGCTGAGTTCCAAAGCAGTGCCGCGGAACTCCGCGCCTGCTCGACCATCCTGGACCGCAAGGGAATCTATCGAGGTAACGGGATCAGGCAGATGTTACATCGAGTCCAAGATCAACGATCTTCTCAATCAGCTGGAGTGGGTAAAGCGCTGGCTTTTCCGCGAGGCCTTGCTGAAAAAGCACTGTTGAAGGGGTGAGCGCGGGGAGAGTATTAACTTCGATGACTATAAGATCACCGTTATCGATATTCACAAATGTATCGACTCGCGAGTACCCGGAGAGGCCGATTGCATTTGCGAGCCGCTCGCAGTTCTGTTTTGCCGCAGTGAGCGCCTGCGGGCTAATCACCTGGGATGGTGGTGGAGTGAGATTAACGCCGGTGCCACCCTGAAACTTCTCTTCAACCGTGAGCACGTGTGAAGTGCTGACCGTGGCGCTCGGTGTGAGCGCGTGCATCGCTCCCTTTTTCCCTAAGAGCCCGATAGTGACCTCAATATAGCCAGAGATTCTCTTGTGTTTAATAGATTTTGCCTCAACTCGTAGGTCGTCGGTAACAATAAAAGTCTCGAAGAGAAGATCTTCCGGGCGGTTGAGTGGAAGTTCAATTGCACTCTCTTGGCCGGAAATGGAACCGGCGGGAATGCGCTGTGCGCCAGATTTGATAAAGCTCACCAAAGTTTCGAGATCCTTCGCGCTATGAAGCAGCGTTACCCCTGCCGAGCAACCATCTGCATTCGGCTTGCAAATTATTCTTTCGGACTTCAATTGTAGTCTGAGATCGCCCCACAAGGCAGAAAATTGAGCGCTGGCCATTGAAAAGAGCTCTTTGGTAGAGCACAATTTTTGCGAAGCGACACTTAGCTTTGGGTCTTTTAGGTTCTCTACGAAGCGATTGGTTTCGTACTTATTCATACAAAGTCGCGAAGATTTTGCGTCTGGCCCATTATGTCTCGTTCCATTCTCGGAAAGTCGGGCCTGAAGTGTCCCATCCTCGCCGAGCCCACCATGCAGCCCGATAAAGACAAATTTCTTGTTCTTGATAAATTCATCAAGTGTCATTTTCATCGGCACTCCGCTGTCAGCACTATACAGCACTGATGGCGCGCCAAGCCGCGCTTTTATGCCTTTTCGCATCTCACTAAACTGTTCGGAGCTTCGTGAGTACTCGCGAACTGCAGTGGCGATATCCTCGGCAGTGTGGTGGAGAGCGCAGGTGTAGGGCACCGCCCACACCGAGGACTCGTCTTCGAGAAGATATAACTCCGATGCATACTTATCTGACTGACGAAGTTTCAGCCACGAGTTCGTGCCACTCATTACTGATACCTGACGTTCCGCCGTAGTCCCGCCACAAATTACTGGAATCGGGGTCTTCGGTTGTGCCAGTTTTGCCGGCTCGGGAAGCGGGAATAATAGACCGTAACGCCGCGCAGCGTTTGAAAGAATACAAGTCAGAAAATCTGAGTGGCTCATCCCGATTTGAGAGGCTTGAATGAAAAAGAAGCTGTTCTGCTCCATGCCACTAATAGGATTAAAGTCGGTAAAAAGAATGGAGCCATCAGCAAGCACCCAGCCATCGAAACGCGCGAAATCGCGCATACCAAGAAGGGTGAACAGCTTCTCCCCTTCGCTACGAATCACTTCGACCAAGGCCATTGGGAAGCGAGGCGGACAATGGTAGCGTGCCTGGTGCGTGGGAAGATATTTCTTGCGGTAGTCGAAAATTGCGCCGTCACTCTGGTCGGTTTCGATTTCAATGGGAATGAGCGACACCGGCTCGCCCTTCTGATTCTGTATAATTACTAAGGTGAACTCAATGCCGCTAAGAAATGCCTCAATGATAATATCTCGCGAGCCGGTGAGAGCATGTATCTGAGCTATACGGTCGATCGCTTCGGACGGGGTTGTTGCAGTAAATACTCCGATGCTAGATCCCGAAGCAGCTGGCTTTACAATTACTCGACGAAGGCTGTCCGCGCTGAAGAAAGTCTTGAGAGTGTCCTCATTGTCGGGCGAATCTGCTACAATGTGAATCCACGCGGGAACTGCATAGCCATTTTCAGAGAGGACCTTTTTTGCGAGATGTTTATTAAATGCCTGACGACAGGCTGCTGCCGACGAACCGGCATATCGGGCGTCACATCTTTCCAGCTCCGCTTGCAGTTCACCATCTTCACCGTAGGTACCATGAATGACAGGTAACACGAGCCCTGCGCGCTTTAGCCCACTCTCGAAATCTTGCCGTGACATTGTAGATGCCACCTCAGAGAGCTTGAAATCAAAATCGAGTGGCGTATTTGAATATAGTTGGTCGCGCTTAACCTGATGTGGAACTTTATTGCTGTCAATATAAATAAGCGACACAGTCAGAGGAAGTGACGCAAGGTGATCTACTACCGATCGGGCCGAATTGAGGGAAATTCCGCGCTCTCCCGAGGGGCCGCCGAAAATTACGGTAAGATCTTTTACTGATTTTAAATTCTCCATTCTTAACCATTTAGAAATGTAATTGCTCGAGCACACCAAGCAATTGAGTGCTACAATGATATACGTAACGCTGACCGATCGCCAGCGCAAAGCTTTGCGCAGTCCGGGCGAACAGCCTGTGTCATGGATTCGTGGCGCAGGCTCCTAGAATCTCCCGACGATGTCACTCGGTGAGCTGGATGCACCGGGGACCGAGCTCTTCTGTTCTTCCGCACGACGCTCCTTTCGCAACGCATCTATGCATTGTGGAGTGAATGAGCCATAGCGATGACAGGCAATTGCCGGAAGATTGGGATAATATGACTCATAGCTTGCGAGTTTGCCCTCGCAAACTTCGGTGATAATACGTTCGCGGTTAAATTCAGTAAGAACCGTCGGAGTTGGCGACGGCCCGAACGATGACGTGCTGTGAGATGTCTCGAGTTCGATGAGCCGCGTTTTCCAATTGCTGCAAGCAATTGAAAGCTGCTTAAGACGTAAGGTCTTAATTTTCTCCTGCTGATCAGGAGGCGTGCGGTCAATTATCTCTTGCAGCTGATATACGCGAGTTCCAATCTGCGATTCCAGAGCCTTTCTTTCGGCTTCATCAGCTTTGCGCAATGAGAATGGGCTTACTACGCTCCCTGATTTTATCAAGAGCGCGGAATAGCGACCGCGGCAGTTTCGCGAATCTATGCCTTCTTGAGCGCAGATACCGGCAGGATTGGATGGATCAATTGCAAGGAGCTTGTTCAATAGCTCGTTACACTGGTCGCTGCGATTTTGTGGATTGTCACGCAACGTCTTAAATATATCAGGCATGCAGCGCGGACCCAGAAGTTTCTCATAGGCGGTGACAAGCTCGGAACGATTGTTGATCGTCTTCTCCATCGTGAAGTTGCTTTCGGCGAGCATCATCTGAAATTCGGCAAGATCCTGTTTGCCAAATTTCTTGGCGGGGCTGGTCTTTGTGCTTTCAGTGGTGCTAGGCGAAGCGTCAGCGGATGAAGGATCCGAGGATGGAGTCGCCATGGTTTTAGTCGGTGCTGGCGTAACTCGCGCAAACTCGGAATCGTTTTGATCTTCGAATGGTGGTGCAGGGGTGGTCGGTGTGGAGTTGGTAGGTGCAGTTTCGCTCGACTCTGGTTCGGCTTCAGTAAAAGTCTGCGCCGCTGCCGTGCTGCAGAGGGTAAAAATCAAAATAATAAGTGTCGGCAACCTCACTTTTCAAAGCCTACCATGGATGCGCCCAACCTAGCCACGAGGCAGTTTTAAATCCGCTCCAGATTCGATCATATCGAAATATGGCTTCGCAAGTTCGCCCGCATCGGCGGGAAGGAGCCTAAGGAGTGTCTGTGAAGCATTCGAGTGTAGCTCAACAAGCCCAAGCCGTTTCGCCGTTACCGCGATGTAGCCCCAAAGGCGTGGATGTGTGAATCCCGAGCGTAGCGCCGCCTCGAAATCTGAAATCGCGAGGTCAGGCCGTTCATTCATCGTTGCCACACCAGCCCAGAAATTGAGGTAAGGGTCCGAAGGAAAAAATCCCTGATAGCTGCGAATGCCACTGTCACGCATTACCGTTGTGCATTCGCGGATTTGTTTGTCACCGTTCAGCAAGGTTTGAAGGTCTTGAGAGTGAAGGCTTCTTTCGAAAAGTGGAGCGTGAGAACCGAGACTGCTCACGAACAAGAGGCTGCCTCGAATAGAATGAAGCGGCAGGTTTAGTCCGGCGCTGCGTTCAATAAGGCGATGCTCATAGGGGTCCTCCCAAATGTGGACTCTTTTGGGAGCCTCTAAGAGGTTCGCGTACGTCTTGTTGAATTCTCGGGCGGCGTTTTCAGCACCGAAAACTTCCTGCGCATAGCGCTTGGCATTTGCACCAAGACGCATGCGCTCTTCTGGTGAGTGATAAAGATGTTCGAGAGCTTGCTGATATTCACGCTCGGTGTTGACAAGAAGCCCGGTCTGATTGTGAATAATTAAACGTTTGAGGCCGCCATGTGGAAACGCGACGCAAGGGATTCCAGCATACATCGCTTCCTGCAAATTAAGCTCGCTCGATGCGTATGTTTCCTCGCATAGCGGGAGCCCATATACATCGATTATCTGTAGAATTGAGCGGATATCCTGGACATAGCCTGTGAAGAGAAACTTATCTTTGGCCCCGATGGCCGTGGCCTCTTCGGCGAGCTCTCTTATCATTCCATGACCACACACAATAAAGCTCGCTCCGGGAATCTTGACGCCTGCGGACATTGGGATGAAGGAACGATGCAGCTTTCCAAAATCTAGAGTTCCAATGTAACCGATATTGAATCCTGGGTGAGGCTGTGCCTGGAAGCCGTTTAGCCGGGCAAAATCTGTGGCACCATATATAACCCCGGTCTTTGTGTTTCGTGTTACCGAATCGAGTTTGGAGATCGCTTCGCACTCGTAACAGCGCGGGCTGGTAGCCGCAGCAAAGTCCGAAAAGCGAAGAATTGAGTCGGTCACAACTTGTGGCGCTGCATCGCCGCCCACGTGAAGCCAGCTTAGAACGCGGCTTGGCGCAAGTCCCTGATGGAGGAATGCCGCCATGTGCGGTGTGTTCCACCAGGAGATCTGTAAAATGTCACACTCGGCAATCGCTTTGTGAATTCCAGAAGGTGAACTGTCTTCGAGTATCGAAACTCCGGATTCCTGGGCGAGCGCGCGCACTTCCGGCGGGACGCCTGGAATAAGTGTCGCGACTTGATGCGTAAATGCTCCGAGCGCCGCCGAATACTTGGCTGCCGCAAAGATCGCGCGATTGGCTCCACCAAGACTTAGAGCTTGTGTAAGGTGGAGAATTCGCGTGCGTGCGTCGCTCATTGCTGTTTTTTATAGGCGCGAATTGTTGAAAACACGCCTGGAATGATTGGGAGGTGCGGTTGTGTCTGCGTGGGGTCTTGTGGATAGAGCAGCGGAAGCTCAAGTGGCGAGAGCCCAAATTGTTTCTCCATGAGTTCCTGACATGCGCGTCGAATGCCCGGTTCGGTCCCGGCATGATGAAAATGAATTGCTTCCCTATTCTGATCGTTGAGTTCGGGCAGAAAGTCATGGAACACCATGATACCACCTGGCGCGAGGAGGTCGTAGTAATCGAGGATGTCTTGACGTACTCCTTCATAGCTGTGGTCGCCGTCGATCACAATCAGCTCGGGGAAAACTCCGTCTTGTTGGCACAGCGCGCGGGCCTGCGACAACGCGTCGTGCGAAAGAGCTTTCAGATGGGTAATGCATGGTGCTGGTGAGTTAAGCTCCTGCAACGTGAGATAAAATTGTGGCTGGCCTCCTGGTTCTATGGCGATCCCGGAGAATGGCCGACCATCGCGTTTGGCGGCTTGAAACTGCAGTCTCAAGCTTGCGCCCGCATAACTTCCAATCTCCAAGAAACGAAGAGTGCGATGATTCTTCGGAAGGCAGGCTCGAAGCGCATAATAGAGCTGAAAGCGTTCGTTTACGGACATTTGGCTTTCGGCACCCAGTGGCGCAGGATCGTCCTCGAGAAACTCGCGAACAGTGGACTTCGCAATCTGTGGATTCAGCGCGTAGCGTTTCTTTCGAAGAAAGCCATTTGTACACCAGGTAAAATTGTATCCAAAGTAATCTGCATACTCAGCGTCGATATCGTATTCGCCAGGATGCCTGCCGATAAATTCTTTGATCGCGCGGTGTGGGCCACTGTTTGCGTGTGCATCGTTGCTGAGATCCGAGATAATTCCGTCTTCAATTACAATATATTCATCAGGCCGCAGATGCGCTGCAAAAAAGCGAAGCACCGCGCTGCTTGTTTCATAACTGTGATCGGCATCCTCAATTACTAAAAGTGGGCGGGGTAAGGCCTCAAGCCAGCTTTTCTCAAGAGTCTTTTCGAGCTCACGACCATTTGCTTCCATAAAGGTAACACGCGGATGGCTGACTGTAGAAACTTTTACAATATCAAGCGAATAGACGTGTCCATCGATACCGAAATTCTGGAGCATATCACCGAACCAAAGAGCGCTTCCGCCAGATTTCGATCCGATTTCAATAATCGTCTTCGGCTTTACCTGCCAGAGTAGCAGTGGATAGATCGCCGAGTCGAAGGGATTTTTGATCATTGGGACGCCGCGGTAACTGTAGTTGTGCGTGGCGTTTTGAATCGAGGCCATTGTTTTGGCATCGAGTGCGGAGTGATAGGAGCGTTGCTCCGGATTCAGCTTCGGAGGTTGACGTTTGCCAAGTGCTTTTGAAAGTGAGTCAAACTCGGCGCGTGCGCCGGGGTGAGTGGGGTTAATTGCCAGCTCTTGCTTCGCTGCTTCGAGAGCTTCTTCGTGTCGGCCCACACCATTGAGACATAGTACACGAAGATAATGCACGCCGCTTACCTTAGGAGCAATCGCCGCAAGTGCGTCTGCTTTGCGCATCGCAGCGACTCCATCACCGGAGCGAAGAAGTGTCACTGCTTCGTTGGCCATTCGCTCGAGATCCGCCATCGCCGGAATTGATTGCGTCGTTGAAGGCTTTGGTGCGACTGCTTTTAGCTCATCTTTAATTTGCCCAAGCAGTGTGGCCGCAGGAGAGTTGTCGGGAAATAACTGTAGTTCGCTTTCTATAGAGGCAGCTGCTTCCTCCAGGCGCGAGAGCTCAACCAGGCACATTCCGCGCACATGGTAGAAATCACGAACTTTTGGATCGAGCGCCTTTGCTTCGTCAAGTATTCGAAGTGCCGCATCGGCATCCGAGTTCTCGAGGAAATTGAGCGCGGAATTAATTGCATAGTTAACCGGGCCAAGACCCGATGTAGTATTAAGCATAGTTTCAGTGCCTCGATGTTTTGAAATAAGTGCGATTAGCTCAAGAGCAGCCATATCCATTCCGAACTTTGCATGGATATGGCGTTGTGCGGCCTCGGCCATTTGCAAGCGTTTGGCATCATTAAGGAGATAGTAGCGAATCTTCTCTACGAGCTCCTCGGCAGATTGGTAGGTGTCGATGTGTATGCCCGGAGTAAGATAGTACTCGATATTAGTTTGATGCTCGGTAAGAAGAAATGAGCCGACTGCGGTTGTCTCAAAAAGCCGCAAGTTTCCCGCGTCACCTTTGGCCATGTCAATTTCGGCGTTGAGCGAGATCTTTCCGCTTCGAAGAGTCTCATACATCTGCCGACCCCAGCGCGGTCCTTGGTTAAATCGCGAGACGACCGGCGGGAGAAGATCGTTTCCTGAACTTAAAAAAAGACCAAGCGAGAATTCTCCACGTGCGGCGGCCTCGGCTACTTGAGTAATTAGCCGGTTTCTGCCGCTATGTTGGTTGGTCCACTGCCCAGAAAAAACCACATCATATTGTGGCTTAATATGCGCGACTAATTCTTTTATATGCGAGGGGACTGCCGGATGAAAGAACTCAGTGTTCTTCGCGCCATGTGCCTTGGCCATAGAGCGGCAGGAAGTTAGGTGCGAGACTATAAGATCGAAATCGCTCCAGTCAGTATGCGAAGGTATTTCGGCTCCGCGCCAGCCGACAATAAGCTCCGGTCGGGGAGCTAATGTTCGCGTAAATCGCGAATCGAAATAGATCGAGTCGAGCGTATAAAGTGTCGTTGGTTGGAAATAGCCAATTTGTGCACGAGCGATGTCTTCTTTCCAGTGCTCTTGACGAAAGGGCACGCCGTGTTCGATGGCCCAACGTTTCTGTGCCGGCTCACAGTTGGCAATTGCCCATGCGGCGTTTATGCCTGCGCTGTTAAGATACGGTGCGTAGACATGAAATACACCGAAGCCATCTTGGTAGAGCGCCTGCATCTGCTCGTCAAATGTTGCTTGAAGCAGCTCGGGGCGAGTCGAATAAAACTGGTACAGGTAGTGTTCGTAGAATGTAAAAAGCTGAAAAACTCGTTCGTTCAGCGGTTGGCGCTGAGCGTTGGTGCCGAAGTCGGACGTAAGATTCTCCATGAGTTTGCAGCAGCTCTTTACAATTGTGACTTCGACTTTAGATGACAAAAAAGGAAGCGTCGCTTCGGAAACTAGTGATAGTAAGTATCTGATACTACTAGCTTATTCCAAAGGGCAGAACACTGCGGAGTGTAAACACTGCGATACCGGACGGTAGCGAATCTTCTTTAGAAAAGAGGCAACTGGCTCGCTGCTCCAATCGTCTATTGATAATTCAACAATCAATACTTTTGGCCGGTATTTATCGAAGTTTATACTTTGCAATAATTTGATATCAAGTCCTTCGACGTCTATGTTGATAAAGTCTAGTTTCTTATCGCCAACGTACTGATCCAGAATCTGGTTAGGCGTCGTCGTGCGATAAGTTTCCGACTTTACGAGAGAGCATTCCGGGCGATTGCGCGCAGCTAAACCTTCAACGACAGCAGGATTAGTTGTATTCCAAGCCCCTTCAGCGAATTTAAAGTAGTTTAAGTCTTCAACCTTGTCCGAAAGCAAAGCATGAACATTGACGTCGAGCGGACGAATCGCATTGAAAGCGGCAATTGCGTCCGTATTGGCGTCAACGTTCACTCCGCGCCATCCGCGCAAGTACATTGAGAAGCTATTTGAAAAGCGAATTGGGTGGTATGCGCCAAAATCAACAAAGAGTCCGGGGACTTTTTCGTGGGCCAGGAGAATATCAATTAGAATGTCTTCACCGCTTTGCGAAAAGTAGCCATGACATTCGCGGAGTGTGTCGTTTGAACCTTGAAATGCGTTGGCCAGGGTCGGAATGTCAAACATAAGGCTACAGTAAATAGATTGGATGCCAGGACCGCAGATAGTGATGCGTTGAAGCAACCGATGTTGGGGAGTATTCAGCACTGAGCGGAATGGATAGAATCCAAGCGTGGCCGAGTTCGCTAAGGTAAGCATCTAGACAGTTAGTGTTTATGAAATATTGCCGTAACTGCGTTTTACCGGATACCCGTCCGCATCTCTTCTTCGATAATGAAGGGATATGTAATGCCTGCCGAACCAGTTCTACGAAACCAACAATTAATTGGGAAGCGCGTAGCCGAAAATTACGCGAACTAGTTACTTACGCCAAATCTCGAAGTGTGGGTTACGATTGTTTGATCCCTGTAAGCGGCGGCAAAGATAGCACCTGGCAGGTCATAAAGTGCTTGGAATATGGCTTCCATCCTTTGTGTTTTACCTGGAGAACGCCGGGGCGAACGGCGCTAGGCCAGCAGAATCTTGATAACCTCATTTCTCTTGGTGTTGACCACGTTGATTTCCAAATCAGCCCGGAGGTTGAGCGGGTATTTATGCTGAAAAGTCTCAAGAAGTTTGGGACTACGGCTATCCCGATGCATATGGCGATCTTTAGTCTGCCACTTACTTTTGCAATGAAGTTTAATATCCCACTCATAATATGGGGTGAGAATCCGGCCTTCGAGTATGGTGGTACAGAGGAAGAGTCAAAGGGGTTTAAACTTGACGAGCGTTGGTTTAAGAAATTTGGTGTGACCCACGGCACTACCGCCGAAGATTGGATCGATGATGATCTAGCCCGTGAAGCACTCACTCCTTACCTAACTTCTTACGCTGAAGCTGAGCGACTCGGTATTCGCGGAATCTTTCTCGGGTACTATCTGCCTTGGGATGTTGAGACAAGTTTTCGAGCGGCACGTGAGCGCGGTTTTAAGGTGCGGCGCGCGGGGCCAAAAACCGGCTACTACAATTACGCCGATATCGATGATGATTTCATATCGATTCACCACTACTTGAAATGGTACAAGTTCGGATTCACTCGATTATTCGATAACCTCTCGCTTGAGATTCGAAATAAAAGGCTGACGCGGGCGGCGGCGCTCAAAATTATTAAGAGATCCGGCGATCAGACACCGCTGCAAGACATAAAGAAGCTTTGCCGATTCTTGAAGATAACACCGAAGAACTTCTTCGAGATTGCCGAGTCGTTTCGGAATCAAGAAATTTGGTATCGTGAGAAAAATGTTTGGAAAATTCGTGATTTCCTAATTCCTGATTGGAAATGGAAATAGCACAATGGTATCGAGCATGGCGAGAAAACATTCTGTAGCGTGTCCAATTTGTGCCGGAGTGGCTTTTGAGAAGCTTTTTCATTACGACGCCGCACCTTCCGGGGAGGTGCGCTACGCTAATTTTAAGCAAGGTTACGAACGCTCAATTGAGCGCTGCGCGTGTTGTGGCCACTGTGTCTCGCGCTGCTCGATGGACTTGGGTGGACTCTATAGCGGCGACTACGTAAATGCGACCTACGGTGAAAAGGGCATACGTGGTGCCTTCGAGCGAATTACAGCGCTCGCTCCCGGAAACTCAGACAATGTTGGCCGCGCGCTGCGAGTAGATGCATTTGCGCGAAAACGATCGCCTCTTGAACTGACTTTACTTGATATCGGATCCGGACTTGGCGTCTTCGTTCATCGGATGAAACAGGCGGGCTGGAGCTGTGTCGCTCTGGATCCGGATCCCCGCGCAGTGGAACACGCCGAAAAGAACATCGGCGTAGAGGGTATTTGCGCGGACTTTCTCGCCACTTCTATCTCTCGTAAGTTTCACCTGGTGACTCTCAATAAAGTCCTCGAGCATGTCGTCGATCCGATTGCGATGCTGCGAAAAGCCGCTGGCAATTTGGGTGAGAATGGATTGGTATATGTCGAAGTTCCCGATGGCGAAGCGGCGGCTTCGGACGGGCCGGAGCGCGAGGAGTTCTTTATAGAGCATCTGCATGTCTTTAGTGCGGCATCGCTCGCGCTTATGGGAATGAAATCCGGATTAACCTTACATGCGCTTGAGAGAATCAGAGAGCCCAGTACGAAATTTACACTGTGGGCTTTCTTCTCGTTGTAATGTCACCACGTTACTGCACATGAGAAGTCCGGGCTAGGATCATCCCGCGCGCACGCGAACTTCTGAAACACGGGATCCGAGCGCGCTCATCAGCATAAGTTCATTGCGCACGAGATCGAACCTGCCTACAGGCACGACCCCCTCGGTTATCCAGATAATATCCTGCGGAAGAAGTTCCAAGAACTTATCTGGGATAATCGTGCGCGTAGGTGCCATGAGATAGTGCGATGTCTCAATCGAAGGGTTGGTGTCGTACACGGCACTGCGAAGAGGTGAAGAGAAATGAATTTTTGTCAGACGATCGTTAAATAGGTTGGCGTGGCGAAGTACCGAATCGTTGCTGAGGCTATATCCTTGTTCTAGCCAGTGACACAGATCGAAAGTAAAACCTAAGGTGCTGTCTGTGGCAATTCGTTCATTCATTTCTTCGAGGGTTTGACAGTCCTTCTTTCGCAGATCCATATTCTCCAATGAAAGTGTGACTTCGTCGGGGAGTGCGTGAACAAATCTTTCGACTAGTTTTCGCGAGCATTGATCAGGGTGAGCAGTAACTTCTTGAATTCCAGTATGCTCGTAAATCACTTTCAGCGTGGATCCTAAGATACGCTCTTCACCCGCGTGAAATCTTTTTAGGTCCGGTATGTGTATGGAGTTCCTTGGAAGGGCGAGAAGTCTGCGCAAGAGTGCCGCTGAGAGTGGCGGGTTTGGCGGAATGGCAAAGCGTGATAGCCGTAAGTTCTTGGCCCAAAGTACCAACTCCGACAACGAAAGGTAAAATTCGACGCCTGAGATGGAGTCTGGCGACTCAACAAGCTCACTGATGTGTTGGTCGAGCTTGCGACGGGCGCTCAGATCTTCAAACCAACAGTGAAACGAGGAAAGTGCGAGACTCAACACTGGAAAAACCGCCAAAGCTAACTACCAAGGAAGTTATGGTGCTATGGCTCGAGCAACGAGCAAGAAAAAGACGTTCGAGTTTCAGGTGGTTAGCCGAGGTAAGCGTAATTTCACATTACGCCCGGGTATTCTTTCCTTTACCCCGTGGCCTCTATATTTCGGTGGTTTTAAAAGTAGTAAAACCGCAGAGACCCAGAGATCAGAAGTTGGCAGAAAAAGCTAGCCACACTTGATGAGTAGTTACAGGTAAGTCAATTTGCGTCTGTTCGTAATCAAGAGTTCATAGCGACAACGGCGAGGATGTTCGTCGACAGAATTAGACCTCATCAATCGGGCGCTTAGTTTTCTTGCGTGCTTCGAGTGGTCCCGGTGGAACGGTATTGAAACCGAGCAGCTCTTTTTGTTCCGGGGTAAGTGTTGCTTTCAGTTCCGGTGAAATCTGAGTGAAATCATGGTTTGGCTTTATCCACCAGCGGTAATAATTTGCAATGAGTCCCCAGCGGCGCTTGCCGGACTTGTTCGGACCTACATCATGCCAAATTTGATTCAAAATAAAGAGCAATGAGCCGGCTTCGGCTTCACAGGGGAGCATCTGGTCCCAATTAAGTTGATCGCGGATATTTCGCGGATCTTCTCCGGAGCGGTGCGAGAATGGATATACCCGCGTGCAACCATTCTCAACGGTGAAGTCATCGAGACAAATAAATGCGGCCATCATTAAGGTCTTTTCTGGATCCGCCATTTGAATTCTGCAATCGGAGTGAATGGTCGTACCGCCATCAGTTGAGGACTGCGAAGCATTAAAACTGCTCAATATGACGGTATCCTTCAGAACCGCACGCACTACTTCCATAACTTCTGGCAGGCAGATCAGGTCCATGAAGATCTTCGGCGACGCGATATGTACCGAATGGATTGCTATCTGCTTGGCTGAGATAAATTCCTTGTCGTAGTTAGTGCGCTGAATCTCAAGCAGACGATCACATTCTTCGGCTAATTGCTGACAGCGATCCTTTGAAAGCACGCCCGGCTTGCAGGCATGTCCAAAACGCATGAGATTTTGAATTATTTGCTGGGTCGACATGCGATCGTCTCCATGAAAGAATCGTCTATAATCTTCCCTATGGTACAGAAAGATTTAATTATAGCTGGATTCTATCCTTTCCCTCACTCAAATGGAATATACCATGATGTTAATGCCGCGATTGCTTCGGTATCCGAAGGGACGGTTTCTCTTTTCGCCTATGAGGAAGAGAAGCTTAGCCGGCTAAAGTACGACTACCTTTCGCGCTTTCCCGACCGTAGCTTCCTCTGTGGTTGCAAGGAGCTAGGAATTGATCCCGAAGATGTTGATGTTGTAGTCACCGCGAAGCCATTCGGAGTGGATCGCGACTACCTCATTTCAACCATTTTCCATGGGCAGTACAAAATGCGAAAGGAGGTAAAGATTATCGAGCTTCCTCACCATTATTCGCATATCGGGTATGCGGTCTATGGAAGTGGCGCCGGCTCGGGCATTTTTCTTTCGGCTGATGGCGGTGGCGATGAGGCCGACCCGCGTCAGCTTGTATGGGGCATTTTCGAAAACGGCAAAATTGAAGAAAAGGGATGTTCTTCGGGGAATGGCGCGTTCGCCTATCTGCATCATCTCATGACCGAAGCAGTTGGCTTCACCATGCTTGAAAATGGCAAGTCAATGGGGCTAGGAAGCTATGGTAAATTAGTTCCAGAGATTAAGCAGTTTATTAACTCTCGATTGAGCCGTGTAGATGATCTGTATCATCAGTTAACCTTTAGGCGATCTCAGAAGTCGCATTCGCGGATGCACAAGCTAAACCGAAATGCGTTTAATAGGTTCAGTGTTACTCGCTCTCCGGAGGGGTTCACCGATTTCTATGATTTCTGCCGCGCCTTTCCGGGACCCGATATCGCATTCACCGTGCAAGCTGTGCTTGAGGAAT
This sequence comes from uncultured Bdellovibrionales bacterium, assembly GCA_964510065.1. Taxonomy (GTDB): domain Bacteria; phylum Bdellovibrionota_C; class UBA2361; order UBA2361; family CAIXSY01; genus CAZEAC01. The sequence goes on along the minus strand of CAZEAC010000002.1, from coordinate 93,637 downwards.
ATCTGCTCGAGTTCCTTGGCGCAGCAATCGCGCGAAGCGGGAGAAAGTTAGACTCACTTGTCTTGGCCGGTGGATTTTTTCAAAACATTTTGGCGAACAGGGCGGTGTGGAGAATGCGCGCGAAGCTTGGCGTGAGTCGAGTATACGTGCCGGCGGGAGCTGGTGATAGTGGTAACGCCCTTGGCTTGCTGCTGTATGCGATGCACAATGAGCTAGGTCTAAAAAACGCAAAGCTCCCAAGGGACGAAGATGGTAATCTCACTCCCTTTCTCGGCCCATCATTCTCAGCGAAAGAATTTGTTGATGCAGCAAACGAGTTCGCTGATATCGTAAGTCTTGAGGAAAAGGGGAGCGAAGACGAACTTATAAAGGATACTGTTGATCATCTTGTCGCGGGAAAAGTTGTTGGCTGGTTTCAAGGGCGGGGCGAGATCGGACCGCGGTCACTGTTAGCGCGTTCAGTGATTGCAGATCCACGAAAAGCTGCGACAAAAGATAGGGTAAATCAGCTTCTCAAGAAGCGTGAGTGGTTTATGCCTTATGCCCCGGCAGTGATCCGCGAGTCAGGAGGGGAGTTCTTTGATGATTATACTCCTAGTCCTTATATGACCATGGCGTTCGACGTGAAAAAAGACAAAGCGGCTTTAATTCCCGCGGCGCTTCACGTCGATGGAACGGCTCGTCCCAATTCGGTAAGTAAAACCTTAGATCCTCGATCCTATAAGCTGCTCAAGGAATTTGAGGCGAAGACCGGAATCCCTCTTATTTTAAATACCTCGTTCAACCGTCATGGTATTCCAACTATTTCAACGCCAGAACATGCAATAGATCACCTCGTTCGTGGCAATATTGATCTTCTCGTGATGGGCAACCTACTACTGAAAAAGGGCATCGCCAAAGAGCGTGTCGCTCAAGAGGCGATTGTGCCGACCAGCGTGTTTATCTCGGCTGAATATTTAAAGCCTTATATTCGCGAAGCTTATTTTGGAACTCGCGAAAGTTTTCAGTCGAAGTTCGAGTTAATGAATCGCTCCTTGCGCGATGGGCTGGCGGCACATGCGATTAGTGAGCCGTTAAGCGTGCAACCAATGAAGACTGGGTTTGAGGTGCGGCTCGGAGCTGCTACAGTGTTTACTTTTGAAAGCTCGCGTCGACATGCGCATGTAGATCTTTATTTCACCGAGCTTGTTGCGGGATTAAAAGGCGCGTGGCCCGGATAGCTTGCCTTGCCAGGCTATCTTCCAATTGCGGAGTAATAGTCGGCCGCGGCGCCGCGTGTGCATAGGACTGCCGCTGGCTCATCGAAAAGGATAACTTGTGGACTCTTGCACACAAGCGCAATTTTCTCTGCGACCTCATGGGCAGCACAGTTTACCAGAGGTTCGAGCAGCTCCAGCAAGAATGTTTTGCGAAATATTCCTAAACTGAGAAGTACTAGCGGCGAATTCGAGAGTTGCTCGCTTGAAAATGTCGCGGGCTTGAGATTGGCGCGATTACCGCTATGAAAATAAGCGCCGTCGAGTTTCTTAGTCTCGGTCTGTATCCAGGCTCCAGAAATACATCCTCCGGCCGCGGGTGCCTTTGTAAGCATACTGCCAACGGCGCTCGCCCATAAGCCGTCGTATATGCAGTTAGCCGTGGTAATGACCACATATTCTGATTCAGCATTGCGAATCTGCTGGCACAGTGTGCTACTGCAGCTGAGGTCGTTGGCTTTGATAAATGTTGCCTTTGTTCCTCGTTGCCGATTAAGGCTGTGCGAGGAAAGGCTTGTCGCAGTGTCGCTGTCACTGAGCTCGATCACCGTAAGCTTGAGCGGCTCCGATGGCGCGCTCTGACTCTCTTTTATTTGGCGTCGGGTCTCGCGCACCGCGGAAATCTCATTGTCGAGAAAAGCTAGTTCGTCCCGGTCGCTTGCCTGAAGTCGCGACGATGACGGCTCGGGATACACGCTTGTGCCCTCGAAGATGTGGCGAATTATCCGCATAAGCGATTCGTCTTGATCCAGAGAGTCCGCAGAGCTGATTCGAATGTCTACTTCAGAGCCGTTTTTTATTGCGAACGTCGAGAATTTCGTCGAATGGCGAAAATTGCAGGCATATGTTGCTCGGTAAAGCTTTTGAAGATCGGAAGCTGCATAGCGCGTGGACCTTTCAAATAGGGAGTCGACTAGACGCGTGAGCCCTTGTCGCGATTCGTCTCGAATAACATCGGCAAGACCGGCGGAGATAAAAGGATGATCGATAGAGGCAGCGGGTTGTCCGCGAGCCGACGCCTCGAGGCGAACTGTCGAGAGAAAGGCAAGAGTCGCATCAGTCAGCCACATCAGGCTATATGAGGTGATGCGCTCGTTTGGCATGATAATACGTACGTTGGAAGGAGCGCGCAGGGCCTGTCTGTAGAGTTTCTTTAATAACTTTCCCTGGGGCTTCATTCCGGTCGGAAGGAGTCCAATTGCGGGATGATGCCGAACCACCAAGTAGTCGTCTCGTCCCGCAAATATCTCGAATAGCTGATCAAGAATCTCAAGCTGGCGAGCCGCCTGCATGTACTCGCTGCCGTAATAGGCGAGTTCATATTCGCTAGAGGTGTACACAGCAAGGATCCGTCTGCCTCGTGGGATTTCAAGTGCCGCGAGCAAAGTATTGGCTTCGGAAGTATAGCCGTAAAATTTATAGGAGTTTGTGTCTTTCCCGACTTCGCGGTTTCGAAAAAAGTCCTTGGTTCGATCGAGCTCGGGCTTCTCCAAGGGAACATTAATCCAGGTTTGACAGACTTCTTGTGTTGCCTTGGCGGAGCCCGCTTCGGTATTTGATCCTATCATGAAGGCACCGTCGTGCGCGCCACGCTCGTGAGTAATGAAAGTAACGCGACGAATCTTGGCGAGTTCGGCGGCAGCGCCGTAGCTAAAGCCAACGCCATTATAGAGGAAAAGATGAGTTGGCTTGTACTGATCGAAAAGCTGCTTCAGCGCTTCGAAGGTCGTAATCGAATATCTGACATATTTTCTAAGCAGCTGCTCGGGTTGCCCCTGGCTAAGCTCATCAGGTGACGCGCGATAGTAGCTGCATACCGAGCCGGCCGAGACTTCGCCCAGCGCCGCACCTTCATGGCGATATTGATAGAGATTGTTAGGGCTTAGCTGAGTGACGATGTTGTTGGCGTTTCGAATTATGTCTTCGGTAAGATATCTTCGAAGCTGTACGGTGGGTAGATTAAACGCCTTAAAAAAATCATCTCCGGTTCTTTGGCATGCAGCACACCCGCCCGAAGGATCGGCATTATAAGCCAATACATAGCAACCTTCGAAATATAGGCCGTCGCAGCGCACGATGAGCACTTCGGCTCCCTTGAGTGCCGCGGTGATTGCAACGACGGCATCTGCTTGATTATGTACAAGCCAACTGCCGTAAGGGGCAAAAAAAAGTACACGAGGTTTGTTCATCGCTTAGGCCAATACACAGATCCCTGTTAGGCATTATGATGACTTGGCCTGGATGCAGGGTTCTCCGTATCGGAATCGTGGAACGAGCCCCTTTCAATTGTAGCGAATTGGCTTACGTAACAGTGCTTCGATAGCCAATATCGAGCTGTTGTTTCGCATAGTCAAAGAACTTCTCGGGGCTGTAAAACAAGCTCATCTGCTCTTTTAGCTTGATGTCGCTCCAATTCCACCACTGTATATTCTCGAGCAAGCTAATCTGCTCAGGTGTGAATCTATATTTTACCACTTTCGCCGGAACACCCAATGCTATCGCATACGGCGGCACATCTTTGGTGACAACTGCTCCTGCGCCGATGACGCAGCCATTACCAAGCCGTACTCCAGGCATTATTATCGCGCGATATCCTATCCATACATCATTGCCGATTCGGGTAACTCCGTTAAGAGTGCGACGCTGATCTAAAAATGAGAGGTCGGGAAAATCTTCGATGTGCTGACTACCTCCCCACTCGATATATGAACTGGTTGAAATGTTGGTCTGCACATGCTGCGTCACAAGCTTGGCATCAGCGGCGATAGAACAAAACGCGCCGATATGTTTCGTGCGCACATACAGCGAGTATAGCGAGAGGAATCGCTCGACACCGTGGCAATGCTTCCCGATGTATGTCGTGCCAATCTCGTATTGCATAGTAAGTGACGAGTCCACTACCTGCGCCAGGGAGAAATCTTTCTCAGGCTCAAGTCCGAGATTGATCAGATACATACCGAGTTCACGGCAGCTCTTACTGGCAATAATGATAAACATGTCGCGCTGATAACGTTCACGAAGCTCTTCGAGACGGAGTTGATATGTTGGGTGTGGACAATCGACATCGTATCCATCCTCAACGATAAGCCCGTGTGGAGTACAATTCAGTTTTTTGCAATGTGCAAAAGCGGCTGCAAGATACGGAGGCGAGCCGCAAAGCAAGATTCGCCGGGTTGGATTAAGCTCCAATAATTTAAGGATGTTCGATTCGAGCTGTTTATTAACCGGCTCAGTCATAAATCACTACTTATACTCTGACTCGTTACACGGCCGATGACAATGGAGTGTATAGCTCGATGCGCGAAGCCTAAATCCAAGTGATTCATAGAGGCGCACGGAAGAAATATTGGTCGTCTGTGTTCCCACGATAAAGGTATTCCACCCCGCAATGTTTTGTGCAGCGAAACCGATCATTGCCTGAGCAAACCCCTTGCGCCGGGCTCGCTCGGCAACACCGATGAGGTCAATCACAAGCTCTTGACCACTAAGAATAAGCTGGAGAAACCCACAAATGCCCTGGTCATCCTTGCTGACGACCATATGGCTACCCCGTTTCCCGCTGAAGAAATTTCCGACCCATTCAGCCTTTACTTTATTGGCAAGTGCGCGCGGGATCTTCATATCAGCGTGAAACCGCGAAAAGGTAAATGACGCGCCTGCAATCTCGACGCATTGCCTCTTATCTTCGTCCTTGGCGAATCGCGTTGAGTTTGACTTGTGTGGTGGTAAATCTAGCGACTGCGCGTCAAAAGTAAGATTGGTTTCGGCAAGCGTAAATCCAGCCTCGAAAAGTTTCGCGGTGGCAGCACTTTCACGGCAATCAACTTTGCAGTAAATAAACGCACCTGGTTCAGTCGTCTCAATTGCTTGTTCAGGAGAAGCGCACACGAGTAACCGATAGCATGGGCGTACGAGCACCGACGAGAGCCAAATATCCTTGGTAATAAAGCCGGTCATAGGTCTAGATATATTCCACCTCTTTTATCAGGCCGGTATTCATCGACTCTTCAATCGCAAAGCAGACTGACATTGCGCGAAAAGCGTCATCAACGGATACCGGATTTGCATCGCCTTTGAGGATTGAGTTCACGAACTCCAGAAGGTATGAGCCTTTTTCAGGTTTCGCCTGGTCGTCATTTCTCACGCATTCAACTAAATCTTTTGGGTCACGCGAGCGGTAGAGCGTCGTGGTCTGATAGGTGCGCTCGACGGTTGCTTTGGTGCCATAAATTGAAAATTTATGGTGATGCGGCGCTACACAGCCGAAATTCGAGGATAGCCGGGCAATCGCGCCAGAGCGGAATTCAAGCAGCGAAAGCACGGTATCATTAAATCGAAATGCGCTTCCTCGGCTCGCGATATTTGTGCCGAAGCTCGAAACTCGCGTAATATCATCATTGGTAAGCCATAGCAGCAGATCGATGAGGTGCACGCCACCACCATAGGTCACTGAGTAGTGAGCCTGCTTGCCTCGCCAGCCTTCGGTTATCTTTTCAAGTCTGCCATAATTGTAATCAGCTTCCAGAAGAAAGGGTGTTCCAAGCTCGTTTCGATCGATTTTGGATTTTAGGTCAAGAACCCAGGGGTATCTTCGAAGAATAAGGTTCGACGAAAAGCGTAGCGTGGGATGCTCACCAAGCATACGCCTAATTTTTTGTGCTGATTGCTTCGATGTGCAGAAGGGCTTTTCAACGAAGACATGTTTGCCGCTTGCGAGCGCGCTCATTACCTGCGACGCATGATTTTCATCGTACGTGGCGATCACTACGGCTTGAATATCTGACGCTTGGAGAATTCTCGTTGCATCTTCTGTCAATATTTCGATAGTAGGGAAGGCGCTTTTCGCTGCAGTGAGCTTTGCTTGATCAAAATCGCAGACACCGATAACTTCGACCGAGGGCAGTTTCGCGAGCGCTTCAAGGTGTGCGCGGCCAACACCGAGACCCAGCACGCCGACTCGAAGTTTCATGTGTGGCTCACCTGGGTCAGATCAAGGGTAGCCTGAACAAGCTCTTTCCACGATGCTTGAGCAAGCCGTTCGCCAAAGCGCTCGGCGAGCAACTTAAAACGGTTAAGGTCGGTCTCGCTGTCAATTGAGAGATTCAGCGAAGAGTAATTTGGAATACAGAGCGGTAGCTCACCAAAGCGAAAATCGCCTGAATGCTGGTAGAAGTAACTGGTTATATGTTCGCGCTCTTCAGGTGAAGAGAATAACTCCAATGACTGCAGAAACATTTTACTGTTGAGTATTTCTATACTCATGCCCTTGGGATAGGAGCGCACCCGCACATTGGTAACAAGGTCAAAGCTGTCTTTTTCGAAAAGCATAATTGCTTGATCGAGAAGCGTTACGTCGTAGAGCGGACTGTCCGCGCAGATGCGGGCAAAGTATGGAGCGGAATGGAGCGTGAGTGTGGCTTTGAATCTGGCGGCCACATCATCGAGTTCAGCTCGAACTACCCGCACTTGGTTGTTATCGCAAAAATCAACAATTGGATCATCCGAGCTCTCGGTCGAGGTCGCGATCACGAGTGCAGCGAGTCGTTTGGAACGACGAAGTCTGTTTACAAGATGCCCGAGGAGTGGAAATCCGGCGACTTCGCTCAATACCTTCCCGGGAAGACGCTTTGAACTCATACGGGCCTGGATGATACCAAGACAGCGTGGCGCGGCCGAGATGAATTTTGGCTCAATGTTCTTCTCGTTCATAAAAAGCGACCGTGTGCCATATCGTAAAAAGCAAGGCTGATTAATAAACGTAGTTCGATAGTAGCTTTAGATGCCCTTTATTACGATGAATCTCCGAAAAATAGAGATCCTTGCGACGTTCAATAAACTCTCGTTCTGTAAGGTTGAATCTCACCGCCTCAACGCCGCATCTGATACCTCATTGGAATAGGAGCGTAAAAAGGGCCGATTTTGGCAGATAGTCTGTACTTCTTGAGGGCTTGGGGATGATACCGATAAAGGATCGAAGAATTGTGCTGTTGGGCGGCGCCGGGTTTATTGGACACAGTCTTGCGCTCACACTCAAATCAATGGGCGCAGAAGTCACGGTCGTGGATAGCTTGCAGGTCAACAACTTGGTGGCTTTGATGTCGGACAGCAATAATGTTCCACATCGCAACCTCTATATCAGCATGATTCAGCAGCGACTAGACGCGCTGCGCGAGGCGAAGATTCCGATTTATACGAACGATGTGCGCGATTATCTCAATCTCTCGCATCTTCTTAATAAGCTCAATCCTCAAGCGATCGTGCATTTGGCCGCGGTTGCGCATGCTGACCGATCGAATAAGGATCCCTACAGCACGTTTGATCATAGCCTTCGAACTCTCGAAAACGCCCTCGATTGCGCGCGAAACTCTGTCGAACATTTTGTGTATTTCTCGTCAAGCATGGTGTACGGGAACTTCAAGAACGGTCTTGTGACCGAGGATGATCAATGTGAGCCGCTTGGCATTTATGGCGCGCTAAAGCTTGCCGGGGAAAAGATTGTCATTGCGTATAACCAGGTGTTTAACCTTCCTTACACAATCGTGCGCCCATCCGCGTTGTATGGCCCACGTTGCATCAGTCGTCGTGTGGGACAGGTGCTGATTGAAAACGCGATATCAGGTACCGAAATCTCGATTAGTGGCGATGGCTCTGACAGGTTGGATTTCACCTACATTCAGGATGTAGTCAATGGAGTTGTGAAGGTGCTCGAAAACGAGAACTCGCACGGTCAGACTTTTAATCTCACCTATGGATCGTCCCGTTCAATTGCGGAGATGGTTGAGGTTCTGCGCAAGAACTTCCCTGATATCGCCATAAAAAATCTTCCGCGCGATAAGTTAATGCCCGCGCGTGGTACCCTTTCAGTAGACAAGGCGCGGAAGCTTCTGGGATATGAACCGACGTTTCCGCTAGAACGAGGATTTGTTGAGTATATTAATTGGTATCGTAACGCCTTCAGGCATATCGTAAAGTAACACTGCATAGTAGCTCCTGTGTAGGATTCGATTCATGTGCGGAATTGCGGGGTTTATCGGGCATCGGCAAATATCCTCCGAGACACTCAATGCCACGCTCGCTTCAATGCGCAATCGTGGGCCCGACGCACATGCCGTATCGCACTGTGAAAGCGAAGGGCTGCATGTCTACCTTTTGCATTCTCGGCTTGCGATTATCGATCTCGATCCGCGCTCGAATCAGCCTTTTGAGTTGGATCACGCTGTGCTCGCATTTAATGGAGAGATCTATAATTACATTGAGCTTCGCCAGCAGTTACTCGCGAAGGGTATCCAGTTTCGAACTGAATCTGATACCGAAGTCCTTGCCGCTTCTTATCTTTTAAAGGGGGAAGAATGTGTAAGCGATTTCGAGGGGATGTGGGCGTTCGCGCTCTTCGATAAACGACGACGGGAGCTAATGCTCTCTCGCGATCGTTTCGGTGAAAAGCCTCTCTTCTATCTGAGAACTCGCGACGGAATCTATTTTGGTTCGGAAGTTAAATTTATCCGAGCACTTTTTGCTTCGCGACTTGAGCCGAACCGTCGCCAAGTGACACGTTATCTAGTAAACGGTTATCGATCGCTTAATAAAGCTGAGGATACTTATTGGCGCGATGTGGAACGAATTCCGGCTTCGACCATCACCACGATACATGCGGACCTCTCAATGAAACATCGGAAGTACTGGGCCTTGGAATATAAGCCAGTCGAGATGTCGGAGAGTAAGGCAATTGAAGGCATTAGGGAGCATTTGTATCAAAGTCTTAGGCTGCGCTTGCGTTCGGATGTGCCCCTCGCATTCTGCTTGAGCGGCGGTGTTGACTCGGCCGCTATCGCGTCACTTGCGTCGAAAGAACTCGGATGTGATGTGGCCTGTTACTCGATTATCGATTCGGACGAGCGCTATAATGAAGCGGATAACATGAAGGCGACAGTAGACGACCTGCACTGTCGGTGGTTTCCCACCGAGATTCGCCGTGAAAAGGACTTCGATAGATTGCGAGAGTTGGTGCGCTATCACGATGCGCCGGTGGCGACACTTTCATACTATGTACATTCTTTTCTTTCGGAGGCGATATCAAACCACCAGCGTAAGGTAGCTTTTTCAGGCACTTCTGCTGATGAGCTTTTTACCGGCTACTATGACCATTATCTTTTTCATCTCGTCGAAATGCGTGGTCATCCCGACTGCCAAGCGCGGCTTGATGAGTGGAAACGTTACGTTCTGCCGAAAACTAGAAATCCACGCCTGCAAAATCCAGATTGCTTTCTCAACGATCCGAATTATCGGGAGCACATATATCTCGACTCGCATGAATTTAGCGCGTTTTTGCTCGAGCCATTTGAGGAGCAATTTACCGAGAAACGCTATAGCCCGGCCCCACTTCGAAATAGAATGCTTAATGAGCTCTTTCACGAAGCGACTCCAGTGATTCTGTCGCAGGATGATCTGAATTCGATGAAATATTCTATAGAGAACCGTAGTCCTTTCCTTGATTCGCGACTTGCCGAATTCGCGTTTACAATTCCGACGCAACTGCTAATTAGGGATGGCTACGGAAAGTACCTTCTACGCCAGGCCATGCGCGGAGTGCTCAATGATAAAGTAAGGCTCGATCGGCAAAAAAAGGGATTTAACGCGGCGATCGAATCTGTATTCGACATGCCACACAGTCGCTTTCGGGAGAACCTTCTTGATGGTGGACCAATCTTCGAAATGGTTGACCGAGCAAAGGTGGAGAAGCTCATTCAGCAGGAGGAAACCTTCAGCAACAGCTTTAGTAAATTTATATTCAGCCTAATTAGCGCAAAACTGTTTCTCGAGAGCGCCATTTAGCGTGCCAATTTTTTTAAACTAGCACCTCGCTTGCATATCGCGTAACGATTCTGCTTCGGCAGATCTCTTCGAGTGTGTGGTTGTCTCGCTCGTGCAAATTGGCACTTCACAGTAACGCAACCCAGCGCTCGTCAGGTACAACAATGAGTTCGAAATTCTTTAAGTGGTGGTACTCTTCGACGCAATCGACAAGGTGAGGGATGTTTCTCAGCGTTGCTACTTTACGAGGAGCAGTGCTCTCGGAAGCCTGCGCTCGTAGTAAATATATTCTAGAGTAGCTAAATTTACTTTCAATACTCACCTGGTACCAAGCAGCGTTGAGCGTCTCAATAAATTCGTTAGAGCAGCGAAAGCCCCATTTTCGTTTTGATTCAAGCGTTGTGTTCTCGTCTGCATAGAGATGTTGAAGCAGTTCGTCTTTTGAAACACCCCCATTAAAAGGTAGAGAGTAATCAGCCAGTGCGACCGAGCCTGTATCTGTCGAGGTAATGACGACGCCATCGACAGTAGCAATTGTTCCTTTGACGCCGATCCACTTCTCAGGAACCAAACAGTTATTAACCTCGCAGCCTGTAAGATAAGTTTTAATTTCGGCATTTATATACAGTGCTATTGCGTTCATGACCGCTTCGGTACCATCCGAAACCGTGTGCAGGGGAATCTTTGAGAGAATCGAAATGCGCTCATCGCGCGACAGTGAATCGAATGGAGGAACTTGATAATGTATCTTTCCTACTCGCTTGTCCTCTAACGCTACGGGATCGTCGGCGGGACCTCGCGCAGTAAGCCAAGGATTCTTGAGAATCAATTCTTGTGTTCGGTTAAAATACTCTTGCGCCGATATCGCCATCACGAAGCTACGGGCGATTGGAGCGACCTTACAATGTCCCTCCCTTTTCAGAATTTCTTCAAGCGGGTGCCCTTCAGCGAGACCATTTTCGGCGAGAATACTTACAAAATAGCTCCACTCTTCGTAGCGCTCAAGTCCATTGTCGCGCAGTGTTCCGCAGAATCGTTTGCGATAGCGAAACGGCACTCCGACGAGCTCTTCGATGTGGTGGCGAAAAGTTGCGTAATGCAATCCCAAGCCTAGGGTGCAGACGATGCCTCCTCTCTTTACTAAACGATCGTAGACACAGTCCGGACCGAAACAGCTGTGAGGGAGGCTTGCAAGGAATTCCATCTTCCTTGGTCCTTCCCCGCAAACCGAGAAGATCGGTTCGCGCGAGCGATACGTGCCTGGGAGCTTTCGAAAGTACTCGGTAAATGGCCCGATCGTTGAAGCCGTAGTGTTTGGATCAAAAAGTTCACCTTTGCAAAAAGAATAGCTATAGGTCGGCACAAGAATAGTACCGGCTTCCCCGATAACATCGCGAATAGCTCGGTGCACAGCCACGCAATAATCGAGCTCGGTTTTACATTCTTTATTGAGCCCAAGCAGGCCGATGCTCACATGAGCAAGAATTACGCTTCCCTCGCACACTCCCACTGAGCGGAGCGCGGCTTTGAGATCGTCGCTGGTGTAGTTCCAACTCATCACCGTATCTCTATCAATTCGACAAGCTCATCTGATGGCCCCCGCAAGAAAACGACGGACAGCTCTTTGGTGTCAACTGTATAGCGAAACGGAGTGCCGAGTTCGCGAAGTAATCGTGAGTTCGACAAGGTCTCGACGAAATTCTCGAGTCCACGAACTAAAAGGGAGAGACAATTCCAGCCTATGTCATCGAGATATACTTTCTCACTTTCACTTCGTATAAGCGCAAGTGAAAGGCTCCAGCGCGGCACGATTGACATGAGCTGCAACCGATCAGCGCTTACCGATTGAAATCCGAGGCTCAGCCAGAAGTCACGAGAGCTGTCGAGTGTGCTGGTGCATACCGAGATCTCGCGGAGCTGCGCACTCTTATCACTTTGGCGGTACGGAAGCTCGAGCTCATTGATACTTGCCACCTCTGATCCGCGAGCTCCGAAATGCGGCAAGTAAGGCATTCTCGCGGGACACCGTGGTGGCGCGCCACGATGAGCCAGAATCTCGACTCCAGGCCCGGATATGCCCTTGAAGTATACCATGTCTTGAAGATCGTGTTCGTTGCGCGTGAAGCGGCGTTTTGCATTGGTAACAGGTTGGGCCAGCTGCTCGAAGTCAATCGAAAACCCGAGACTAGTAATGAGGTTCCGTGAACGCGCGATATCGGCGGTGCCACCAACGAGATGGCTTACTCCAAGAACAGTTCCTCGCGTCACGCCCCTTTAAGCCTTCCAATCAACGAAATTAATCCACCTATCGTACGAAAATCCGTCGATTGCATATCCTCTGATGAAAACTGAACGCCAAAATCCTCTTCGAATTTGGTGATCATTTCGATGATCCCCAGAGAGTCAATGATTCCACCATCAAGATAATAGCAACGAAGCTTCTCTTCCTCGGTTGCACCGGGAACGGGGCGTTTTGATTCAAAATAGGCTAAAACATTCTGTTTAATATTCATTTTATGCTCCGTAGGGAACCGCTTCTATAAGATGCCATAGAGGGAATTGATCAGCGAAAGTCATCGCTCTCGTATTCGAAATTGGGTACTTATCGTCGGGCCGTAGCTCCTCGTACTTCACGATCGCGAATCGAGCCTTTGTGAGTGCACTAAAGAGCTGCTCCAACGTTGGCACAACGCCGAAATCTTTTCTTCTGTATTCAGCGATAATTGTCCAAGGCCTGGTTGCTGAGCCCAGCCACGGCTGCTGGTAAAAAACAGGGTGAGGTTCGACAAGGATTAACGTGCCACTGGGCTTCAAGATTCGGCGCACCTCGGAAAGGAGCAGATCTAGGTTAGGCAGCTGGCTCTTGTCGACCGGATAAAAATAATAGAGCAACGCGTCCGAGATAAAAATGAAGTCGAACATGGCGCTTCCAATCTGCTGGAGTTCCTCCGGAATCTTTTTTACCGAGTAACTTACGGCTTGGGAGTACCGATCCTTTGCAAGCTCGATATATTTTTCGCTGGGATCGATCGCGCTCACTGCAGCGCCGGTTTTCGCCATCAAATTAGCGTAGAATCCAATTCCACAGCCTAAGTCGAGCACGCTTGAACCTCGTGCCATTCGAGCCGGGAAATAACTCTCAAGTCTCGAGAATTGCACTGAGCGATAAAGGTTCTCGCGCACGTGCATGAGATCCTCTTCGAACTTCTGACTAATCCACCAGGCTTCCGGGGAAGCTCTCTTTTTGGTGATGATGTGCTGTCCAATCTGCTCGTGAAACGAACCGAAGTGCTCAAAATCAAGGAGTGACTGTTTCGCTGCAAATCTGGCGAGGTAGCTCTCTTTGGACTCGGATAAGAGCGCTAACTCAATTAGCTTAGATCGAAAACGCTCGGCGCTTAAAGTTTGTGCTGCTGGCCAGGTTTCGCGAGTGAGGCGAGTCGGATCTTCGAGTAGTCCACGTTCAGAAGCAAAGTGATATATATTATAAATCGCGACTTCCTCTGTAACTTCATCTCCCGAAGCAAATTTTTGCCAGGCAAGAAGTGCATCATTGGAAACCCCGAGAAACGTCTTAGCGAAGACATTGGCGAGTACCCATGTTTGAGGAACAGATCCGGACAGTATGAAAATGTCGTCTCGGGCGCAGTAGGTCATGCCGCAAGCATTACAAATGCTGGCTTTTTAGTCTACCAAGGACTATGGTGCGGGACATTGCAGCTCGACGGACACCGAGTAGGGCTCTTCTTGTTTTAACTCGATGTCTATGGCGATTACCGCGGAAGAGATTTCGTACAATGACGCAGCGTTAAAGATAGGCTTATCGCTAACGTGGTGACAGGTGTGCTTATTACACACGAAATTCACCCAGTTGCGAGGATATAAAATCGCCGTGGCGCGCGCCTTTTCCCCTGGCGCAGGCATCATCCTTATGAGAGAATTTTGGGCACAGTTTATATCCTGTGGTTGTAGGTCAAATAGCAGATCGTATGATTAAGGATCCGGCGTCTCTCGCCGCGAGAATCGAGAGCTATTTTGATAGACTATGGCCGCTCAATCGGTCCATTCTGGGACCCGCGTATCGAGCGTCGCTCGATATTCTTTCAGAGCTCGTGCCGTATGAGCGACTAAAGTATCCTACGGGGTTACAAGCCTTCGATTGGACGGTGCCCTTAGAGTGGGACGTGAAAGAGGCGTACATTATTGGGCCGGATAGCCGCAAATTTTGTGATGTTAGTCAGAATAATCTCCACTTGGTGAGCTACTCGGTACCGTTCTCAGGGACGCTTTCGCTTGAGGAGCTAAAAAAACATCTTCACTCTTACCCGGATCAGCCTGGCGATATCCCTTACGTTACTTCGTATTACAGGCCGTATTGGGGATTTTGTCTGTCGCATGACGAACTGCAATCGCTTAAACCCGGTGAGTATCAAGTTAAAATTGGTGCTACCCACACGCCGGGACATCTGGAAGTCGGCGAGTTTGTGCTTAAGGGCGAATCGGATCAGGAAGTCTTTTTCTCTTCATACTTATGCCATCCCTCAATGGCGAATAATGAGCTTTCTGGACCTCTGGTGGTCAGTTTTCTCGCCGAACTTCTTCGGGCGCAGCAGAAAAAACTTCGGTTCACATACCGATTCGTACTAAATCCCGAAACCATCGGAAGTATTTGCTATCTTTCTACCCGAGGGGAACATTTTAAATCTAAACTTAAAGCCGGGTATGTTGTGACCTGTATCGGCGATCACGGCGCGTTAACCTACAAACGTTCAAGGAGGCGAACGAGCGAGGGTGACCGAGTTGCAGAGCTCCTTTTGAAATCCGATCCCTCAAGCCGCTTTATTGAATTTGATCCGGGAGATGGCAGCGATGAGCGGCAATATTGCTCGCTTGGCTTCGACCTTCCCGTCGGATCGCTTATGCGCACGACCTACAATCAGTTTCCGCAATATCACACTTCAAGTGACAATAAGGACGCCATTTCATTTGATAAGCTTGCCGAAGCGGTATGGAAGCTTTTTGATTTTATTCAACTGTTCGAATCAAATCGAGTCTATCAGAATATGCATCCGTGTTGTGAGCCACAGCTCGGGAAACGTGGGCTTTATCCTACCACGAGTGGCGCGGCACGCAGTCTCGCCGACAAAGTAAAAGCGATGTGTTGGGTACTAAATTTTGGCGATGGCAAGGCAAGTTTATTAGATATCGCAGAACGCTCTGGGCTCGAGTTTAGAGTAATTGCCGAAGCGGCTAGCGATCTTGCGCGAAGCGATTTGCTTCGTGAAGTGCGATGAAGCTCACGCCGTTTACTGGAGTACGTGTCGCCCCGCAATTTCTTTCGAATGTCGCGGCGGAGTCATATGACTCTATCTCGCCTGATCTGCTCACAAGAATAGAAATTCTAAGCTTCCTTCACGTTTCGCATGTCTCGGAATCTCAGGAGCAGTACGAGCGGGCTCGCGAGAAGTTCTTTTCGCTTATTCGAGAGCGAGTATTTCTCGCGGAATCTGAGCCAGCGCTCTATATTTACGAGATCCAATGTGGTGTGCATTGCCAATCGGCAGTGGTCGGGTTGGTATCGGTGAAAGATTTTTCTGAGAAAGTGATTCACCCACACGAGAAAACTTTGCTCTCCAAGGAGGCCGAACGTATTACGCACCTACTTGAAGTTGGGGTCGACTCCGGTCCGGTGATGTTAATGTATCGTGAGAAAAAGGAGATACAGGAAGCTGTCGCAATTGAAAAGCGCACGCCGCCGCTTTACCAGTTCGAAGCCGCGCCAGGTGAAACGCATCGTTTGTGGCGAGTAAAGAAATTTGACACGCTCTCGACACTATTTGAGAAGGTACCCTCGGCCTGTATTGCCGATGGGCATCACCGTAGCGCTGCAGCGCAGGCGGTAATGCGCAGATCGAGTTCGGCGGCGAGTAAGCTACTCCTCGCCGCACTCTTCCCACATTCAGAGCTTAAGATAGACTCGATTAATAGATTGCTCGCAATTCCAGTTGCCGAGAAGACGCTAACATTTTTTACTAGACGCAGTGGTTATTCAACACCAGAGTACCAAGATGTCCTGCTGTATGTTTCGGGGAATTGGTATAGCTATGCTCAGACGAATAACACGGCTGGTATAAAGCTATACTCCGAGAAAATTGCGAACTCTCTTTTTGGGATCCGAGACGAGCGCAACGATCCAAGAGTAGCATTTGGCATTGCGAAAGGACGAGAACTCGCACAAAAAGTAGACCAACGAGAATTCGAATGCGCGGTTGAGTTTGCACCGTTGCGTGTGCTGGATGTGATGAACATGGCTGAGGCTGGCGTTCTGGCTCCTCCCAAGGCGACTTATTTCTATCCTAAGGTAAGGTCTGGGATTCTCGTGCACCATCATCACGCCACGCTTGCTGGACACAAGTTCTAGTGAGGCTTCGACTCGGACCGTCGAGCTAAGGTCGAACAACAGTGTCGCGAATCCTCGCTAGTCTGTGTCGTCTGATTCGACTGCGGGCTCCTGCCCTCCGTCGAACTCGCTCCAAGCTCCCTTTTGCGCAGGAAAGGCGCGAAACTCCGCGTCGCTCCTGGCGATGCCGCGCTTGTTTGGCCATCTTGGCCAGCTAGATTCTTTAGCCGCAAAATGCAACCCATTAGAGGCTAATTTCAATAGGCAAGGAGTCTAGCCTGGATTGTTCAGGGCTTCATTGCTGCTTGATAAAGGCGAATCGCTTTTACGAAGGAAGGCATCAAAACACAGGGATTTTCCATGAAGGCTAGTGGCGCCTCGCGTCATGCCGGTGTTATGCTCGAAATGGGAATGAGGCATGTCTGTATTTTCTGGTGCTCCGCAAAATCCACCGCTAGGGGTGACGCTCGGGAAGCTTGAATCTCGCTGTTCGCATCCCTTGGAGATAGCTCTTCTTACCGTCGATATCGCGAAAACATTGGGTATTACCGCGTGTGGCGAAGTTTCGGGAAGAAACCGGCTTGTCGTTGATGCACCACTTACGAGCTTGGTGTGCGGGACTCGCAGCCGCTTTCTTCGCGGCTGGCAAGAGTTCGAGAGCTGTATTAAAGGGTTCAACGCCCTTGGGCTCATGGCTGAGCATTGCTTGGCGGAACTGTCGAGACTTAAGAAACAAAGTGAAGTCGAACTCAGGAATGCGCGTCGAAGCTATCTACGGAGCCGAAAAAATAGCGCGGGCGCGAGCGTATTCCCTGACACGCTCCCAATTTCCGACGCCGAGATAGATTCGCTTGATGTAGTATCATTGGCACTTTGGTGTGCCTTTGGCACTCGCACAATCGTCTGTTCAACTTCGTCCAATATGGGAGTCTCGCTGCATGAAGCGCTTCGCTACATGCAGCAGAAGCAGATCTCTATTGCCGGTAAGAGCTTCATGCTTTTAAACCAGGATGAAGGTGGACTAATTATTTGGTGTCCGGACGAGCAAGCTGACTTTATGAACGCGGAGAAAACCGCTCTCTTGCGGGGTATCGAAGCGGAGGCGCCTCGGCTCACACAACTCCATACCTATATCAATAGAAAACAGCGTGATCCCGGTGCGCTCAAAGATGCGTTGCTTCTTGGCGGATATTTCTTCCCGACGAATCCGCAGTCAGGTGAAGAGATGCAGAATCTGCTCACCTTGTCGTTGAACGATATCGCAAAAGAGAGAAATATCTCTTTCTCTGCGGTACTGAAGGACCCAAATACCTCCCGTGCGCTTGAAAGTTTAGGTGTCGAGATAGGAGCGGATCATGTTGTTGTTCGGCACGGAGTGGAGGGTGGACTTTATGGTCTGATGACCCCGTATCTTATCATGCTTGAAGAAACATTGGGGCGTGGTGACTCAGAGTCCGTGAGCGTCTGGAATCAAGCATCGATTGGGGCGGCTCTTGCCGCGGCCGTGCTTTGTGATCAACTACTTTCTGAACCGCAAGCTTTGCCATCGAATATTTTAGGGCAAATTGAAGAGCGCTTTCCACGTCTTGCGCAAGCTCTTGGTCAGAGAAGAATCGGCCGTGGCTTTCAGACCAGAATTCACGGCGTCTTTGATATTGCTAATTTGCAGTCCCTCGCGCAGCTCTTCGGCGTAGTTATTGAACATCACCTCTCTGGTCGAGGTACCGCGTTTGTAGGCTTGGGCTCTAGCTCGTATTCGAATGGGAATCGTTGTTATGATATCCTTCGGGAGAATGCGCAGCGGCATGGGGCGTTTCGTGGAAAATCAGCGCTTCACCCTGCAACGCATACGCTTAATCCGATCGCGCAAGCACTCGTCTTCGCCGATGATCTGTATGCGGCGATATCTGACTCGAACTTCGCGAGTTTGTCGCGTGAAGAGCGAATTGCGTATGTGCAATCGCACGCCAGAAAGCCCGAACCGGCGGGAGCTGCTTCGCTCGCAGGATATCTTCTCAAGCGTCTCGACGAGAGCACCCTTTCGATCGTTGAAATCGCCTTTGCGCTTCGCTTAGTCGGTTTTCGACGTGGTACTTTTTTGAAGTTTTGCCGCTACGAGGAAGAAACCCCCAACCTTAGTAGCTTTGTACAGGAAGCTTCCGAGGAAGGGGCGCGTATGGCGACTACTGCAACGGAGCTTCTGCGTTACCTTGATCTACCGCTCGAACTGCTCCATGAGGAGGCAGCGAGAGCTCGCTCTAAGCACCGTATCGACTACGCATGGGATCCTTTTGATGATGACGCCTTTGAGTCAACTGGTCCCGTACTCAATCTTTATCTTACTGGTGACAACTGCCTTCAACCGGAGCATGAGCTCATTTCCGAGCTTGTCGAAAAGGCGCTTGCCAATCGCGCTGAGGCGGGAGAGCTGCTGCGTCGCGATAGTGAGACTCTCGAGAAGCTACGCGCGTGTGCCTCTATTCGCATGGCTCGGCAGTTGCGTGCCGTCGGTCAACGTGGAGTAAGATTGCTGCAGCAAGGTATCGACTGGAGCTTTTCTCGCTTATTGCAGCCAGCGGTGAGCAGGTATGTGAAAAATAGACTTTCCGCTGTACCTGTATCAAGTTCAATCGTCCGAGCCAAACCCGAAGTCGCGAGTGTCGCGGACAAGATTCGCGCACGATTCGAAGAATCATCGATGAAGCCGTTTCTTATCGATGCGGGTACTGGCAAGGAGACCAGTTATAGCGATTTTTATCGGCTGGCAAGGAAGGCGTCTGGCGTGCTCAAGGCCCATGGCATCAAGCGTGGAGATCGTGTGTTGCTCGCGCTTCCAAACTCAGTCGAGTTTATATCGCTTTATTTTGGAGCGATGTTTAGCGGGGCGGCGGTGGTGCCGATTAATCCTACGCTGAGCCGCGCTGAGGTCGATTTCATTCTCACGCACTCGCGCGCGCAGCTCATGGTGATTTCAACAACTACTGATCATGTCATTCGCGACAGCAAAGTAAAAGATCTGCCTCGAACAATTCGAATCTCCTTAAACGAGGGAGATGGCGGCACGGTTGCTATAGAAAAAGGCGAGGAGGCCGAGCCGTTTATCGGCGCGCGCAACGACGATGCGTTATCAATATTGTTTACTTCAGGTACCACCGGAGTGCCAAAAGCCGTGGTAAATCGGATAGAGGCGTCATTCTTGAATGCCGAGCTTTTCAATAAGCGTATGGGATTTGGCGCTGATTGCCGAATACTTCATAATTGGCCTATGTCCTACAGCACCGGATTGCTGAACTGTCTAGTAATGCCGTTCGTCGCCGGTGGAACAATTGTTTTGCATCGTCCATTTGATGCTTCAAGTATTTTAGATTTCTGGAATCCGATTATTAAGCACAAAGTAAATTCGCTTTGGCTCTCACCAACTATGTTGGCAGCCCTCTTTAAGCTTGACCGTGATGCCCAAGGACTGGAGTATTGCGCGGAGGTGAATCCGACTATATGTGTTGGCACAGCGCCGCTTCCGATCGCGGTCGCTGCAAATTTCGAGCGGAAGTACGGTGTAAGACTCTACGAGAGTTATGGTCTAAGTGAACTACTCATTCTTTCAACCAATAGCCCGCTCGATCAATGTGATCCGGCTGGGGTTGGGTTCGCGCTTGACGGAGTTCAATTCCGCGTCGTTTCCGATGAAAATAAGGTCCTTGAACAGGGTGAGGAGGGTGAGCTCGAGGCGCGTACTCCCTGCATTATGAAGGGCTATTTAAATTATATTAGTTCACTGCCTGACGATCGTACAGCCGACGACTGGTTCCCGACAGGTGATATAGGTGTAATTTCATCCGATCGTCGCATTAGAATTACTGGTCGAAAAAAGGATCTTATTATTCGTGCTGGACTAAATATTAGTCCGCGTACCATTGAGGAGCTTCTTTATACGCACGCGCGAGTGCAAACTGCCGCGGTAGTTGGAATTCCTGACGAGATGGCTGGCGAGCAGATCGTCGCCTGTGTTGAGTGTAAAACGGGAGCAGACTTTGAAGTGATCAAGGGTGAGCTCGTGCAGCTATGTAAACAAGAGCTTGCTGCGAGTAAGATTCCTCAGGTATTCTTGGAATTCTCTGAGTTCCCCATGAACCGAAACGGTAAAATAATGAAAAGTGTTTTGCGGGAGCGAGTAATTGAGCGGCTCGTCGAAAAGGTAGTACCGGCGCCGTCTCGGCAGGCCCAAGCCGCTCCTCATTCGTAATTGCCATGGCCCGAAGAATTATCGATATATCGTACTCCTTGCATGAGGGCATGACCACGTTTCCCGTGCATTGGCATCCGTTTGTTGAAATTACCCAACTCGGAAGGTTCGGTATTGAAGATCGAGAAACTCGAAAAATCGTTCTCGGAACTCATACCGGTACCCACTGCGATGCTCCGAGACATTTTGTGCCAAATGGTCGTACCGTGGATTCACTCTCGCTTGAAGTGCTCATTGGTCCGGCAACGCTCGTTGATTTTTCAACGCTCGCGCATTCTACAGAGCTCACCAAGCAGCATTTTGTTAAAGCGCTCGGCGAAAGAATCCCACCGCGGCTAATTTTGCGATTTGATTGGGATCGCTACTGGGGAAGTTTGAAGTACTACGAAAATCATCCGTACTTCACCAACGAGTGTGCACAGTGGCTGGTTGATTGCGGTGTCAAGCTCATTGCCATGGATACTCCTCAAGTTGAAAATCCCAAGAATGGCCGTGGATCTGGAAATGATTCTCCGGTGCATAAGATTATGCTTGGAGCAGAGGTTGTATTTGTCGAATATTGCTGCAATCTCGCCTCGATTAAATCGCGCGAAGTTGAACTTATAGTGTTACCGATGAAAATTAGGGAAGGCGATGGCGCCCCAGTTCGCGCGGTTGTCATCGAGGAGTATTCTGAGTGAAGGAGCCGGCACGTCCTTTTGCCGAGAGAATTGGCGGAGCCTCGTTTCTCCACGAACAGCAAGGTTATAAATTCGCCGAAATCGAAAGAAAGCGCGATGCATTCGTTGCGGCCCATCCCAGCGCTGAAATAATAGATTTTGGTCTTGGAGAGCCGGAGCGGTTCTGTCCTAAGAACGTGATTGAAGCTCTGGTTGATGCTTGTCGCGAGCCGGTAAATCGAGTGTATCCGCTTATGGGTCCGCTGGACTTTCGCGAGGCTGCGGCACGGCATCTCGAACGCTCGCTGGGGATCAAGATAGATCCGCGAACTGAGCTCATGATGAGCATTGGAGCAAAGCATGCGCTTTCGCTTATCCCCTTTGCTTTCGTCAATGCGGGAGATTTTGTAATCGCGACGACTCCCGGGTACCCGGTAATTCCTACAGTGACGCGTTGGATCGGCGGTAATGTAATTCTGGTACCACTTCTAAGAAAGAATAACTATTTGCCACCTCTCGAGTATCTTGAAGAGCTTGTTGCGCGCCATCGTCCGAAAATAGTTCTTTTGAACTATCCAAACAATCCAACTGGCGCTGTCGCGCCATATGAATTTTACGAAAAAGTGGTGAAAATGGCGCATCAGCACTCCTTTGTGCTTGTACAAGACGCGCCGTATATCGATTTTGTGTATGAGGGCAAAGCCGCCTCGCCGCTCCAAGTTCCCGGTGGGAAGGAGGTGACGCTTGAAGTCTATTCGGTATCAAAAACATTCAATCTTCAAGGCTTTCGAATTGGTTACGTTGCCGGCTCTAAGGACTTAGTGCGCGCGTTTTCGCTTATTCGCGAGCACACCGATAGTGGCCAATATCTTCCGCTGCAAAAATCGGCGATCGTTGCGTTTGATAGCGCTGCTCCTTTCTTAGAAGAAAGCCGTGTTCATTACCGTGGACGCCAGAAAAAAGTCGCCGAGATTTTTGCGCGCTACGGTATTGAAGGAGAGGCTCCCCCTGGAGGTGTGTATCATTATTGCAAAGTTCCGGCCCGATTTCAGGGGCTTCAATTTAAGAGCGGGATGGAATTTACTGAATTTCTCATTGAGAAGCATGGCATAATCACCGTCCCTTGGGAGACCGACGAGGGGCCTCATCTAAGGCTGTCTATGACTTTTGAATCTGGTAAGGGAAGCTTGCGAAGCGATGAGGATGTTTATGCGAGCTTGGAGCAGAGGCTCTCGGGAGCCCAAAAATGAACCTGCGGTGCCATGGTCTTTGCCTGCGGCGCTTTCGGGCTTGCGACATTCCCTGGGCCTATTTGATCTGAGCAAGAACCGCGCTTTTCAAAGACTCAGCTGTGTATTCCATATCTTCGGCACCGAGATGTGGTCCCACTGATAGAGCGATTGAACCGTAGCTGATTCTCTCGGCGTTTGGGAACTGGCCGGCTTTGAAGCCATACTTGTTGCGATAATAGCTAAGCATTGGAACGGGGTGCGGATAATATACGCTCGTGCCCACGCCCTGTTCGTTGAGCAGCTTTACTATCTCGAATCGCTTAGCTTTAATTCGGTCCCCGAGAATCACCGAGAGACAGTAATAACTGCTCTGAAACGGTCCGTGTGACGACTGCAGCAACGAAATTTCCGGAACATCCTGTATCCGCGCGCGCAGGAGTTCAAAGTTCTCCTTGCGCCGTGCGAGAAATGAGCGAATCTTCTTCAACTGTTCAATGCCCATCGCCGCTGCGAGTTCGTTCATACGGTAATTGAATCCGAGCATGGTTACGTCGTACACGCCGGGAATCTGTCGCTCGCTCACAGTTCGATCAACTCCAAATGCTTTCTGCCTTGAAATCTTTGCGGCAATGTCAGGATTGCGCGTACTTACGATTCCGCCCTCGGCCGTCGTCATATGTTTGACCGGATAAAATGAAAAACAGCCGACATCACCAAACAGCCCGCAATGTGTGCCCTGGTAGTAGCTTCCAATAGCGAGTGCGCAGTCCTCGACAAGAAAGAGCTGGTGCTTCTTAGCAATAGCGACAACGTCCGTCATTTGTACCGGCATCCCCAAGAAATGTACAACTGAAAGTGCTCGAGTCTTCGGCGTAATTGCCGCCTCAATACGAGAGATATCGATATTTCCAGTTTCGCGCTCGCAATCGACGAATACAGGAGTGCCACCGGACAGCTCCACGGCATGCGCAGTGGCATTATGCGTTTGCGCAGGTACTATTACTTCGTCACCTGACTTAATGCCGTGATAAAAATAGGCAAGGTGCAGCGCTGCAGTGCAGGAAGATACGGAGACACAGTGCGGCGCGACCATGAAGTTTGCGAACTCGGTTTCGAACTGTTTTGCAAGCGGTCCGTGAACCAAAATGTCGCCATCAAGAACTTTGAGTACGGCATTCTTCTCGTGCTGGTCGATAATCGGTTTGCCAAAGGGGATCTTGCGCATGGTATTCCTTCTAGAATTAGCGGTTGCCTCGAGACGGAGCATACCCTATTCTCAACCACTGGAGTAGCTCCATGCAGATAGCAACCCTCGATTGTAGCAAAAAAGTGGTTATTACTGCCGAGATTGGCAACAATCACGAGGGCAGTTTCGATGTCGCCAGTCGTATGCTCGACGCCGCTGTGCGCTCAGGTGCGGATGTCGTTAAGTTTCAAACGATTCGTGCGGACGCTTTCGTAAGTCCTAAAAACACGCAAAGGTACGCGACACTCAAGCGCTTTGAACTCACCGATCAGCAGTATCGCGATCTTGCGGATATGGCTAAGGATCGCGGAGTACTTTTTATGTCGACCCCCTTTGACCTCGACGCCGTTGACTTACTGGCGTCGTTGGTGCCGGCATTCAAAATTGCCTCGGGTGACAATAATTTTTATCCATTAATAAAAAAGATTGTCGCGACAAAAAAGCCGATTATACTTTCCACGGGGATGCTCAGTTTAGCCAGCCTTGGCAATGTTGTTGAGTTTATCCTTAATGAACAGAAAAAAGTCGGCGTAAGTCGAGGATTGGCGCTACTGCACTGCGTGGTCGCGTATCCCACGCCACAAGCTGAGGCGAACCTCGGCGCGATTCGTGAGCTTAGTTCGAAATTCTCTCTTCCTATCGGATACTCCGATCATGTGATTGGTATTGAGCCCGCGGTACTCGCCGTTGCGGCTGGAGCGCGAATTATAGAGAAACATTTTACGCTCGATAATAACTTTTCCGCGCACCGTGATCATCAGCTTTCGCTCAATCCGGAAGATTTTAGAGAAATGGTACGTCGAATTCGCATTGCGGAAGAGCTTCTCGGAAGCGGAGTGAAAGAACCGCAAGAGTCTGAGAAGGCCAATATCGTCGCCGCTCGGCGTTCAATTGTTGCGGCACGCGAGCTTGAGGCCGGTCGAAAGCTGGCCTTATCTGATCTAACTTGGATGCGACCCGGATCGGGTATCCCGCCGGGTGAGGAGCAAAGGGTGGTGGGGCGCACGCTCTCGACGAAAGTGGATCGAGGCGATCCGATAACCGAAGATCTTCTTAAGGCTTAACTAACTATATGAAGATTCGCGAAGTTCAGCCTCCTCGGAAATTTGAGGTCGGTCGCGACAAAAAAACCGTAATGTCGGACTGTGCGCATATTGAGCTTGCGCCGGATGAGCAGGTGACGTTTCTCGGAGTGGATGGGACGGAGTACGATGTTGCTCGAAAATCGTGGGGTTTTTACGCAACTCCGTCGACCAATTCTCGATTAAAAAAATTCAATGTACGGGCAGTCCTTGTTCATAATGAGGCTGAGCAGTATTTCGTGCTGCTTGTCGAGCCGAATAAGATCACAGAATTCACGAACTATCTTGCCACTGAGAAGATGAATGTGGTCGCCTGGCTTGATGACGATGCTGAACTTACAAGGTTGAAGGCGTCGTTACGATAAGCGAGTTTCAACAAATCAAAAACGGAGTCGGCGTCCTGGAAAGTCGATCGTAAGTCCTTACCTTAATAGGTATAGCGGCTTACAATTCGCCCTTCGGCATCAATTGAAAGAATCGTTTCGCCCTTTGGCGGTCTCGTCTCAGACTCTAATTCAAGATGAACTATACTCGGGCTCGCCGAGAGATAGCGTACGAGGTCGAGCTCCTTCTCGAGAAGGGTCCGGCCCTCTTCATCAAATTCTATCGCCTGCGTGGATTCTGCTTGCTTTGAATACTTCTTCGCTTCCATAATTCAACACCATTGTCTGAAAGACCCTACGCGAACAAGCGCTCTGGTCTGGCAGTATATAGTTATCCGTCAACACAGCGGTTATGCTTCTCACTAAAATCAGGAAAGGTCCGCACTGCGTATAAAGTAAGTAATATCAATTAGTTAATGCCAAGAAGGGTAACTACTCATTAAGTGAGGGTGACTTTTTTCGCTACTCTGTGACCTCTGTGTCTGTGGTTTAAATACTTTAAAAACCACAGAGACACAGAGGCCACAGAGTGAGGGAAAGAATACCCGGGGTTAATGAGTAATTACCAAGAAGGTGAACGCAAAATTTCACGGGAGCTTGGCCCGTCAGGGAGATAATGCAAAAGTAAATACTATGCAATCAAAACAATCTTTTCTCGAAGAGCTTAGAAAATTGAAAGAGTCCTTCGCGGTGTGTGGTCCCGAGCTTGAGTGTACTCTTCGCGATCACGATTGCGGAGTTGAAGGCTTTGTAGTCGTTTGGAATACCTCAATTGCCAAGAATGGCCCGCTTGGAGCGTGCGGAAAAGGTGGGACAAGGATCACGCCGGGAGTGAGCCTCGATGAAATTAAAATGCTTGCGCGGACCATGGCACTTAAAAATGCGGCTGCGGGCCTTCCGCTAGGAGGAGCTAAATCGGGGCTCCGTGCCGATCCGGCCTCACCCCATTTTGAGAAAACGTATCGTCGATTCGTGCGGCTCGCCAAGCCACTTCTTGTGGAGAACGGTGGCGTGTTCGGCGGATTTGGCTTTGACATCGGCGGTCGACCCGAGCATGCACTGTGGGCGGTTGATGAGTTGAAAAGTTTGCGCTGCTTTACCGGAAAGCCCGTTGATAAGGGTGGTACTGATTATGATCATGAGGGAATTGCTGGGCTTGGAGTTGCGGTAGCCGCAGAATCGCTGCTTACCTATCTTGATGTAAAGCTTGGCGCAATCGAGGGTGCAATTCAAGGTCTCGGTGCGATGGGAGCCGCGGTATTTCGTTATTATAGCGAGCGTGGCGGGGTGATACGTGCCATTTCTGATCCGCGAATTGGTGGTTGCTTTCTGCTTAAGGACCCGCGCGATGCGCAACTTGTAGAGGCAATTGTTGCTCAGGACTTTGGTCGAGTGAGCGTCGCGCTCAAGGAGCAGAATGCGACTAAACTTCCACTTGAAGATATTCTTTATCAACAGTGTGAACTACTTTTCCCCTGCGCAGTCCAGGGTGTGATCACCGATCAAAACGCCGCGCGTATCAAGGCGCGTTACATAGTCGAGGGAGCAAATGGCCCCTGTAGTGAAGAGGCGAGGAGCAGGCTATTTAAGCGCGGCGTGACTGTTATCCCTGATTTTATCGCGAATCCTGGAGGAATAATCGCGGCATTTGTTGAACTTTCCTCAAAGGTAAGTGTCGAAGAGAATGCAAAAACTCGAGCGAAGGTTACCCAGGCCAAGGAGCTTACTCGGTCCAAGATTCAAGAAAATGTGCGCGAGACGCTTGAGATTGCAAAAAGTTACCAAATCGAGCCGGTTGAAGCCGGGCTTTCGCTTGCGCTCGGCCGAATATTCGGGAAGTAATCTTACGCCTTAAGAATTGTTTGGCCGACGCGAACTTTCATCGGAGTTTGCGGGACCGCTACAAGGCCGCATACTTCAGGCTGCATTAGCACGATCGCTGAAGATCCAAGATGAAAAGTTCCCAATTTCTCACCTCGTTTGACCGCTATAGGCTCGTCATAAACGTGCGAACGTGGATCATCGAGGCTGAAAATATTCCAAAAATCTGAGGTGCAGACTTTGTCGTAGGCCAGCACAATTTTTCCCACATTAGTCGCTCCGACCATCACTACCGCAACAACGCCCTTTGGCGTTTCGATAAAAGTCACTAACCGCTCGTTGCCTGTAAATAGCTGCGGTACGGCATTGAAGGCCCAATCGTTGACCGGGAGAAGATAGCCTGGAATATAACTCCAACCAATAATTTTTCCCTCGCACGGTGAGTGCACATGATGGTAATCAGGAGGCGAAAGATAATAATTAAGGTAAATACCCCCATCAAAGATCGCCTCCCGATCTGGATCACCGATGAGCGCGCCAACCGAATAACGTTGCCCTTTGGTCTCGATAACCTCGTCTTCGTCAATTCTTCCGACTGATCGTAGCGTCCCATCAACCGGCGAAATGATTCCATCGCCAATGGCTCGCGCCCCGGGCTTAAGCTCGCGAGTGAACAGCTCACCGATGCTTTGATACTCGGCGAGCGTCTTTGTTGCGTCACTCAAATCGATTCGATATTTCCGCGCGAAGAAACTCGTCGCGATGCGGGCAATCGGTGCGGGGAGCTTTAACGAAAGCAACTTCCCAAGGAGGTAGCTGGTTGTTTTTAGTGGCAGAAGCTTAATAAGCATTAGCTCTAGGATACGCACTTCCGGTGCACTTGAGAAGATTACAGAGCGTGCTACATTAATAATTATGGATGAAAGTTATATTCAATCGCTTTTTGCAGAGCGAATTGGCGGCAAAAGCTATGGTAAATCAAACGAGATATATAAGTTTGAGAAAATAAAGCGCGCGAAACGGGCAGCAAAGGAAGCACACCCGGAGCGTGCGCTCCTTGATTTCGGCATTGGTGAGAATGATGAAGTCGCCGATAGTGCGGTCCGTGATTCCCTTCGATGCGAGATAGATAAGGTTGAAAATAGGGGATATGCTGATAACGGTATCCCTGAATTTAAAGAAGCGGCGGCGCGTTGGCTTTCAAGAAATTTTAATGTCGATCTTGATCCGACTACCCAGATTAATCACTGTATTGGATCGAAGAGTGCGCTTGCAATGATTGCGGGGGTTTTCATTAATCCAGGCGATGTGACTTTAATGACAGTTCCCGGATATCCAATAGCGGGAACTTATACCAAATATCACGGCGGTGAAGTATATAAGCTTCCGCTTGAAGCTAAAAACGGATTCCGTCCCAACCTCGCGTCGATCCCCAAGGATATTCTCGCGCGCACTAAGTTGCTTGTGCTGAACTATCCTAATAGTCCGACCGGCGCCCTTGCCGATGGAAAATTTTATGCCTCCGTGGTCGAGTTTGCCAAGGCAAATCGCATAGTGGTGGTGCAGGATGCCGCGCACATAATGTTAAGTTATGGCGCGAAGCCCTTGAGCTTCTTGCAGACTCCGGGAGCAACTGATGTGGGGGTGGAGATTCATTCGCTTAGTAAAGGTTTTAACATGATCGGCTGGCGACTTGGTTTTGTCGCCGGTTCGGCACTGGTGGTCCGAGCCTTCGCTGATGTAAAGGATAATACCGATAGTGGGCAGTTTATCGCGATTCAGAAAGCTGCCATTACCGCCCTTGATAATGCTTCAATTCCGGAGAAAATTCGCGCAAAGTACGAGCGTAGGCTCAAAAAGCTTGTGACGACCCTCAATGGTCTCGGTTTTGAAGCGACGATGCCGGGAGGAACTTATTTCCTCTACACTCGCGCGCCACGTGGGCTTAAAGATGGCACTCAATTTTCAGGCGCCGAGGAAGTATCACAGTTTTTAATTAAAGAACGCTCGGTGTGCACAGTCCCTTGGGATGATGCAGGCGCGTATTTGCGCTTTTCGGTGACCTATCTTGCGTCGAGTGAGGCGCAAGAAGATCAATTGATGCAAGATTTAAAATCCAGGCTGGCGAAAGATAGTTTCGTGTGGTGAAAGATACCGACTCGCGGAAAGTTTAGCTGCAGTGTGAACAGCAGCTGCTCTTCTTTGCGCTGGCCTCGGTAACGGCGACGAGCTCTTGTTCGTGCGCATTGCAAACTGCGCAAGAAAGGCAGAGCTTCCGATTGATGAAGTGGCTGAGAGATATTCCGAAAGCGCCAAGCACGACAAAGGGAATGTGATGAAGATCAGAAACTACAAAGTAGCCTGTAGCAATTAAAGCCGCGGAGCAAGCAAACGTAAGAAATACTAATAGTCGTCCATGTGTGCGGTAACCCCAGCACATGCTTAACCCGGCAAGCACTATCGAGAATCCAACAAAGATAAGTTCGGCACCATGATCCGCAAGAACGCCTAAGCCGATAAGTGGCAAAATACCGATAAGAAACGGCATGAGCATGCAGTGCAGCGCGCAGGCAAAGGATAAACTTGCACCAATACTATCGATTTTTGTGTGGATGTGCGGCATTTGTCTAATGATACTTAGTTGCATTAGGCATGTCAATGCGACCCCACTTTCATTGGGCTGAGGCTGCGCTGCGCTAAATTAGAAAGTCATCAGGTCAAATATAATTTATGTGCGGATATATTAGGGAAGCTTATAGTCTATTTCTGTGGCAGCAGTTAAAGAGTCGAAACCTTTGACCATTCGATCTGTGCCACGGCGAAAGCCAGCATTAGTTCTTGCGCCCACTGCGCTCCGGACGCCGGCAAATAATTCACGTAGTGCCTTCAGCTCTTCTGGACTACACGAGATATCTTCCGGATCCTTCTTCTTGTACTTGAGTGCAACATCAATTGCGTCAACGACAGTATCGCTGAGTTTATGGATAAAATCGCTCAATTCGTCGGCAACCGTTTTCGATGCGGCCTTATTGCTTTCAAGAAATTTCTTTATCTCCTCAAAGTCGACGTTGCCGTCGTGTTTGCCCAAGATGCCATCGATTTTCCCGATAATTGCTTTGCTGCTGAACCCATCCGGAAAAAGTTTTGCAAAGATCTGCTCGAACTTCAGCAGTGATGATACAATGCTATTGAAAAACTTTAATTCTGCGGTGACCGCGAAAGGAATCTGTTCCAATTTATCGAGCTGCTTGAGGACCAAAGACTTTAGCGCGTCGGGCAGTTGCGGTTCTATCTGATCGAGAGCGCTGCGCATTGCGCTGAGCGCGAAAGCATGGATCTCCTGTTTTGAAACTCGTCCATCAGCATTGACATCCAGTGGTTTCGCGAGCTCCTCAATGCCGCGAACGGTTTCCATGAATTGCTGGGCAATTTGTGCGCGCTGCTCTCCAGTAAAGCTATCAAAATTAATTTTCTTTAAGTTCTTGGGATCAAGCTTTTCGAGTGATGCTTGGAGGTCTGCGCCGGCCGCACTGGGCTTGGCAACTGGGCCCGCAAGATTGTCAATATGCGCTTGTCTCTCCCGCTCTGCAGATTTGCCGCCGCCGACATGCGCCGGCTGGTCGAGGGTTACCTTCTCGCCCATTTCCTGGTCGGAACGGGACTTTTTTTTTCTTAAGTCGACCTGAGTGTTGCGAAAAGTCATACAAAACCAGTGAGTCTATAACTCTATAACCTTGCTATTGTTATGGGCACTTTAAAGTGCGAGGTGCAGGCATATTTGTAAATAGTTTTGGCAAGTTAACGAGATTATAACGATAGCCTCAAGGCATTTCCTTTAACGCAACATCACCACTTAATTTTTCGGAGGTTTTTGGCTTTTCGATACGGCGCTGCCTTGAATCTGCATAACTACTGTAATGGGTCTGGTTTTGCGCATGAACGGCCAAGGAAGTGCAAGGAATGGGAATACGGCGGTGGCACAGGACATCGCTGATTCTGCTGCTCGGGTGACTGCACGGGCACTCGCTCCGGAAACAAATTCTCCGTTGCGGGGCCGCGATTATGTTTCTGACGTGCTAAGCGGCGTCTCTCGAATGTCGGCCCTCGGCCTCAAGATTCAGGTGATTGCCCGTATTCCCGGTGCCGACCCAACTACGAGCTATCCGATTATAAAAATTGAATCGCACACTAGTGGCGCGGATTCCAAACCGTGGATTCTGCTGAGCGCGGGAACGCATGGCGACGAACCGGCGGGAGTGCTCGCAGTGATGCAGTTTGTGCGTACTGACTTGGAACGTTATCGCAAGGATTTTAATTTCCTGATTTTCCCTTGTATCAACCCCAGCGGGTATGCCCAGGGGACTCGCAACAATACCAATGACCAAAACATTAATCGACGATTCACTGACAATTCAGACTCCGCGGAAGCATGGGCCATCCTCGAGCATATCAACAAAGGCTCGCCACAATTTCTCATGGCGATAGATTGTCACGAAGACAGCCCGGAAATCGCGCCTGATTTTTCTAATAAAATCGTGCAGCCTGATCATTCTGAGTTTCGACCTACTGCCCATCCCGATAACTGGAGTCAGCAGGCCTATTCATTTTATACATACGAAACCGCACGCTTCGATCCGGACCGGGTTGCTACGCGGGTAATTAGTGAGCTTAGAGCTCGAAATATTGATATTTGGACAGCTCCAATTCTCTACGACGACAGAAATGATGGCGGCATTATTCGTTACGGACCGAACCATCATAATCACGCCACCGACGGCATCAAAGATCTCGATACCTATATCGCGAGAAGAACCGGAGTTGTCCTCACCATGGAAACACCAACGGGCTGGGATCTGGCCGAGCGCATCCGTACCCATAGCACCGCCATCTGCGCCGCGCTCGACGCGAAGTTGGAAGAGCTGCGTGCAAAAGCGCGGAATTAGGCAAGAGTGCGTCGAAGTCTTTAAGGGCTCGCCATTATCTAAGAGTCAAGCGGATAGAGGGGGTGCTGAACCTTTTGGTAGGTGAACTGCGAAACTAATAGTGCAGTTGGCCCAGGCGTGAGGATTATGGCCGAACATGGAGCGCTGTCTTTAAGTTCGGGCATTAAGTATCCGAGCTTTACAATAAGTCCTTTGGACGCAAATGGATTAAGACCGATCTTCGAAAAAATATCCGGTGTAGCCAGTGGGACTCTTTTGTCGGTAATTATGATAGTGTTGCCGGCGGCTATCGCGACAACAATTGTGACTGAATCTATATTGTGCACTGAGGTAAGCTTCACAGAAAGGTTCAAAGTGTCGCATAGGCGAATCGCAGTAACCGCATCGGGTGAATTCTCGACTATCAGGCGAAGACTTTCAGGATCGTAAAACTGCGCAAAGACATACCCTTCTATATTTGACTCAATCATTTTATCTAAAAGAAAAGTTGAAGTTCCTGGTCCACCGGCAGTAACGTTGTCGCCGGAGTCGGAAAATACCATTCCACACGCATGATTGGTCTTCATATGCGCGAGCGCGTCTTCGACAGGAAGTGAATCCTTGACGTTAATCAGCTCAGCTTTTCGTTTGAGAAACTCGTCGGCTAGGTAAAGGCATTCTTTATTTGCTGCTTCGCGGTTTTCGGCGGTAACGATAACGCTGGCTCCTGTCCAGGGCGAATCGGCCCAGGCGAAGCCAACCATTATTGACGAAGAAACGATTCCAGCTTTCAAATCACTTTGCTCAAGGAGGCCGTAGAGCGAGTGCGCCGGCTCGTCATCCGTGATTACCTGCTCGCCGGTCAAAAGGAGCGGCACCCGCAAGACTTCGCTATGCCATTGTGCGTCTGCCTCGATGGCACGAATAAGAAGACGAGCAGCCCTTTGTGCCACCTGAAGACCATCGCGGTGCGGCGCGGTGCGGAGCGCGCTGATAACGGTGACGTATCCTCCGAATTCAGCGGGAATATTTCCGTGAAGATCCAGCCGAACCGAGATCGGCATAGAAGCTCCGACTTCCTTGCGAAGAGTCTTCAGAAACTCCAGCTCGCCATGAAAAAGCGCGCCATTTTCGCGGTAGAGCATACTTCCATGCATTAGCATCAGTACTCCGTCAAATGGCGCGCACTTTACGATGCATTCAATAACCTCACTTTTGAGTGAGTGATACAGCGCAGCGTCTAAAACGCCGGTGGGCGTTCCCGAAACCGCCATTGCCTGCGAAACTTCGATGCCGCGTTCGGAGAAGATCTTGAGCACCTCATTGTGAGCAAACTGCTCACGTCGTATGTACAGTGACTCGCGGCTGGGCTCAACCGAGGTAAAAGTAGAGCTTTCAAGCCCGAACGCGGCGATGACAATTCTCATGCTTAAGGTATATCACGGTGTACGAACTGCTGTCCCGCGGTCTTTAGGCGAAAGCCACGAGCTTTTCGAGAAGCACGTTAAAAAATCTTTCCGGGATTGAAAATACCGGCAGGATCGAACTGCTTTTTTATTTCGCGCATCAGCACGATTTCGTTTTCACTTCTCGAAAAGTGTAGATACTCTCTTTTTAAAAGGCCAATGCCATGCTCTGCAGAGATGCTTCCGCCAAGTGACTGGATCATTTTGAACGTATCGTGGTCTGCGCGTTTGCACAGCGCAATGAAATCGCCCTCGCTCATCGTGCTCGGCTTAAGCACATTGAGATGCAGATTGCCATCTCCGACATGCCCAAAAATAACAGTTTCGATGCCCTGATAGCCGGTTCGGCAAAGTTCGGTCAGCTTCTCTATAAACTCAGGGATTCTTGGAATTGGAACCGAGATATCATTCTTATGAGGGAAATAGTGCGTTGAGAGTGTTTCGCCTATTTTTTCGCGAAGCGCCATAAATTCTTCGGCCTGTTTAGAATTCTGCGCGAGCACTACGTCAGAAAGCGCTCCCGATTCGAAGGCGGAAGAGAAGAACTCTTCGATTTCAGACGGCGATTCGCGTCGCGTTCTTTCTATTTCGATGAGCAGGTAGTACGCGTGCGTCGCCTGAAATGGATTCGATAGAGGATTATGTTTTAGAACCTTTTCAAGCGCGTTATGCGCGAAAAGCTCAAATACACTCAATGCCGGAAAGGATCGGCGCACTTTTTCAAAGAATGGCAAAACATCTTTTACTGATGGGAGCGCGCACATCACACGTGTAGTTTCAGCCGGGGGAAGTGTTAGCCGCAAGGTTACTTCGGTAATTATGCCGAGGGTGCCTTCGGCGCCGATGAAAAGAGAGCGTAGATCATAGCCGGTTTGGTTCTTGTAAAGCGCTCCATTAAGCTCAAGAACTTCGCCGCGCCCGCTGACCACCTTTAACCCTAGTACCCAGTCGCGTGTCGAGCCGTATCGTACTACGCGTATGCCGCCGGCATTTGTGGAAACGTTGCCGCCAATTTGTGAGGAGCCCTTCGTGGTAAACTCAACAGGATAAAAAAGCCCCTTTTCGGTGGCGGCGTCTTGGATGCGTTGTGTTACCACGCCCGCTTCGGCAACAATGGTCCGATCAATGCTGTTTACCGACTTAATCTTCTTAAGTCGGTCGAGAGCAACTATCACCTCGCCGTTTGTTGCGGTTGCGCCGCCGCTTAAGCCTGTGCGTCCGCCCGACGGAACAAGAGCGATCTGATTTTTGACGGCGGCTTTTACAATCTCGACCACTTCAGCTGTGCTTTGAGGAAGTACTACGAGCGACGCTGATGGTCGAAAGTTTTTGCACCAGTCTTTTCCGTAATGTGCGAGATCTTGCGGAGAGGTTAAAACTCGATCATGGAGAATCGGTTTGAATATATCCTCGAGCGCGTGGTCACAATTAGGCATGAGGATTCAGAGTATACGTAGAAACTTCGCTTAAGATCCAGCTTTGGCCGACAGGGCTATTTTGCTAGGATTCGCAAGAGCTTCGGGCGGAAATTGATACTTTTTTGACTCTTTGCTAGCCTGGATAACTGAGCGGAGTAGGTCCCCTCCAAATGTAGTGTTGGTATTGTAGTATGCGTAAACGCATTCTTGTCTCCACGACAAGTTTTCTCGACACACCAGGAGCGCATCGCGAGGCGCTTAAGAGCACGGGGTATGAGGTGGTCGCTGCACGTGGGCCGCTCAGCGAAGAAAATTTCCTTGATCTCATTAGCAACCACGAACAGTTCGATGGATTTCTGTGCGGCGAGGATGTGTTTTCGAAGCGAGTACTAGAGGCGATAACTCCTCGCGCCAAGGTTATAAGCAAGTACGGAGTTGGTCTTGATAAAGTCGATCTTGAGGCTGCAGCAAAGCTTGGCATCGAAGTGCGGCATACTCCGCGAGTGAATCACACCACTGTTTCAGAGCTTACCTTCGGCCTTCTCCTTTCGCTTACCCGTAGGATCCCAGAGCACAATAGTGCCGTGCATCGAGCCAATTGGCACCGTCTGACTGGCGTCGAATTGACCGGTAAGACACTGGGCGTGATCGGACTTGGGCGAGTTGGCAAGGAGGTGGTGAAGCGCGGACTGGCCTTTGGCATGAAGGTGCTTGTCTATAATACTAATTGGTCCGCAGCACACATGGCGTTTGTAGAGGAAATGACTCGCGTCTTTGGCAGCGCTGAGTTCAGTGAATATCCTCCGTCGGTGCGCTACGTCAGTCCTGTTGAGGATCTGCTACGTGCCGCGGATTTCGTGACACTGCATATGAATTTTTCAAAAGAGAACCGTTCGTTTCTCGATCGACACCGGCTAAACTTGTGCAAAAGGGGTAGCTATATCGTCAATGTAAGTCGTGGGGCCCTTGTTGATCACGTGGCGATGGCTGAGGCAATTAAAAAGGGGCATATCGCCGGCTATGGTGCTGATGTGCTGGATCCTGAGCCGGTAACGCCGGAGAATCCGTTACTAGGAATTCCCGAAGTGGTACTTACTCCGCATATCGGGAGCCGCACCTATGACAGCGTAGCGCGCCAAGGACTTGCCGCGTTGGAGAATATTGTGACAGTGTTAGGGTGACCCTCATCTGAGCTTCATTTTCTAGTAATTTGTGGGTCCAATGAATGGCGCAGATTGTAGCGTCACCTGCAGTAAGCCTATGCAAAGACATTGCTATCCGATGTGTCCCTATCCACGTGATGTCGCACGGCCAACCTGCTATCGGTGCTGTCGTCCTGTAAGTTATTGCGTCTGCGGTTTCATCGTGCCATTCGAAGCGCATACCAATCTTCTGATTTTGCAGCATCCGCATGAACGAAGAAAATATCACTCTTCGTCAAAGCTTCTCCGGCCCGCTATAAAAAATAGTAAGATTGTTCGTGGTATTAATTTTGAGAAGGAGGATATAGTTTCTCTCTGCTCTGGCCAGAAGCTCTTTCTTTTGTATCCGGGGATAGAGTCACTAGACGTCTCCGCCACCCCACTAGACAGAAGCTGCACGGTAATTGCGATAGATGGCACATGGGTAGAGGCGCGAAAGATTATTCATCGCAACCGGTTCCTCCGAGAGCTGCCTAGGCTTTCCTTTAAGAAGCCATTGTTTTCGCGTTATCGTATTCGAAAACAGCCGCGTGCAGAATGCCTGAGTACGTTGGAGTCGATCGCGCACCTGCTCTTGCTGAATGCCGCGGCGAGTTTGATTGACGCGCCGTGTGAACATTATCGCTCGCTCATCGATGGATTTGAAAAAATGAATGAAATGTTGCAGCGTGAATGGCCGCGCATGAGAGGGAGTTCTTCTAATCCATCAGCGCTGTTGCAGGATAAACATTCGGCGAGCCTCGAATCGTTGCAGAGAAAGCCCGCGTTGACCGACCCAGGCGTGGCGATCAAGGAGCAGGCGAATAATTGATTCTAGATCGTGATGTTGAAGCCGTTGCCTGAAGAACTGAGCCCGTGATGCGGTAAGATCTCCGCGGTATCGAAGGTCAATGAGCACTTCGCGTACTGGAGGAGGAACGCGCAGCCACATGTCTTGCGCCTGCGGCGATGTGCCGAATAGTAGCCTGCGCGCATCTTCTTCTGCTGAGAGGAATGCGCGCGCGAATAGGCGTTGCTCTTCAATGGCTGAAATTTCAGGAAAATGTTGATTTTGCAGGAGGTGTAAGGCTTGTTTCCCCCTTATTCCGGAAGCTGCCGAGAATATCTGTGAGCGTTGAAGGCCTAGCCCAATTGTAATGAGATCGGAGAGCACTTGCGCCGAATTCTTGCTGCCGAGATCATAGCCCCGACCAATGGTTATTCCGGAGTTGCCTCCAGGCCAATGTGCTCGTCGTGAGTAGTACTGGCTTTGTGGGCTATCGACGCCTTCGGAATTCCAGGTAAGTTCACCGCGAATGGGCATGCGCGGAGCCGCAAATAGCGGTGCATACGATCCAAGTATTGATTGAAGATAAATATCCATCGAATAGCTGTTCGAGAAAATTCGTCGAAAGTTGCGCGTTTATTTTTGCTGGTATTCTCTCGGGCCTGACGCGCAGAGCAGCAGCTACCTATTTGTACAAATCGGCGAACGAATTGGTAAAAAGGTCAGGCTAGCGCGACCGATTTAACTCGCTTGCCTTCTTTGCGGTGTTAAGAATCTCCAAGACTTTTGTGGAAAGCTCGGAGTTAATTTTTTCAAGCTCGCTGAGTAAGAGAGCGTGCTCTGGAGCCTTGGGAGAATCGAAGAGCGTTTGTGTAACCGTTGCAATGATCTTTGGAAAGCTTCTGGGCGCCAGCAAATATCCCAAAAGCACTGCATCTTTGATCTCCTGATAGTGTGCACTATCTGCGTGTAATAAATCGCGTATAGTGTCGGTGGTATTTGCCAGATCCCAAAGCATCTCGCCGCTTTTTCGCAAGCTGTCGGACCAAGCACGCGACGCTTCGATTGTACGACTTCCTTTATTTAGCAGGGATACTTCAAGTTGAATTCTCGATTCTAGATCGCTGAGCTGAGTGCTAAGTTCCTCAAGCCCTTCGTGTGCGTGAACGAGGAGCTGAATCATGGTTCGTCGGACGTGACGCTCATCGCCTACCGAAACTAACTGCTTCGCAGTGAGCAGCAATTTGAGTGCGGGAAACGCACTCTCTTTCTTCTGGTAGCGAGCCACCTCATGGAGTACGCCGCTTACCAACTGGCGCGCTTCCTTGAGTGACATCAGTGCATTGGTGTATTCTTGCGAGCTCTTGAGGTCATTCTTGTTTGCAGAGTTCTTCTCATGAAGTCTGCTCTGACGATAGCCATCGACAATAAAAGTGCTATCACTTAGCCGCTCATTCTCAAGGAGCTGGCGCCCAAGAGTCAGCTGTACCTCCTGTTTCCTAAGATCAGCTTTAAAATTCTCGACTGGAAATAGTGAGGGAGCAGGCAGGACGTTTGTCAGCGAGCGCGAACTTATCTTCTCCAACTCTTCAACATAGGCTGGGGGCTCGCGGAGCAACTTTTCCGGGAGCAAGCGAGGCGCGTCAAAATTAGAGGTAAACATCGGTCCTTATAGTATCGCGGCGATTGCGTACCTCGCGGTAACGGCGCGATTACCGCTCGATTTTATTCCCTTGGAACAAAAGGAGCAAGGAGATAGGCGCTAGTGACTTTCACTTGGAAAGAAATTATAAGTCTTTCAGCGGCAATGCTCCGTTCTTTAAATTCTCGTGACTGTAGATAAATGTTGAAGGTGCGACCACGCGGCGAACACTCGTCAGAAAAGTGTGACAGTCACGACTTACCCCTTTTTGGGTCGTCCGAGAACGGGAGGGTAGGGCCTTACCCCGAATTTAGCTCTAAGCTCATCTAAGAACGATTTGGACCCGGTGGGCAGATCTTGAGAGGTTCTCTTTCTTAGCAAGGATACCTTTTGCAACTCTTCCGGCTCAGCGAGCCAGTTGAACCAATCGTTGCGTGTCTTTAAGAGCTGAACCCATTCAACCTGTGTGGTAAGAAGCGGACTTTTATCGGAATTGCAATGATATTTAGCGCTCGACCAAGGGTAATCGGCCGCATGCCGCACAAGGTTGGCTTCGACAGGATTACGTAGAATATACCTGAGCGCGACCCAGAAGTATTCGCGGTCAACGGGGCTTGAATAAAATCTTTGTTGCCACAGGTGCCCTGTCCAGCCGCCACGCCCGTTAATGTAATCGGCATAGCGTTTATGAGTCATTTGAAAGGTCCATCGCAAAGAATCGTCTTCCAAGGGAACGACCAGGTGATGAACGTGGTTAGTCATTAATGAATAGGCAAGGACCTGCGTACCGTATCGTTCGGCATTCTCTTTGAGTAAACCTAGATAGATCTCTCGATCGCCTGGCTTAAAAAAGACCTCTTGCCGCCGCGTTCCACGCTGCGTCAGGTGATGTGGAGTATTTGGAATTACAATTCTACTTCGCCTCGACATACCTACTATTCGTAGGACGCGAGAAAAAGTTGACAGAAAAAGTGAAAGTCGTGACTGTCACGCTTTTCCGAAGAGATTCATAAGGCCACCCATGCCCATTTTGGAGATCTTGCTCATCATCTTTTTCATCTCTAGGAACTGTTTGAGCAGACGGTTAACCTCCTCGACCGAGGTACCCGAGCCTTTCGAAATTCTCTTTCGGCGACTTCCATCGATAATCGACTGATTGCGTCTTTCGCGCGGTGTCATCGACAGAATAATTGCTTCAATTCGCTTCATCTCTTTTTCCGCTTTCTCGCCGTCGAGCTCCTTGGCAAACTTGCCCATGCCTGGAATCATCGAAGTAAGGGAAGAAAGGCTGCCCATGCGCTTGACCATGCGCATCTGGCTTAAAAAGTCCTCAAGCGAGAATTCATTTCGCTGCATTTTCTTGTGCAGAGCCAAGGTGTCCTCGACACTTACCTCTTTTTGCGCCTTTTCGATAAGGGTAAGCACATCGCCCATACCAAGAATTCGCGAGGCCATTCGATCGGGATGAAAAACTTCAAGCGCCTCAGATTTTTCACCAATCCCGATAAACTTAATCGGACGCCCCGTGACCGCGCGCATTGAGAGAGCCGCCCCACCACGCGCGTCGCCATCGAGCTTGGTAAGAATAAGGCCATCAATCTCAAGTGCCTGGTCGAAACCCTGCGCGACATTGACCGCTTCCTGGCCCGTCATCGAGTCTGCGACGAGAAGAATCTCGTGCGGCTGTAGCGCGTCAGAGATCTCCTGGAGCTCGCGCATGAGCTCCGGGTCGATCTGCAAGCGACCGGCGGTATCGATGATAATTGTATCAAAGGCATGATTCGCGGCATATTCCCGCGCGGCCTTCGCAATCGAGACGGGATCTTCGTTCGGTTTGGAATCATGAACTGCGATGCCAAGTTTTGAGCCGAGAGATTTTAGCTGCTCAATTGCTGCCGGGCGGTACACATCGGCAGGCACCAGGTAAGGCTTTCTTTTTAGTTCGTCACGGATATAGCGAGCAAGCTTCGAAGCTGTTGTAGTTTTGCCCGATCCCTGAAGCCCAACCAGCATAATAATTGCAGGCGGCGCCACGCTCAACCCAAGTGGCACCGCGCCTTCACCCATCGTGGCGACAAGCTCTTCGTGCACGAGCTTTATTATCTGCTGCGCTGGAGTGAGGCTTTTCATTACCTGCTCGCCGAGCGCTTTTTCGGCAACTTTTGTGCAGAAATCCTTGGCAACAGTAAAATTCACGTCGGCATCGAGCAGTGCAATTCGCACCTCGCGCATCGTCGACTCGATATCTTTGGGAGTCACCGAGGCATGGCCGCGAATCTTCTTAAAAGCGGCTTCAAGTTTCGCATGTAAGGAATCAAACATCGCCTAATAATGATTGAGCCCGCTTCGGCGGTCAAGTCCGGCGCTTTTTTAGATACATAAAAACGATCACCAGCAGGGTGAAAAGACTACACCAGGCGCCAAGAGTGAAACTATTGGGAGCATATTTAAATCGCACGATGTGTGCACCGGCTGGTAATTGCACCGCACGTAAGAACCCTTGAGCCCGGTACATAGGCACCTCCTTGGCGTCGAGCGAGGCTTCCCAACCTGGGTAGAATACATCGGCGAGTACAAGCATCCCCCCTTGCTCGGTTTCGGCTCTTACTTCGACCTCGTCGGGAAGGTAGCGGGTAATCTGTACCTGGTCTGACGCACTTGGGGCAGGGACTGTAAATTGAACCGGCATTTCAACTACAGCTGTCGTTTCGGGGTTAAGTCGGCCCTCTTGCAACGCTTGCACAAAATCAGCACGGTCTTTTACTGCTAATACTCCTTGCGCCAAATATGCACGGGGTTTCGAAGAGGTCACTGTATAGCGGCGTATTACCGGATCCGTAGTAGTTTCGAAGGATCGGACAAGTCCAGGGTAGTGCAGCTCCGAAATGCTTGTCACGTAACGAACGCCGAGCGCTCCGAGCATCGGCGCGACAAGGTCGCGCGGTAGCCTCTCAATAAGGAGTAGCAGCTGTTCATCGTCGGCGCTATTGAGTGACGAAGGAGAGTTGAGATTAGCGATATGTTGGAGCATCCCCGAGCCAAAGGGCATAAGCTCGCGAGCAATGTTCAATTTTTGAGCGGAGTCCAAGAACGCGTCTTTTTGAAGGGCGTTGGAGTAAATTCTGGGAAGGCCGCCCTGCCAGTCGGCATTGGCGAAAATTGAGGAGGGGGCGGTGAGCGTTCGCCATCTAGTCACCGGAAAAAGTCGCCCATGCATTACGAAAAGATCGAAGGTAATTAGTAGTACGACACATCGCAGTGAGGCTTTCGGGAACTTCTCGCCGAAACTCGCGATAAGCGCCAATCCAAAAACGAACGCAAGGAGCTGTATGCTATCGGTACTTAAGAATGCGAGAGCGCCGGTAGCCTCACGCGGAAGCTTCATGATGACAAGAAAGAAAATCAGCGCGGTAAAGCTCGTAATATATTTGAGAGTGCGAAATGATCGCGGGGAGCTGCCAATTGCCTCCAAGCCAAAGCCCACGGCAATTGCTAAACCCAGGTGCGGCACAAGCAGAAGTTTTTCGGGGTAGCGGAAAACTCGAAACAATGAAAAGGAATCGACAATAGTCGGAAGCAAAGGCACAAAGTATCCGCCTGCGAGAGTCAAAAATCCTAGCAAGGTACCTGCGAATAATAGCCCCGCCTTACGTTGGAGCCTTGGCAGCGCAAAAGGTATGAGCAAGAGCGCTACGCCTAAGTAAAGCGAGGCCACCCAATGCAAGCGTTGACCGAAAAGATCCCAGGCAATGCCAGTTTCTTCGTAACGGCGCGGGATAAGGAAGGCCAATGTACTGAGCGGGTGGTGCGAATAGGTAAGCACCTGTTCTGATCCAAGGCCTGAAGCGCGTTGTGACAGCGCCAAATATTCAGCGAGAGGAATGACGAGTATGCCAAATAGTCCCAGCACAAGAATCGGCAAGACGAGTAAGAATATCCAAAGCGCACGGAATTTTTGTGCTTTTGTTCCCGCGGCTACTCCAACGATGATGACAGCATAGCAAGCGAGGGTCATTGCCCACACTTCAGGGAGAGCTCCCAAGAACATCAGTGCGAAGATCGCTCCCGTGGCGAGGAGATACTCCATTCGAGGGCTACGAAGCCACGACCAAAGAGATAAAAATGCCCAAGGAAACCAGGTCGCGGAATAGAGCGCATTTGAAAAGGCGTCACACGAAACAAGGAAGCCGCCGAAGCTGTAGAGAGTTCCCGCGGCAAGCGCTGGAATTCTGCCCAAGCCAAATGCGCTGCACAAGAGTGCTGTACCGAGTGCTGCCAGAAAATGGTGCGAGACAAGCATTATTCCAAGCCGCAATGGAGCAGAAAGCGAATCAGTAAGTAAAAGTGGGGGATAGTAGGCTCCGGTCAGCATGTCGGCAGCAAACGGCTTGCCCAGCACCATCCAGGGATTCCATAGCGGAGGCCAGGAGAATTGGGACAAGACACTGCGTGCCTCCTCCAAGCCGAGAAGTAGCGAGAGCGTGTCGCGGTAGGTTATGACAAGTTCGGCCGAGAGGAATCTTCCGTAGAAAAGAAACGAGAGTAAGAGATAAAAAAGGGTAAAGAGGGTAAGCGGCTTTTTCATGCGTTCAGGATCTACAGCACGATCGTAACCTAGCTTCGTGCTACCGTAAATCTGACAATTGAGCTTGTTAGAATAATGCCAGGGATTGTGCTACACTCACGTTCTCCATGAGCGTCGAGAAGTCAAAAAATCCTGAGATTTTAGCCCCCGTTGGAAGTTGGGAGATGTGTCTCGCCGCGGTGCATAACGGCGCAGACGCAGTATACTTGGGGTTCCCCCATTTTAATGCGCGTGGTCGTACTCAAGACTTTAGTGTCCAGGAACTAAAGTTCATGATTGAGTTCTGCCACCTCTATGGCGTGAAAGTCTTTCTTGCCTGTAATATCCTCATCTTCGAAGGTGAGCTTTCAGAAGTTGAAGCCCAGCTCCGTGAAATTTTGCCGCTGAGTCCTGATGCTTTTATTGTTCAAGATATTGGTCTCGTTCGACTGATAAAGAAACTTGCGCCGGATCAGGCAGTCCACGCCTCGACACAGATGACCGTGACTAGTCACGAAGCTATTGCACTTACCGAAGAGCTTGGAATAGAGCGGTATGTTTTAGGGCGCGAGGTTTCGATTGCAGAGATGGCAAAAATTCGTGCTGCGACTTCAAAAGAACTTGAAGTGTTTGTGCACGGTGCGCTGTGTGTAGCCTACTCGGGTCAGTGCCTTACCTCGGAAAGCCATGGTGGTCGATCGGCAAATCGTGGCCAGTGCGCGCAGTCATGCCGTCTTGATTACAGGCTTCTCGTTGACTCTGAGATTCGTAATCTTGGAGATAAACGCCACCTTGTTTCGCCGCAGGATCTGTGTGGCCTTGGCGACATCGATCGGTTGATCGAAATTGGGATCGATTCCTTTAAGATCGAGGGTCGGCTTAAGACTCCCGAGTATGTCGCGAGTACGGTGCGTAATTACAAAGAAGTTTCACGTATGGCCCTGACCGCTGGTGCGCAAAATGACATTTCCGCGCGGTGCGATGAGCTTGGCCTTACGTTCTCGCGCGGTCGATTCAACGGGTGGTATGACGGTGTCAATCAC
The DNA here is from genome assembly GCA_964510065.1 of uncultured Bdellovibrionales bacterium. Lineage (GTDB taxonomy): Bacteria > Bdellovibrionota_C > UBA2361 > UBA2361 > CAIXSY01 > CAZEAC01. The sequence goes on along the minus strand of CAZEAC010000002.1, from coordinate 49,481 downwards.
CAGAAACTTGTTGACGCAAGATTTAGTAAGCCACACGGAAATTTCTTGGGCCACGTTCGCGTGATCGAGGGCAGTTTTATCGAGATTGATTCAGCGCAGATGCTTACTGTTGGTGATGGAGTCGTATTTAGAAACTTTGAAGAGGGAACGGAGCTTGGTGGAATAATATTTTCAGCCAAAGAAACCGAACGAGGACTTTTACGCATCCGCCTTGGTGAGGAGTTCTCGCTTTCCCGGCTGAAAATTGGGATGCATGCCTATCATAATTCTTCTTCGAAGTTGGAGCGAGCGCTACGGCAGACCTATAGCGATAAATCGATGCTTAAGAAAATTTCGCTTTCGGGAGTGTTGTCCGGAAAACTCGGCGAGCAGCCGGTTTTTGAGCTAAAAGATGATTGTGGAAATTCAGTTCGAGTTATTTCGGAAGCGGTGCTTCAGTCGGCACGGTCAGCGCCTCTTAGCGAAGAAAGCGCCAAAGCGGAACTTGGCGCGCTTACAGGAACTGCCTTCGAGCTTACGAAGTTCATGTATAAGGTAGAAGGCGATCTATTTTTGCACACCAAAGAGTTAAAGCTACTCCGAAGGAATGCAATCGAAAAGCTTTCTAAAAAACGTGTCGATCGCCCCGCGCGAATTTTGAAGCGCGATATTGAGAGCTGGCGAATGAGCGTTTATGCGGGGGTGACCGGTGATCTTTCCGGGGCTCCGTCGAAGGCTGCGCTCAATGTGCTTATTCGCGATGAATCGCAGCTTGATGCGTTGAGAGGACTTGATCTTGATGCGGTGTATCTCGATTTTGAATTTAATAAGGATTACGAGAACGCGTTACGACGGATCCGCGAAATGGGATTTCGCGGTGGTATTGCAACCACGCGAATCTTGAAGCCCGGCGAGCTCGGACATTTGAAATATATTGAAAGACTGCAGCCTGATGTGCTTCTGGTTCGGAATCTCGGAGCGCTGCACTACTTTCAAGGAAAGAACATGACTCTTGTAGGTGATTTCAGCCTCAATATTAGTAACGGTATTTCGGCAGCCTGGTTTCTTTCGAAAGGTCTCGAAAAAGTCACTCCTTCATACGACCTAAACTCCTGGCAGCTTTGCGACGTCGTCGACGCGCTTCCGGCGGATCGATTCGAAGTGACTGTGCACCAGTATATGCCGGCATTCCATATGGAGCACTGTGTGTACGCGGCATTTCTAAGTAAGGGTACCAGTTTTCGTGATTGCGGAAGGCCCTGTGAGAAACATCGGGTTTCGCTTGTTGATCGCGACGGGGTTATCCATCCGTTGAAGCCCGATGCCGAGTGCAGAAATACGATGTTTCAGGGCAAGCCGCAGGCGGCGTTAAAGCTAGTTCCCGATCTGTTGGCCCGTGGAGTAAGATCGTTTAGGGTGGAAGCGCTTTTTGAAAGTGCTTTGGAGATTCGTAGTAAGGCCGAAGCGTATCTCGCGCTCATAAGAGGCAATGAGAGTGTCGAGGCGGTTTCAGCCAAGCTTGGCGTTGTCGAGCGCTACGGAGTTACTGAAGGACAGCTTTTTAATGCGACTGTCTACAAAGACAAGAAGAAAACGAGCCTTTCAGTGCTTTCATAGCTGCGCCGCTCGAACTAGTTTCTGTCCACTTGATAGAAAAATAGCAGAAACTATCCGCCGTAGCCCGGGTAACTACTCAAGAATGCTGGCATGTCACGCGAAGGCGGATCTAAATAGGTGACATTGTGGGGCAGACACGAACTGGTGTACCCTCATTACTTATTTCAATGTTGAAAAGCTTGCGGATAGAAAAAATCAAAATCATCGCAGCGAGCCTACTCATTTCCTTTCTCGTTGTCGCCGTATACGCGCCGGTTCATTCGTTTGAGTTCCTAAATTTTGACGACAACGTGTATGTGAGTGCAAATCCATTTGTCCTCGGTGGCGTGAGAAAAGAAGGAATCGCATGGGCATTTTCTAGTACTGAAGGCGGCCACTGGCATCCGTTGAGTTGGATCTCTCATATGATCGACGTAGAAGTCTTTGGCGTAGATCCGCAGAAAATGCACATGCTAAATGTGCTGCTGCATCTCGGAAATTCTCTCCTGCTCTTTTTTGTGGCGTTTCTCGTTTTTAATAACACCGAGCTCGCGTTATTAGCGGCACTCACGTTCTCGCTGCATCCCTTACGGCTCGAATCCGTCGCGTGGATTTCACAAAGAAAAGATCTTCTTAGTTTGTTCTTTGGGCTTCTCGCAGTCGTATTGTTCTTGAGATATCTGCGTGCCCGTGTAGTTCTGGCGTATGTCGCGAGCATAGTTGTCTTTTCTCTCGCGCTTCTTTCAAAGCCGAGCATGATCACGCTTCCGGTACTCCTGTTAATCGTTGAGTTGGCCTGGACCATTCGAAATGAGCCCGCCCGGGTAGTATCGGACCGAAACTCCTTTTTCAGTTTGCGTGCGCACTTCAATAAGATTCCCTATGTTGTCCTTGCGCTGGCATGTGCCGTAACTGCGATCCTTTCCCAGCGTGAAGGAGGAGGCCTTAGAAACTTAGGTGAGCTTGCGCTAGGGGATCGGCTAATGATCGCGTTGCCGGCTTATGTCGCCTATTTTGGGAAGCTCTTTTGGCCCTTTAATTTGTCAGTGTACTATCCGATCGTGCACTACCCTTCAGGGCTGGCATTTGGATGTTTTGCATGTCTGTTACTAATCTCCATTATTTGTTGGACGCTTCGCGGTAGGTACCCAGAGCTCGTGCTCGGTTGGATCTGGTTTCTTGTCGCGTTGGTTCCGATGATTGGTATTGTGGCTATTGGTGCGCAGGCACTTGCTGATCGCTGGACTCAGCTAGCCCATATTGGGTTGATTGCTGGGCTGCTAAGCCTCACCTATCGGTGCAACCAGCGTTATACACGAGCGGCATGCTGGGTCGTCGTTATCTCTCTGTCCTTAGCGACCCATCGAGAGCTAAAGTACTGGAAAGACAGTGAGACGTTATTTAGACGAGCGCTTCAGAGCGATCCGAATAATTTTATGGCGCATACGAATTTAGGTGCGGCATTGCTGTCTCCGGAAGACTCTAATGAGCGGGTGTTTCATTATGAAGAGGCGGTGAGGCTAAATCCGACCTATCCTGAAGCACTAAGTAACTTGGGAGTTGCTCGTGCCGAGCAGGGGGAGCTTTCTGAAGCCATTCGTCACTTCGAGCAGGCTCTTAGGATAAATCCGAATCTTGAAGTGGCGAGGCGGAATTTGGCAATCGCGAATAGTGATGTTCGAGCAAGGAGAGGACGGTAGATACAATTATGATAAGGAAAATACCAACTACATTCTTAGGGCTTATTGTTGTTCTTGTTTCCTTTGTGTATGCCGGTACCTTGGCTGCGCAGACTTGTCCAGCGGGAACTTATAGTAGTACCGGAAATGCGCCCTGCACCGCCTGTCAGGTCGGCCGTTATCAGAATGCCACCGGTCAAACGAGCTGTAATTTATGTGCTGCGGGCCGCTATGCAAATGTTCGTGGGCTTTCCGCTTGTTATTTATGTCCCATCGGAACTTATCAGGCTACCACAGGAAGTTCTGTCTGTACTCAATGTGCAGCTGGAACATTTCAATCTTTGCCCGGGCAGGTTTCTTGTACCTCATGCCAAGCTGGCAAATTCGTGGCGTCGGTCGGATCGCAGGCGTGCCAAGAATGCCCGGTTGGAACGTTTAGTAGTGTTGCTGGCGCTGCTGCGTGTACTCCATGCGTGGCGGGAAACTACGCGCATACGACTGGCCAGACAGTGTGCACGGCCTGTGCGACTGGAACTTTTCAGACCCAGACTGGACAGAGCGGCTGTAGCTCCTGCCCGGCAGGTACCTATCAAAACCTTACTGGTCAAACTGCGTGCGCTGCGTGCGCGCCTGGGACCGCAAATAGTAACTTGGGCTCGACAAACGCCGCGGCATGCGTCGACTGCGTTGCCGGGACCTACTCTATTGGCGCAGCTGCGGTGTGTAGCAGCTGTGCTCCGGGAAGTTATCAGAATGCGACTGGCAGTTCGGCGTGTATCCTGTGTGCGGCCGGGAAAGCGAATGCGAACGTTGGTTCGATAGTTTCCGGCGCCTGTGTTGATTGTATCGCGGGAAAGTATTCCGAGGCTGGAGCTGCAGTCTGTTTAGATTGCGAGCCAGGTTCGTATCAAGCGAACGCGGGTTCTTCGAGCTGCGACAAATGCGTAGCAGGTAAGGCTAATCCCAACATCGGCTCTACGCTTTCTTCTGCGTGTGTTGACTGCGGTGCGGGGTCGTATTCGGGACTTGGCGCCGGCTCATGCACAAGCTGTGCAGCTGGCACCTATCAAGCCTCAGCCGGGCAAGCGAGCTGCACAAATTGCGCCGCTGGAAAATACAATTCTGCAGAGGGCGCTACGCTCGCGTCAGCGTGTCTTGATTGCGCAGCCGGAAGTTCTTCATCGGCCGGTGCGGCGACATGTACTACCTGTGCCAGTGGCTCATATCAGGAAAGTACGGGGCAGTCCTCTTGTACTTCGTGTCCCGCGGGAAAGGCTAATCCAAGCAGTGGGTCAACCTCGGCCTTTGCCTGTGTCGATTGTGTGGCCGGGACTTATCAAAATGCCACTGGATCTTCATCGTGCGTTGCATGTCCGGCCGGTAAATATGGCACCACTTCCGGAGCGACGTCATCATCTGCCTGCACTGATTGTGCAGTCGGTAAATATTCCGCGGAAGCAAGTGCGACGAGCTGCAGCGATTGCGCAGCTGGAAAGTATCAGCCCGCGTTAGGGCGAACTTCCTGCCTTGATTGCCCCGCCGGGAGCTATCAGCCCCTTACTGCGGCCAGCGCATGCTTGTCGTGCGCAGTCGGTACCTATCAGAGCTCCGCCGGGCAGCTTGACTGCCTTGAATGTGCGGCAGGGACTTTTAATCCCGACGCAGGTGCGTCCACCAGTTCTTCATGTCAGCTTTGCCAGGCCGGAACATATTCGCAGGCCGCGGCGAGCCAGTGCGTCTCCTGTGCAGAGGGCCAATTCGCGAGTGAGACCGGTTCGCAAAGCTGCAGCGCCTGTCCTGTTGGCTTTGCACAGTCCGCCTCCGGGAGTAGTGAATGCTCGCCATGCGCCGCGGGAACATTCGCCTTCGTCGAAGGCTCGTTGGACTGTGAATCGTGTAATTCGCTCGGTGTAAAATCAACTTTGCAAATCCTCGACATAAACGATCAAGGCGTAGGGAAGACTCTAAAGATTTCAAGCTCAATAGTGGCCACGTCAGCTGCACTTGCAGCACTCGATCCACTGCTTGGAGGGATGTATATTGCGGTCCTGGATGACGACAACCGAGAGATTCTTTCCGAAAACCTTCCTGCAGGAGCATTTGCTGGAGCAAATTCTCGAGGATGGAAGCGGAAGGGAGGCGCAAATAAGATAACTCAGTGGGTTTACCAGGATATGTCCGGCACCACTCTTGGCGGTATTACCCGTGTAACGATCGATGTTACGCGTCCTCTTCGATCAAAGAAGCTTACCCTGTCTATTAGCGTGGTAGGAAGCTCGGGTGCCTATTCCGTTGCGGAATCGGTGCCTCCACTACGCGTGGCAATCGGATTCGGAGCGAGCGGAGCAGGCGCTTGCGGCGTTTTGAAATTTAGAGAGTCTAAGTGCACCTTCACGAAAAATCAGACCGAGCTGCGCTGTGGATAGCGCGGCGGTTGAGCGGCTAAGCGACTCTCCGATTAGATTTACGGCGTTGGAGACTGCGCAAAGGAAGCACGATAGAATTCTCTTCGTGATATGTCCGACCGGACACTATTGCAGAGAAGATCGCTGTCAGTCATTCTTTGACCCCGCGCTTGTGCCCACAATGCGCCCGCCGTTAGAAGAGTGTGAGGCAGGGGGAGCCATAACAAGTAGTGGTTCGAGGTTCTCAGTGATTGATGCGCCAGCCTTGAACCTCTCGGAGCAATCTCTGCTAGATAGGATCACAGAGTTTAATCCTGATCTCATGGTGCTTTCGGTTACCTTTGGCTCGCTCGCTGATGATCTCCGTTGGCTTACGCGAATAAAGCGACGTCATCCAAAGGTGCCGATAGGGCTCCGTGGTGCACCTTGTTATGTGTCGCCGCGAGAGCTTCTGCGTGACAATCCAGAAGTGGATTTTTGTGTGCATGGCGACTACGAACTTGTTTTTCGACAGATTATTGAGTTTGGACTTGATAAGGCCATGGGGGTTACTTACAGAGGCGCTGCCTCGGAGATTTATACTTCTTCATCCCCGCGCGTCGACGATCTCGATTTGTTTCCTCTTCCTGACAGAAGTGGCATTCGTCCCGAATTATACCGAGTTCGTGGTCTTGGAAAGACTCAAGCAACGATTCGTGTACAACGCGGCTGTCCGTTCCCGTGTACCTACTGTCTTGTACATGCAGTGAGTGGAAAGCGTGCTCGTCATCGCAGTCCGCAAAGTGTTGTGCAAGAGATGAAAGCTTTGATTAATGAAGGGACCCGCTATTTCTATCTTCGCGCCGAGACATTCACGCTTGATAAGGCCTGGACACTTTCGCTTCTGCGGCAGATATCGGCTGAGTGTCCTGAAGCCCGTTGGGTCACTACGACGAGAGTTGAGTGTGTTGATGATGAAATTCTTGCTGCAATGAAGAAGGCGGGATGTTACGGCATAAGCTTTGGGCTGGACGTTGCAAGTGAAGCGATTGCGGCGCAGGTGCGAAAGCCAGTCCGCAAGAACGAAGCAATTGAGGCGATGAGGCTTTGTTCTAAGCACGGAATTATTTCTCTAATCTACGTCATGATTGGTTTCGTGTGGGAGACAGTTGATTCGCTGGCGGAGGTATCAGCATTAATTAATGATGTGCGGCCCGATCTTGTGACCATTCATTTTGCCCACCCTTATCCGGGGACAGTATACCATCGGCAGGTTAAAGGGGACCGGCCGACGCTTACCCTCGTGTCGACCCGAGCGCAGGCCGAGCCCGCGATAGAATTGAAAGGCTTGGACAGTGCGCGACTGCGCCTTTTTGCAAAGCAGGAATTGAGGCGGCATTACCGACGACCGGCTGTACTACTCTCGCTCGCAAGTAAGATCGCTCGACATGTTTTCTCGGTAACCGTTCACAGGGTAAAATAAATCATGATTCAAGTATATTAGATAAGTCTGAATTTCACCTATTCTGCCAGCGAGTGGCCGTCCGCTGATTCCGCCTTCGCTAAAGCTACGGCGGACAGGCAGCGGACGACTGAATTTGTGAACGGTTAGTGATATCACCCCCAAAAAGCCCCCTTAAGGGGCCTTTATCCGTAAATGAGCCACGGGGACTTGCAGGCAAAGTCCACCCTGAACGCTTACTTTTCGCGAAGCATGGCCCAGATAATTCCCACATATTCATGAAACGCTGCTTGCGATCGTTGCAGCGATGAAATACTGGGCTTTAGACTTTGCACCGAAAAACTAAACCGAGGGAAAGTTGTAAGACCCGCTGGCGCTGGAATAGGCTGTAACCCTCTCCGCTCAAAAAGCCAGATCGAGCGTGGCATGTGTGAAGCTGAAGTGACCACAATAAATTGATCGCCGCCCACAATCTTAGCAATTTTTGCGACCTGGTCGGGCGTATCAAGTGACTCGCGCTCCTTAAAGACAGTATCGGCCGGAACTCCAAGCGCAAGCGCGACGGCAGCCGTGATATCGGCATTAGGCTCCTCTGAAAAAACTGCGCCACCACTGAGAAGCAGTTTCGATTCGGGAATGAGCCTGTGAATTCTTAGAGCCTCAACGAGCCGGAGAGCGGTGATGCCATCGAGCCGGTTATTCGGCGGCAACGATCGATCATCACCATGAGTCCCGCCAAGTAGAACAACCCAGCGAGCGGATCTCGCGCGCTCAGGTATTGTGAAGCTCCCATCTTCAAGCTGCTTAGAGAGTACGGGATATTGATGCTCGAGTGGCCGATTGAGCAGGTCAGCGCCGATTCTGCTACTAAAAAAGTAAAGTGCGACGATCGCAAGGGCGAGGAGAAATGTTCCGCTACGGCGCCATCTTCTGCTTCTCCGAAGCAGTATTCCTAGAATGAACATCTCGGCAACTATGCCGACGGGGAGGAATAAGGGAGAAAGAATCTTTTTTAGTATGAAGAGGGAATAGCCGAGGCTCAAAGTCTAACGTTTTGCGCTCCCACTATATTGCAGCGTGCAGCTCCGAATGCTGTTACATGTTACCGTTACGCCAGCAGTCACCGAAGCAGAATGGCTCTGAATTTGGGTGAGAGCAAGGGCATAATCGGTTACGCAGGAGCTAAGCGATCGGGAGTACCGACCGGTAGCCACTAAGCCACTTTTGGTCTTTCGGCCAGAGATTCTCCCTAATTTCGGGATTGAAATAAAAAGCTGCCCATTTTGCTCCTGTACTACCACAGAGGTTTTCACTCCGGGAGGAAGATAGGCACAAACTCCGGAGCTTTTCTTGAGGGTGACCTGCCAATCGCCCGTAATAGCGGCGCGTCGAAGTGCGCGGCGGGCCCGAGCGGCTTGGCGCGGGTGTAAAGCAGCGATTAATGGCGGGCGACTGAGCTCGCAGTAATAGCCATCGTAGGTCTCGCAGTAATCAGCGCAGCCAACGCAAAAAGTGGCGACAAGTACAGAAATAGACAGATATAAGGCGTTACGCATAGGCGTACTCTACCAGTTTAGCGTGCTCTAAGCCAAAGTTTCCGATTTGAAAGAATCTCCATTTTCAACTATAAGAGAAACATGATCACTTCTTTGGTTGTCATTATAGTTGGTGCTTTCTTGCTTCCACTCAATGCCTTTGCTTATCTCGATGCTGGTTCTGGAAGTATCATACTTCAGGCACTTGTCGGCGGGACGCTTGCGGGAATATTTCTTCTCAAAAGCTACTGGACCCGCTTAAAGCAGTTTATCGGAAAGCTCTTTGGCGCCGATATCGATGACGGTGAGCAGCAGTCGAGGCCGTAGTGAGTAGCGCCGCCGAGAGCATTGAGGATAACCAAGCTGTAAACGCTCCTGTCCGAGACCCTGCATCATTCAGAGACCCCGCAGGTACAATTTTCATGCAGGGGCGGCGCGTGCTTCGCAAGATTCATCAGGCTGGGCGCGAAAGTTACGAGCTTCTCATCGCTTCGGGGCTCTACAAGGAGCTCAGTGATGAGGGGATGCTACTCTCTCACTCTGAGCGAGACGATCTGACTGGCGCATACGCACCTGCCTACAAAATTATCGAACCGCGAAAGATTCCCTTCATATCGTATGCGCACGAATGGTGTTTTGAGCAGCTGCGTGACGCAGCCCGACTGACTCTTGCGATTCAATCGCGGGCGCTGGCGAAAGGGCTCTCACTCAAAGATGCGAGTAGCTACAATATTCAGTTTCTTAATGGAAGGCCGGTGCTCATCGACACGCTCTCATTTGAGCGTTATCAAGAGGGACAGCCATGGGTAGCCTATCGCCAATTCTGTCAACATTTCCTAGCGCCGCTTGCGCTCATGAGCTATGGCGATAGGCGCTGTGCCAAGCTTATGCAGCTTTTTATCGACGGAATTCCGCTCGAGTTCGCGGCGAATATTTTGCCCTTTCGTGCACGGCTTAACCCGCGATTGCTTTTGCATCTCTTTTTGCATGCACGCTTCCAACAGCGATATTCCAACACACGAGGGCCCTCGCGCCGACAATCGAAGTCAACTTCGAAAGTAATGAGCCGCGCGGCGCTGAATGGCCTTGTGGCCAGTTTGACCCAAGCGCTCAACGTACTGAAGGAACAGGGAGCGAAGACTGAATGGGGCCAGTACTATCAGGATACCAACTATAGCAGCGGAGGCTTGGCGCATAAGAGCGAAATTGTTGAGCGTTTTGTCGAGTCCTCAGCGCCTCAGATGGTATGGGATTTTGGGGCCAACTCTGGCCGTTTTAGCCGTGCGGCAGCGAAGTACGCGAAAAATGTTGTTGCGTTTGACCTTGACGAAGCCGCTGTCGCTGAGAATTACCGATTCGTCAGGAGCATGAAGGAGGAGCGCATCCAGCCGCTTGTATTAGATCTGTCTAATCCAACTCCTTCATTCGGTTGGGCCAACGAGGAGCGCGGATCGATTCTTCGCCGTGGTCCCGCTGATCTCGTACTTGCGCTGGCGCTGGTGCATCATCTTGCGATCGGCAATAATCTGCCCTTTTACAAGGTGGCCGAGTTTTTTGCGCGCTGTGCTCCGCGCTTAATTATTGAGTTCGTGCCCAAGGAAGACTCGCAGGTGCAACGACTACTTTTGGCGCGCGAGGATATCTTTGCGCACTACGACGAACGCCACTTTATCGAAGAATTCTCAGAGTTCTTTGATGTTGAGGCGCGTGAGAAAGTGCGCGAAAGCGCGCGCACTATTTTTCTGTTCAAGCGTAAAGGTACCTGCTCGACTTCTCAGCTACGGTAAGTACGAGAAAGTCGGCAGTGACGCTCACGCTATCTTCGCCGTAATGCCGAGAACATGCCGACTAACGTGAAGAATCCGCCAAGTCCGGTGACGATAAGCGGTCCTCCCCATACCTCGCCAAAGCTATCAAGGCGAGCATCAGATAGATCGGATGGGTTGTAAATTATTGGTACTTTGTTGCCTTTTACATAGTCGCCGGTACATGCAGTGCAGTGTCCGCTTCGCGTGCCGGCTGAGACTGAAGTTGTTGCTTTGGCGTTGTTGGCGTCTTGAAATTCTACCTGCGCGGTAAAACGGGTGCAGTCGTAGTAGCTGCGTTTTCCCTTCTTACAGCTATCAAATTTAGAGGTAACATTGCTCACCGTGCCCTGAGTGTGTTCAGCGCGCATGGCGAATAGCGCTGTTTTTGCGCTCCAAGTTACGCCGCCGAAGAAAGCGATCACGCCAAATGCAACCGAGATGAAAGCGCTCCCACGTGTACCCAATAGTGCCATAGTAAATCTCCCCTACTTAAAGTGACGGAAGTGTCTGTCGATAGTTCAGAAACAAATCTTTACATTCTGAAGCTACTTTTAATCCAGCAGCGTGAGCGCTTTCTGTTTTAGATCTCCTGCCGATTTTAGCGCCTTTTCAGGATCGGCACTTATAAGGACTTGAGTGCCATCAGCGGTTGCAAATGCATTGTCAATATCACGGAGAGCTTTAGCCGCTGAGCCGTTGTTACTCACGCTTGCCTCGAGTTCGTCTGCAGAGAGTTTTACATAAGCTTTGGCTTGCTCGAGTGTCTGGGAAAGTTGGTCGACGCGCTTACGTGCCGTTTCAATACTTACTTTGGTGTCGATGATGGCCTCTTTCGGAGAGAAGCGGATTACACCTAGGCCTAAGTTATCTTGAGCGAGATCGGGAAGGACCACTTCAAGTGTTTTTCGAACTTTTTCTTCGACTTCGACGCGGACTTTATCTCCGGCGAGCGGACGAATGCCGCCGGGAGCTTCGGTGTGGACCTTCTTCTTTACTTCATTGACGAGCTGATTTGCTTCACGCTCTAGCGCGGCGCGCCGATTCTCGGGCATCTCGGTCTCAGAAGCCTGCTCCACAATTCCGCTGATGCTCTCCACGAGCTTGTTGATATCCGAGGCGGCTTCGCTTGCCACGTTGACGATTGCGATAATCGAATTGACAGCCGACCTGCTCTTATTTTGCTGTGCTGTGTCTGCACGGGTAGTAACCTGTACCGACACAGGGTCAACATTAGAAGCTGTCGAATCTAACTGAGAGGTCTGCGATGGGGCGAGTTTCGCAGAAGTCGCCTCAACAGCAGGCTTATCTGAACGAATCTCTTTTACATCCATGCCAGTTACCACCGCGTACAAAGAGAGCTTTTCAGGCTCCTGCGGTGGCTCCTTCAAAAACTACCACACGTATCTTGTATCGGTTAATTATAAGCTCGACTTTAGCGAGGCGTTATAACCATTCAGGGAATTATATTTAATAATATCAGCATGTTGATTAGCTTGTAGATAAATCTTTAACCCCGAGTAGCTTTCCCCCCACTCTGTGACCTCCGTGTCTCTGTGGTTTTTAAAGTATTTAAACCACAGAGACACGGAGGTCACAGAGTGGGGGGGAAGCTTTTCTATAACGAACAGGTTAGTTCGCTCATTTCTTCCGTTTAGGAAGCTTTCCGCCATGTTTTGCCATGACAAGCGCCCCTTCGTAGCGCAGTAAGGCCTCGGGCAGTATGGTATTGAGCTGCGCGATGCGCTCATCGGAGGAGGGATGCGAAGAGAGAAACTGTACAGGAAATCCCGCGAAATGAGGATCGGCGCGTACTCGCTCCCAAAAATTCGCAAGCTCATCCGGGTTGTAGCGCGCGTCGGCCATCAAAAACAGTCCGATCTGATCCGCTTCAAGCTCTTTTCGCTGCTGTTCCGGGTTAGTCAAAAGACCCTCAACGGCGGCACGGACGAGCATTTCGCCAAGCCCAGCAAGCAATCCCCAGCCACCTCCCTGCGCATAAATTACATTGTTGGCAATTGAACCGGCTACCCCAGCGATCATCTCTTGGGCTTCCTCCTGTGCGTTGGGATTAGTGTGTCCTGCCAGCACGTGTCCCATTTCATGTGCAATGATACCGGCGAGCTCGGCGTCATTTTTTACTGAGTCCAGGACACCGGTCCAAACGAAAATAAAATTCCCGCGCGTTGCTGCCGCGTTCTTGAAGTTACTGTCTCGGAACACATATGCATGCCAGGGGTTGAAGTTCACTTTTGCCGCCTCGGCAAGCCGATCGACAATATCTCGCACGCGATTAATAGGCGCGTCGTCACGCTCCAACTGAAACTGCTTGGTAAGCGAGTCTAGTACTTCGCGACCATATTCCTCGTCTTCAAGAGAAAGTGCGCCCTGATCCGGGACAACGCCAACCGGAATACGAACGCGGGTGGTGCTACACCCGGCTATCGCCAGGGCGATCACTGTGCAAAGCGTAAGGCGACAAATCACGGGAACCATCGTGGAATGTAGCGAAGATAGCTTTCCGGCCGGCGTTTAAGATAGAGCCTTGTTTGCGTGCCTGCGCGTTCTATATGAAAGCACTCCCAGCGTGCCTTGCCGAGCTGCTGCAGCTTTGCCTCGAGCTCGTGCGTTGAGGTATCCGCCGAGATCTCGGTAATCTGATACTCAAAGGTAAAAAGCTTCTCTAGCTCTTCGGTGGTCAGCGATTGAACCTGCGGTGTGACCTTTTGAAGTTTTTCGACTGCTTCGTTTACGGTCTTTTTGACCTGTTCGGTGATATTGCTCACATTTTTCGACTCGCTCTTACATGAAGTAAGGAGTACCGCGAGAAAAAGTACCTTTATGAAAGTCCGCATGGCCGCCCTCGAAATTTCTAGCCTCTACCTTACGACGTTTTCACTACTTTGTAATTCAGTTCATCGTGTGCTAAGGTTATGGCCAATTGGCCCATATAAGCTGTTGAAATCATGACAATTCCTTCCACTATAGCTCCTTCCAGTACAACGCCTTCGAACTTTACCAAGCTCTACTCGCGTCAACAGATAAGTGAAGCGGTGTCTCGAATGGGCCGTGAGATAAGTGTGTGGGCCGATCAGGTTTGGGATAGCTCGCATACCGATCTCTTGGCGGTACCGGTGCTTCGAGGAGGTATCTTTATATTCGCCGATTTAGTTCGCTCCATTACCCGTTCGGTTGAAATAACATCGGCACAAAGTTGGGCCTATCAGGTCGGTGAAAACGAAGTGCAGCGCGATAACATTTCTGTCAATTTGAGCCAGGTCCCAGCAAAAGGACGGCATGTCCTCGTGATTGACGATATTTGTGACTCGGGACGAACATTGAAGACACTGTCCCAGTCGCTTACGAGCATGGGCGCAATAGAGGTTCGTTCAGCGGTACTGATAAAACGGGCAATTGATAAAGAGATTATTAAACCGAACTGGGTCGGGTTCGAATACCCTGGGCATGAATGGTTTGTGGGTTACGGCATGGAAGATTCAGAGCGCTGGAGAAATCTTCCGGAAGTCTACATTATACAAAAGGGGGGGGATAAATAGGTCTGTATGGCTGACTCCCTTGCTCGTCGATTGCCGGAGGGGTTTGAGACTCCACACCGTGTTCAGGCGGCGCCGAGCTATGCCATTGATATACAGAATCTCTCGAAGCAGTTTCGCCGTTCGAAACGTTCCGGTTATACAACACTGAAATCAATGTTGCTGAGTATGCTCCGCCAGGCAGATCCCGCCAAGGCGGAGGCTCGCAACGGCTACACCGAGGTATTAAAAGATCTGACACTTCGAATCCCCAAGGGCAGCTCGGTTGGACTCATTGGCAGAAACGGTGCTGGAAAGTCCACGTTCTTAAAATTGGTAACCGGTATTTATAAGCCGGACCACGGCAAGATTTCGGTGCATGGCCGAGTGGCAGCTTTGATTGAGCTTGGCGCAGGATTTCATCCCGATTTTACAGGGCGTGAGAATCTTTTTCTCGGCGGTGTCATGCACGGTCTTACGCGTGAGCAGATACGTGAGCGTTTCGATGAAATTGTGCATTTTGCAGAGCTTGAACAGGTAATTGATGATCCCGTACGCACCTATTCTTCGGGAATGTTCATGCGTCTCGGTTTTAGCCTCGCGGTGCATACCGATCCTGATGTGCTGCTTGTCGATGAAGTGCTCGCGGTCGGCGATGCTTCATTTGTGACCAAGTGTAAAGAAAAAATTGCAGCGCTCCGTCGAGAAAAAAAGACATTGGTATTGGTGACCCACGATCTCGATGCGGTAGAGCGTTGGTGTGATGAGGTGCTCTGGCTTGAAGGCGGCGTCGTGCGTGAGCGCGGAGAGCCGCGCCGAGTAATAGACTGTTACCGGCAGTTTGTGGAGCGTGGCGAGGAGCTTGAGCTTCTTGCGGTAAGCGAAAAAGAGCGTGAAGAAGACAGCGAGGTGGCGAGCGACCATCGAAGTGACGGAGCTGCAGAGGCGCGGTCCGTCGAAGACGGCGAAGCACAGATTGATTTTATGGCGCATCGCCGTTGGGGCAGTCGAGAAATCGAGATTAGTGCGGTACGGCTCGTTGCGAGCGGAGGGACGCCGCGTCTCATGTTTCATCCGGATGATTCGCTCGCAATTGAAATTGATTACCGGCTGCACCAAGAGCTTTCGCAACACGAACGCGACGATTTAGTCTTTGGCATTGGCATTACCCGCTCTGACGGTGTCTTAATTCACGGCGGCAATACCCAGCTTGAGCATGTCACCGTTCCGGCGCTGCGTTCGAGTGGCTCGGTGCGCTACAGTGTTCGAAAACTGTTACTCGTTGAGGGGAACTACCGAGTTGATGTTGCGGTTCACCGAAAGGACGGCTACCCCTATGATTATCATCAAAGTGCCGCTAAATTCTCGGTGCGCTGGCCGGTAAAATATTCCGGTGTTTTTGTTCCCGAGCATCATTGGAGTTTTGAATAGTGAGTATCCTTGCAAATTCCAAAGACCTGGTGAAATACCGAGCGCTGCTTTCGGCATTAGTGGTGCGTCATCTTGCGGTGCGCTATCGCGGGTCTGCGCTTGGATTTCTCTGGTCGGTGCTGAATCCGCTTGCCTTGATGCTGATCTATTTTCTGGTGTTCCATTATTATATTCGCTTTGCTGCGGTGGAGCACTACGCAATATTTCTTTTTACTGGTCTGTTGCCCTGGGTTTGGGCTACTTCGGCGCTCGTCGAGGGGGCCCAGTCTGTTGTAAATAGTGGACATTTGATAACGAAATCGCTATTTCCGGCTCAGATACTTCCGATCGTTGCAGTGCTTACGGGGCTTGTAAATTTTCTGCTCTCTCTGCCGCTACTCTTACTCTTTATGTGGTATGAAGGCGTGGCCATTTCTCCCACCGTACTGCTCCTGCCGGCGGTTGTTACGCTACAGTTTCTTTTCCTTACCGGCGCGGTGCTTGGGCTAAGTGCGCTCAACGTGCGCTACCGCGATGTGCAGCACCTGCTTGCGAATATTCTTAGCTTCCTGTTCTTTCTCTGTCCGATAGTATATCCAGCGGCGTCGGTGCCTGAAAAATTTCGTTTTACGCTCGACCTAAACCCTTTTGCGCTGTTTGTTCAGGCGTATCACAATATCCTTTTTGAGGGAGTCGTGCCGTCGGCGATGTTTATGATCTATCTGTGCGCATGGACGGTACTGATGCTGCTTGTCGGCAATCTTGTATTCGAACGATTTCGAGAGGGGTTCGCGGAGGCGCTATGATCGGGAAGGCAGTGCATCAACTGGTGCATACATTAAGCTACGGCGATGCCATTTCAAGTGAGGTGTTAGCGTTGCAGCGTTGCTTATCGGCGCTGGGGTTTGAAAGCGAGATCTACGCAATTAATGTGCATCCCCGCTATAAAGGTAAAGCGAAGCTGTATAAAGAATTTCCGGAGAGCTTCGATGGCCAGGTACTGCTGCATTATTCTTTGGGGTCGCCGCTCAATGCGCTTTATCGAAGACTCGCCCAAGCCGAAAAGTGTCTGATTTTCCACAACCTCACTCCCGCAAGTTGGTTTGTGGGGATTAACCCCGGAGTCGCCCGCGATATTGAGCAGGGACGTGCTGAACTTCCTGAGTTATGCCGTATTTCACAGAAATTGATTGCCGATTCTCAATTCAATGCTGAGGAGCTTTCTGAATTCGGGTTTCACGCACGAGTGCTCGAGCTTGCGGTGGATCCTGAGAGGTGGACCGAACCCGCAAATCCCGGAATTTCAGCGCTACTTAAGGGTTCGGGCGAATTGCATGTATTACATGTTGGCCGTATCGCCCCAAATAAATGTCTCGAAGATCTTCTCAAAACATTTTATTTTCTGCACTGCCATGGGGAAAGAAAGAGCCGGCTCTGGCTTCCGGGAATTGACATTGACACTGAGCTCTATGCTTTTTCGTTGAAAAGGCTTGCCCGCGAGCTGGGAATTGAAGATGCCGTGGAATTCCCCGGGTGTATGGCGGATTCAGAGATAAGGGCGCTTTATGAAAATTCGACGGCGTATGTATGCATGAGCGAGCATGAGGGCTTCTGCCTTCCGGTGGTCGAGGCGATGCGCTTTGGGTTGCCGGTGTTGGCCTTCGCGTCAAGCGCGCTTCCACAGACGGTTGGAAGTGGCGGGATTCTTTTCCGCGAGAAGCGTCATGCCGAGATCGCTGAGCTAATTCTCGAAATACGAAGAGACACGGAGCTTCGAGAGAAGTTGATAAAGGCTGGTTATGAGCGGGTCAAGGACCTTTCGCTCGAGAAATTCTCGATGAATGTCGCTTCAATTTTTGGCAGCCCGCATGTGCAGCGTGCGGCCGCTATGCCCCAGGAGCCCGGATTGTGCCCGGTGGTGCGCTCGGCAGCGCAGGGCGAATAGCGCTGCTCAATGAGCAGTGCTTACTAATACTGCGTAATGACGCGGAGCGTATGTAGACAGTTTTTATGAAGATTATCTTTGATACGAGCGCGCTTGATTCCGGATTTAAAGCACACGCGCAACGCGGGATTGGGCGCTATGTACGCGAGCTTTGGCACTACTTTCAGAGCCAGAAAGATCTGCCGTTCGAGCTTTCGAGTTTTGATCACACCATGGTGCATGGAAGTCACATTGTTGAGCGGGCTATTCATGGACTACCTTTTGGAAAGCAGACTGCGCGGCAGCAGGTGGTGTATCCCTTGGCGCTGAGAAATATTGCGCGCGGTTTTGATATTGTCCATTTTCCTGCGCATATGGATTCGCCTTCGTGGGGCAATGTGCCCTCGGTGATTACGGTCCTTGACCTCATTCCAATTGTCTGTGCCGACCTTTATAAAGCCGGGCGATCGCGGTGGCGTTATCGATTTGGCAGGTTTCTTGAGTCGCGTGCTATTCGACATGCTTCAGGAATTATCGCCATAAGTGAAAATACCGCGCGTGACGTTGAAAGGATTTTGAAGGTGCCTGCCGAGAAGATAGCGATTACACCGCTTGGCGTCGATCGGAAATTTTTCGACGCCGGTCAAGAGCGTGGAAAAAATCTGGCGAAGCTTCGCGTGTCGCTGGGAGTTGTTGACGGGCAGGAGACAATTCTTTACGTCGGCGGAATTGATCCGCGCAAGAATTGGCCGATGTTGGTAAATGCGCATGCAGCACTGATCGAAAAACGCCGTGAGAAGGGGAGGCCTGCGCCAGTTCTTATAATCGCCGGAAGACTTGAAGGCGACGATCAGTATCCAGCGTTGCAGGCGGCGATAAAGGCATCAGGGAGCGACGCACATGTACGGCTTTTGCACGCAGTGCCCGACGAGAATCTTCTCGAGCTTTACGCTTTTAGTGATGTCTTTTTCTTCCCTTCGCTTTATGAAGGCTTTGGACTTACCGTGCTTGAGGCGCTCGCTGCGGGGATTCCGGTGGTGTGTTCCAATACCTCCTCTATCCCCGAGGTAGCGGGCGAAGCCGCCGAGCTTGTGGATCCGCGTGACTTGAGAGGGTGCGTCGAAGCGCTCGATCGGGTTCTTTCGAATAGTGCAAGAGCAGCAGAACTGCGCGCGCGTGGTATAGTTCAGGCGCAGAAATTTAGTTGGGAGAGGGCCGGGGAAGCGACGGTGAAAGCCTATCAGCGTTTTTGCCTTGGGCATGCGGCATGAGCAGGCGTTACGAGCTGTTTTCGATTGCACTTCTTGTGACTGTAGGGTTCATCGCTCGACTCGATCTGCTTATCGCCAATAACTTTGTGATTGATTCCGATGAGGCGATTGTTGGCCTCATGGCGAAGCATATTCTGGAAGGCGCACCCATTCCCACGTTTTATTATGGTCAGCACTACATGGGGAGTCTCGAGCCGATAGTCGTTGCCGGAGTTTTTGCGCTCTGCGGCATTTCTTCGGTTGCACTCAAAATAGTGCCGCTCTTTTTCTCGATGCTTGTGCTTCTGCTTGTGCATGGCATCGCGCGAATGCTGCTTGGATCGCGCGCGGCGCTTTTTGCGCTACTTTGTATGGCCCTTCCTCCGGCTCCGCTGCTGGTATGGAGTTCGATGGCACGCGGAGGCTTTATCGAGATTGTCTTTATTGGCGTACTGTCAATGCTGCTCCTGATGACTTGGCTTAGAAGTCCGAGGTACTGCACACTCTTTGGCCTTGGCTTTTTGCTCGGGGTTGGATGGTGGGTCAATAATCAGATACTTTATTTCATCTGCGTCGCGGCATTTGCTGTTGTGGGGCAATCCATTTGGCATTTTCGGCCCGTCGTAAGGAGCGCCCTGGTAACCGCGCTTGTAGGAGGTATCGCATTTCTACTGGGAAGTTTGCCTTACAGCTACTATCAGATATCGAGAAATTTTCCGGCTCGTCAGATGTTTGCTCCGGTAAAAGTGGATGAGGCGTTAATCCACTTGTCAGGAGTATTAGCGCATTCGCTGCCGGTAATTTTTGGAACCGAGCAGGCCTGGTCGGAGGGCGAACATTTTCCAGGCGCGAAATTGATCGGCTATTTTCTCTATTCGATTTTTTTGTGCGCATTTTTTATCCTTCGCCGCAAAGAAATCGGCGAACTTGTGTTTTGTAAGTTGGATGGGCAGAAGCCGCTTGAACTTTTTTTTCTGATAATTCCTGTGGCTATTGGCGCTTTTTGCTGGAGTAGCTTCGGGTTCCTTGTTACCGCGCCGCGCTATCTTTTGCCGATATATCCCTCACTTTTTGTGCTTGCAGCATTTGTTATCGATCACATCTGGGAATCCAAACGAACTGTGGCCGCGACGTTACTTGGAGTGTTGTTACTTCTCAATCTTGCTTCGAACTACCTTTTTGGCCGTGCAATTCCCGGAGAACCGTTTGTGTATCAGAGAGAGCGAGTTTCAAAGAGTCATGAGCAGCTTATTCATTGGCTAACCGGGCAGGGAGTTACCATGGTTCGAACAAATTATTGGATCGGCTACCGGCTTGCATTTGAGACTCGTGAAAGGGTTCAATTTTCGATTTTTCAAGATCCCGATCAGGTTCGGATTCCAAGCTATGAGAAACGGGCAGGAGAGATTGCCGATTCGAAAAAGCCGTTTGTGCTTACCGCCGGACAAGCGCAACGAGTTGCGCATGCACTTACCGTGCAAGGGCGTACTTTTAAAGAGAAGGAGCTCTCTGGGTACCGGGTGATTTATGATGTCGAGGATCTTCCGAAACTAAGTTCCCCGCTAGCAGGATCGTCGATTGCTGTTTCAGGGTTCAGAGGAAATGGTGAATGGGCCAATATCCTTGATGGTGACACGCATAGCCGCTGGGGTAGCGCCGCGCCACAGGCGCCTGGCATGGAGCTTGTTTTCACTCTTTCTATGCCTAGGTCAATTTCGGGAATTGACTACGAGCTTGGAGACTGGCCCCAAGATTTTCCGCGAAGGCTTCGCGTTGAGTGGGAGGGGGTTGATGGCGCACGCCACGTGCTTTTCTCCGAAAGCGAGATAGAAGATATTCGCTACCTCCAAAATTCAAGAAATCTCGCGCTTCGCTTCCCGCCGCGTGAGATGAAAAAGCTGATTTTAATGCAACGTGGAAGCGATCCAATTTTTGACTGGTCAATAGCAGAGCTTCGATTTAGTTCGAGCTCTGATTAACGAGACGAACGCTTCGCTCGGTCGACAAGGTGGCAAAGCTGTTCTACGGCAATCGCGGCTGCTTTTAAAGAGAGCTCTTTTCTAATTATCATAGATGAGTTTCCCGAAATTCCCGGAGAGAGGATCTGAAGCGTGGCATGGTTTTGGCTTGTCGGTTGACACTGCGTGAGCCGGTAATGAAGTTTTTGTACTGTATCGACAAAGTGAGGGTGCGCCTTGGCCGCGGGTCCACTCACAGTAATCGCGCCAAGCGCCAACGAGAGCTTGATAAAATTACACACCTCTTGGTGCGCTACCGCGCAATCAAATACCGAGAGTAGCTCCGCGCTGCGGAAGGGAATCTCACTAAGAAGAAGCTTCTTATAGCCAAGTACCGTGAGCAGTGCTTTTATTACTACTCGAGAGTGGATCGGCAAGTCTGTGCCCTGCTTCGCGGGCTCTTTGGCCCATTGCGCGGCGCCTTTTATAGCGCGCGCTATCGTCGCTGGGGTCTTGGCAAGGCGTTCCTGAGTGAACTGAACAGTACATGCGCGTTCAAGAAGCTGCTGCTCGCTTTCGGTAGGATTCTTGAGTGCTTTTGTGCCAGCGCCAAGGCGGACGACGACTTCGCCTACCTTCACGGATTCCCGTGTCACACGATCGGTGTAGGCGTCGAGTATGGCACGCATTCCGAGATTCTCTCGAGTGAGAAGAAATGCAACTGGATGCAAGGGCGGTATCGGCTTGTTGCGTTCAAGCTTTGAGTAAAGGTCTTCGATTTGCTGAACAGTCTGCGCGAGTCTGAGAGCGGCACTTCGCTGCTTTGCATCACTGACAGATACTTCATCGCTCCGATTGTGTGAGATAAGCTCGCCGTTTCGGAATGCAGTTGGTCTTTTGGAGAAAGTTTGCTGGAACATTGGAACTTCAGGATGAAAATAGAACTACTCGTGATAACCGCGATATTGTAGCAGAATGGAAAGAGAATCAAAAGTATTCTGCTGCTAGTACACTGTTAACGAAGTTTTCCGACGCTTCTCATCTCTGTGCTCTTCGTGCCTCTGTGGTTCTTTGAAAGTAAAATAAACCACAGAGGCGCCGAGTTAGAACCGAGAGGAACAATTAGCTTTTTCGTTAGCAAAGTACTAGCTACTTCGGCAATCGTGAGCTTACGGAGCGGTGACGCTCTTTTTCTTAGAAGCCGAACCCGCGCTGTTTGTCGCGGTAATATTTGTCGCGACTTTTTTACCCGACTTCGCCTTTACTTTTGCCTTGCCCGTATAGAGCGTGCCTGATTTTAATTGCAACGTCGCCGAGCCCAAACTGGTGCGTCCCTGTGTAATTTCGGCGACAACAGAATCGACGCTAAGATCGCTTGTGACCCGTACCGAGATGCTGAGTGTCGTCTTTTTCCCCGCACGCTTTGCAGTGACTTTGAGTGCGGACAGTGTCGGTGCGCTCCCGGCAGGGCTACTTGGAATCTCCGCTCCGTCAATCGCGGGTGGAGTCAATGTGGAATCAGGCGAGCCGTACGCGCCGACAATTCGCGTGCCGGCAGA
This sequence comes from uncultured Bdellovibrionales bacterium, assembly GCA_964510065.1. Lineage (GTDB taxonomy): Bacteria > Bdellovibrionota_C > UBA2361 > UBA2361 > CAIXSY01 > CAZEAC01. Next base: position 27,407 of record CAZEAC010000002.1, on the reverse strand, counting down.
GGTCGCGCCGGAAAAATCACGAGTGAAGCTATTTCCTAGCACCCCTTCTGGAACCGTCGGCGGCGTTGGACGATCACCACCACTAAAACTTGTAAGTGCAGCGACCGTCGCGCTCAAAAGTGCGCTGCCGCTCTGAGGCCTAAAGTCGTTTGCAGCGGGATTTTGAAGCTGTGGTTCACTGCTGTTGACGGTATTTTGGCTCTGTAGCTGCGCCAAATTACAGCTGGCATTTGAACTTTGGCAGCCCTGGCTTGTGTCTTCAATGCCGAAGCTTGTGCTCGAGTTGCCGTTCCAGATGATATTGCCTTTGATGACCAAGTTGGTATCGCTGTACTGCGGAAGGCTCATATTCACGTCACCGGAAGGGGTGCGTGGGCCATAAATTGCAAAATGCTGCGGCGCGGTCGTTCCTGCCGGGTTGTAGATGATATTGTTGAGAAATGACACATTGCGATTGCCGACCGGTTCGGGGTCGGTGCGCACTGCCGAGGGGCCCCAGCCTCCGGCGGTGTTGTATGCGGCACATCCGCTATCTGCCTGACCATTAGTTTGACCGTCGCACGTTCGCTCTCCAAATACGACTTCGATTAAGTGATCGCGGGTACCAACTTTGTATGCGGTATTGTGTGCGACCAAAATATTGTAGCCGCCATTAACACCTAGCGCCGCGCCATCGGTATCATGAATCAGATTGTTAATTACCTTAATGTCGTACGCCTCGTAGTGTAGCCAGGGCGAAGTCATAAACTGGAAGCCGCTGCCTTGGCCTGCGGTGAACCCGCCGGTGCCACAATTGTAGAACTCGTTCGACTCGACCCGGATATAGGCCGAGCCGCCTTTTACATACGCACACCAGTCGGCGGCTTCGTGAACTTTATTGCCGATTATGTGACCATACTGTACACCGACAAAGTCGATATTGTTATCGTCAGCGTAGAGAATATTGTTATTTTCAAGATATACGTACTGTGATTGGTTAATCTTTACAGTTTCGTGAGCGCCTGTGGTTTTAGAGCCACCATTCAGTAAGCAGCCGCGTATGAGCAGATGATTGCAAAGCTCGCAGTGGAACGCATCGCCACCACCCGCGGGTGTTATCTCTACTCCGATCAGATAAAAGTAAGAGACGTTGGCCATGTTAATATCACGGGTAAACTTTACCGCCGTCTGACCCGACGCCGCACGTAATATGATTGGATGGTTTGCAGTTCCGGTTTTGAGCTCCCAGTAATTTGGAAGTTCATCGTTTCCGTAATTCCCATTTAATAAATTGAAGCGGTATCCTTGCGTAAGCGTCGTCGAACTTGGAATCTGAGCCCATGCGTGTTGCACTGTGCGCCAAGGTGTGGCGGTAGAAGTGCCATTCGCGTCATCAGATCCGTTTGCCGGGTCAATATAGTAGTCAACGACCGACGGGCTACCGATATCGTAGGAGTAGGTATCGAGAGGCTGCGCGGAAAGCTTCGAAACGAAAATGCTGAAAATCGCCAGAAGGAATAGTTTAGTATTTGTGCTCATGAAGAAGCCGTCGTCGGAAAGCCCGGAGTGCTTGAATAGACTCCGGTAATTGCCTCGGTTTTTTTTAAGAACAAAGAGGAGGCCTTGTAAATTCAGCTACTTGCGCCACGACACATAGAAATACCAGATGAAGCGCTGTTTTTAGCTCCCAAACAGCAAGTCTTTGCGGTGGTTCGACGAAAGCTTCTACATCCTCGAAGGGTTTGAGGAGTTTATTCTAAGTCATTTGAAACGGAGTTCGCTATGCCAACCGTCGTTGAAAAGATCCAAGAAGCATTAAATAACGTGAAGCGTGACCTTGCGCTACTACACTGCACTTGCGGTAAGAAGCCCGAAGGTGCCACACCGAATATGGTCGCATTAATAGACCAGGTGCTTGAGCAGCTTAAAAAGAGCGGCAAATAATTAGATTTCCGAATCGCACACACACTTTTGTCTCAGGGCACAAGGAGCAATCCTTGTGCTCTTTTTTTTATGGCGACTCTGCGTTGCTTCGCGTTATAACTCTACAACGCCATGCCCAAAAAGAAGATTTTTCATAGACGTTTTCCAGATGGCAAGCCGGAAGGGGTTGTTTTCATTGAGTCGGGGCGGGTGCGACTCCGTTTCAACTACGCACCTGAGAGAATCCAATTCATAAAGTCTCTCGACGGTTACCGCTACCATACCGAAGACAGGTCATGGTCGGTGCCGCTCAAGCACCTTGAACGGATTGACGCCGCGCCATTATTTCCGTCCGAGCGCTATCTACGGCGCTATACTAGAGAATTCTTAGATGTGAGCGACATGCAGCGTGGACAAATTCTCGAAGAGGCAGTCGGCGCATACCGGAAAGACCCATTTGCAGTGGAAGAGCGACTCCTTGCGCTTCTTGATCTTGACCTAATCTTTCGCGCGGCCAAGCAGGGCGCCTCAATTCGTGCCCATCCGGGCTATAAATCAAAGGTATCGGCGCTTTTGGCAAAACGCAAAGGGGTTCAGCTGCTAAAATCAGAAGGTGCTTACTTTATTCCAATTTCTAGTTTTACCGAACTTCTGAAGTCGCTCCGCGACAAAAAGTATGGCTTTGCCGTCGAAAAGAATCTTGGATCTGCGCTTAAAGAGAGCGCGGCTCTTCGCGCGGAGATAGTTGGTGGACGGGCGGGAAACGCAGAGGAATTAGAACGCTGCTTTCTGACTCCTTTTATTGATTTCTGCCGCGTCGACGCTGTTGATGGTTCGCCGCGCTTTGAGCTTCGACATGCGAGCGCAAAACATCTCGCAGAGCTTTTTCCTCACCTTGAGCAGTTTCAATCACGAAAAAAGCTAGCTTCGGTACTTTCGGAAGAACAGGTGGTATCACTTCTTTCTCGCGCATCTGAATGTAGTGAAACCGTATATCTGACTCGTGCGGTGAGTTCGCATCTGCATGCACGCGAGAAAAGATATCGGGAAAAAATGAGTCATGGATTCGAACAAGCGCTGCTTGCGGTAACTGATCTTCCGGCGTGTTGGATTTGCGAAGGAGATCTTCGTGCGGGCCTTTTACTTTCCAAGGGGATACGCGAGCAGCTTTTCCCGGAATCGCAACAAACTCCGCTTTCAACGATGAAAGCTGAAGCGCATCACTCTTCCGTGGAGCGGCAGTTTTTTTGCTGTGCTGAATCGAAGCTTCTCTTTTTTGTGAATTCCATTGAGGAATATCTTACTCGCATGGGAAAGTCGGCGATTCCCGCGAGTGAGAAATTTATTGCGCTACGGAGAAATCTCGAAGCCCGCGCGGCGTATCTTTTGAAGCGAGCGAAGTACCTTGCCTTGCCTGATTGTAGCTTGGACAGTAGCGCCTGGTCTGCGCCTGAGCTAGCAATGAAGCTTTTTCCGCATCAGCGAGTTGCGGCATCCTGGCTGCTTGAGACGCCACGAGCATTTCTCGGTGATGATATGGGCCTTGGGAAGACGCTTTCGGTATTGGCGTATTTCGAAGCCTTGCGCGCACGTGAAGAGCTGCAGTTTTTACTGGTAATTTGTCCGGCCTCATTAGTACGCAACTGGGCGCGGGAATGCGCGCAATGGCTCCCGAAACGGAGGTTTCTCGTGCTTCCTGACGAAAAGCGCGAACGTCTAAAGTTATTACGTGGACTTGCAAGAGGAGATCTACATTTCGATGCACTCGCAGTAAATTATGAAAGTGCGAGGCTTGATCACACGCTTCCTGAGCTTGAGGCGATTCTGCGAAGAGTGCCCAGTGTACTTTGTCTCGATGAATCACAGCGGGTCAAGAACTCGCAGTCAAAGAGCTTTCAGGCTATGGCTGTGCTCGCGCCCCTAGCGAAGCGACGTGTGCTTTTGAGTGGCACGCCTACTCCAAAAGATCTCACTGACATATGGGCGCAAATAAATCTGCTTGATGATGGCGAGCGTTTTGGTAATGATTATTACGCCTGGTTGCCGACTATCGCGCACCTTGGCAATAGCTACAGTGAATTTGCGATTCGTGAGTATAAAGCTGGCGCTCGAGAAGAAGTGGTGTCGCGGGTACACGAGATTCTGCTTCGTCGCAGAAAAGAAGAGGTCATCGACCTTCCTGAAAAGACTTTCTCCGTACGCGACGTTTCGTTACAGGGCGAGCAATTAAAGCGCTACGAAGAGATCCGCAAGGACCTGCTTCTTCGGGTAACGTCGATTAACGGACATGTTTTTGTCCGCGAAATTGATAGTGTGCTGGAGCAGTATCTTCGTGCAGTTCAGGTTGCCTCTAATCCGCGGCTTATCGACCCTACCTGGAAGGGTGAGCCCGCGAAGTTTATCGAGCTCGATCAGATCGTGCAGGAAATCGTTGTTGAACGAGAGTCCAAACTTGTTGTTTGGACAAACTACCTGAAAAATATCGCTGAGCTTGAGGAGCGCTACAAGGCATATGGAGTTGCTCCTTTTAGTGGCGAAGTTTCTCCAGCTCGGCGCGCGGAAACCATTGAGGAGTTCCAAAAAGGTAACGCCATAAAAATTTTAGTGGCCGTGCCCGCCGCGGGCGGAGTAGGCATTACCCTGACTGCGGCACAAACCGCAGTCTATCTGGAGAGGACCTGGAACGCAGAGCATTGGCTACAGTCAGTCGACAGAATTCATCGGATTGGGCAGCGCGGAAGCGTTAATATAATATCGCTTTCCGCCTGCAGGGTCGATGACCTTATCGGCTGGAGCTTAAAACGGAAAGAGCGTGCACAGCGACAGCTCCTTGGCGATGAAAAGGGAGAGTTTGAGCAGATTCCGACTCAGGCGCAGCTTATAGAGGCAGTAAGCGGAGTTTGCGAAAGACGTGGATTGGCTCCGGTCCAGGAGGCCACTTGGCAGAACGAGGCCCCTGTTGTTCAGTCAGCGGCGAATGGACGCGCTTGAAAGGCCGAGTCTTTCGCAAAATTATTAATTAATGCGCGGTCAGTGCGAGAGGCATCAGCCTTTCCGCACTTAGCCATCACCTCTCATTCGCTCCTTCAATTGCTCTTCGACTTAATCCGAAATTTTGTCGCGCGCGCTTTCAGAGGGAATGAGGAGGAAGGGGGAAGAGGGGGGGGATTTTATTCATTGTTCGGAGAGTGCTTCCCTGTTACACTTGAGGGGATGATGGTTCGGCCCTTACTTTACATAGACCTGCGAATTTTTTTTTGGGCCATCGCGGGAGTGACTACTTTTTTTATTAACTCCCCAGCGTGGCCCGCGTCTCCTTCGTCTTCTTCCACCACGGTTTCTTCAACAACCAGCACGGTTACTAATATTACGAGCACACCGCTTGCCCCGTCCTCATGCAAGCTGGTTGGACGGCTTGAGAGCTGTGATTGCGCAGAGAATACATTTCTCTTTGAGCAGCTAGCAGCCGGAGTGGATCGGACCTTTCGTGGCACTGTCTCGCTCGAAAACGGTCCTAATCCACGTCCGGAATATTGCAAAATAGCTCTTTCATTCTCCGGACCGGGAATAGTGAAAACGAGTGGAGCGTTTACCGAGGGGTATAATGGATTCTGGTTTACGGTAAACCCATCACCCGCAGAGGTTCGTGGCCCCTGGACAGTGACGGCAACGCCAACTAATTGCGGTTATTGTGGCTCGGCATCGTTTACTGCGGCAGTACCCTATCTTGATGTTGAACCTGACGATGGCGATTGGATAGTAACTGAAAAAACGGTGATGTCTGACCAGTTCAAGGGGACTTTACGTGGCATCCCAGGCCAGTGTCGCGCAACCTGGACTGCCCAGGATCCAGATAGTTTGCCTATTGTTCGGCTTGATAAGCATGGCAACTCGGTTCCGATTCGTAATTTATCCAGTGTGACCCCAACGGACTCGAAGATGCTTTGGCGAACAGCGACGCCGAACTGGACGCTTAAGCGTGCTTTCTGGTACGGGCGCGACGAAGCTTTTAGCTTTCCTGAAGAACATTCGAAACCTTATGCCTATTATAATGATTATATGTGTATAGGCGATTATAGTCCCCCAGATGGGGGGGAAGGACCTCCGAATCTTCACTTTCAGCAGAGTAAGTACGATCTCAGGTTCAAAGGGTATGTCGATTCCGGTAACTGCCGTGCGGCGAAGGCTATTGATGACGAACTGCTTGAAGTACGGACCCCGACCAAACTCTACGGGTTTGCCAAAGATTTTAAGACTTACTATGCGCCCTACGAAAATTTAAAAGAGTCGCGAGGTCCAAACCGCTGCTGTATTGAGCTTGTGCCGAATAAGCGCCCAATACGCCACAACTGTAAGATCCGTAAAAAAGTTCCTGACTTTCAGTACAAAAAACCGATCGAGGACGAAGAGGACTTTCATTGTCGTCAGCATTTGGATGATGGACTTTCCTGGGCAGAGGGAGGTAAGAGACCCTCATCCTGCCCTCGCATGTCCAGTATTTTTGAGCTTGCTCGGGAGTATTCTGGCAACAGTTCGCTCAAATTCTGCTCCGATTACGAAAAAAATGTGCGTATGCCCGATACGATGGCCTGCGCGCGCGCAAGAGCAGAGGCAAAGAGGGTGCTCATTCAAGCAGCAGAAGAGGCTGATTTAAAAAACGAAACGGCCGGGGATGGTTTTTTTACTAACACGTGCTGGTTGGAAGTTACCGCGAAGCGCGCGGTTGGACTTACCCGTTTCGGTGGCGCGGGCTTTCATGTTGAATGTGCACACTCCGAGTGTTTCCCAGATTTTATCGACCGGGATCCAGCCACCGATGATTTTATAATGCCCCCTGAGCCGTGTTATTGATGCGATGCTATAGAGCTATGATCCTAATTATGAGATGCCGTCTACTTTGGATGCTTGGATTGATTATGCTGCTGCGCTTGCAGCCCTGCTGCGAGGCGCAAGAGGGTACTGTTGGAGAGCTTGACGATCTAGGGCCGAAGGCGCTGCTGGTTGAGGCATTATATAATCCAAAGGTGACCATAGCAGTAATCCAGGAGCAGGAGCTCGGAAGCGAAATCTTAGATAAGCTTGATGGCGCGAGTGCGCCTGGTCTAGCGGTAGAGGATGATGCGGCTGCATATTTTCTTTCTGAGCAGTTGCTGGCGCAGGTCGCTATTAATTCGGTGATTAGAGCTGGAAATAGTCGAGTGCCCACAGGAACAATATTTATCGCTGGTGTCACCTCCGCGGGCCGTGTAACGACTCTGTGGCATGGAGACCAGGACCCAAGTAGAGAGCCGGATGAAGTGCAGCTCCCCTTTTTTAAGGGAGCAAAAAATAAGAGCTGGCTTGCGTTTCTAGTTCCGGTAGTAAATGGCTCCGAGCTGCCCGATGCCGAGATCGCAGCGCCACTATTTGCGGAGCTCTATGAAAAGCAGGTCTTTGTGGGGAATCTATATACCCTTTATGCACGGGGTGGAGCGATACCATTAACTGACACGGCTCCTACCGCCAGCCCACTAAGCCCCTTTAGCTTACAAGCGGAGACTCTCGTAGATCTGCAATTTATAGCGGATACCGTTGCGGCGAATTCAGATTTGGCGAAGAAGTACTTTACAAATAATATGCTGACACTTCAGGGCAAGGTGAAATCGCCGCTGGCCAAGGATCTTGTCGAGCTAATATCGCGCAAAGAGATGCCGCCTCAATAAGAGGTTGGGGGTCTAACCACCTAACCATCCCCTCGGAGACCGCGCGCTCTCTGGAGACAATTTTGCATAACTTCTCGTGGAGAGTGTGCGTCAGTCAAAGGTTTTCACCTCTTTCCCCTTGAGGGGAAAGGAGGTGATTGAAATGGAAATGATACGTATTCTATAGGGATTTTCCCTCGCCTGGGTATCTTGGGGCATCTTGTCCCTTGGTTTCGTCGGGCTGGTAATCTCAGTCGCGGTCTGGTTCTTCAAAATTCAGACCGCGATCCCGGCGTCCTCTCTCGCGATTGCGTTCGGGATTGGGGGCGTCTTGGTGATCGTGGGCCTCGCGATGGGGTTCTCCGGAATCCTCAAGTCGGCCCCCAAGCAACCGCCCGGCAGTAGTGACCTGCTTGATGTATAAGCAGACACAATCGCCGGACGGTATTTGGAGAGCGCATCATTTCACCACGCAAGCCACGTGAGATTTCTCACCTTGGCTTGCGGGACGTGCGCTCTCCTCCCTACTTCCCGCCTAACTCCCAGCGGAATTTACTTGTGTCATCTAGTACACCTCGTCCGAGGGTGATTGCCACTCCATTTTTGCGGATGAAATACTGTGCTTACAAGTTCTGCTATTATAAATGAGTTCGATCGGTAGGGAAGAGTAGCTCCTACCGATATGTTAAGCTTCACAATGAGGACCGGGAAATAATAGAAGCGAGTACTCGCTCAAGCGAGAGACGACAAGCTCCGGGGCCATCGGTAAATTTCATGGATTGAGACGAATACGAACGGGGACTTGAGAAACGAAGGCCCGAAGGGGGAGCTTCGCTCCGCCAGAAGACTTCCACCTTCGCTCTATCGAGCTACGGTGGACAAGCAAGCGGCTTGCCTCGCTGTAGCCATGCGCGAAGGCGGGAACGCCTCTTCACTCAGCCTGAGAACTCAAATCATAGGCCTCTATGAAAGTGATAGGCCGCCGCGTGCGCAGAAGTACTATGAGGCGCTGAATACGGTTAGTGAATTGCGCACAAGTAATTCCTCAGATAAGGTGGGCGGCCACCTGGCTTCGATGAAAAGTGTCGCATCAGATCGAAAGTCAGTCTAGGCAGCTGGTTAGGTACGAAACGTCATTGCTATTCCGTCCCACATCTAGCGCTTGCAGTTTAACGCATAGCGTTATATACTCGATATGTGATCAAAGGATTTCGATGTAAGGAAACTGCACACATTTTCAATTTAGAGCCGTCTCGTAAGTTTCCCCCTAGTATCCAACAGGTGGCATTGAGAAAACTAAAAATGCTGCACCGATCGATTAGTGTGACTGATCTCAGGATCCCACCAGCCAATCGACTTGAGAAGCTTTCAGGTAAAAGAATTGGACAGTGGAGTATCCGAATTAACGATCAGTGGCGAATTTGTTTTGAATGGCGAGATGGGCATGCTTTCGGAGTTGAAATAGTTGATTATCATTGAGGCGTGTATATGAGGAAAAGAAAACTTAACCCAATTCACCCGGGGGAAGTGCTCGATCAAGAGTTCTTGAAGCCTATGGCTCTCAGCCAAAATCGATTGGCATTGGCTCTTGGAGTTCCTGCAAGACGAATCAATGAGATCGTTTTAGGCAAAAGAGGAATTTCGGCAGATACGGCACTACGCCTCGCCACATACTTTGGGAATTCTGCTGACTTTTGGCTTGGTGTTCAGTTGGAATACGATCTTGATTCTACAAGGTTAGAATCTGGAGATCTTATTGAACGGGAAGTTCGTAAACGGGCATAACAGATTACATGCCTCCTCCATTACGAAGACAAGGTGGGAATTAGCTAGGCAATCTTACCTATTTCCAAAGCCTTCTCTGCGGCTTTCGTGAGCTCCGCTAATGCTTCCACAGAATCTCCCCCAAATCCTTTTATAGAAGGGAAACACTTGTATGCACTCTCAAGCGCATTGACCATTTCAACGAGTAATTTCGGTCCCTGCGCCCTAGGAGTATACGGCGTTTTGAGAAGTAGGAGCGCCGACTGCCCAGCGGTAGCGAGATAGGTCCCGTTTTGTGGAAATCCGGCGTTGAATTGCCTTAGACTAGAAGAGAATGCATCCAAGGCAACCCTTGCAACACCGCAAAGTACCTTAAAATCTCGCTCGCTCTTTCTGGGCTTGCCGAGTGCGGCATCTTCTACACCACGCAAAACGTCTATTGCGCGCTGGATGGTCACACTCTGCTGCTCCTGCTTGGATAAAGCTCCCTCTGGCCTTAATTGACTCTTGCCGAGCAAACTTTGCGAACTTGTCATTGTTTCTCCTCTCTTACTGTATCTGCCCACCTTTTGTTATGGGATGAGAGGATAAAAAACACTCCCATTTTCTTTGGCTCAGATTTCGTGATGTTATAGAGCATTTTTGCCTATCGGACTGTCGGCATAAACAAATTTTTATCAGTTTTCATTCGCTCGAGGATAAGATCGTCGCGCACACTATGCGCCATTGGGAGGGGCAGACGCTCCGCCCGCTAAAAGGAACACCTACTTGTGCGTAAAGAGTTACCCGCATTCTGGGCCCCATACTACTTCAGCGCATATTGCGACTTATTACTTTTGTAAGAGGTTAATGGCTTCAGCTCTCGCGCTGAGCGTTGAGGCGTTCCCGCCCTCGCGCAAGGCTACAGCGAGGCAAGCCGCTTGCTTGTCCACCGTAGCTCGATAGAGCGAAGGTGGAAGCCTTCTGGCGGAGCGAAGCTCCCCTTCGGGCCTTCGTTTCTCAAGTCCCCGTTAATATACGTCTCAATCCTTCAAATTCACCGGTGACCCCGCGGCTTGTCGTCTTTCGTTTGAGCGAGTACTCAACGCTATTATTTCATGGCCCTCGAACGCAATCTAATCACATTTGCAAGCACCACTCTTCCTTGGCTTGTTTGCTGGGGTAGGTTGTAAAAACTTGTGAATATTTTGCTGTGTCCCAAAAAGGCTGAGGGCTTAGATAGGAGAGGTGTATTTCGGACAGAAGTAAATTCTTTTGAACGCTCTAAGAAATCTTCATAGCTGAATGCCTCTCATTCGAGCTGGTACCATTTATGCATTACAATCCAGAGGGTCGCTCTTACAAATTTGCGGCCCAAGCTAAATAGCTCTACCCATTGAGGTGACATGGGGAGGCGGTTTTAGCAGTGACCGAGATCGTCACTTTCTATGACGATCTCTGTCACTTGCCGGGCTTGCTTCCTACTCTCGATGGGTTAGGCCCGATCAAATTTTGCGCGTCGTTCGCAGGCCCTTTCGTTGGCCCGCTTCCTGCACTTCACTCCCGCAATGTCTGTTTAAGTCGTTTTAAAGAGTTTAAGGGAGGGCAGTGAGAGATATTCATTGCTAAGAGATTACGATGCGAAGTCTATTTAAAAATATGTCAGAGCATTCGATGAAGCTACTCTCACTCGATATTTTGACGCCATCTCGACAGAAAAGAAGTGCCAAAAGCTGCCAGAAAGCTGGTGTCGTTCTGAAGAAGGCAAATGTTGAAGGTTCGAACAGAGCAGATCGCGAAACGCTCCAGGGTATTATTCTTCGCGGCAAAGAGGCGCCTTACAGTGTTGACGGCAAAGAATTCTTTATCGATGAAGCCACTTGGGTAATTGGCGAGATCAAAGTTGGCGCTATATGCACGATTTCAACAACTCTCAACGCTTCCGGTGAGCGCTACGCAGTAAAGGTGATGGTGAAATGAGCCTAGGTTTATATATGGGGGTCTATTCGATTGTCTCTTCAGATGTTAAGGAGCTTCCCGGCCAAACCCACTCCTCGTCGCAAACACCTCACTTGTTCCGGTGAATGCACGGTATCCCGCAACTCTTGACAGCCTGAGGAGACAATCGAGTAGACCCCTGTTTTTCCCTTTCTCGGTAATCTCTGTGGTTTTTGATACACGTAAACCACAGAGGTCACAGAGTCAGGAAAAGACTTCTCAAAAACACCCGGGGTTAATGAGTAGTTGCCTTTTCTTTATTCAAACACCTTGAATTGCAACAGATCCCTGTTATCTTCTCCCTGATGTCAGAAAGTTCCCTAATAAAAAAGCGTTGGGCCGGAAACGTAGGCGCGTTGGTGCTCCTTGGAGTTCTTCTATACCGTGCCAACCTAAGCGAGCTGTTCGGCGCGTTTCAGAATCTTACGGTCTCGACGATAGCGCTGCTTATGCTTCTCTCTGTGCTCCTGGTGTATGTGAGTGCGCTCAAATGGAGCTACTTCGTCGAACACTTCGGTACAAGGATCTCGGTCCTGCATCTTTTTAACCTTTATCTGGTTGGCTACTTCATAAACCTCGTAATCCCATCATATATTGGTGGCGACGCGCTTCGAAGCTGGTATGCCGGGAAGAAAGCTGGGCAGCATCAGGCTTTCGCCGCGACTATCCTTGAGCGCTACACCGGTTTCGTGGCGATGCTGATTCTTGCGCTTGTCTTTGTGTGGATGGCACCGGTCGTTACTCTGCCGGTGAAGCTATTGGTGGTCGCGATGGCACTTGGCTTGGTAACTTTAACTCTGGTCTCGCTTTCGCCACTTGCAATCAAGACGGCGCGGAAGCTTCCGAAAAGCAGTGTATGGATTGGACACCTTGAAAGGCTTCAGCAGTCGATTGGCTCGATTCGTGGAGAGAAGGTACTACTTTGTAAGGCCTTGTTTCTCTCATTCGGATTCCATAGCCTCACAATTATAAATACCTATGTCGCGGCGTACGCCGTGGGTTGGCATGATGCGAACTTCACCGATCTTTTTGTGGTAGTACCGTTAATACTTCTTATCGGAGCAATACCAGTAACCCCGGGTGGCCTTGGTCTGCAGGAAGGAGCATTTTTTGTCTTTCTTCAAGGTATTGGCGCAAGCGGCGCGGAAGCCTTGGGCGTGGGAATCCTACTTCGCGCAAAGAGCTATATTCTTGCTCTGGTGGGTGGTGTGATCTGGCTTTTTATTCGTGCGCGGAAAAATGAAATTTCCGATTTTGAAAATGGGTCGAGACAGCGTGCGTCTTGACCCAAGTACACCTTGTAGGGCTTGTCAGGTTGGTGTCTGACCTGAAGTGTCTCCGCCAACATCCTTTGTCGGCTGGTTAGTCCCTGCACTGTTTGCGGCGCTCTTGGCGGCCGATGTCTTCTGAATTTCGTCGTAAATCTCCTGGCGATGTACCGGAACATCCGAACCAGCTTGGATTCCAAGTTTTACGAAGTTACCCTCAACGCGAACCACCTTTACGATGATTCGCCCGTCTATCACTATGTTCTCGTTGACTTTGCGCGACAGGACAAGCACAACTTTCCTCTCTCGCAGTCCCGTAGTCCCAGTCCCTTAGGGTCCAAATCCTGGTTCCAACCAGGAGAGGCCTCTAATATAAAAGGCCAAGGATTCTTACAACATATACGGGAGCTGCGCTTTCGTCGGCAACCAAAAATACTGTCGGCAAAAATGCCGGCCAAAGCGAAGCTCCCAAAAACCTTCTTGCACGCTGTCTCAACCGGGCCGCCAATTCAACTGCTATTTGGCTACTTAGTCAAGTCAGGGAAAATCAGCCTTTGCGGACTTTAAGGATACCGCTAATGCGGCGCTATCGTTTCTACCTCTTCGCGACAACCTGCATCGGTGGTTCGGGGGCCTCATCATCTGCGCCGACATATTGAATCTCAGGTATCTCGCAGAGTGTGTTCACGAAGGTGTCGCGCTTTCGCGCCTGGCGCGCGCGCCAAAGTAATTTCTCGTCGATGGCGGTGTTGCAGCCGCGGCAGGTAAAGCTGTCCCAGTTGAGGGCTGCAGCGAGATTTAAACAGGTCTCATAATTGGGACACGAATAGCGGCGCCGCGGCGGATCGATGGGACAATTATTTTCTCCTGGCCCCTGATCTTCGATGATCTGGAATGGGCCGGGCTTGCCAATCATTTGAGCACGCCTAGAAATGGTTTCTTCCTGAAACGCATACAGATCTTTTACCTAAAAAACATAACTTGAGCAAATGTTCCAGAGCACTTTTTGCATTGTTTCTTGTGCCGCTCGTTTCTGCTAGGAAATCAGCTATGAATGATCGTTCAGTTCTGACCATAGAGAGCGATAGCGGCAAGGGGCGCGCGTTTATAATTGTTGCGGAGCCTGAAGCTCAATATGGCGAACTTGCGACACAGCTTGCTGAACGGCTCACGCCGCGCAATAGGATTGTTCTGATAAAAACCCCGTTCGTAGAAGCAGGTAATTGGCGTGAACTGACTGGGAAGCTTCTCCAGTTGCTTGGCGAGAAGGGGATCCGGCAAGCGAGCTTTATCGCGCTTGGTGAGGCCTCGAGTATTGTGCAGAGCCTTGCGCTTACTGATCTCAAGTTAGTTCGTACGTTAATTTTAGTGAACGCATCGACGCGGCCACACCCAACTCGGCGTGCTCGAATTATTCGAAAGCTAGAGCAGTGGTTACCACTCGGTCTCCCGTTCCGATCGGATATCGAGGGGTTTGATTCAAAGCCGCTTTTGCAGAGGATTCGCTGCCCAGTTTTGATTGTTTCAACCGTAGGGGCTGGCAAGTATTTCCATGCCCAGGCAGATGAACTTGCGCGGGGCCTTCCTACTGCCTGGCAGCTAACACTCAATTCGAGCGAAGCGCTGAGCGAACTTTCAGATGCAATAGAAGATTTTCAGGAGATTCCGGCAAAATGTCCGCAGAAAGCTGCGCTAGGATAATCCGTAAGCGCCTGATTCTTGGCGTAGGCGAGGCACTCACCTTTCGCGACGACGCATGCGCCAAAAAGCAGGCGCTTACGTTAGATCTGCTCCATCCACTTCTCATAGCTTTCGCTCCGAGTGAACCCGATCTCGCTGCGGTTACGCAGATTCATTAATGTTTCGTTGTAGCCCCTTTCTATGAGACCGTGAAGGTAATCCGTGTCCAACGCGACATAGCTCATCGCTTCATAAGCGACCTCTTCTCCAAGCTTGTTTTTGAGCAGCGTAAATACCGGCCAGACTGGGCCAAGCGCGGCCATAAACTTTGAGCGCGATCCGGAAACTACCTCGCGAAGCAGCCCTCCGACCCCGTTTTGACATCGGCAGACAAAGGTCTCAGGAGGTCTTAAGCAGAACGTTTTCAACCCGGCCGGCACCTCCCAGGTTGGTCTTGTGTCATGTGACTCGTTGTAACGATCGAGCCACCAGTCACGCCCCGAAACATCGATTACAACAACACGATCGGCGCCGAGGCGAACCGCCGGATCGACCGGAATATTCTGCGAGATTCCACCGTCGACAAGCAGAATTTTACCGCCCTCGACGTCAAGCTCTACCGGTGGAAGCACTGCCGGAAGCGCTGCGGAGGCGAAGCCATGTTTTGCGGTCAATGATTTGACATAACAAACCTCAAATGATGCGCCATCGACGACTGACTGCTCAATGGGTTTGTGCGTGCTCAGAAAAAGTAGCGGCTTTCTCTCTTTTCCCTCAAGAGTTGTCATTACTCCAATGGCGAATAAATCGGGATCGCGTTGGTCTGGATCGAGCCCTCCGTTATTTGAAATTAGCTGATCGACCTGCTGCATGAGCGGCGCGGGATTAAAGATCGCGCTCGATGAGGGGTTTGGGCCAGGAGACATGTACTGAAGCACCGCCATCTTGATAGCGCGGAAAAACGCCTGCGACGGAGTGCCTTCAAAGGTGTTACGAAAGTTTCTTAGTCGCCACATCTCTTCAAGCTGATCGACGGCGTGACGAAGCCCGGTCTTCAAACAGGCAGCAACGCAAAGGCCGTTAATAGCGCCAATACTGCTTCCAGTTATCACTGTAATTTTTTCGCGGGTTGGTCCCTCAAAAAATTTGATCAAGGCTTTGAGCGCGCCAACCTGATATGCTGCGCGGGCCCCGCCACCGGAGAGAACTAAGCCGGTGTTCTTGCCCGAAGCAATTAGTGGTTTCTGTAAAAGAATCGCTGCTCTATGCCCCTCCTGGGGCCTACGCTTCATGGGCCTCTTTGAATAATAAAATCAATGGAAGTTTCCTGTAGTAATATCGGCAGCTTAGCAAAATAACTGTAGAGCGAAAGACTTAAAGTTGATGGGCTTTGAACTCTCACGTATTGTCACATGCATATGCTTAAGCGCACGGTCATTACAGTTGATGGACTAGCAGGGTCTGGCAAGACCACCCTGGCACGCCGTCTCGCCGAAAAGCTTAATTTCCGGCATCTCAATTCAGGACTTTTCTACCGAGGGGCGGCCCAGTTGACTCTTGATGGTAAACTCGACCCCGCGGATGAGGCTGCAATTGTGGCGATGCTGAAACTGCATAAGCTTCAGTTGAGCATTAATAGGCAGGGCGAAGTAACGCTGCTTATCGATGGTATTGATTGTGGTGAGAAGGTGCGAGCACCGCAGATCTCTGAGCGTACTTCTAAAATCTCGGTATTAAAGGGCGTGCGTGACTACCTGGTAGAACCGCAGCGCGGCTGTTTTGACGATGATCCGCTTGTTGCTGAAGGGCGCGATATGGGCACGATCATCTTTGAGAAGGCGCCCCTAAAGTTTTTTATCGAGGCCGACCAGGATGTCCGTATTGAAAGGCGTCTTCAGCAGCTCTACGGCGATTTTCAAAAGCTCCCCGAGCATAAGCGTAACTTATTGAAAAGAGAAATAGAAATTGAGGTAATCGAACGCGATAAACGTGATTCGGAGCGTAGTATTGCCCCGACACTCCCCGCTGACGGAGCAATAATCATAGATAACTCCCGGCAACGATTGACCGAAGTCGTGCAGAAAATGTATGATCTTGCCGTTTCTCGTGGGCTTGGCCCACGTAGATAACTAACCTGTGAGAGATCCAGGTTAGCGCTGATTGCCCCGTATCGTCACAGTGTGTGGGCAAATTTCAGCATCTCTAGAAGCCCCTGTTGTTTCAGTTACACGGGAAAGTGCTGTTTGCTCCGTTTGCATGAACGGTCAGATCTGGATCGTGCAGATGGCAGTGGTACCGTGCATTGGATTCGCAGGTTGAAGGAACGAAGTAAAAACAGAAAGGAACCGATCCAGGATGTCAAAAAAGAAGGAATACATGAGTACGGCAGCGGCAGACGCGATGAGTGGAAGTTCAACTGGAGAGTCAGGATCATTCGCGAGCGAATTTGAAAAGCGAGTAAGTTCAGGGCTTGATTCTTTAAGGCCCGGAAAAATTGTCAGTGGCACTGTTGCGGGACTAAACAAAGAAGTCGCAACAATTGATATTGGGTTCAAATCTGACGGTATTGTCCCAATTGAACAGTTTACAAACTCTGAAGGTAAGGTCACCGTTCAGATCGGTGATAAAATCGACGTATTTATCCTGGCCCTCGAAAGTGAACAGGGGCAGGTACTCCTCTCTAAAGAGCGTGCCGAACAGAAGAAAGTTTGGGACAAAGTTGAAGACGCTTACAAATCTGGCGCGCTCATTAGCGGCAAAGTCGTTCAAAAGGTTAAGGGCGGACTTCAAGTTGATATCGGAATCCCTGCATTCCTTCCCGGTTCGCAGATCGATATTCGTCCACACCGAAATCTTGATAAATTTATAGATCAGGTTTTCGAATTTAAAGTTCTTAAAATTACCCGCGACAAGGGTAATATCGTTCTTTCACGTCGCGCGGTGCTTATGTCCGAGCGCGATCAGCTCCGTACCGAGACTCTTAAGGTATTGGCGGAAGGCGTGGTCATGGAAGGCGTGGTCAAGAATGTTACCGACTACGGGGCATTCATTGACCTGGGTGGTATTGATGGACTTCTCCATATTACTGACATTTCATGGGGCCGACTCAACCATCCTTCTGAAAAGCTTTCGGTGGGCCAGACAGTTCCTGTGGTGGTGCTCAAATATGATCAAGAGAAAGAGCGTGTCAGCCTCGGCATGAAGCAGCTTATTGCAGATCCGTGGACCACGGTGCATGAGCGGTTCCCGATTGGCGGCAAAGTCCAGGGCAAGGTTATCAGCCTTGCTGACTACGGTGCCTTTGTTGAGCTCGAAGAGGGAGTCGAAGGCCTGGTGCATGTCTCCGAAATGAGCTGGACGAAGAAAGTGCGGCATCCGTCTAAGCTTCTTAATGTCGGAGATAAGGTCGAGGCAGTCATCCTTGGCATTGACACTGAGCAGCATAGAATCGGTCTCGGACTTAAACAGCTTATGCCAAATCCATGGGAAGAGCTTCAGATCCGCTTTCCGAAGGGCGCTCGAGTCAAGGGCAAAGTTCGTTCGATTACTGAGTTCGGAATCTTCGTTGGGCTTGAAGAGCTCGACGGCATTGACGGACTTGTGCACGTTTCGGATTTCTCGTGGACAAAGCGTATCCGCGATCCGAAGGAGATCGAGGAGCTTTATAAGAAAGGCGATGATGTCGAAGCGATGGTGCTCGATATCGACGTGGCCAATGAGCGGCTCAGCCTCGGCATTAAGCAGCTTCAAAGCGATCCGTGGGATACGCTCTCGCAGCGTTACCCAGTTGGGTCGAAGGTCAAGGGTAAGATCAATTCGCTCACCGAATTCGGTCTCTTTGTCGAGATCGAAGAGGGTGTCGAAGGGTTGGTGCACAATTCGCAGCTCGGACTTGATCGCGAACAGAATCCCGCTGATCTCTTTAAGATCGATGACCAAATTGAGTGTGAAGTCACCAACATTGATCGCGCTGAGCGTCGCATCAGCCTAAGCATTAAGGCGATGAAGCGTCGTCAGGAGAAGGAGCAGTTGGCCGAGTACATGACCGAGGACATGAGCGCCACGGTTACCTTCGGTGATTTGCTTCGGCAGAAAATGGATGGTGGCGATAAATAATCCCCACCGATAGTAGTCTACGCGGCTCCTGTGCGAGTGATAATATTTGCCCAGGAGCTGAGGGAGACTACAGCCTACTTAATACTGCGCGAATATCATCCCCCGAAAAGGGCTTCGGAATAAATGCGCTTGATCCCTGTTGTCGCGCTCGTTCCACCTCATTATCCGAGGCGTGCCCAGACATAAGCACAAATGGAGTCGTGGGGCGAAGCTGCCTAAGCTTTTCCAAAACGGCAATTCCGTCGAAGCCCGGCATTTTTAGATCACAAAGTACCAGATCGCACGGACCGTTCCCTGCAAAATACTGAACTGCTAATTCGGACTTCAAAAAGTCAACGACGGTGCAGCCGAGCGCACCCAGTAAGAGCTTCAGCGCGAAAAGAACGGCCTGCTCATCGTCGACGAGGACCACTGTTTTCGCATTGGGGCGTGATTCTTCAGTCATTCTATGTAAGTATTCTACTAAGCCTCGGTGTACCACAACACTTCACAGCATGAGCCCGAACGATCAGTCTAATCTTGCCGCCTCTTCAGCTTTACCGCATCTAGCCGTGTCGTCCGAAAATCAGAAGCTTTCTCCGATGCTTCGCTCATATCTTGATTATAAGTCACGACACCAAGATAGCCTCCTGCTTTTTCAGGTGGGTGACTTCTATGAGACTTTTTATGACGATGCAGTGACCATCGCCAAAGCGCTTAATGTCACGTTGACAAGCCGGGATAAAAGCTCACCGAACCCGACGCCGATGGCTGGTGTGCCTATCGCCGTCGTTGATACGTACGTGGAAAGGCTCGTGAGCCAGGGGTATTCGGTGGCACTCGTGAGCCAGACTGATGCTCCCGCTGATGGCAAAGGAATATTCTCGCGCAAGCTAGATCGAGTCGTTACTCCGGGGGTGCGCATCTTAAATTCAACACAGTCCATTGCTGACGAGGCCTATCTTGCGGCCGTAGCACTTGACGGCGAAAATGAAGGAGCCTTGGCTTACTCGGCGGTGCAAAGCGGAGTGGTCTATGTGCGCGAAGATGTGCCAGGCGTCGCGCTTACCGAAGAGCTCGCGAAGCTTAATCCCGCAGAAATTATTATTCCTCGTAATCTTCGACTGACCGTACGGCTACCAGGCGATAAACGCGTAAGCATGAAATATCGAGGTGAAAGCACGGATTTTCAGACGGCGCGGAGACTTTCAGAGATTCCTGGATATACGCGGCTGACACCACAGGCAAAGAGGGCGGTTAAGCTGCTCATCGCGTACCTCGATGAGACCACCGTAGATGCTCATCTTTCGATTGCTGAAATTAAGGTCGCTGAAGAATCAATGGTAATGGGTATTGATTCGCGTACCCGCGCAAACCTTGAGCTTGTTCGAAACCTTCGAGATGGAACGCGCGAAAACACGCTTCTGTCGGTATTGGATTGTACGGTGACAGCCGGAGGAGCGCGCGCGCTTTCGAATTGGATTCTCAATCCGCTGATTCAAGTCGAGGCGATTCGAGCGAGGCTTGCCGCAGTTCGTTTCATGAAGAGCAATCTCGAAGCGAGACGCCAGCTTTGTGAGCGGCTCGCCACGATCGCCGACATTGAAAGGATCGCGGCGCGAGTTGAACTCTCGATCGCAACGCCGCGTGAGCTTGGAGCGCTTCGTGACTCGTTGCTGAATATCCCGAAAGTTGCGGCGACACTTGGCGAATCCTTGGGCGGGGCCCCCGATGGCGCGGCTCGGCTTAAGGAGATAATGAATCGATTGAATGTGCCGCTTGCGCTCGAAGCGCTCCTCGCGAAGAGTCTTGTTGAGACTCCGCCACTTTCTATGCAGGAAGGTGGAATCTTCGCTGACGGACACAATGCGGAAGTTGATCGGCTACGTGCAGTAAAGAAAAGCGGTGCCGGATGGATCACTGAGCTTGAAGAGAAAGAGAAAAGCGCATCTGGCATTAATTCGCTAAAAATTCGATTCAATAATGTCATTGGCTACTATTTCGAAGTAACAAGGGCCAATATCGCCAAGGTTCCTTCTCATTTTATTCGAAAGCAGTCGATGGTCGGTGGTGAGAGGTACACGACCGACGAATTGCGCCGCCATGAAAGCGAGGTCTTAACTGCTGATACCAAGCTTTGTGAACTTGAGCGAACGCTCTTTGTAGAACTCCGAGACGCGCTCAAAGCTTACATCGGGAGCCTGCGTGAGCTCTCGCGCAATTGTTCCGAGCTAGATGTCTACGTTGCGCTTGCCGAGGCGGCGGAACGTGAGGACTTCGTGGAGCCACAGCTTAGCGAAGGCAGCGAGCTCGTTATAAAGAACGGAAAGCATCCAGTGCTTGCGCGGATTCTTCGTGGGAGTTTTGTCGCCAATTCACTTAAGCTGGATGGTGATGAGCGCTTTGTGCTTCTTACCGGCCCAAATATGGGCGGAAAATCCACTTTTTTGCGTCAAGCGGCGCTGATCGCGATTATGGCGCAGCTTGGTTCGTTTGTGCCGGCTGACGAAGTAACGTTGGGTGTTGTCGATCGCATTTTTGCTCGTGTCGGCGCCAGCGACAATATGACCGAGGGTGAATCGACCTTTATGGTCGAAATGAAAGAGGCCTCGCATATAGTTGCCAGCGCCAGCGCCAAGTCATTGCTGCTGATTGATGAGCTTGGGCGCGGAACTGCGACCGCCGATGGCTTGGCACTGGCCCGGGCAATTGTCGAATGGATTGTCACCGAGATCGGTGCACGGACTCTCTTTGCGACGCATTATCATGAGTTAACCATGCTCGAAGAAACTCATAGTTCAGTCGAGAATCTCTCAGTTGGTGCGATCGAGGAGCAGGGCGAGGTAGTGTTTACTCATCATATCTGCGAAGGGCCTGCCAATCGTTCTTACGGTATTGAGGTGGCAAGACTTGCCGGGCTTCCCAGAAATCTTATTGAACGCGCCAAGGGGTTTTTGAGCTGTACGCCTTCTCGGCCTCACGCCAATTCGGCACAGCTTACGTTCTTCGGAGCAACGCAAAAAATAGTTGAGCCGCCCGACTATGCTGCGCTTTTACGGCTTAAGAAGTCGGTTTTAGAGGTAAAGAGTGACGATCTTACGCCACGCGAAGCGCTGAATCTCATTTGGGATCTACAGCAGAAGCTTCAAAATGGAGAGGGTTAGAGGATGATCTGTGGTCAAGCAGCGTTGGCGCGATGTATTACTATCGGGCCATATCTACTCAAAAAAGGAAGATAATTTTGTACTGGCCCGATAGTAATAGGTATTTGCGGAGCAAAAACCCCCGGAGAGACAACACAGCAGACACAGCGCGGCCCAGTGGAGGCACGCGCCATGTCCTCGCGCGTGCCGGAACGGTGACCCTTCTACATTTGGTTGCGGCTACGCCGCGCTGTGTATCGATGCTAATTTTTTTCTTCGGCGCACAATTGCTGGTGCCAGGAGTAGGCTTCGCAGATTCGCTGCAGCTGCGCTTTGAGGATCTAAAAACGCAATATCTCAAGCTTCGAAACACCGATATCGAAGTTAAAAAGCGCTCTGACTGGGAGCAGGTGGCCGAGGATATGATCTCGATTGCGCGGGAGAATCCAGGATTTAAAGGCGGAGCCTCGGCGCTTCTTGACGCGGCAACACTTTATGAAACCATTTTTAAAGTAAAAAATGACGAAGATGCTCTAGAACGAGCGATCTCCACTCTTGATGAGTTGGTGATGAAGCATCCGCACGATCCGCTTACTGATGATGGACTGCTTCGGCAGGCCGATTTATTAATTAATTATCAAAAGGATCGACGTTCCGGCGAGCTTGCTCTCCATAAAATTATTTCAGATTTTCCGGACTCGGAACTAGTGAAAGTGGCGCGGGCCAGGCTTGCGGCCAAGGATGATCACGAGCAGCCGACGCCGAACGCCTCTTTGTTGTTTAAGCTTCCCTCGGGAAGCGGCGGCGTCGTTATAGACCCTGGGCATGGCGGTGAGGACTACGGTGCCAAAGGCGTTGCTGGGCTTCTTGAGAAGGATGTCACGCTTGCTGTTGCCTTCGAGCTTGAGAAACTGTTGAAAGAACGTGGAATCAGAGTGACGCTTACCCGCCGCGATGACAGTTTCGTGCCGCTCGCTTCACGGACGAAGTTTGCTAATGAGCAAGAAGCAGATCTTTTTGTGAGTCTCCATGTCAATGCAAGCCCTAAAGGGAAGCTCTCTGGGCTTGAAGTTTATTATCTCGATAATACCAATGATAATGCGAGCCAGGCACTGGCCGAGCGTGAGAACCAGGTTCCAGATGGCGAAGACTCGGAAGGCGATTTGCAGTTCATGTTAAGTGACCTCATTCAAACTGGAAAAATGGAAGACTCGATTCGGCTTGCCCGTGCGGTCGAGTCGCGGCTTGCCGGTGACCTAAAAGGAATCTGGAAGCCATTTAAGCGGCTTGGAGTAAAGAAGGCTCCTTTTTATGTGCTTGTTGGTGCGCATATGCCCTGTATTCTTGTTGAAATGTTCTTTATCGACCACGAATCCGACGGATCCAAGCTTACTAGTCCAAAATATCGAAGTGAACTCGCAGCAAGCTTGAGTCGAGGAATTGCGCAGTTTCTTGTGAAAAGTTAACCGGCGTCGGCAAAAAGCAGGCGCTTATGAAGCAGTAACGCTTTCCTTGGCAACACTATCCTTTTGGTGCTGCAGCATCTGCTTCCGTTCTTTAAGCCGCTTCGCTGCGTTTTGATAGTGCGCAAGAAGTAACTCATAAGTAAATTCAAATTGTTCACCGCGTTCGACGACTGATGTCCGAGTGAGCCGATTGAGCTCGTGTATCGTCCGAACGAGCATTAGCGGCATCATCTCGGCCGTGGTAAGAACAAGTTTCTCCACCTGCTCACTGCTCAATCTAAGGTCGAGGTTTTCTTTCGCAAGAGTTTCTAGAATCATGCCCTGACGCATCTCGGGCCCTGGTTCGTTCATTTCGACTAAGATGTCGAGTCGGCCCGGACGGGTAATGCCGCCATCTATATCGTCAGGATAGTTTGTCGCAGCGATGATTAGTATTTTGGGATACTTGACTCGAATCTGGCTAATCTCGCGTAACATGAATCCTGTAAGCTCTTTCTGATCGAGTGAGATTCGCGGATCGCCACGATTTGGCATGACAACTTCGGCTTCATCAATAAACAAGATGCATGGCCCGACCGTTTCGGCATGCTTTTTCGCCTCGGCAATCTTGCGTTGACAGATGCCGAGCAAGCTCTCGCCCTCTTTCCCACCACTAAGATCCGAAGCTTCCGGTGATATTGAGATAGTTTTGATCTCTAATTCATTTGCCATGCAGTCAACAAAGAAGGTTTTGCCGGCGCCGTAGGGCCCGACAAGAAGAATTCCCGACTCCATAGCCTTGTCGCCAGGCAGGCCGTCAAGGCAGTTTGGGTTTCTAAGGAATACTTTAAATTTTTCTATAAACTGCCAAAGATCCTTCATGTTTGGATCACGATAATAATCCAACATCGACAGTCCAAGGCCCTTTACCGCCTGCCGCGCAAGGCTGCTGCAGTCGGTTCGAATTTCTGGAGCAAGCATTTCGAGTGATGCCGGGAACTCCTTAAGTTTTGCAATATCGGTGACCTTATTCTTAAGCCTAATTTGCTGGTCAGGCCGCTGAGCGGTAGTGTCACAAAAGAAAAGCGGGGCCAGAAGCTTGAAGGCATTCTTTGAGATTGAAGCACTACGAATTTCGTCATTGAGAATCTTGGCGACTTTTTCAAAATCATCCTGAGCAATTGCCGATTTAATTCGCTTCATAAAGGGAAGCAAATTGTCGCTCAATTCCTGGGAGTCTTTGAGCGCCAGGTAGAAGCTATTTTTTTCGTCTTCGCCTTTACTTCCTAAGTAGTTTCGTACCGTCCACAAGAGCGGTCGAATATGTTTTGTATTTTCCAGACTATGTGCCCAGCCATGTTCAACAAATACTTTGTCAGCCAAGAGCGAGAGTGTGAGCTCGTTGAGCGCCGAATCGTTGCTTGCAAGGAGCGCGTCTATTGCAGCGTTACCCCGCTTTCGCTGCGAGGCAAAAGGTGCAGCAAGTGCAGCTTGAACCGCGCCAATTTTTGCTGCCACGCTTGTCACTGCGGGAATGGTCGGAAGGAGCGCGCGTAGAACTCCCCGTGCCGCGAGGTAAGTGCTTAGAAGCTGAATGAGGTTTGCCGGATCCTTTGCGAGCTGTGAAAGAGTATCGTAGTCCAAACGAAGGTTCGATTCGACCATAGTGCCATCGCCATCGAATTGCGGAATATGCAGAACCTGCGCCCCTTTCTCGGTTACTACATTCAGCGTCAGGCAATCAACGAGAATTGATTCAAGATCTTTGGTGAACTTCACCATGACTTCTATCGCCTGTGCGGGAGCACTGACACGGGCACCAATTGAATTGAGACATTCCGGAATTGATTCTGGGAGCACATCCTCAAGCTCGTGGAAGAGAGTTGGAATCTCGGCGGAGATGTCCTCGCATTCACGTTTGAGTTTGCCGATGCGAATTGCGTAGTTGTCAGCCTTTGGGCGCCCGGCTTTCTCGGCGCTTTCGGCTTCTCTCTGTGCGGCGAGTTCAGCATCGCCGAGATCTTTCTTGACTGCGGCGAGGCGCCTTTCGATATCGGCGAGTCTCGGTGCGAGCGTCTCGGATTCCTGGAGGTACATGCGCGCGTCGGGAAGCCCATTCGTCATCGGTGCGACTGCCAGTACGTTATGCAGGCCGCTGAGATACTCGGGGAAGCTAATCTGCGGATCGCCGGTTTCAGGATCCACATGTGTTCTAAGATAAAGATCATAAAGCTGCGACACGTTTCCGTGGCGGTTCTGCGAAGACAGCTGCCAGATAGTAAAGGGAAGAAGAGCGCGTCCGAATTCGAGATCTCGTTCTGGGCTTGGCGCCGGCAGACTGTTTAAGCCGTGGACCAGTCGAACATAGTCGCCAAATAGTTCACGAGTCACACTAAGAATCTTGGATAAGCTCCCTGGGTCTATTTCGCCGGCGGCACTGCTTTGGCCAAGATGTCGACGCATCGCCACGCCGCGCCGCTGTAGTTCGGGGACATCGCATTCGCGACTGAGCTGCCATTCTGTTTCGAAGCCCGGCCAGAGCCGCTCCGCATGGGCGCTACTTTTCGACGTGACTACTTTTGGAACTAATTGAACCGACGACATAGAATACTTCCCTGACGAATAGGCGGAGCTGTCCCAAGTCTAAGGCCGGACTGCAACGTAACAAATAGAGAGAATTTGGATAAAGTGCGCCTTATCTGACCTTTGCGCTTCAAATCGAACTTCCCAAATGGTACGGTGTCCGCATTATCCGCGCTCTTTAATGAACTCAACTTGGTAGAGGCAATTGACCTCTTTCTAGCACTTCAGTGGTGCGACTCTCATTGCTGAATGCTGGAAGGAACGACCGATTTAAAGGTTTATTAATTTTAGTGGCGCGGTCCCTGACGCCGCTCAGCATATCACTTCAGGGGTTCTTACAGTTCAATATAAATGAAACTACTTGTTCTTCAGGCCGGCGGCCCGGCTCCGGGTATTCCGAATGTTCAGGAAGCGGCAGCGCTGCAAGCCATGGAGCTTGGATGGAGTGTGTATGGCCTTCCGGGTGGGTTCCGCGATCTTGCGGACGTGCGAAGCGATCCGAGGCTAGTTGCATTGACTCGTGAACTTGTGGAGGGCGCGGGCAAAGAAGGAAGAATTCTACTCTCGAGCTCACGCACAAGCTTGGTAAAGGATCCTGAAGCCGCCTCCAACGCGGTGAAGAAGCTTGAGGAGCTTGGCATTAGCCAAGTTCTTACCATAGGTGGAGATGACACTTTGACTTCGTCCGCGGCGCTCTGTGCAGCATCGGCTGGAAAGATAAAGGTGGTTCATGCTCCGAAAACTATTGATGATGACCTGCCGCTTCCGGAGGGCGTTCGGACTTTTGGAGTTGATAGTGCCGCGGAATATGCGGCACATTGGCGCCTCCGAGGGCTCGCGCGAGAAGCGCAGGTAAATCCGAACCATTGGTTTCTTGCGGTAATTATGGGGCGGCGCTCGGGATCGTTAGCGCTCCGCGCCGCGGAAAAGGCAAAAACCGAAGGGTATTGCCCGGCAATCACCGTTATTCCTGAGCTTTTCGATATTGAGATCGAGTTTCAGGATCTCGTTGATCTTATTACTGGTGCTGTCCTTCTCGCGCGGAGTCGTGGAACAAAAGGTGGGGTTATTCTCGTCTCGGAGGGCTGCTTTGAAAGTTGTTCGCCACAGTCTATCGAGAAACTTGTCGCTGGCATCACTCACGACGATCACGGACATGTCGAGATTAGCCAGCTGCAGTTTCCCGGACTGTTGGCGAGATTGATTAAGCAGAAATTCTCCGCGCTGGAGATCCCGTTTGCAATTCGAACTGAGGATATCGCACATGGACTGCTGCGCACGTGCGAACCTTCGAATTTCGATTTCGCCTACACTTCGGCAGTAGGAAAAGCTGCGGTGGATTGTTTGGCTGCTGGCAGGAGCAACCTCACAGTCTATTATTGCGGGGCAGGGCAGGTCGGCTACATGCCTTTTGCCGATGCAATCGATCCAGCGACGAACCGGGCGCGCACTCGCGCTGCCAAGCCGCATGAGCTCTATGCGCTTTACGATCGGGATCCGTTTCTTAATAAGAACGACCTGGTGCGAGGCTTAGACTCGATGAAAAGCATGACGCAGCGAGAGTTCGAGGTGCGCTTTGCTCACGTCGCGTACCTGCTAGATCGTTAAGGTTGCAACTTCCATCCGCGGAGCACGGGTCCTGAACTTAGGACCCGTGTCTCCGCGGGTGTGAAATTTTTACGGGTGTCTTCGGTCTTTCCTTCCGGCCCTAATCATTCCCTCGGAGACCGCGCGATAAATAAGCGGTAACTTTTGGGCAATTCCGACGAACAGTACAGCGAGATAGAATACGTTGTATTAGCGGTAATTGTTCTGTATGGGCTACCATCCCCGGATAGAGTGTAAGGAGATAGCGTCGTTTCAGACGAC
>CAZEAC010000001.1:124248-167488 GCA_964510065.1 uncultured Bdellovibrionales bacterium | reverse complement strand
ATTCGTCGAATTTATCAAAAAGTTGCTCGCTTTTTTAGCGAGTTTGGGTGTCCAGGTAGAGGCCGTTTCGGCGGATCTGCTCTAGTTCGTTGGCGGAGAAGAGTCCGGACTCGAAGAGGCGAACATACTCTTCACTTAGTGTTCTGCCGAAGACACCAAAGTCGTCTGTGTTAATAGTGACATGAACGCCGGCATCAAACATGCGGCGAATTGGATGCCTCTCATAGCTCTCGACAACTGAGAGCATGTAGTTGCTAAACGGACACACATGCACCGGTACTTTGCTCTCCGCGAGCACCGCCAAAACGTCCGAATCACTCGCCGCAGCAATTCCATGTTGGATAGCATCCGGTCGGTGTAGCTCTACATCCCGGCGAACCAACGCGGCGTCGCTATGCTCGCCCGAATGAAGCTTAACTCGAAGCTTCCTTCGCCGCGCCTCCTCGACCAATTCCCGAAGCCCAGACGGGAATTCGTGAGCTTCATCACCATAGATGTCAATTCCATCAAAAAAGCCAGTGTCGAGGGCCGAGAGAACTTCCCCTTCTCCTAAGAGATCAAATCCCTCTCGTGCGATACCCAGTTCAGGAGAAAGACCTTTTGACCCAGCACGCTGAATCTCAGCGGAAAAGGCATCGCAAACGTCAGTCCAAGGGACATTACAAACTCTCGCTATTACGGCATCAAAACTCACTTCGGCTCTCACTATTGAGTCATCTCGATGCTGCAATAGCATATCGGTCAGCGTCGTTGTGCACGCGACAAGTGAGGTAAAATGAGGAAAATAGTTTTCGCGGATAAAACGGAAGAAATGTTTCGGACTACTAAAACGAGCGGGCACTGGTGTTTGGCTCATAGCGAAGCGGCGCTCGTAACTCTTTCTCGGAGCGGCCAGCATCGCATGCGAATGCAGATCTGATTTAGGAAGCGCGCATAGCTCAGTCCACTCGCCATGCAAAGCGGCAATAAGCAGCTCTTCGGTAAGAATACCCTGCCGCTCGATCATGAATCATCGAAAAGACGCGTGGCGCTAAAATAATCGATCTCTCCACCAAACACTAATGTCGATATCGAAGAATCGGCGAGAGATATTGTAGTTCGACTCACAACCCTCGAATCCGCCGCCCTTCTGGCAATCATCACAAGCGTACCGGGCGATACAGACTGATACTCAGACGCCGAGCCAAAGCTCACTGGCGCGAAATTCGATCCCAGGTCGGTAGAGACCTCAAGTTGATTGGCTCCAACAAGCGCATGCACGACTCTAAGGAGACAGGTTCCCGGCGCGGGCCTTTCTCCTGCATTATCCCTAAAGAGGGCGGCATGCAGGCCCACTGAAGTTAGACTTCCATAGAGAAGCAAGCTCACCCGATCTTTCTTTTCAACTGAGAGGTCGAAGCCAAAAAGTTCATTACCCCCAACTCGTGCTGGAACAAGTGATAGCCGCTGAGCACCCTGAGAGAGCCGCGCGTAACCCTGTACTTGATTGAAAGCACCGCGCTGCGCAATATCGCCACCTCCGGTAGAGCTTACGACATCGACGGGAACCGCGTCGATTGAAGCGTGCATAAGCCGCACTCCAGTGTCCGCCGAGCGCGTCGATCCTGCGCCACCGTCGGCGCCGCCTCCGCCGCAGCCGAAAAAGCTCACTATAATCGCCGATAACAAAAAGAATCGTCTCATTGCTCAGCCTTCATCTGCCACACTTGGCTTCACTACCACTTGTTCTGGTGTGATCCCTACTGCCCCAGCGAAATCTTCGGCGCCCGAATCCGCGAAAATGTCCACCCCAAGTATCGACGCCGCAGCTGTTTGAGCAATGACATCATACCCCAATGAATTCGGATGGAGCCCTTCCGGAAGATTATACAGCTCGCAATTCTCTAAATTAGAACATGTCGTACGCCAAGCGCGATCGATCTCGACAACTCGAATGCCGTTTACGACGGCAAGCTCGTGAATTGTCTCACTGTAACGCGCCATCGCGCTTCTAAGCAGCACGTGATCGGCACAGGGAGGAGCCAACGTAAAAAGCACAATTTCGCGCCCCGACGCACGAGTGACATTGATCAAGCGCTGCACAGAGTTCCGATATTCTGACTGCGAAAGGGGCGCTCGCGCATCATTAGCACCCTCCATCAGCAACACGAGATCAGCGTTGCTTTGAAACAATACCTGCGGAAATCGCTCAATGCCGTCCACGCCTAGCTCCTCACCGGGTATGCCTGAATTATCGACGCCAACACCAAGGAGCGCGGCAAGTCGCGACGGATAGCCATGCGATCCATCACTCATCGGAATAGCGCCATCCTCGCCCGCCGAGAGGGCTCCGTCACCGACGCCATAAGTAATACTGTCGCCAAAGCCTAAGAGTGTAATGAGCCCATCGCCATTGTGATCAATAAGAAGCTCATCGTCATCGGCATATGCACGCTCAACTTGGCCACAATGCTGGACTACACAAACGAGGCTCAGAAAGACTTTAAGAATCGGACGCATGATTTGTGCTTATATTACCAGGAACCCGAAACGATACAAGGCGACATAGCAATAGCCCTCGACATCTTGCACCGAGGCAAGAATTGGATACAATTAGCGGCGAAAATACGATGAACAATTTACATACCCCGGAGTCATGGAATAAAGCCCGAGAGATCGCTTCCATCGCCCAACTTACCCCGAACGCCTTCTCTACCTGCGTTCGCTATATTGCCAAGGATGTGGTGGAGAATAAGACTACCCTTTCCAAAGTCACTCACTACTGCTTAAGAACCGCCGTTCGTAGCGCCAGTGCAAGAACCGCACTCTACTATGCGGCTCTTACTTTTAAGCCCGATCAGCTTGATCCCAAAAAGGAATTTTCCGCAGATTATCTCTCGACGATTTTTTCTCCTCATGATCTTGCTCATCTCATCGCACTTTATTTCATCTTTCGTCGAGTCAAGCGTGGATGCGGCGAGCAGGGGTTAGGAGCTCTTCAAGATCTCATATTCAAGTACGGCGAAATTGGAGGTTTGGTGGGCGCCGCGATCCCTAATATTGGCATCGGCACGGGTATAATTGTCGGAACCATGCGATTTCTCGGGCAAGCCATGTTCATTGGCATTGATCCACAGGGCTCTGAGAAGTACCAAAAGTTCTTACAAAAAGAGAATAGGCTGTTCGACCTTGCCGGAGAGATCGCGATATGGGGCTGCAGCCATTTGCAGGTCGCAGCAATGATGATGCAACTTATCGGCTTAGGCATTGACGCGGCAAATAGCTTTGTCGAAGCATTCACGCCCTCCATAAAAGGGGAGGACGAGCTTCCCACCGAAGTCTTTCGACGCAAGATTACCTGGACCTGGATAGAAGCATTTGTAAACACGGGCTTGCCACCCGATATCGCACATCGTGGTGAGTACTATCCGCGTGCGCAGGATCTCGAAAAAGCTACTCATAAAATAAAAAGCTTGCTCGAGCGTGGAAGCGAGTACCGCTGGATGATCCGCGGCAAGGAAGACGCGAGTAAAGAGGCAACTCCTGGACTCTTCGTGACTAGCGAGGCCAAATCCGGACAGTTCCGCGTCGAAGATTCGGTGGTAGACGAAATCGAGCAGCTTAGCGACGAAGAGCTTAAAGTTGAGGAAGAATAGGCACGGGCGGAATCGAACCGTCGACCTCTTGCGTGTGAAGCAAGCGCTCTAACCAGCTGAGCTACGTGCCTAGATCTGAGACGGAGAAGACTAGCAGATCTCTTTAATTTTATGCAAAACCCCCCAAATATCGCTTTAAAACTCAGGCATTTTTTACGCTACATTTAGCAGCAAAGTTACCATAATACCTTTAACGATTCACAATCGTTGGTTTTTACGCGACTACGGAGGTTTTACTTATGGGCTACGGAATCGAAGTTGGCAAAGGCAGAGTAGTGTTGGGCAAACTAGACGACAAGAATGCCGCGCCCGACAAATCCGATCGTCATAAGCCCTCAGGCTCGACTCCCTCTCTCAAAGAAGACACCAAAGTTAAAACCGAAAAGGCGGTATGGCTGGATGCGCTTCATGGAAAAGAAACCGCTGCCGCACCACGTCGTTTCACCTCGGTTGATACCCGTCATGGAGCCGAGCGCCTTACAGAGAGAACTGCTCCTCGTCACAACAACCACGATCTTGGAGCTGGGCGAGATGCTGTACTGGATGGCTTCCGCACAAGCAGACTTGACGGCCGTGAAAGTGCCGCTGGGAAGCTCGGCATTAGCCCCGAGAAAGGCCAGCTCACTCCGGAGCAAAAACAAGTTGCAGAGCTTTTTAAAAACCCTGCGATACTTCGCGCCTACATGATTAATCCCGATCAAACAGCGAAGACACTCGGCGAAAAATTTCCGGGCCTAGCGAAGGAGCTCGAAATCAACAAGCCGTTTTCGATTGTCGATGGCAGAATCGAAGTAAATAAAGAAAGCCGTTTTTATAAGGCTATCGAAGCCGAGGTAAAAAATGGCGTGAAATCAAAAGACAGTCCAATTCGTAATGAACTCGATAAACTACTTTCCTCCGGTTTGCCAGCCTCAATGGGTGGCTCAGCGGGGCTAGAAACCAAAGCCTACGATCTCATTCGCGAACGTATCGACCACTCAGGAAAATTTACCAAAAGCGGACAGAAGCTTGAACTTAAGATCGCCAAGCTTATGGAGAGTCCGCAGGCGAAGGCCGACCTTCGCGAGCTTTCAGCGGTTCAGGGCATACAGGTCGCTGAACAAAAGCATGTCGAAAAGACACCAGTCGCTGAAGTTAAAAAGCCTCTGGAAGCACAGAGCACCGCCGCTCAGCCGGCAGTTCAAAAGGAAGTAAAGGTAGAACAACAGAAAGAAGCACCAAAGCCAACTCCAGCAGCTACTGTTGAGTCAAGCAAAGAATCACCTAAAGCTGAAGTTCAGCCCAAGGCGGCACCTGTAGATCCAGAGCAAGCTGCCGCGGATCTGAAAAGGGTGATAGAGAATCCATTAGGACTGCCACCACAAACCGAAGCTCCAGTCGCTCAGAATACTGCGCCAGAGCGCCAGCCGGTACCTACCTTTAATCGAGTCGAAGAGCTTCGCTCACTTGCTCCTGCTGATCGCGTACTTCCGATCTTATCAAAGGTGTGTGGTGAAGAATGTGGCATGCAGATATACAATGCAGTGAAGCTCGCCGCGGTCCAAATTCCGGGAGTAGACGGCAGCCCAGAAGTTGCCGCACTGCCTGACGACAACACGGTAAAAATGCTCGAGAAAATGCGCACACAGTTCGGTGGGGATGCACTTTGCAGTAAAGGCGTCTTTAACTATGCTGCTCTTCTCCTTTCGGGACGTGAGTTTGTACCGAGGACCGACAAAGGCGACAGCTCTTCTTACAACTTCGGAAACCTTGTGAGAGCTGATCAACGTTTGTTAGAACTTGCTACTAAACAAACAAATGAGCAAAGTCTTGCTTTGGCCGAGTAATTAAAGAGATCACTGTACTACAAAAGGTGCCGACTCCGGACTCTGATTAGTCTGAGAAACAGTTTTCTGAGGAGCAAGCTGAATCTGAGCCTTTAGATTTTGTATTTTGTTTACTACCGAAGTAGTCTGTTTCTCACCTTTCAGCGCATTGAGCTTTGACTTCGCCTTATCGACAATCTTTTTCTTCGCGGCTTTTGAGCGGCTCTCAACTATCTGCGCATTGTAAGATGCTGTATAAGAGCCAGGTCCAAGACTAACTGAAATCTTTGCATTAGCAGTAATAATGCGCCGTTTCTTTCCGCTCTCGATATTGGTAATAGTCGCGTCATAACGCACTGATTTCTCCGTCGCCTTGGTATTGGCGGGAGCCCGCGCGGTCGGGTCCGCACCATCAAAAAGCTGAAAGGTCAGAGTTACTTCGCGATTAGCAACTACAACCGCAGGCGGACTCTCTATCACTACCGTCGGTGAAAGTGGCTCAGCTGCGAGAAGAGTCATTGCCGTCGGAAGCACGCCATTTGTTACGAGATCGACAACTGTCGTCGGGGCTGCCTGTCCTGACTGAAATGTGGCAAGCCGAAGCGAGTTTATTTCTGATATGTATAGCGTTCCAGGAGTGGTACTGCCGTCAACGGCAAGAGCAATAACCGAAGCTCCACTTAGAATTGCAGCCGCATTGGATCCATCGAGCTCGGCAGACCAAACCTCTTGGGATGTCACCAAAGCCCAGTATAGTTTTCGATTCTGCGTATCGACTGCTATCGGCACCGTCGATTCAACCGAGGGGATATTCACCACAGTCCGCACGTTCGCTCCATCAAGATCGGCAGCCCTTATAGTGGTTGTGGCGCCAAACTCAACGAAATAGACCTTAGAAGCCGACTCATCGACGTCAACTTCAACATACTGCGAGTTTCCATTCGAAAGAATAGTTAAGCAGTTTTGACCATTCAGGTCACAACGATGCAGCTCAGCACCGCCCGCGACTACTTCAGTGTAGAAAATGAAATCGTGAGTTGTATCGACAGTGATGTCACGCGGAAATAGCGTCGTTTGAATTAGCGTGGCCTTATTTGCGCCATTGGCTTCATAGCGATTTACCGCTCCACTTGAGCTATCAAATTCGGTGGTATATAGCAGCTTGGTCTCGCGGTCGAAATCCATGCCGATTGCAATTGGCGGGCCGGCAAAGGTCGTGAGAGAGTTTAAGCCGGCGCCATTCGAGCGAACGGAACGCAGCTCGCCAGTTCCGATAGTCGTGAAATAGACTCTTTGCGGATCCGCCACGCCTAAGGCCGCGACGGATAAAAATAGTACGACATAAGAAAGGAGCGTACCGAAACCTTTCGCGCGATTACATTTACTCATAATAATCCTTGAAGTTTTGCAAGGTAACAGACCCTTTCTGCGAAGATAATAGGATCGAATGCGATAATTTAGGAAGGTTTACTCGAGAATTCTCGTATTTTACCTTCTTAGAGAAGCAAAATCACTCGGCGCAGGGATCAGAGTGGTGGATGGTCAAAAAGCAGAAAGGTCAACATGTCGAACCAAGGTATTTCACCCGCTAAACCTCAACCGCAATCTTCAAGCGGTTATTTCGCTCGGCGTATCGTGAGCCCGGCGTTCAAGACCGCCACCGTCTACGCGCTCAAATTTAAAGGCGACAAGACGACGCCTGGCGTCCGGATGCTTAAAAAATAACGGCTCTAAGGATCTGAAGCGTTAATCATCGAATCCAACGCGGCGCCGCTGCTTTTTCCGCGAATGGAACTTTTTGGCATCGCGGCGGCGCTGTTTTGAAGCTCGAGAAGGTTTTGTTGATATTCTCTTTTTTCTGGGACGTAGAGCTTCATTTACAAGTTTCAGAAGTTTATCGATAACGCGCCTTCGATTGTCTTCTTGCGAACGCGTACTTGAATCTGTAAGCACAACAACTCCATCGTTGTTGACATGCGCGGAAAGCGCTGATCGCACAAGTTCACGTTCAAGTGGCAAAAGCGCCCGACTTCTCTGCAGATCCCAAAAGAGTACCGCTTTCGTATTTACCTTATTTACGTTTTGCCCGCCTTTTCCGCTGCTACGCGCATACGTCATCCGAATTTCAGACTCAATCGAAAGAATGGTGTCAGGCGTTTGCGCAGTCATAGCAAACATATCCCGCATATACCGAATTAGGAAAAGAGAGAACAAGACCTATGCGAAGCATCCCTGAATAACAGGCCATCAGGTCGCAGCTGGATTGCCTTTATCTCTTGATAATTTTTTCCGGACATATCGTGCTCGAAAGCGAAACCTAATCTCGTAGCTTTCGGTTGGTGGCCCCGGTTGTACTCCTGGCATTATCGGTTGCGCAAAGCCCTGCAACGACTGAAGCCTTTCACGAAATCCCCAGCGCTCACGAATACGTATTCCCAATCGTCGCGACCCATTTTCCAGCACAGCTCAAACTCCTTCAACTTCGAAGCTATTGTATGCCTCCTCAAAGGCCTCAATCGAGGCCTGGATAATATCTGGTGAGGCTCCACTTCCGACCGATATCTTACCATTTTTGCTAAGCTTAAGCTCTACTGTGGTCACCGCGTCCGTTCCCTCACTTCGGATACCTACTCGATAACCTACTAAGGCAAATGAGATTTTTTCACCACAGGCGAGCTTTAAAGCGTTTATAACCGCATCGACAGGCCCTACCCCAGAGGCAGACTTTGATAACTGAACACCATTAACCCGCACTAACACCTTTGCCTGCGGCTTCGTATCCTTGCCAGTCACTATCTGAAAATCTTCGACCACGAACGCCGATCTGTCCTTTTTCGGAGCCATTTCAAGCGCGTCTTGAATAATATCTTGCAGGTCTGAAAAGGTAATCGGCTTCCCCTTTTTTAGGAATCTGCTGACAATCCCGGCAATTTTCTCAATATGCTGATCGGAATAATTCGCGTTGAAATATTGCTGTGCTTTTTCACGAACTTCTGCGGCAGTCGGCTCCCGCTCGAAAACAACTTCAGCTTTATCAAAAAAGGCGACGGTCTTTCCCTCGAAAAACGATCCATTATACAGCGAGAGAAACTCATTAACTTCCGGGGCAATCGTCGGCGGCTTAATTGCCATACGTAAAATCGACCCCGGATCTTTAAGGCCATCCCCGGTAAGTATACAGACCACACGCTTGCCCTGATATTTCCCCTGCTTCGCCAGACGAACAAGGGCTGCAACGGACGCCGCGCAAGAAACCTCTACAAAGTGGCCCTCTTCCTTAGAAAGAAGATATTGCGCCTCTAACATCTCTTTGTCGGAAACCGATACGGCGCAGCCCTTCGATTCATAGATCTCAGCGAGCGCTTTTACTCCATCCAGTGGATTGGAAACTGCAATCGCCGTGGCGATGGTATTAATTGAAGGTAGCGGATCAATGTTGCGTCGCCCCTCTGCAAAGCTGTTAATAATCGAAGCGGCTCCGGTCGCCTGTACACCTATTAACTCGGGCGTAGAATTGATAAATCCAAGCTCGCGGTACTCACGAAACCCCTTTCCATACGAGGTAATATTGGTACCACAGCCCATCGGCACCACGACCGCGTCCGGCGGTTGAAAAAAGAACTGATCAATAATTTCAAACGCTGCCGTCTTGGCGCCTTCTATTCGGTAGGCGTAATCTCCGGCGAGATAGAATCCAAGCTCCTCGGCAACTTTTTGTGCGAGCTTTGCGGCGTCGTTATAAGTACCTTTCACCTGGACGATTCGCCCACCGAACGCAATCACCTGCGAAAGCTTCGAAGCCGGCGTTCCCTCGGGGACAAACACAAAGCAGGGAATTTGCGCCGAAGCCGCGTAGCAGGAGCACGATGCGGCCATATTGCCGGTCGAGGCAACTGCGATCGCTTTCGCACCGAGCTCTTTCGCGACGGAAAGATCCACAGCTGAACCTCGATCTTTGAAAGACCCCGTCGGATTCTGCGGCTCAAGCTTGAACCATAAATCCATTCCAAGCGCCTTGCCCAACTGCTTACTTCGAATAAGTGGTGTCGCGCCCTCCTCAAGCGACACAAAATTAGAGAAGTTTTTAATTGGCATGAAGGGCAGGTACTTGGAGGCAAAAGGCGGAGCCTTTCGGAAGTAATCGATATTAATCTTGGCACGAATCTCGGCCAGATCCATTACTACTTCCCAAGGCCCCTCCTCGCCAGTAAAAACGAGGC
The DNA here is from genome assembly GCA_964510065.1 of uncultured Bdellovibrionales bacterium. GTDB lineage: Bacteria > Bdellovibrionota_C > UBA2361 > UBA2361 > CAIXSY01 > CAZEAC01. The sequence goes on along the minus strand of CAZEAC010000001.1, from coordinate 157,828 downwards.
TATCTGCTTTAACTTTAGTCTGCGTGCAAAAATCACGAAGATAGTACATACCCTTCCTCTCTAGAACTCACTTCAAAATGGGCTCCTTACCATTTTTGAATCGCTCCAAACGCCCTCGGCGTTTGCCGCGCCATTTTTGAAATGGCTTCTTAGCAGATTCTTATGGTCTAAGTTTTCGTACCTGCGCACCGGTCTGCCAGATTTCGGAGCTCTTCATCACATCGAGCTCCTTCTGCAGCCTTTCCTTATAATCGGCTCTACTATTCGCCTCGATCGTGATGCGCGCCTCGTTCCCCGAAGCAACACTTTCATAGAGCTCTTCAAATACTGGCGCTACCGCCTCGCGGAAGCGTCCCTTCCAATCAAGAGCGCCCCTTTGCGCCGTCGTTGAGCAGCTTGCAAACATCCAATCCATGCCATTCTCTCCGACAAGTGGCACAAGACTCTGCGTAAGTTCCTCAACCGTCTCATTGAAAGCTTCGCTCGGTGAATGCCCCTTCTTACGAAGGAGTGCATACTGCGCCTCAATTACTCCGGCCAGCGCACCTATCAATACACCACGCTCGCCTGTGAGATCACTGCACACTTCGCGGTCCATAGTTGTCTCGAAGAGATAGCCAGAGCCGATGGCGATACCAATTGCTATCGCCCTATCACGAGCCTTCCCTGTCGGATTCTGCATCACCGCGAAACTTGAGTTGATCCCTCGACCCTGCTCAAAGAGCCTACGTACGGACCGTCCCGACCCCTTTGGAGCCACGAGAAATACATCGATATCCGCCGGCGGAACAATTTTCGTTTGATCCTTGAAGTGCACGCCAAAACCGTGGGCAAAACAAAGTCCCTTGCCCTTAGTAAGCGCGGGCTGCACGCCTTTCCAATTCTGAATCTGCGCGGCATCCGAAAGCAGATAAAGAATTATGCTGCCCTTTTGCGCCGCCTCTTCAATCCCAAAAAGAGTCTCGCCTGGCTTCCAACCGTCAGCAACGGCTTTATCCCACGACGCGCCACCCTTTCTCTGGCCAACAATTACCTTGATCTTGTTATCGCGGAGATTCAGCGCCTGCGCCGGCCCCTGCACACCGTAGCCAATTACCGCTACGGTTTCCCCCTTAAGAATCTCCTGTGCCTTGGAAAGCGGATACTCATCGCGAGTAACTACTTCTTCTTCGACTCCACCAAAATTCATCTTAGACATATTGTTCCTCCGTTAAAAAATTTCATTACTGTATTAAATTAGCGAATTTTTCTCCACATCACCGGTCGCGATACGTGGAGTGTTCCATTCCTCTTCGGTTCTTGGCTCTTTGAGTATTGCAATTCGCCCCGAGCGCACGAATTCCCTTATGCCAAATGGCTCCAATAACTTGAAGAGCGCGCCGACCTCCTGCTCGCTACCACTTTTCTCAATCACAAGAGCGCCGCCCTTTATCTCCGTTACTTCGGCAGCGGATTGAGCCGCGATCTCTTCGATCTTCCTCTTTTGATCAGCGCTGCCGGAAGAAACCTTGTAGAAAGCAATTTCGCTAAATATAAGATCCTCATTCTCACAGACCAGCACATCTGACACTTCGACTATGCGCTGGATCTGCTTGGCGACTTTTTCGACCACGTCACGCTCAGCTTTCACCACCATGGTAAATCGCGAAACACCCCTGCGCTCAGTTTCCGATACGGTGAGACTCTCGATATTGAGCTTTCGACGGGTAAAGAGCACGGTAATTCGCTGGAGAACACCGGGGCTATTTTCCGAAAAGACACAAAGAGTAAATACTGGATTGCTCATAATTCACCTGCGCTACTCTAGCCTTACCTCCGCGACTCCCGCGCCGGCGGGAACCATCGGGAATACGTTATTTTCCTGTTGCACCGCGATGTCCAAAAGATAGGGCCCCTTCGCATCAAGCATGCGTTGGATCGCTGCTTCAATCTCATCTCTGCGTTCGACTCGTTCAGCGGGAATACCGAAGCCCTCACAAATCTTAACGAAATTAGGGTTAGCCAGATGAACAAACGAATAGCGCTTGTCAAAGAAAAGCTCCTGCCACTGTCTGACCATGCCCAAATAGCTATTGTTGAGGATCATTGCTTTTACCGGAAGATTTTCCTGGGCAATAGTTCCCAATTCTTGAATGGTCATCTGAAATCCGCCATCGCCAACAACGCACACCACATCGCGATCCGGCGCGGCAACCGACGCTCCCATCGCCGCTGGAAGCGCGAAGCCCATCGTGCCAAGCCCACCGGAAGTCACAAAGCTATTTGGCTTTTGGAAGCGGTAGTAGCGCGCGGTTATCATCTGATGCTGCCCGACATCGGCGAGCACTACGGCCTCGCCTCTGGTTTTCTCAGAAAGGACTCGAACTACTTCACTCATTTTGAGCCCGCCTTCTTTGGGGTACAGATCATTCGAGATTACCTTATCCATCTCTATTTGATCACAGCGCCGGAACTCCTCAATCCACTCGGGGTGATTACGCTTCTCAATGAGCGGCAAGATCGCCTGCAGCGTTTCTCGCACATCGGCACAGATACCGATGGTCGCGTGAACATTTTTGTTAATTTCGGCGGGGTCTACATCAATATGAATTATTCGCGCCTTTGTCGCATACGCCGAGAGCTTGCCGGTAACACGATCATCAAATCGCATTCCGCACCCAATAATTAGGTCAGCTTCATTTGTTAGTAGATTTGGTCCATAATTTCCATGCATGCCGAGCATGCCAACAAAAAGTGGATGGCCAGTTGGAACTGCCGAAAGGCCCAATAGAGTAGCAGCGACCGGCATCCCGCTTTTCTCCAGAAACGCGAGTAGCTGCTCTTCCGCGCGCGAGATGCTTACCCCATGACCAGCGAAGAGAAACGGCTTGCGCGCTGAATTAATTAATTCAGCAGCCTGTTCAAGCTTCATTTTTTCAGGAAGGACGCGCGGATAGAAGTTGGATTTGCCGTTTGTCGGGCACTCTTCCCATTCGGTAAGCTCGACCTGCGCATTCTTCGTGATGTCAATCACGACCGGGCCGGGTCTCCCGTTTTGGGCGATATCAAATGCTTTGGCGATGACCGACGCGATTTCGTCGGCGCTTGTCACCTGATAATTCCATTTGGTTATGGGCATGGTGATGCCAATGACATCAGTTTCCTGAAATGCATCGGTGCCAAGAAGCCATCGGCCCACCTGGCCGGTAATACAAACTAGCGGCACGGAATCGAGCATGGCATCGGCGATTCCGGTTACTAAATTAGTAGCGCCAGGACCGGAGGTGGCAATACAAACACCAGCCTTGCCGGTGATACGCGCATACCCTTCAGCCGCATGCGTTGCCCCCTGCTCATGGCGTACAAGCACGTGGCGAAGTCTATCGCGGAAATCATAGAGCGCATCATACGCCGGCATTATAGCTCCGCCGGGATAACCGAAGACCACCTCAACACCCTCGCGTAGAAGCGAACGCATAAGTACCTCGGCCCCCGAGACTCGTCGTTGCTGTTCTGCTCCACAGGTAGTGTTTTCGGTCATAGCAGCTCCTTAAAATGAAAAACCCCCGCACCTCACTTTTTCTTTGAGGTGCGGGGGTTTTTCTCTACCCTATCTATCGCTTTTTACCGCGACAGCTCGCACCTCGGCGTAATCTCCGCGAGGAGAATAAGTACGCTTAGAAGTACGAGTACAAGGGTTAACATTTGCTCCAGTATGTTCGGAAAGCTTACTTTAGTCAATCTCTCTCAAAAGCTTCGAAAATAGCGGTGAAAATTTGCAAAGTTGTATCAGGCCGCGCATACTAAACAGCGAAGGCACTGCTCTTGTACTTCGGGCAAACCCCGCGCAACTCATGACCGCCGCACGGAATATTATCGATAAGATCTGGGATAACCATGTAGTCTCCAAGGAGAATGGGCATCCGGACGTCTTCGCCATCGACCTTATGCTTATGCACGAGGTTACGTCGGCACAGGCTTTTGACATGCTGCGAAGCCGTGGCTTAAAGGTATTCGATCCCAAGCGTTGCGTGGCAACGCTTGATCATAGCATTCCGACCCGTAAGAACCGCTTCCAGATTTTTGACGAAAGTGCTCGAGCACAAGTGGAAGCGCTGCGCGCAAATTGCCAAGAGTTTGGAGTTCCGCTTTACGACTTTGAGAGCGGTCGCCAGGGCATCGTGCACGTTATCGGTCCCGAACTCGGACTGACCCAACCCGGCATGACCATTGTTTGCGGCGACTCGCATACTTCTACCCACGGCGCATTCGGAGCGCTCGCTTTTGGGGTCGGGACTTCCGAGGTCGGACATGTGCTTGCGTCCGGCTGTTTACTCTTGAAACGCCCTAAAACAATGAAGGTCAAGTTTCGAGGTAAATTTCAGCGTGGAGTTTTCTCAAAGGACGCGATTTTAAAATTAATTTCGATGATCGGCGTCGGTGGCGCAAATGGTCATGTCATCGAATATTGCGGTGATGCGGTGCGCGCAATGTCGATGGAACAAAGGCTCACCGTTTGCAATATGAGTATTGAATGTGGCGCGCGAGCTGGTTTGATTGCACCAGATGAAACCACGTTCAGCTATTTAAAAGATCGTCCGCATTCGCCGACCGGCGCCACGTGGGAGAGGGCTATGGAGTTCTGGAAGAGCTGCACTAGTGATCACGATTGTACGTACGATTCTCAAATTGTTGTTGATGTGGACTCACTTTCTCCGATGGTCACCTGGGGCACAAATCCCGCACAGGCAATCTCGGTGCATGAAAAAGTCCCGCTGCTTACAACTTTAAGCCAAGCCGAACGGCAATCAGCGATTAAAGCGCTCGAATATGTAAAGCTTGGCGAAGGCCAGCCACTTTCGGGAGTTCCGATTGAATGGGCATTTATAGGTTCTTGCACCAATGGACGGCTTGAAGATCTTCGAGTTGTCGCAGAAGTGTTGAGGGGTCGAAAAGTGTCGGCTGGCGTCACCTGTTATATTGTACCCGGGTCTGAAGCAGTATTGGCGGAACTCAAGGCTGAAGGGCTTGATAAGATTTTCCTGGAAGCCGGCGCGGATCTGCGGATGCCTGGCTGTTCAATGTGCCTGGGCATGAATGACGATAAAGTTCCTGCGGGAAAGCGCTGTATAAGCTCCTCTAACCGAAACTTCGTGGGACGACAGGGACCCGGAAGCTTGACCCACCTAGCCTCTCCGGCAACGGTAGCGGCAAGTGCAATCGAGGGAAGAATTACTTCGCCTGAGAAGTATTTGTAGCTCTACTATTCATTAACTAGGAAGCGGTAGCGAGAGGGAATAACCGTAGCATAAAACCATTCATAAATTTGGGAGCGCGAGGGATTAACCCCGCGCCCCCAAGTGTCAGAGCAAAACCGCAGAAACCAGACCTTCGTACTTCTCGGTTCCGTGAGGGATACGAATTCTTGGCATGTGCAGAGCAAGAATTGCCAGGGTCGAACACTCACCTTTAAAGGCGCGAATCCTGATTGGAACGCTCTCCCGCGGCAAGCGAAGAGTATCGACCCGAATTTTCGCGAGCTTCGGCTCAATACCTGGAACCCGAATAATAAAGGCCATCGTTCCATCCAGATCGAACTTCATCCGCCAAGGAAGCTCCTTTGGCAAATTCGGCATCGATCTCGAAGTTGCACTCAACGAACGTAGGACCGCTCGCGCCTCTGCGAACGTGCACCCATCATGACACTCCCGGAGCTCAACAAACAGCAGTCCAGGAACTTTGCGCGGGTCTTCCAAAAGACGCTGACTAATATCAACAGCACTCCTCGCCATAGTTTTGATTTTTGATTTTGATTTTTTTGTTTGCCGAAGCGTGAACTATCCACTTCACGCCAGTCAGGAAACACTAGGCCAAGAGAGCTCCAACAAACCTTCTCCTCTCCTACTGCTTCCAGCTCTAAGACAAAGTCGGTCCAGAACTGGAATCAGCAGATCGAACGATCTACCCGTCATCAGTCCTCGGTTATACCGGGGCTGCCTAGAATACGCCCGAATCAATGCCTGGTAAAGTCTATTTCCTCAGTTTACTGCTCCTTAATATCGCTACGGCAGGCAACCTTATAAGTCGGAACGCAATCAATAGGTTATATCCCGAGGCATTACCCGCGAGCGCACCACAAGACCGCGCCGGCAAAGCAACCGAGATCATTTTAAGCCGGCATCGTCTCTTAGAGGTTGAGCACTGAATTTGTGGGGAAATAGCCAGGGACAGAGAATTTGTAGGACTTGTGTGGGCGAGGCACAAAAGGGAATTTCGATATCGAGTTCACCTTCAGCTCCGAGCGCGCGGCGCAGTGGAGCGGTGAGCTGCAGCAGATCGCGCTCCTGTGCCGGGCCAAGTATCGCGCGATCGATAAATCCCGCGCCTACCGGTTCAACCGAAGAAATTGGTTCAAAGTTCGCGGCCCAAAAAAGTTTAAGAGAGATCGGTGCACGTTGAGACAGCTGCGCAAGGAGCTGCTCTAGTGACATCTGGTCAAGAGAAACAAGTACACCGGGTACATCTTGTCCCACCTTTACTTTGGAGTCTGTCTGCTGCCGTGGTTCTGGGTTTGGATGATTGTCGATTCTCCGCCGCTCTGCTCGCACAGAAGCGGTTGCCACGCGAATTAGATTTCCAACGAACTCTTCGCAGCGAAGGTCGCGCGAGATTCCGCACGCTGCCGCACTGACTCGCGAACGCAGAAAATACGAAATATTCGCGCGCAGACTCTGCGCCAAAATTCGAAGATCACTTCGATTCAAGCGTGGTTCATTTATTTCGCTACACGTTTCCATCAATCGTTGCATTGACGACCAGTAAGAGCGATGACTTTCGATCTGCTTTTTTAGGTTTGGCGCTGGGCTTGTCGGAGTTTCGCCTTGAGTGAGTTTCAAAAATCTCTCAATATGCGGCAGTGTGAACGGATGGTTGTTCATCTGAGAAGCCACCAAAGAGCGGGTTTCGGCAATACCGCGAGTTTGCGCAAAGTTGAGCAAAGAAATAACTCGAAGGAGCGAGCCCGCTTCTTCAACCATTGATTGCGTCTGATCATTCATGCCAAGCCGAAGCGACCAGCCGTCTATTGCGTCTTTTGGTCTGCGTTCAAACCCGCGAGCAATGATTTCAGGTATCATGTCTTCTTCAACGATTCGGCCGTTACCTAATGATTGGGCTGGGCTCGTGCGTGACACATTGTAGAAGCTCTTTGTCGAGAGTTTCATTCCCTCGGAAGCCAAATCGGCCAAGCTGCTCCAAGTCTGACGCGGCATCAGCTTTTCTAATGTGGCGTGCACCAGGGTAATATCCTTTAAAAAATTTTCCGGGATATCGGATACTTTGGAAGCTATGAACGCACTCCAGGCAAGCCGCTCTTGGCCTCTAATACGGGTTCGGCAATCCGAGCTCGAAGCATCGGAGACATGCTGACTTAGTCTTGGCAGATGGGCGCACAACAGTTGAAAAGTTGTCGGCGCGCTCACTCCTTCATAAGAATAATCGAGATAGCCGTGAATAGGTTTCGAGCATGAAAACCACCAGTCTACTATTCTTTCAAGCGCGGTATTGAGTCCGTTTGTCGAAAGTGCGCTGCTCAAAGCTGAGTCAAGCGCTGATGTGCCAAGTGATGTTCCGATTGCCGCCGAAATTACGCCTTTCAACCAGTCGCGGCGGGAGACGCCGGCTGAGTTGGATCCGAGAATACGAGATATTGGTTGTTGCTCAATCATGCGAAAGAACCACGCAAAAACTCTACTCGATGGTAGAAGCCTACTCAAACATCAACGTAATTCAATAGCAGGCAAGAATGTTCGTAACCATTTATTAACCCCGGGGCATTCTCCTCCTAACTCTGTGACCTCTGTATCTCTGTGGTTTAAATACTTTAAAAACCACAGAGACACAGAGGTCACAGAGTAGCGGAAAAAGCTACCCGCACTTAATGAGTAGCTACAAGTGTTTAATGTAACATACTGTATCAACTCAGTTTGTTTTTTCTCCGCCAAGACAACGTACCTAGATTCTTAGAAGTATTCATAACTTAAGGTAGCAAGCTAGTTGATATTGCCAAGCGGATAAAACTCGTGCTCGAACTTAAAAACTTTTTACCACCCGACTACCTTCAACTCGAGGAAACGAATGTTTGTAGTTAAAAGGGGTCCAAAAAATGGCGGTGGAATGATTAGTCCGCCGCTCTCAATCACGGGGCCTGCAGCACCGCGAAGCCATGCGGATCATCAACAATTACTTCACGAGATGTTCAAAGCGGAAAGCGCCCCTGCTGCAACAAGTATCGTTGGAATTGAGCGGCTTTCGGTCATTGACTCCGCAACTGAATTCATTGGACGGCGCTTACAAATGCTCGGGCTAGAGAATTCGTCCAAAATTTCACTTTCACTTATTTCTTCCGGGAATGGAATGCGTGGAAGGGCCAACAGCAGCGACCGTAGCGTGGTTGTGGAGTACGAGCCTGCGAGCATTCCAATCGACGTGGCCGCCCTATTGGTGCACGAAGCCTTTCACGCCATAGGGCACGTAGCAAAGTCTACTAAGGGAGGGGCAACGAAACAGGGAGCGGCATTGCGAGGCCCTGGCGCTTTGGCACCCAGTAACTTGAACTACTTCATGTTCAATTGTCTCGAGGAGTACGCCGCCTACGGAAATGAGTTGCTGTATCGAAGGGAACACGGCTTCTCGCAGCGAAAAATTTTTGAAAGCTGCCATTTCCGCTTTTCCGATGAGACATCGAATCCCATCGACAGAGCCGTTGTTCGCGCGACGACTGCAATTCACTATCGAGATGAATTTAATAGACTTAAATCAATCAACGGATGGAATGAGAGGATTCGCGATGGTACTATTGTCATTCCGCTTCAAGGGATATTAAAAATCTCCGAGTCACTCAAGCTCCATCGCTCAACGTATGCCATTCCTCAATTGGCTTTAGATTCGCTTGCCTATGAGATTTACCGCGAAGCGCGAAACCCTCCGAGGTGTTTTTGTGACGATCTCACGACAGCCGCAATGACCGGCAACCTGAGGCCAGTGCTCTCAAAAATTCACCACGTATTTGGTACTGAAGGCGTGAAGTTCTTCGCCTGCCTTAACACTCAACCATTCGAGAATCAGCCAACCAATCACACAAAATTAGATTCGATTCTTCTCGCGCTTTTTGCTGAAGCGCGTATGCTTCGGTCAGATCTTAGAACAGCGATTAGAGCAGAGCTAGCAGCTGCAGCTCAAACTTTTCGTTACTCGAAACCTCAAACAATCTCCTCTTAGGCTTCGCGAAATTTACGTCGTTGAACAGACCCAATACAGCTGTGCACTCTCTCGTGAAATCCGCGTGTGCTACGCTGCTGCAGCTGCCTTTAGCGCCTTTCCGCTTGCAATCTCGGAGATAATCTCTGCTATTACCGATTGGAATTCCTGCGGATTATTTCTAAATGATCGCTCGGTCCAATCTCCGGCAGTGTCTTTCTCAATTAGCACAAAGTTTCCCTCTGCGTCGGCATCCACACTCAGTGCTGTTCCTCCATTTTCACCAGTGAGCCTTAGCGTAATATTTACGGCATTCCTCATGAGCTGCGAATGTCCAACCGTCGCCGATCCTTTGCTGGTGATGTAGTGCTCCGTCGCTCCCGACGCACTCGGCACATATGGATTTATAGTCGCGTGCATTTTCCGGGCGATATCACGTCGATTATTCATAAACTCTTCTCGCTCATCTTCAAGACTCTTAATTCTAAGTAAGCGGCAGAGTCCGCGATCAAGTTTGTCGAGAAACGCTTCAGTCCGATCCGGCAGCTCGGCGCCACATTCGCGCATTTTTGCGCTGAAATAGTCATTACTGAGCACCACAGCTTTTGCCATCGCACCTAGATGTTGTCTTAATTCCCTTCCAATCTCCTTTGACGTTTGCACAGCCATTGCACCCCTCCTCATGATTGTAGAACGACCCGAAGTAAGCTTCCTTTCCCAACTACAATTGTTTAGAGGCAAAAGGGGGCATTAGTCAGGCGTGTCACCTGCACGGTAGGGCATCGGAATGTTTCACCACAAGGACGCTAAGGACACGAAGAAAAATCCATATAAATCGGGGCTTTTTTGAGTATTTCTTTGCGTCCTTAGCGTCCTTTGTGGTGAAAAAATAAATTGAGTTGTCTCAGCATGTTGTCGTGAACATTCCGGCGCCCTACCTGCACGGACTCAATCTCTCTTTTGGATTAACAAGCACCAGGAAATTCCCCACAAATTTTCCCTTTTGAATATGCTCCGCCGCGTTTTGACGACCACTAAACCTCTACGAGAAACAACAAACTTATGGTGTAGCATGAGTACCTCGCGAAGCTCGGTCGGTCAGAAAGGGCACCCAAAGTGCTCATATGATCAGCTTTACTACGCTAATAACGAACAATACACAAGTTATTTCTCTATTACTATATACATGTTCCATATTCACCTCACGCAATTAAGCGCCCCTTTCATTGGAGCAAAGTCATGGGTGGTCAGGAGTTTGGAGCGGCAACAAAAAACGGAATCGCACGTGAGCAAGTTGTACCGACTTTACAGTATATTAGCGAGCTTGCCGGCATCCCCGGTGATGCTCTAATTGCGCTCGGCTCCGCCGGAAAAAAGCCACGAAGCGGCGACCTGGATATCGCCATCGACGCGCGTCGATTCAATCAAGCGGAGTACAGTAAAATAATTGGCAGACTAAAGGTAAAACTCGGCGCGGAAAATCATATATACCGTCCTGGTTTTCGAACGAATTCCTTTTCGGTGCCGATCTCGGGAAACACTTGTAACGGCCGCGTTCAGGTCGATATTAAGTATGACAACGCCGACTTTCTTCAGTTCTCGCACTACTCCGCCGAAGGCGAGCGCAGTAAATACAAGGGAGCCGTTCGCACTTTTCTGCTTACTTCACTTGCGACTTCGCTTCACACACCTGGCGAAGATGTCGAACTTCGTCGTGACGGCAAAATCGTAGTCGATGTGCGCTGGGGCCTTGATGTCAATTCTGGACTCAAGCGGCTTTTCAGAATGCGTCGAGAGCGCAAAGACGGCAAGGGTTGGAAAACAAGTCTGGAGAGTGTTTCAGCGAAAGAGATTCAAGCGACGTACCCAGACCTACAATTTGACGGACGGGCCCGTTCAATTACGGATCCAGATAAGATTGCCAAACATCTCTTTGGCAAAGGCGTTACCGCAAAAGATCTGGAGACAGCCGAAGACGTCATAAAGCTCATCGCATCACGTCATGCTCAGATTCTTGATAGCGGATTTGTTGCAAGAGTGAGTCGACATCTTAGCGCGATGGGGCTTGCCGTACCGAATGAGCTTACCCTTGCGCACAAAGCCAAGGAAGCTGCAGCAGCAACACCGACTTCACTGCTTGCAACCGCTACTCTTCCAAAGTCAGAGACTGCTTGGCGCGAGTTCCGGCTTGTCAAAGGAAAGAAAACTCGCGAGTGGGCCATTGCAATGGAGCCAGATGGCGAAAGTTTCCGAATTCGTGAAAGTTTGGTCAGTAGCGGAGTACGCGAGTCCGAAGTAATTCGCCCAGGCCAGCGCGGTGTGCCCGGAAAAGTAAATTATCAAAGCGCGCGAGAAGCCTGCCTTCTCGAAGTAGAGAGAAGAGTTTTGCACCGCGTGAGCCAGGGATTTGGCGAGCTTATCAACGGGGAGCTTCGCCACAGCAAATTCGAGATTGATTTTAGCAAGCCCTTCCCAAGGAACATTCTTACCCCAAAACCCGAGGAGTCAGTAAGCGAGGAGGAGTACCGCCGCTTACACCGCGCCGGACTCGCGCGAGTGACTAGAAAATACGACGGCATGGGACTCATCGTCGTACGTCATAGCTTTGGTTGGGAGCTTTACTCGCTGCAAGGATTGCGAGTGACCGAGTTTTTTCCAAAGCATATCGAGGCACTCCTGAAGTCCGACTACACTGTGGGCACCATTCTCAAAGCCGAAGCAACGGTTTTTGATCCGAAGAATCCAGGGAAGGATGGACTGGGACTATTGCAGAAGACCCTTTCGGTATTAAGCGACCCTTCCGAAGTACGCTCTCTTATTGATTCTGGCGAGAGGCCGGAGCCTTCGATAGTAATCTACGACATTCTATATAGAGGCGGTGAGTCACTTGGCAGCTACAGTTACGATCAACGCCGTGAGCACTGGAAACATTTTCCCGTGGCACGTGGCGGCAGGGGTCTGATTCAATCCGCGGAGTCTTTCGACGTAAACCCGGAGAATTGGGACCGCGTGCGCAAAGCACATGGTTTTGAAGGATTCGTGCTTAACGATGGATCTGCAACTCTTGGAAAAGATGTTATTTCCTTTAGCAGCAGCGTGCCTCGACCCAAGGGCTGCTACAAATTGAAACCGCTGGCTGAGCAGGATGTGGTAATTTACGCTGTACGCAAGGTCGATGGGGTTTATGAATCAGTGTTCACCAAGCAGCGCTATCCAAACTGCTATCCCGGAACTAAGGTGCGGCACGGCCACGCGGGAGAGTGGTTCTTTAGCGGCAAAGTCAGCACGCTCAACATGAAACCGGTAATGGAGAAGATTGACGAATACGTGAAGGCGGGACTGATCCAGGTTGTAGAAAATGATCGCCAGGGCTTTGCCATCAACTTCAATAACGATAGCGGGGTAGTCGCAGTAATTCAGTTCTTCGAACGCTATCCGAGTGGAAAGTTCCGCGACCCTCGATTTGTAAAGCCGGTGCGTTTCCGAAATGAAGGAGTCGATTTTAAGGCCGTAAATGATTGTGTGGCGACGATTCTCGGAGTCCCGAGCCCTGGTTCAAAGTGAAATCTGGAGATGAAGAACTTATTATTTAGTTTCTGTCCACTTGATATAAAAACGACAGAAGCTATCCGCCGTAGCCCGCGTAACTGAGCCATTTCACCTGAGGCATTTCGCTCAGTGACGGGGCGCCGAGATTGCTTCTCAAATGAACCACTACTTGCGCACTACTAGCTCTGGCCGCGCATTTCGATAAATAGACGCTGCTTGACTCCGCCTGTTACCTGATTCAACCTGACTAATTTTTGTCATTACCTCTTAACTATAGTGCGTTGAAAAGGCAGACTTCGCACGCCAGAGATCCTTTGTTGTTTTGGGGGAATCCATGAATCTGGTTCGTAACCATACGTGCGTTGTACCAGTAAAAGCAGTCAGTACTCTGCTTGCGGGGGCAAGTCTCGTTGGCGCCATGTCCGACGGCAAACTTCAGGCTGCTGAAAATTCGCGCAGTAATAGCGAGAAATCAAAGGTCGCACTTTCCGGAAACATATTCTCGCGTGCCGCCTCTACCTACGCGCCGCCGTATGGGGTCGTACTCGCACCGGGTCCCGCGTTCCAATCAGGAGTTTCACTCTCTCTCGATAGTGGGCTGAAGGCGTTACCCGTGGTCGGTGCCTCGTACTGGAGCACGTATGGTGTCGAACGAGGCGGTATCGACGAACTAGATCTCGGAGTCTCGCTCTCAAAGTCACTTCGTATCGACTCGAAGCAAAAAGTTTCGCTCGGTGCTGGAGTCGATCTTTGGCAGTATCCGAACAGTCTTTTTACTAAATCAGATAAGCACGGCTCAGTTTCGTTTACCTACACGTACAACCGAAGTTCAGTACAGCTCGCGGTCGATCACATTGCTCGACATACTCCCGGCCATGGCGGAACCTATTCCTCGCTCACTGTCGCACATGAGATTCCGATCAAAGCTTTGAGTGGGCGCGACGTGCAGACAACGGTAAAAGCGTATCTTCGCGAAATTAACGATCATGACTTTTTCAATAAACACGGTCCCGCCAACCTCCAGGCCGGGGCGGCATTAAACGTCAATTGGAGAAAATTTAGCTTCTCGAGCGATATACGCCAGGTCCGGGCCTTCGAGCACTTCTCCCGACCTCTTACCACCGAGGCTGGGGTTTCAATCGGCTATAAATTCTAGCTAAAAAAATAGGTACCGAAGAACCGAAGCTCTTTCCTCAGGTGAGATAAATGCTCCTTAATTTGCCTACTACATGGTAGCAGGGATTAGATGAGCAATTAGCCCAAAACTAAGGAGTGACATTATGATAACAAGAACGAAGGCCAGAAGACTCAAGCGCAACGCCTCTTCATTCAACCTGAGAACTGAAATCATAGGCCTCACATAAAAGAGATAAGTCGCTATATGCGCAGAAGTAATATGAGACGCTAAATACGGGTAGTGAATTGCTCACAGGTAATTCATTGCAGGTGCGGATTAAAATTGAGCGCCTCTCCTGCGCTCTGCACCGTGAGTATAAGTGCCGGCGTCTGGGTGTCGCTGCCCAGACACTCCTGTACCATTGTCGCTGCTCCGCGAAAAAGAATACTGCCGTAGTCGACGCACGCTGTGCGCGCTCACCGGATGCCCCATCTACGTTAAAATACCTCAATTTTTTCGCAAGCCTGCATAAAAGTTTTGTTTTGATACTACCTAGACCTTGGATATAGTTCAGGCGAGCCACATGGAAACACTGGAGCAATCGTCCCACGGCCCAAAAGAGCCTTCGGACGCCAACAAGCGGAGCGCCGCATCGCTCATAAGCCGGGCCGATCAGGCCGCGCGGACCCCTGATTACGCCTTCCAACTCCTGATCCAGGCACTCGTTCTTGTGCCAGGTGATACCAGGGCGCTCACGACGCTATTAAAAGTGGGCGCGAATGTGATGAGTCTTCCGAATAGCGTTAAGCAAAGCATTCAATCAGCTGGTGCTGCCGAACCTTTTCTAAATGAGCTCTCGCTTTTTTCTCTTAATCGATATCGATTAGAGTATGCGATTCGGGCGGCCGAGCATGCAATAAAATTAGATCTGCTCCCTTCCGCAAAATTTCTCGTCGATTTCGTATTGGCCACTGTACAAAAATCGGGCCAGCCCGCGCTCGAGCGCGGGAAAACTCTTATGACTCTCGCTGGGCTCTACCGCTCGCTCAAAGAGTACGCCAAAGCATCCGAAGTAGCGAGCGCGGCCGCGACCCTTCGCCCAAACGATCAAGATGCGCAGAAGCTCGCGCGCGACATCGGAGCCGACCTGCATATGTCGGCTCATATGGGAGGAGGAGGCCAATCTAATCAACCAACGCTCTTTGAACGAACAAGGGATGCAGAAGAAGCCCGCGAACTTGCGCGCGATCAGCATCACTCGATAGCAACACTGAAAAACCAAGCGCTGGCTCAACCCGCGAACGCTACTATTCGGCTTCGATATCTAGAAGTTGTGCGATCGAAGGGAACTGTTATCGAACTCGACGACGCGGCTCAATGCTTGCGGCAGATCGCCGAAGCCGCTCGTGATGAGAGCTTATCTCTCGAAATTGCCGATATTGAACTTCGCCGAGATGCGGCGCACCTCGCGAATCTGAAATCGGCGATCGACAGTGGAACAGCCGATGAGGCCGCCGCCCTGGAATATAAAGACCGGCTCGCTTCGCACGCTCTTCGCGAAATCGATCTCTTGGTACTGAAATCGAGGCATGAACCGAAGGATGGGACGATTAAGCTCACGCTTGCAAAAAAATACGAAACACTCGAGAAAAACGAAGACGCGATTCGTGTCGCGCAGCAGATAATGGACGACGCTAAGGTCGGAACCGAGGCCCATCTCGTAATCGGGAAACTCTTTGCTAAGATGCAGTGGTACAACGAAGCCATCTCAATTTACCGACGCGGGCTTCGAGAGCTCGAGAAGGATCAAACGAACAACGCCAAGCGATTACGTCTCGGCTTCTGGCACGGTCTTGCCACGGTCCTCGAGCTCGAAAGCAAACAGCGCACGGCTCAGGAAAAGGTGGCATTTTTAAGCGAGGCCCGCGATCTCAATGCCATGGTATTGGCGCGCGACCTCGATTTTCCGGAAGCTCGGGATCTGCGAACTAAAATTTCGGCGAGTAGGTAGGCGAGCTAGGTGGCTTTGTGGGACAGACGCTATTTATAGGGGATCAACTTCCCATCATGATAAACTTTGAAAGTATTTGGATGCTCTATGTTCCTTGTGGAATTTACGGAGAGCTTCCCAAGTACGCTATCAAAATCTTTGAGGGAACTTAGTTTTTCCTTAACAGCTTCGATCGTCGGTTTAGTGTCTGGTGCGGAACTTGCGTTGGCATACGCCCAGGAGATCATTCGAACAATTTCGTAGCCGTGTGGCGCGCGAATTTTGTAAGGGTAGCCAAAGCGTTTTTCAAATTTACTGGAGAACTCATCGGTAAATCCAATTTGAGAAACAAAAGGCTGGTCAGCAATAAGTGATTTATCACTGAATACCTCATAGAAACCGATATGTTTCATCGAAGGTCTCAGTGTCCGAAGCTGTTTTACTAAGATTTCACTCGCGGGAGGGAATCCTTCGTTTACAAAAATATCAGGATTTTTGCTTAACAACCTGCTGATCGAGGCCCGGAAATCCTTCTCCCCGGTTTGGAATGAATCGACACCAAGCACATTCACGCCAAGCGCCTTGGCACTTTCTTCGAAGCTCTTCCGTTCGCGGGTGCCCGCTTGCGTTTCTTCATGCAAAAACTCCGCAGTCTTTAGTCCTTGCCGCCGAATCAAGCGAACAATATCACGATAGTAAGTGGGATAGGTGCTCTCAAACGTAAATGTGTAATTAAATTTTGCTGCGACATCGGGATTCCAACGAATACTAAGCTGTATGACTTTCGCTCGCTCCGCGACGGGAGCGATAACATCGGCCGTATCCCAGAGGCTAATTAAGAAATCCACCTTATCAATAGCAATTAGTTTCTGGGCTGCGCTGACTGATTCTTTTGGTGCGAACTTCCCATCTTCCCAAATGAATTCTATTTTTGTGTCGTTAGTGCCACGTTCCTCGAGGGCTAGTTGCACTCCCTCTCGAATGTCTTGTCCGACATAGGCCAGCTCACCGGAAAACGGTAATACCGCTCCCACTTTTATAGTGTACCGCTCGGCCTCCGCATTTCTTACGGCAGACATTAAACCAAAGAAGCAACAAGCAAGTACAAAAATTTGTTTCAAATGATCTGATCTAAGGTAATGACAGCAGTTTGAAAAATGCCCTTCTGAAGATTGTCGCATTAGGAAAATTACCTAATGAAGCTATACTAGCATCATATTTTGAACATACGCACAAGGGGATTAGCTACGGATCATATAGCTCTGCTCGAAACGGAGCGACCTAAGCTGTATGTGAAGGGCTAACGAGCGACAGAGTAAGTCGTCTCAAGGAAGCCTATTATAGGATCGTGCTTACCAAGGAGAGGTTATGTCACCAATTAGAGCCATTACTAATAGCAGCGCCCTGGCCGGCTCCTACAACACCATAAATCGTCAGATACCTGACCGGTCACAGATTGCTCGAGCGCAATCAACCGGCACAGTAAGTGCAATAAATTCAAAGCGCCAAGAGGATCGTGAGCAAGTCGAGGCCTCACCGGAAGAAGAGCGACCAAAAAACGAGAGCCCGCTCCGCTCTGGACGGCTGCTTAATGTTGAAGCATAGAGCGTGCCTTAGGGAACCCCTGCGGTTTACCTGCGTCAAAAACCACAACGAGCACAGAAGGCGCCACGTGAAGAATTGGCTCGTCAAAAATACTCGGAGTTAGCCGGTAATTACCAAAAACTATACCTGCTCATTTTGTGTGGCTAGCTTTTCCCCCACTCTGTGACCTCTGTGCCTCTGTGGTTTTTAAGGTATTTAAACCACAGAGACACAGAGGTCACAGAGTTAGGGAATGAACGCCCGGGGTTAATGAGCATGCACAAAAAACTTTGCTAACTATCTTAATTCACACCACTTTATTTTAATTTTCTGAGCATCATCTTACGAATTATCGTTAATAACTTTTCGTAGGGGATTTGTATTGTCCCAACGTAGCGGCGATACAATGGTTTTTTGAAGAGGTGGGTTATGCGCAACGTGCGCCGTAGTAAGCCTAACGTCTTTCGCTCCAGTCGCGGAACGACAATTACCGAAGCTGCGCTCATATTGCCAGTGTTGGTGCTTCTCATTTTTGGTGGCATCGATATCTCACGAATGCTCTACAATAAGTATGTAATCCAGTCCGCACTTACCGAGGCACTGCTCGCTGCCAAATCGGAAGAAGGCCTTAACACAAGCGCGTGGGATCTCGAAGCCGATGAAGAATTCGAGCAGTTTCGCGAATTGCGTCGCGAGGTCATAAACAAAGCTGAAGCAATCATCCAAAAGCGGCTTCTCGGCAAAGTAAACCTTTTTCCAGTGCAGCATCTCGATCGCGCCGTGGTGGGCGGAGTGGTCCGGCCATTTCGTGAACTCGACGACGACGGTCTTGGCCATGTGGCATATCTTCCACCGCGCTATTCGGCGAATGTCGCTGGCTGGCCGCACCAAAATATTTGGGATGGAAACGACTGTGAGGCAAAATCAGAAGCCGAAGGACTCGTTGACTTTTGCGATACTGACGATGCCGACATGGTTGAGCTTTCGCGTGAATATCCAACCAAGCTGGTGGCCTTTGCCCAGATCCCTACTTTGCTCCTCGGCACGAAATACATGGTCATAAGCGCCGAGGCTTTTGTTCCTGGAAGCAACGGTGACGGGAATAGTCAGGCAAGCCTCGAGTCATGGGACTCTCCTCCTTGCGGCCCCGAAGAGGGGCGCGGCGGGAGAACTGATACAGAGTGTGCGATCGGTCCTCTGGAGCAATGGGACGCCTGTTTCCTGGCCTCGCATGTCACCTATAAAACCGACGGAACCGCTGCAGTTAACTGCACCGTCACGAAGACTGAAGGCTCTCCGCCTTATGTAGTCGATTTCAAAAAACGTCGCGGACAGGTCGCTTTCCGACGTTACAAACTAAGCGAGCGGCAGGTCGAGTTGAACAAACCCACACCGCCTGTTCGTGGAACGCACTGGGAATTGGCGCCGGAATCTCAGGCAAAGTGGGATAAGGTACACGCCAAAGCAAAAATTAATAAGAAGACGCGCTATATTTGGTACCTCAAATACAATACGGCGGCCGCGGGTCCACAGTGGATCATCAGAGTGCGAACCGGTGGTGGCGACTCGGGAAATTGCTCCGCGCGCTGCATTAAGCTTGAGAACTCCGACGATTAGAAAAGCGGCCGCGTTCTCGGAACTACAATAGTGACCCAAGCCTGCTAATCGAGTTCTCAATTTCGCTGGTGAATGGCGTTGCAAAACTTATCCTGAAGAAGCGTTTTGCATCCGGCCCTCCCCCAAAGATAATTCCCGGAGCAAACGCGCAATGCTCTTCAATTCCGCGGCGATAAAGCGTCGTCGTATCAGCGCCTTTCGGAAGCTCCACCCATAACACAAAGCCACCCTGAGGTTTTGAAATGCGAGTTCCTTGGGGCAACGCCTGCGTAAGCGCATTGCGATACACCTCTCCTTGTCGTGAGAGCTGCGCTGAAATTCTTCTGAGATGTTTTGAATATCCCTCGGAATAGAGATACTCAGCGGCAATAAGCTGGGTAACCGTAGGCGTTGAGATCTGCGAAAAAAGCCTGGTGCGTTCAATTTCATCTCGGTAGTAGCGCGAGATGCTCCAGCCCACTCGCAACCCGGGCCCTAAAGTCTTGCTCACCGAGCTGCAATGCACCACGGTGTCTTTCTTATCAAAGTGCAGCAACGTCGATGGTCGCGACAACCCAAAATGCAGATCGCCGTAAACGTCGTCTTCAATTAATAGCACCTGTGCCCGCGCACACATGCCGACAATCTCTTCCTTTGTCGCGTCAGCGGTGAGAGTTCCAGTTGGATTATGAAAATTGGGAATAAGCAATAATGCTCGCACTTTGCGCTCGCGAAGTGCTTTGCGCAATGCGCGCGTATCAATTCCAACTCCTGGAATGTGTCGAACGGTTCTCACTTTAAGTCCAAGTTGCGCCGCTGCGTGGAAAAGAATGTAGTACGTTGGTTTTTCGAGAATAATAGTATCACCCGGTCGAGTAAGCGTACGAAGAGTGGTGGTGATCGCATCAAGCGCACCTCCGTGGATTACTACATCATCGGGTACACAACGCACGCCGCGTGCGCGGTAATGCCGAGCGATGACTTCACGAAGCTGATGCACACCAAACGGGTCGGCATAACGTGAATATGCCGCACTGTCTCTTCGAAGCACGCGACTGGTGACTCGGCGTAACGTAGCAAGCGGCAAAAGCTCAGGGCCGGGTAGCGCCGCAGCAAGCGGCAGAAGCTCACCACGAAAGGATCTACGGCACATCTCCTCGATTATGCGCACTTCCTGGTCAACTGGACGACGGTTCGGCCGTTCGGGAAAGGGTGATGGAAGCGCCACCTCGGCGCTACTTTTAACAAAGAATCCGCTCTTGGGTCGGGCTTCAAGGAGTCCATTTCGCTCCAAGAGTCGGTACGCCGCCTTTGCCGTAATAATACTCACCTTATGTCCAGTACAGACGCCGCGCAGCGAGGGAACTTTGTCCCCCGCTGCGAGCCTACCTTGTTCGATATCTTGAGTAAGCGCTTCCGCAATCATTCGATATTTTGCAGCTGTCTTCGACATAAACCAGTACTCGTACGCAGTTAGTTCAGGAGAAACACAGCGCGCGTCATTGCAATCTGTGTATATACACAATTCATACATCTAAGTCTGTATATATTCTCGCTCTTTTCCACTAGATTCTCCAACAATTCGTAGATTGAAATTAATTATGAGCACATTACAGCTACCGCCAAAGAAAATATTGTCATTGCCTTCTCGTGAACGTTCACGACTCCCCGGACTCAGTAATCTGGATAAGCTTGAAGCCGAGGCGATACATATCTTATGGGAAGCACATGCAACTCTATCCCCAGTAGCACTCATGTTTTCAGGCGGAAAGGATTCTGCGGTGGTGGCGCATCTGGTCAAGCGCGCTTTCAGCAATAGTCCATCTCGGCTCAAGATTCCTTTTACTTTCATTCACTATGATAGCGGCGCCAATTTTCGCGAGGTGCTGGACTTTCGAGACCGAACAGTGGCTGAGCTTGGCGCCGAATTGTATGTGTACCACGTTGCAACGTCGAAGAATCGCCAGGAATCAGCCGGAAGCATCAAAGCGCTTATCGCTCAAATAAATCGATCTGTGGTCGAGCTACGACTCCAAGGACTGATCGGCGGTGGAAGAAGAGACGAGGAGCTTGTTCGAGCAAAAGAGCGCATTTTCTCGAGACGTGACAAAAAGGGACTTTGGAACCCACATGATCAGCGCCCCGAACCATGGGGCTTTTACAATGCGCAACTCAATCGCGGCGAGCATTTGCGCATCTTTCCCCTGAGTAATTGGACGGAGCGAAACGTGTGGGAGTATATCGCTCGAGAGAAAATCGCGTTGCCATCGATTTACTATGCGCATCAACGAAAGGTGCTCAAGCGTAACGGCAGCTGGATAGCGGTATTTAATGACTGCGAAGTGCGGCAAGGAGAGAAAATTGAATTCAGGCGAGTGCGCTGCCGAACCGCTGGCGATCTAAATACCACGGGCTTCGTAGAGTCAGCGGCGACAACTCCACACGAAGTACTGGCTGAACTTCAACTCACCCGTTTTAGCGAGCGCGCCGGAAGAGCCGAAGATCACGGAAATGGAGTTGATATGGAGACCCGTAAACGGCTTGGTTGGCCATAGCCTGGACTGAGCGGCATACATTTTTGGAGCATTATGCAAGACACCATCAAAAATACTAACTCTGGAAGGCGCGACCTGCTTCGCTTTAACACTGCCGGGTCGGTCGATAACGGGAAGAGCACCTTGATTGGGCGATTGCTCTTTGATACCGGCGGGATTCCCGAAGATATTATCGCGAATATTGCTGCGCGCGGGGCTGAATATGCTCATGCGGGAAATCTTAATCTTGCTGCCTTTACCGACGGCCTCCGCGCTGAACGTGATAAAGGCATCACCATCGACGCCTCATACCGCTACTTCTCAAGAGGGCAGCGTGATTTCATAGTCGCCGATACTCCCGGGCACTTTGAATACACTCACAATATGCTCACCGCGACCTCGCATTCCGATTTGACTCTTATACTTGTCGATGCAACCAAGGGCATTGTCGAACAGAATAAGCGACATGCCTATGTCGCAGCCCTTGCTGGTGTTACGCGACTGGTCATTTTGGTGAATAAAATGGACCTGGTTGATTACTCGGAGCGCCGTTTTGATCAGCTTCATTCAGAGTTCTCACAGCTTTTGGATAAACTACCAGGAGTCTCCGCGACATTTGTTCCCATTTCGGCACTGCATGGTGATAATGTCGTCACTCACTCAAAAAAGCTCCCTTGGTATCGTGGCCCTTCCATTCTCAGCCTGCTCGAGTCTGCCCAGCCTGAAACGAGAGAAGCAGTTAAGGATCTGCGATTTATCGTGCAATGGGTAAAGGGAAGCAAGGCCCGTGGGACTAGCCGTAAAGAGGTCGCAGGTATTCTGACAAGCGGATCGCTCGCTTCCGGTGATACCGTGAAAGCACTCCCGTCAATGCAAACCTTTCTTCTCAACAATATTACCGGCCTTCGAAGCCGCAGGGAAATCGCACATGCGCCGACTGCTCTCCGGGCACTGGTCGATCCGCGAGCAAAAGTAGCGCGTGGCGACCTTCTCGTGAATCCAGATAAATCTCTGCAACTCTCTCGGTCAGTGCACGCAGAAATCTGTTGGATCGGTCCTCAACGCTTGCGCCCCGGCAACCGGCTGCTATTCCAAGCGAGATCTCGAGTTCTTGAAGTTACGGTCCCAACGATCACTTCGCGCATTAATATTGCGCACTACGATTTTGTCCCAGGAAGTGACACGCTCCGCGCAAACGATATAGCGCAAGTAAAGATCGATAGTAAGGAGAGCATTGTAGTCGACAGGGCCAATCTATGCTCAATAGCGAATAGATTTACATTAATAGATCCGCGAAGTAAACGCACCGTCGCAGCGGGTCGGATCTTGGCAAAGCAGTAGTATCGACATACAGTAATGAGGCCGATGAGAATTGCCTTTATTGCTTTATTTACCCTGTTTCCTGCCCTTGCCACGACGACAATGAGCATCGCTGATTCAAAGAAATCAGTACTCTGGTCGGATATCCCAGCAAAAGTGGAAATTGTCGGCAAACTCAATGCACCACTCGGTAGCTATGTCCGAATTAGTGGCGAGCGCGCTCAGGGGTTAATGCTCGAAGAAGACACTCTCGTCGTCAGCAAGATTAATGATCAGGCGTTTCCAAGCGACAAGCCACTGCTTGTATTGCTTAGCGGAATCGCAAGGATCCCTCCGAACGTAAATATTGATGTCGAAGGCTACGAGACAGGTGAATTTGTTGGTGGTCCCCCTCCCGATCTTGTTCGTCGCTTTCCTGGCGTTCAATTGACTCAGCAGCCGTGGCATTTTCGAACAAAATTCGTGGTGCTGCGGGTAAATTCTCCGGCATCATTACTTCGTGAGTCACCCGCTCCAGGGCGTTCAAATTTGACGACGAATTCCGATCAACAAGAAATAAAAATTTCCACTCAGGAACTCGAGAGAATCTTACAGTCATTTCCATCCGCGATTACCCAGGCCCGAGCTGTCCCCTACTTTAAGGATGGCCGTCAGACGGGCTTGCGACTTTTTGCAATCCGCTCCGATGGTGTATTTGCTCGGATAGGTTTGCAAAACGGCGATATCGTGCTTGCTACCGACGGCGTTGCCGTCTCGGATCTTGGTGCAATCGTCACAATTTTTTCAACACTCCGCGACAAGAAGTCAGTCGTCCTTTCCGTCGAGCGTTTGCTTCGCACGGTAGACTTGAAGATACGCTGCGAGTAAATGTAGGTGACAAACGTTTTATAATAATGGCCTCACGAAGCGTAGCAGAGAATATTTTACTTAGGGAACCTCTGAAAAACTAGGCGTTTTGGATTTGCTGGAATTTTGGATGAGATTTGCGAGAAAACATGCCGGGAAAAACGCAGGAATAGCAGGGCTATTTCGAGTATTTTCCCGGCATGTTTTCTCGCAAAGATCGCCGAAAGGCCAGCAAAGACGAAATGCATAGTTTTTCAGAGGTTCCATAGCATGACTCCACGGCTTATTCGTCACCCGGCTGACCGAGTGCCTGTCGCACTGTTTTTTTCGCTCTTCGCGCTGGATCTGGCGGTATTTTTCCTTTGCGGCTCGATCTGGCTCACTTCTTTATGGGCATTGATTGGCCTCGCACCAAAAGCCTGTATCTGCTCATGGAACCATCATCATCAGCATGTGGCCATGTTTCGATCACACTTCTGGAACCGAGTCCTCGAGGTTGTTTTCTCTTTTCAAACGGGCATTACCACCAATGCGTGGGTACTGCACCACGTACTAGGGCATCATTTGAACTATCTCGATCAGACTAAAGATGAATCAGGGTGGATGCGTGCCGATGGGAAAACCATGGGCACCTTCGAATATGTCTGGAATCTCGCCTGGTCGGGGTATATCCGTGCCTGGCAAGTTGGGAAAAATCATAAAAAATACCAGCGCAGCATGCTTCGCGCGGGAACCTTTGTGATAATTCTACTTTCAGGATTTATCTATTGGAATTGGGTTAACGCGCTTATTCTTTTCGTAATCCCAATGCTACTAGGCTATATCTTCACCTGCTGGCACACCTATTACCACCATGCCGGGCTTCATACCGACTCACACCACGACGCGTCGTACAATATCATGGACTCTTTTTATAACTGGGCGACGGGTAATTTGGGTTACCATACTGCGCACCATATGAAACCCGGATTACATTGGTCGAAACTTCCGGAGTATCACCAAAGTATTGCAAAACATATCCCTAGCCACCTTTTTGTCGAGCCTTGCGTGCCGTTTTGTTGGATAGCGCGCGTATTTCGACCGGGCCTCCGCGCTGCTCGGCACCCGGCGACTCTGGTTCATCGAGCATCACCGCGGTAAAACACTAATCGGGCCACTCGTCGAAGCAGCCGCCCCTAATAATCAACCTGCCATTAATGAACTCCTGTTTACAGCAGTCCTGCGGACAGGAATCGTGATCTTCTTTACAGGAGCAGCCGGCCCCTAAGCAGGGGTGGCGCGCACATTTCCCATCACCACAACGCGACACACACTTGGCAGCCGAACAATCGGCCGGGCAGCTTTGCGCGGTTTCGAAACAGGGACAGGCATCACCGATACAGATCGGTCCGCCCACAACTTTTCGAACATCACAGGTCCCATTGCCACAGCTATCGGTACAATCCTTGCCTTGCTTTACTGCAGGGGACTGGCGCTGCGGCACTGTATTTCCTGGGTCTGGGGAAAGCTGCTTGAGGAGGTGCTCGCCCATGAGAAAAGGCTTCAAATAGAAGAACATCGCACCAAAAAGCAGGAGCGATATGATGCCAGCCAAAAATGAAGGGTCAATGTAATTGAAAATCGAGAAGCCTGGCGCTGAATCATTATCAGAGTCTTCGACTGCCTGCCTATTGGGGCCAGGTTGAAATGAACCGTGCTCTGATCGCTGTCTTATTCTCTGCTCACGACAGGCTGGGCAAAGTATTACCTCCGTACCACCCTCACCGCCGCACTGATAGCAACCCATGTACGAATCATGCCCGGAACAGCTCTACGTTGCCACTCCCTTTTAGAAGCCCAGGCTAGGATAAGGAGATAACTAATAGGACAGCGAGTGTCGAGGAGAAACCGTGAAATGACATAATTCTATGCATTTCCGAAAACCCTATTCTACACAAGCTGCGTGTACTTCCCTACTTTAGGAAGCCAACTCACGGCGTTGAACCGTAAATTGTAGCCATTCGCTCACGTTCCCAGGGCAGTTTCCTGCATGATCTCGTCACCGTAGCGACGAAACACCTGGCGCAAATTAATGACCTGATTCTTAGCGCATTACGCGTTGGCAAGCGCCTTGACCAAAAGCTGCGGCAGCACCGCAATCGCCTCGCAGTAGACAACTTTTTCCGGCGGCGTCTTCGTCACTTTGACGTACGCGACAACACCGAAGATTCGCTGCCGATTGTCTGTGGCAACAAATGCCAGATGGCCGGTGTACTCGGTTCCGTTCACCGAAATCTTCCATACCCGACCATCTTCAGAATACGTACCTCCTCCCTTTTTGAAGTTGGTAAGATTGTACCGCAGTTCAACCGGGGCACTGTCGGCGCTACGCAACGGCACCCCCGCTTCGTCGATAAAGATCACGCCTTTGACCGAGTGATCAAGCCTCACGTTTTTTCCGTCCAAGCCGACAAGCGGTGTCGACTCAGGCAAAGCAAACGAGGCCTCGAGCTCCTCGAAGAGATTAGGCGCGCCCCATCCACCGAAATTGCGCATCGATACTTCGAAGTACTCCGATTCTCCCTTTGGTGTCAGGCAGCATATTGCCGCGTTTGCGAGCGGCACTTCGTCTGCGGCAACCGCCGCGCGCACTGCGCGGAGCTCCGCGAAAGGAACGGCAACCATCCAGCTCGAGATTTCGGTCCCTCCCGGACCGAACTTCCCACCACCGATGAGTTTGATGAAGGGAACCATCATCGAATTTGGGGGAACAACCCTAGTCATCGCCATCAACTTATTCATTGTGCCTTTCTACTCACCAAGAGCGGTGAGTGCTGTGTTTTTATGGCGCTTTGTTCGTATGGAATAGTAAAACCACCGAACTCGGCTCTCCACAAAAACAATCTTCGCGCTGGCGAATTCGCCAAAATTATTTCTACGGAAGGCCGAGCGGGAACCTCTCCTCGACACATCTACTGATACATTGGAATTAAGAGACCAAATTTGACGATTGCTTTTAACAGAATCAGCGATCAAATTCAATAATGTGTCACTATACACGTATCAGTGCCGATTCAAGGTATCGTAAATCGCTTAGCTGCAAGTTCTGCCAAAGCGACACGGTTCGCGACAACACGTTTAATGCTACCCGGCTTTGCATATGGCTTGGTAAATTGCCGTAATTCGCGTCATCGGCGCCATCCCCTCGCTTCGCGCCTCCCGGCTGCGCAAGATTTGGATCACCTATGGAGTTTGAGAAGCGCAAGACATCGCGCCATCCATTATGGTCAGCATCTGATAGCTGCCTAAGAAGAGAAACAGGAAAATGGATCTTTTCGTTGCCTCGCGGTAGATGCGAAAGGATATTTGATGAGTCAATAACCACTCTTTGATCAGTGTTTGGGGTTTGCCCTATAAACTGCCGGCCAAATATTTCAAGCTCACGCCATTGAGCGCTGCCTATTCGGCGAAGCGCATCAATTCGATATCGCACAAGACGGTGCATAAAAACCTGATCACACACCGGTAAGCTTTGCACATTCGGAAACGCGCTCGAACGGTGCCGCTCGCCATCAGGCTCTATCTGTTTGCGCAGTCTCCAGCCGGCAAATTCCGCTGCTTTGTAGCTCTCCTCGAATTCGACGCTCACCGCTTGCGCGTAAGGGGTGCAAGGCGAGGGCGTCGCAAGTTCAAGAAGTCTTTGCTTGAAGTCACGAGAAAGGGATCCCAACGTTACTGCAACTTCATATACCTTTCGAAAATCTTCCGAGCCCAGCTGCGATGCCAGCGCGCGAATGCGTCGAGTCGAGGCCGGGCCATGAGGAACTTGGTATGGCTTATAGGGAAAGCGCGTTGCCCACATCTGCGATCGTAACGAGAGATAGCGAATTGAATACGCTAGCTGCTCAAGCGACTCTTTAGGCAGCTGCACAGTTTCGGAGGCCTGCGCAAGAGGAATCCTCGAAGCAAAATCAATCGTTCGTGGATCAAACTTTGCCCCGAACAAAATAATCTTCTCTCCGACTCTCATGAGCTCATCCAGTCGGGCTTTCCCATGCAAAAGCGCAGTCTCAAGGAGGTCATGGCTCATCACCCTTCGGAGCATAGCGAAAGACGGTTTCAAAGCTGGCGAACTTTTATCCACACTGTAGGCATGTTGAAGGTTTATCGAGACCACACTAAGGGACCTCTGCGCCGAAAGAAAATCGTGATCGCCTCCCACTCCTGACTGCCAATTATCGTGAACTTCAATAATTCTTCGATGCCAGAGCCTCGCAAGTGTGGAAGGAATAGTGGATGCCAACGGAAGACTCCACGGCTTTGGATGCGGAGAAGGAGCATGTCCTAGGGTTTGTGGGCCCATGCTACCCTCGTCACTTATTTGCGACTGATTTCTTTTGAGAAATCGCCTTTGTCGGTCGCGCCAGAACGCTCTCTTTTACGCTCTGGACCGCAATCGCCGATTCGTGCACACGAGGACGGCTCGTAAGCGAGTCGCCGTAACGGCTTCCGTGGCCGAAATTCAACCTTATGCGGTGATAGTCATTCACCGAAACAATTCCGCACTCACACGCCGCGAGATGAGGGGAACCGAAGTCCGCGCCAAGATTCGCATCGAGCTTACGCACAAAACTATTGACTTCAATAAAGCTTTCAAACCTACCTGCATCAAAATATCGAAACGGCGCAGGCAGGTGAAAAAGTTCCACTGCATCTTCCTTGAGAAAAGATCGATGCACCGAATTTAATTCGTACTCTCCTCGTTCCGAAAGTGGCGCCTCCGAAGCAAAATGAACCGCACGATTATCGTACACATAAAATCCAGCGACGACGAGGTTCGACGGCGGTGACTCGGGTTTCTCTACGAAATCATTCGGACTTCCGTCTTCGGCGAATTTCGCGACCTCTTCATGACGCGGGTCTAGCGATTCGAACGCAAGGAGTTTAGCGCCGGGGCCAGGCTGGAGGTGTTTACCGAGAATACCAGAGAATCCAGGTCCCCAAATAATCGAGTCGCCGAGTGCGACAACAACTTCATTTTCACCGATAAAATCTTTAGCTTCCGCGAGTGCGCTAGCCGTACCTCGAGGAGACTCTTGCGGCTGATACGAGATTCTTACGCCGTACTGCTCACCATATCCGAGAAGCTCTTGGAACGGCCGAAGATCACGAACAGTCGTCAACACAAGTATATCGCGACAACCGGCATGAATCAGGTTTGAGAGTGGATAAAAGCACATTGGCAGAGCGCCGACAGGCAGGAGATGTTTATTCAGCTTTTCACTAATCGGATGGAGCCGAGAACCGCTTCCACCAAGTAGCAAGATTCCCTTTCTGCCTTCAGGAGTTTTCTTTTTCGACTGCAAGGGCATCGGCTCGCGACCCAAGTGGTCAATCGCGTTTTGCCACCACTGCTCTGATTTTACCCGCTTTAAAAGCGCTGCGATCTCTTCTATCTGAGCGCTTGTACTAACCCGTTCACCAAGCGAACGACTTGGCGCTGCAGTGGAATTACTAGAACTTGAGGCATTCATAAGCTCTGTCTAGGCAGCAGCGCGTTTAGTTTTCTGGCGCTCAAGCTCAGCGCGCCATTTCTTTGAGAGCTTATCTAACACTCCACCGTACGCCTGCTCGACTTGGTCGACAATCTGAGCCACCACAAACTGCTCGTCTTCACCAAGATTAAACGGATTTGGAAGTTCACCTAAAATTGCAAAAGCTATCTCACGCTCGCTTACAAGATATTTTGCGGCACGCGAGAGCTTGAGGGATAGCTCGAGGATATTAAACACATAGTGCGCTTTTACCGCCTCATTAAAAGCAAGATTTAACTCCTTAACTAGTCGAAAAACGAGGATCGGATAGATCTCTCCCGGGAAGTGGGTTAGGCCGTAACACCAGCCATCCACTTCGACGTCGAATATCTCATTAAAGCTGTACTTTACTTTGGGAACTCCATTACCTTGCATAAAACCTAAAAAAACCGTTATTCCGTGACTGTAAATTCCTCATTTCTCGCGTCGCGCATTATCTGCAGGGACTGCCTTAGAAAGGGTGTCATGCCGCGGCCTTCGCGAAGCGCAGTTGCATCACGTTCGAAACGACCGGACATTACATGGAGACGATGTAGTACTTCCAGGGTTCCATGAACCTCAGCTTCCACCGGCACCGCATTATGACGATTATACCCTGCTACTTCGCGAATTTCGTGAAGATCTGATGGGCCCGTAGAACTCCGAAAGACGCGATTAAATTCAACAACCGCTGATTTTGGATTTTCAGTATCAGCTCCTTCTTTTTCTGCCTGCGGCATCGCGTGCGAGAGATCTTCGCCCTGAGCGCCATTTTCGGCTGGCTGATTCTGCTCCTGACCAGCATTTTGAACTACCCGAAGCATCGGCCGATCTTCGCTTGAAGCGTTCTCGGCCCGATTTCTGTCCTGCTGTCTGTCGTTACCACCCTCTGCATTCTCTGCACGATCTTCGAAATTCGAAGGGGTGGTTCCCCGTGCGCCGCCCGGCACCGCAGCATCGCCCGCTTTCGTCCGAAAAAGTGTTGCTGCCATGTTTCGAGCTGACTGAAGCACTGAAGCGAGCCGCTGCTCACGGCTTCTTACCTCGCCATCATGCCTATGATCAGCTGTATGGGCATGGCGAAGACCATCTCTTGGAGATTTTGCGCGCTTATCAGTTGCTCCGTTTCGCGAAGCATCTCCCTGCACTCGACTTACTGGTTTACTCTCTTGTTGGCGCATAATTAAAAAAATCTAACTCCACTATAGTTATGCAGCGATCGACGCAATATGTAACAAAATGCCGAACTTAGTTACCGCTTTGATTTTAGCAGGACTCAAGAAGCTAAAATAATCTGACCGAATGGCTGTACAATTGGCTCAATTTGTTGATATTCCTATGGTTTATCCCTATGAAAGATGCCCTTATATGTGCCCTTTCCGAATGCACCAAGCTTCCGGCCGATACCTTGGGGAAGCTTCTTGTTCGTTCAAAAGATATTGAACACGGCGACTACGCGCTGCCCTGTTTTATCCTTGCTAAAGAATGGAAGCTCTCCCCTCCCGAATGCGCCAAGAAGCTTTACGACGAGCTCACACTACCAAAGGGCTTTGCCAAGGCTGAAGTAGTCGGCCCCTATCTTAACTTCTTTTTTGAACGTGATGCCTGGGTTACTACTGAGCTTGGCTCGATTCTCGCCAAGGGCCTTCGATTCGGCGGCGAAGAGAATAAGAATGAAACTATCGTTGTCGAGTTTTCGAGTCCAAATATTGCCAAGCCTTTCCATGTCGGACATTTGCGCACAACCTTAATTGGGCACTCACTAAGCCGCATCTTCGAACATCTTGGCTACAAGATTGTGCGCATCAACCACCTTGGTGATTGGGGCACGCAATTTGGATTGGTGTATGCCGGAGTACAGCTTTGGGGCAGCCCCGGCGAAAAAGCCACGATCGACGATTTTCTCGATCGTTATAAACACGCTGCCACTCTCAAAAAAGCTCAAGAGGAAAAAACCGTATCCGAAGTCGACCGAGACAAACCAGATGTAACACTTCTCGCTCGCGACTATTTCCTCAAGCTTGAAGCCGGCGATCCAGAGGCAACAAAATTTTGGAAATGGGTTCTCGATGTCTCTTTAGAATATTACTATAAGACCTACGCGTCGCTCGGCATTCATTTTGATCATTATACTGGCGAATCTTTTTACCGCGACAAGCTTGAATCGATCGAGAAGGATCTCCGAAGCTGCGGCATCCTCGAAAATTCCGAAGGCGCACTTGGTGTTAATCTTGGAAAAAAATTGGGATTCGTACGCATTTTCACTGAAGATGGGCGCTCGCTGTATATAACACGAGACCTGGCCACTGCTGACTACCGTTACAAAACATTTAATCCGAAGAAAATTTATATTGTCGTTGCCGCTCCTCAAAACCTTTACTTTCAACAGCTGATCGAAATACTGAGAAAGATGAAACATCCGGTTGCCGATCGGATGCAGCATGTTTCATACGGCCATGTACCCGGATTAAGCACACGCAAGGGAATTGATGAAAAGGGGCTGCTCAGCAGTCTGATGGAAGAAGCGCTGGAACGAGCGTTACTTGCCTACCGTAGCCAGGTTGAGAAACGCCCCGAGGGCTTAGATGAAGATCAGATCGCGCAGGCAGTCGGGCTGGGCGCAGTTTTTTTTGATTATTTAAGCCGCACCAATATTAAAGACTTCCACTTCGACTGGGAACAAGCACTAAGCTTTCAGGGCGATACTGGTCCTTACATCATGTACGCGCTCGCTCGAATCAACGGGATCGAAATAAAAGCGAAAGAAGAAGGAATTACCTACAGCCAAGATTTCGAAGCGAAACATCTTACCGACGACGTGGCCTATGCCCTGCTCTCGCAGCTTTCCCGTTTTCCCGATGCGGTTAAAAAGAGCGGTGAAGAATGTGAGCCGTATCATGTCGCGCTCTTTGTCCTCGACCTTGCAAAAAGCTTCTCCAGCGCGTACCGCTCGCTGCGAGTAGTCGGCACCGAAAAAGCAGTTGCCCGGGCGCGTCTCGCGCTATTCCTCGCGGTTCGAAATACTTTGCAGATTGGCTTGCAGCTAATTGGTATTACGCCGATTGCGCGGATGTAGCAATTTTGGGGGCACAAACCAGCGCTGTTGAAATATATCTAGCACTCTTGCTAGTATACGCTCGCACTTACGGGGCGTAGCTCAGTCTGGTGGAGCGCACGGTTCGGGACCGTGAGGCCGGAGGTTCAAATCCTCTCGCCCCGATAATTTTGTCGCAAGCAACCTTCGCGCAATGTTTTCAACTGCGCCTGTCTGGCGAAACCCCTTGGCTCAAAAAAGGGAACTACTCATGGTGTTAACTCGGACTTCTCACAGCATTCTGCTGCGGAGCTGTGATTAAATTCAAAGATTGAGCACCAAAGATTGAGCACAGCGCCGGGCAATAAATCTATGCGCTGGGCCTCCAAGATACTTTGCAAGCAGGGAGATCCCGGGAATCATCGAAAGCCTCTGCACAAACTGCCCAGAGAACATGGTCATTCCCGCGCAAGAGCGCGCTAGCCGATGAACTCCCTCGCGATAGCATTCTCGTGCATTATCAGGTGAGATTTCGGAGTACAAGACGGCCGCGAGCGATTCCGCAGCCACTATCCCAGTACCAAGCGCATGAGTCATTCCCATCCCACCTATCGGATCAAAACTACGAAGCGCGTCGCCAGTTACGAAGATTCTGCCCATGCTTGGCTGGCAGATGCTTCTCCCAAGTGCGCTCGCTCCAATTGGATCGGAAATATGTGAGACCTGCATGGAGAGTGCACGAAGCATTTCACGTATACTCAGTTCACGCGCAGCTTCACTACCCCACACCTCAGATATTTTTCCGGTTGAAAGGAGTGCTACATTTATAGAATCTTCTGAAAGCGGCGTCAGATAACACTCGCCACCTCTCTTTGCGATAATGCTTACTATACGCTCCGGCGCAGCGGCTTTTACTAAATAGCTTACTGCGCATCTTGAAAAGGAAGGCTCTCTATAGTTGAACCCATTAAACGACAAGAGCCGTTCGTTTACGCCGCACGCAACCACGCAATAGCGCGCGCGAAACTCCGCACCACTCGAAGTAATAACTTGGACTCCATTCTGATCCTGCCGAACTTCGAGAACTTTATCCTCTTGTTGCAAAGCAACTGGCCCAACCGCACATGCGCGTGCAAGCAGATTGGTATCGAGACACTGCCGCTGAATACCCCAGGCAAGAGCACGGTCGTGATGAATTGAGGCTTTGATCTTATTTCCGCG
>CAZEAC010000001.1:0-124238 GCA_964510065.1 uncultured Bdellovibrionales bacterium | reverse complement strand
GTATAGCGCTCGAGCCTTCAACTCCCTTTCAAAATCGGTATATCCCAGTTTCTCAAGGAGCGGACTTGCGAGAGTCGAGAGCCCCTCGCCACAGGCTTTGCGTCTTGGAAAACGTGCTTTCTCAATTATTCGCGTCTCTATGCCGCGCGATGCAAGTGTTATCGCCGCTGCTGCACCGGCGAGAGAACCGCCTATGACAACCACCGCCGACTCATTTGATTTCACTCGCATTACATCAACACTAGAAAAATTTGGTGTGAAACGCCATTCCTCGTCCCACCCTCTGCGGAGCCCTATCGAGGGCGAAACCTGTGAGAAGTCCAGCCTAGCTCTGTGTCTCTGAGGTACCCCACGACGAATTAGCTCATCAAATACTGCAGCAATCGCAATCGCTGCCGCTTAAGCTCATTTGCTTCTGGGCTACGAAGCTCTTTGTCGGCATAAGATTCGGCCTCGTCATACTTTCTATTCCATAACAATTTCGCATGAGCATTAAATTTTTGCCGCAAACCAGCTTCGTATTTTTGGCTAGCTACATTGGCTGTAGCCATCAGCTCGGGCATCTCCCTTTCAATTTGTTCCCAGTGTGAAGCGATTTTTTGTCGTTTCCAAGCAAAGGGACTTTCAGGGGAATCGCTTCCTGGCACAAATAGCATGACAAAGTTGTTTATTCGCGCTTCAATTCTAGACGTCTCGCACTCGGTATCCACCGACTGGCGTGCAGAAATGGAATTTGAGGGCAAATTAAGAGAAGACATATAATGTTGCCGAATGCGCTTTTCGCCGCTCAATTAACAGTCTCATTATACGCTCGAATCAGAGCATATTCAACACTACAGCGCGGCGAAAATCCAATAGCTCTGCCGTGTTGTCCCTTTTCGAGGAAACTTTCCTGAGTCTTCTTCGATTGATAGATTGAGATATTGCTTAGGAGCGTTTTAGCAAGAAAAGGGAAAGTGAAGAAATGCAGCTGTTACCACTTCTGCCGCAAAATGTCGGTAGCCTAATTTAAAGTCGAAAATCTGTCGTCAAGGCTAGGAATCGATGGACGTGAGCGGACGCTTACAATTTCCCTGGTGCCAAGCTCCTGTGTTCCATACCGCAAATTCTTCGAGTTAAGGGGAGAACTTTTCCGAAACCAGCCATCCAGGTATTTCCGAATCTAGCAACTTCCTTAAGTGCGGTCTGGTTCTCGGATGGGTTTGCCCGACGTTGACCAAATCATCCATCATACGATGGATTCTTTGAGTACTTCATATCAAGCCACTTGCGCGTTGAAATGCGATCACCTTCCACCACATTCATGTGGCCAGCCGCTAATAGCTCCAGACTTTCTGTAGTCTGTTCGCGCGCTGCCAATCCAACTCGAGCAGCGTGCAAGACTTGATCGTATCCGATGGGCTCACCGCTTGCATCGGAGGCAAAGGGAGCATCGGAAAACCAATTAAATTCATCCTGGTCAATTTTTATCCATGCGCGCAAATTGTCACGGATGAACTTAGCCAGCTCCGCAAGATGTTCATTTCGTCCGGGATCCACGAATCGAACTATTAGTTCACAATCTGGGGAATTGACCAATGAAGCATCATCAAGACGTACTACTTGTTTCGAACAAACAAGATCTCGGGCGAGGACAAGCCAGTCAGAAAATTCAGCTTGAACGGGTGCTACTTTAAATAGCCAGAGATCTCCATCAAAGATTTGCCTTTCAAGTCCCGCTTCTCGCAGAAGATGTGGAGCATCTCTCAGCAAGCGTTCAAAAAATCTTCCATTAATTAAATATCGTGGTGTCTGTTTTCCCAAGTCGCCACCTATTTTCGGCATCAGGTGTTCAAGAGAATCACTATAGCCGTAATCAATCAGGTAAGAACCGTCCGGACGAGGAGTTATTTTCAAGACGCACCGATCATCTTCGAGAGCAGCAGGCGACTGAAAATTGAAAATAGTAAGTTGAGGTTTATGAGCGCCTGGCGTTCCGCCGACTGGATTAGAAAAAAATAGAGTCGCTTTGAAAACTGACAGTGAAGGGGAAGATATATTCCCTGTACCAAGTCTGGGCCATTCGGCCTCGTTTGTGAGTTCCCTAAAGGGAAGCTCGCGTCGTGCGATATTAATATGCTGCATAAACTCCAGCTCCTAGCTTTACCGGGCTAATATTTGCCTAATGCGGCCGGGCACGATCTTTCAATTTCAGCATCACAGCTTGTCCAGCCCGCCGCCTAAGCTTGGTTTACTCTAGAGTGTACGCGTCTGTACCAGGTACGCAACTTCAGTCCGATTTCTGCGATAAGTAACCATGCGAAGGGCGCGAAGAAAGTGCAATATGCGGTCATGCTCCGCACTAGAGATGCAAAGTTTTGCTTGGCGCACTAACATTCGACAAAGCGGCAGGAGACCACTTCATCTTTAAAACTACTACATCATTTCGCGGTCTTCTGTCCGTTTGTGTCGTTTGTTATACTTTGCAGCATAAACCTTGCACCGACAGAAGTAACTTTGTCCCCCCAAGATTGTTCTGATACACCTTCAACAGCTTCCCGCAGGATCTTCAATCGCTCTGTGACCGACATCTCCCTTGGAAAAGCAGGTTCGATTAATGGTTGAACGATAAGAAAGTCCGGTGTGTCTCGAGCAAGAATTACGCCAAAGGAGTACTCGACACCATACCGAGCGTATACCTTTGCATGCTCCAATTCATGGCGAGTGACATCTTCAGCCACTTTACGATCAGTTATCAGCGCATATACTTCGTAGAAAATTTGCGCATCGCTGCCAAATGTAACAGAACCTTTCACGGGTGAAGTGGTATCAACTCCTACGTTCTGAGGTTTAACGCGATTCGCCACTAGCTCTTGAAGCTCGCGAACTGTCATAAAGTTGGCTTGATTCTTCGTCATCCAAGCGTGCCAAGCTACTTTAATAGCTGCCTTTTTCTCGCTCGAAGCCGCCATAAAGGCCTCACGATTTGAAGGATTCAGGTGCATTGGGCCTCAAGTTCTACAAAAGTATGTTACAGAGGCAGGCGCGGCACCGACCTCCGCTTACTAATAAAGTTTTTCAGAACCACAGGGACAGTCAGCGCGTCCTGTCCTCTGTTTTTGTTATCTCGCCTAAAAGAGATTATTCAACATTCTATAAAAGCTCAAATTCCGAATCTCTGGATGACCTTTTGGGCATTTCAATTTCAGAAGGATGTAAGGTACCTCCCAATTTTGTTTGCACCGATTGGCCGAGTCGAATTACAAATTCCTTCATTCGAGCTAAAGGATCACCACCCATTAAATGTTGGAACTCTATGTCTGCACGTTCAACGCCAAGTATCGTAATTGATGCATATTCCTGACCAGCATGAATCAGAGGATTTTCTAGCGAAGGGATGAAAGCTACATCTTCTCCAGGCGAGGATGTATGCATCCCTATCAATGAGGGCGAAAAGCCACTCTTACCATGGAAGCATTGCAAGCGATTTTCCGAAATAGTACCTAAATTCGCAATAATTTCACTTGCAAGAATCGGCCTATCAAACTTTACTTCAACTTGGTGGGGTCCAACTTTTGCGAAATGCTTGCTAAGCAATTCTTCAGATGTCGTCTCACTTAAATTCATCCTAGCGCCACTTTGTTCAGCTTTATTTACCTTCTGTTATGGAGGTATATGAAAAAAAGTGACATTAACAATATAACGTTAATCACATCACTTTGCGAGCTTGAGGTTACCACAAATTGGCACGCTATTCACGCGAGCAAATGTGATGCTGACTTTGGTTATAGGTCGATGTACTTTCAAAATTTCCGATGACTCGATTAATCGTTTCTTCCAAAGATATGGTTCCGTCAACCGAAAGCCAAGGAAGCTTTTCTTGCTGAACCTGAATCCTCAATCGCTGAGCAGCTCTCACATCCCGCTCCATCCAGTTGGCCCAAGCTTTATCGGGGTCAGACGTTTTAGCAAGCACGGGCTTGATGGATGACCTCAAGGAGTATTGATGCCGTTGAAAAGATTCGGTCGCGATAAGGTAGAAGCAATGGTGACTCGATGGGAGAAAGGGCACCAGTTTAGTAGGGGTAACGTATCCGTCATAAAGAAGCGGTCGAGCATCTTCTGATAATATTCGAGCCAAGTCTTCCAGAATCAATTCAAACTGCTCGTCTAGGGCCAGCTCCTCATCTCGGACATGCTGATCGACTGGCTGAAGCCACAGCGGATCGCCAGTTAGCCGCGAGTATGCGGCCCATTTTGGATGGCGCTTTGCATCGGCACCGCTACGGTGCCGATGCTCTTGGTCATCGAGATGATAAACGTTCCAATTGAGCTTCGCTGAGATTGTTGAAGAGACAGTAGTTTTTCCACCGCATGTGGAACCGGACAACCAATAAACTCGACGCCACTGATCTGGTGAGAGCATGTAACAAAATTTTGAGAGACCTATAAGAAGATCATAATAAGCTCGCTCAATTATACCGCATCCACCCAGCTAATCCAAATAGGGCGAAATTATTAGTCCTTTCGGTAGCATCGACACCGGTGACCCTATTATGTATTCCGGAATCCATATGGCAGTCGCGGACTGCCCGGTGATCCTACTCAGCTGATCTCAAAAAAGAAGGAAACTTTCTTGGCTTTCCTTCGAATATGGTAGCAAATGAATGACAAAGAAAGTGAGCTCGCTCGCAATAATAACCAGCCCAAGACACTGCGAGAGGCCGTCCGACAGGCCGCTCGGCTTCGCCATTTGGCGAGAAGCACGGAGCAAAGCTACCTATTTTGGATTAGGTACTTTATCCGGTTTCATAAGACGCGCTCGCCACGTAATATGGGCGAAGAGGAAATCGAAGCATTCTTAAGTTACCTTGCAATAAACGCGGAAGTTGCCCCTTCGACTCAAAGTCAGGCACTCAATGCCATTGTCTTTCTGTTTCGGCATGTTCTCGAAATCGATCTGGGAGGATTTAAAAACATCCAATGGGCTAAACGAAAATTACGTGTTCCGGATGTTCTCACCCGAGAGGAGACAGCACTAATTCTCTCAATGTTTAAGAGGGGCACGCAACAGAAGCTCATCGCACATCTTCTCTATGGTTGTGGACTTCGACTTGCCGAAGCCCTCAATCTCCGCATCAAGGATATAAACTTCGGACAGAATATTGTGATAGTTCGCGATTCCAAAGGAAGTAAGGATAGAACAGTGCCACTTCCAAAACTTCTTAAGATTCCACTCCACCATCAGATTGAACGAAGTAAGCGAATACATCTGGCGGATCTTAAAGCTGGGTACGGAAAAGCCTCGCTCCCATACGCACTCCTGAAAAAGTACCCAGCAGCAGGCGTTTCACCTCTCTGGCAGTATGTTTTTCCTTCGTACAAACGATCAGTCGACCCGCGCTCGAGTGAAGTTAAGAGGCACCATCTCTATGACTCAATAATGGAAGACGCACTGCGAGACGCTGTAAAATCGAGAAGTCCTGCCAAGTGACAGTAAAGAACTTAACAACTATCGTCCCGCCACCAGCTCCTGACGCAGTCTCAGACTTGCAATTGGAAACGAATCTGCCCGAAAGGATCCCGCAACTTAAGAATCAGGCCATGTCCGTGCTAACTACTCAGGAGCTCTCCGCTGCCGCGCCCCTCACGGTCGCCGCCGAGTTAATAACAGCTGCTGGAAAGAGCTCGGCGGTCCATAGGTACTTTAAGTATCTCACAAACTGGCTCATTCTTCTCTTCTCTAAAGTCAGCAAGCGCCATGTAATATGAGAAAGCTTCTCCTTGACCTACCATATCACCAGCGTAACCAGGTCCGTGAGCTTGGCGCACATTGGGACCCTGGAATTCGATATTGGAATTCAGCACAAACTCAGCAAAATTGAGCGGAGCGAGATATAAAAAACAAACTTTGCCTACCGGAAACGATATGCTTCCACCCTCTCTGCTTTTACGTTAAAGTCCCTTCCCATGAAAGTATTGAAGTTCGGCGGCTCCTCTGTAGGTCAGCCCGAAAGAATTCTAAAAGTACTCTCCCTTGTCACGCCTAGAATTCAAGCAGGAGAGAAGATTGCACTGGTATTTTCCGCCTATGAAGGAGTTACTAATGAGCTGATCTCGATTAGCGAATTAGCGCGAGACAGTGACTCAAGCTATACCGATCGGTTTAAAAAACTTTCTCAGCGCC
This sequence comes from uncultured Bdellovibrionales bacterium, assembly GCA_964510065.1. Taxonomy (GTDB): domain Bacteria; phylum Bdellovibrionota_C; class UBA2361; order UBA2361; family CAIXSY01; genus CAZEAC01. The sequence continues at coordinate 118,072 of CAZEAC010000001.1, read as the reverse complement.
ACGCCGAGTGCCTTCGTGCGCTTCTACCTTCGCATGAACAGAGCCGCGTGACCGTGCAATTGACGCTCTGGCTCAATGAACTTGACGATAGCCTGCGCGGAGTCACCTTATTAAAGGAGCTTTCGCTTCGCGCCCGCGACGCTATTCTGAGCTTCGGCGAAAGACTTTCATCATATACCATCGCACAAGCGCTCTCATCGCGCGGCATAGCCGCGGATTTCCTTGACGCGCGCTCGATCATCCGCACCGACGACGGATTTGGCAATGCGCGAGTCGATATGCCCGAAACAGCTCGGCTAATTCGATCCCACTTTGAAACACATCGTAACTTGCAAGTTATCACGGGTTTCATCGGATCAACCGCAAAGGGCGACACCACCACCTTGGGCCGTGGCGGTTCCGATTACACAGCGGCGATTGTCGGCGCGGCGCTCGATTGCGAAGAGGTTGAAATTTGGACTGACGTTGACGGAATGATGACCGCCGATCCAAGAAAGGTGCCAAAGGCCTTTTCAATTCCGCAAGTCACATATCAGGAAGCTCTTGAACTCTGTCACTTCGGCGCGAAAGTAATATATACGCCGACACTTCAGCCGGCGATGGAGAAAAAGATCCCGATCCGAATCCTCAACACTTTTAATCCTGAGTTTCCAGGCACGGTAATTACCCATAGCCGCGCGCCAAGTGACGCGGCGGTGACCGGAGTAACCTCGATAGATGAGATTGGGCTTCTTCGGGTGCAGGGAAGTGGACTGATGGGCATTGCCGGCATCGCCAGCAGACTTTTTGGCGCGCTTGCACGTGGAAAAGTTAATGTAATTCTCATTACACAGGCCTCTTCCGAGCACAGCATTTGTGCCGCGGTAAGTCCCGGAGATTCCGCGCGAGCAATGCAGCTCATCAGCGAGGAGTTTGCACTTGAAATTGACGCTGGTCTCGTCGAACGGCCCGTTGTCGAGGAAGAGCTTTCGATTATTTCGATAGTCGGGGAAAATATGCGGCATTCGCCCGGCACTTCGGGGCGGCTCTTTGGGATTCTGGGTAAAAATGGCGTTAATGTTGTTGCAATCGCGCAGGGCTCATCAGAGCTCAATATCTCTTTCGTAACGAGCCGGCGTGATGAGGTGAAAGCTTTAATTGCTGCGCACGAAGCTTTTTTCCTCTCGGAGCAACGCTCACTAAACCTGTTTCTGGCGGGCACGGGGCTTATCGCCAAGACCTTGCTTGAACAGATAAAAAGTCATGCGCAAACCCTCCGTGAACGTTATCTTCTCGAAATCAAGCTGGTTGGAGTGGCAAATAGCTCTGAGTTTGCGATATCGCGCAAAGGGCTCTCTTTGCAGGATCCATTGGCAAAAGGTGCTGAGACGCATGGCAAAAGCACGAATTTCGCCGAAACTATTATCTCGATGAATCTTCCCAACTCTGTATTTGTCGATTGCACCGCGAGCGAAACAGTTGCAAGTCAGTACATCACTTTCCTCCGTTCAAGTATTCCGGTCGTTACCCCTAACAAGAAAGCATTGAGCGCGAGCAGTGCCGACTACCAGAAGCTCAAGGCCGCAAGCCGAAAGAGGAATACGACTTTTCTCTTTGAGACCTGCGTTGGCGCTGGCCTTCCGGTAATTAGCACGTTGGGCGACCTCATTCGTAGCGGCGATGTCGTGCACAAGATTGAGGCGGTCCTTTCAGGAACTTTAAGCTACCTCTTCAACACGTTCTGTGCCCCGGGGAACACACCGCTACGCTTTAGCGAAATAATAAAGGATGCCAAAGCGAGAGGCTATACCGAGCCAGATCCACGGGATGACCTAAATGGTGTGGACGCAGCTCGAAAGCTCCTTATCCTGGCTCGTGAATCGGGAGCAACGCTCGAGCTTGCCGACATACGTATTGAACGTTTTCTTCCCGATCAGCTTTTTCAGGCAAAAGATGTCGATGAATTCCTGAAAGCGCTTCCTGAAGTAGATCCCATTCTTGAAAAAAGACGAACTGAGGCGCTAAAGAAGGGCTGTAGGCTTTGTTACATGGCACTCCTGGAAGGGAACCAAGCAAGCCTTACGCTTTGTGAAATTGATGCCTCACATCCTTTTTTTGGTCTCTCCGGAAGCGATAATATTATAGCCTTCTCCACGCAGCGCTACTCAGAGCGGCCACTTGTGGTCAAGGGCCCCGGGGCTGGAGCTTCAGTGACTGCGGCGGGGGTTTTTGCAGATATTATTCGGCTGGCATAAACACGTTCTACATACACCGCCCAATACCACAGGAATAATCGACTTAAGAAATTTAAGCACTACGTCGAAATTTCATAGGGGAGCACCGGCACTACATGCAGCGAAAAATCGTTATCGACTACCTTAGCGGTTCAAAGCGCGCCACTGGCGAGATCTTCGGCTGCGAGGCAGGAATCGATCTGCTTATTGGTACGGCTCGCGGAAGTGCGATTAAACTCGACGAGAAAAAAGATCCAGGTATCCAGGCCAATCACGCCAAAATCACGATTAAAGATAAACCTGAGCTACAAATCAACATTGAAAGTCTCACCGGTGCGGCATCGATTCTTGTCAACGAGAAAGCAATGCCGTTGCCCTATATTCTCAAACCCGGCGATGTGATTAGCCTTACGGATCAAGGCCCTCTTCTCCGTTTTGATCTTATGCCTCGACCAGGTGAAGAGGAGAAGACTGAGAAAATTGAAAGGAAGGTTCCACGAGAAAGCTTCTTTCAACATATACTATCATTGCTCCCTAGGATCTTTCATATCGGCGAAAGTCGATTTAGTGACGCCACGGCCGGAATTGCGGCAGTTATATTAATAATTCTAATTATTGTAGGCACCGCACTATACCGCTCGACAAAAAAGATCGACTACAAATATTCTCCAAGCGCAAAAAAGACAGGCAGTGACTCGAAACTTCCTGAAGTACCTTCGACCTGGATTGGCTCGCTCGCCCTTGGTGAATGCTCCTGGGAAATCACGCCTGCCGAACTTTTTCTCGAAGTGCAGACTCATTGGAAGATGGTGTACGGAAAGGAGAAGCAGCCGGTTTGCTTTCATTTGGACCCCTCGATTCCAGACGCCGCGCCAAGCTTGGTGCAATTAGGCGATTCGCAGTTTCAGCCGCTACTACAGATTGCTGCCGACAACCGGCCTTGTGTGCCAGTCCAGGGATCGATGCTTACCTACGCCTTTCCTATTGGAAAACGTGGTGCCGCCGTTACCACCAAGACAACTCCTCGAATTTGGCTTGCGTCAAATCCCTATAGGGCCGGGTCGATCGTGAATTCTTACGTGCACGACTGCATGCCGGGCGGAAACTGCCAGGCGACAACCCTGACTCAAGATCAGGTGCTCAAGGTTGCGAAAGCAGTTACGGGATGGGCGCCCTCAACCGCTTCCTTTGTAATTGGCAATAGCGTCGACGCGCAGGGAAGTTATGAATTACTAGACCCTTCTGAGTTGCAGATTCTTCGTGAACAGATCTTCGTAGAGAACCTCTCCATGAAGGGCCAGGTATCAGTTGAGCGTTCATCTGAGCTTGGTGGTGAACTTTATCTTTTAAAACTGGCGACGCCATTCCCAAGTCCCGGATTTAAAGTCGGCGCTTCGCTTAAAGCATTGACGCAGGGCACAAAGCTTGGTGCCCTCGAAGCCGACCGCGCGTTTCAAGAAAAGGTGCGCTGGCGTGAGCTCACTCTTGAAGGCAACTTCGATACTGGCATTCCTTCGCAGATCGCGGGCTTTACCACACGAAACTTTAGCATCGGTTCACACGAGCCTCCACTTCATGATGGCTCGCCGGTACTTGACGATAAAAAGCAGGTGATAGGCGTCGTGACCACGACTGTTCAAAATTCACGGCCCGTACAGGTGATTCAGCAGGTGCCTGCATACTTCTTAATTGAAGGGTAAAATTGTAGTTACTTAGAAATGCCGGAGTAAAAAATATGCTCGCTCCGCTTTTGTTGAACTTCGACTTAACCTTCGCCCTTAGCTTTGCCATGTGACTTGGCGACTAGTGCCCAACTGACGAAAGTGGAGCAACTGCCAAAGTTCGTGCACTTGCCAAACCTTTCAGCGAGTTACGAATAGCCAATGTAATTATCTGAATTTCCTATAATATTAGAGCTCGCTGGCCTGACGAGACGATTTAACCCGCTAAATGCATAACAACGTTGTCACCTGTTCATTAAAGGACCGATCGGTCCACATCCATATGGGTACTACGCGGGACAACCTTATGTGAGGTTTTCTCCATTTCTAATGCGTAGGGGGAATCAAATCAAACCAAAATACATCATGACAATATTACTACTGTGGCTCTTGAACCTTGGAATCAGCGTCTTCAACAGCATCTCGGTCGGAGCTCCGTGGTCCGAGTGTAAGAAGCAAGGCGGCTTCATCCGCCTAGTCTGTTGGTGCGGCGCCATCATGGCCGCATGCGGGTTCTCGTGGTGTTTCCTGATTGCTATGGCTTACGGGGCCAATCACTTTGATTGGCTTACCGATAAGCAGATTCGGGGGATGCTGGGATTAGGCTATCTCATTTTGATCCCGCCGATTCTCGGATCGGGAATCGGGATTACGATCTGGAGCTGGATGGAGTTTGCCCGGCGAAGGACCATCACAAATGGCCTTACCGCGGGGTACAACACCTACGCCCAGGTACATAATACCTGGCAGGCAGTCAAAGGGATCTCTCAGTCAACGAAGAGCGTCAAAGACCTCTTTGACGACCTTGATGGCGACAGCGCCAAAGGGCTGGTGGTCTTGCTGCTCGTCGCGATTGCACTCGGGGCGGGAATATTCCTCACTTGGGGGCTCATCCGCTGGGCTGACAAGAAGTGGGTCATCGCTGTTGATAATCAGCTCAGCGAGCTGAGTCGCCGACACCAGACGGCGTAACGAACAGGAGTGCAGCTGAAATCAGCTGGAACTCGTGATGTGATTCTCCCCGAGTCATTATTGCGTTTTTGGTCTTTGCGTAGACCCACTCCAAAATCTTGGGATAGCTAATTTCATAATTGAGGCTTCTTATGCCTGCCGCGAATTTACGCTTCGCGAAGCAACAAGCAATGAGAAAATCATTGTTTTAATTTTGTCTCTTCCGATTTAGTAAGTGCTCAGCCTAACCACAGTGCTCGGCTCACGATTAGTTTTAACGCGAAGGCCACTCTCTTCGCATCCTTTCCTCCTTCGCGTTATATTTGATTTGGGTCCCTACAAGCACGGAAGCCTGAACAGTTCCCCAAGTAAATTACAAAATTTGATAAGTCCCTAATCTTGCAAACTTAGCATCCCCTGCCGCATCTTAGATTTGTCACGAGACGTCGCAAAAACTATTTATTACACCAGCGTCCAAACGCATACATGCGATGAACTCTCTCTCATGAGCTCTGTTTCAGTCTTTACCATCCAACGCAAGGTTGTTGCGCTTTGCGTAGCAGTAAGCACGTTTGTGTGTGTGGTATCTATTTCCTGTTTTTCCTATTTCGGATTTAGATTCTTAAAGCATTCGCTCGTCGAATCCTCCACGACGATTGCTCGAACGACCGCAAAGAGCCTCACTCCTGCGCTGTCGTTTAGAGACTCAACAGCAGCCGAGCGTGACCTGAACGCGCTTGCGGTCGCTGAATCAATCACGTCGGCCACCGCATTTGATAGAACTGGGAACCGCATTGCACATTTCGCACGAGATAAAGAAAAAATAGGGATAGGATTTTCAACATCATATGATGAGCCGATACTGTTCCAGAATCGCTCCTTATTCGTAAGCCAAGCAATTCAAGAAAACGACGAGAAACTTGGCACTCTCATAATTGAAGTCGAATTAGATGGCTTTTATCGAAAAATTCAATTGCTCTTGGCATTTGCGCTCTTGCTCTTCTTAGTCGCAGTTGCCCTTACACAGCATTTGGCAAAACGATTTGAAAAGATAATCTCCAAGCCCCTTTTTAACCTAGTGGACTTTGTAGATAATATCGTCAAAAACAGCGATTATTCAGCGCGCATTGCTTCGACAAGTGGCGACGAGATCGGAACACTTGGCACTTATTTTAATGCAATGCTTGAAAAGATCGAGAAAAACAATGAGTTTCTCGAGGAACAGGTCAAAGCAAGAACTCGCCTCCTTGAACTACAGAATTCAGAACTTATAAAAGCTCGCGATGTCGCCGAAGAAGCGAGTCGATCAAAATCGGACTTTCTCGCGAACATGAGTCACGAGATCAGAACTCCGATGAATGGTGTGATCGGAATGACCGAGCTCACCCTTGATACTCAGCTATTGCCCGAGCAGCGCGAGTACCTCACCGTTGTAAGGGAATCAGCAGAATCGTTATTGCGAATTCTCAACGATATTCTCGACTTTTCGAAAATTGAAGCTAATAAGTTGGCAGTAGAGAAAGTTGCCTTTAATCCTACATCCGCGATCCATAGTCTCGTACGAAGCCTTTCCACTATGGTGAGTACGAAGGACGTGGAGCTCATTTGTGATCTCGATTTTGATCTGCCCGATGAAGTTTTTGGTGATGAGCAGCGACTGAAGCAGGTGCTGCGCAACCTCGTGAGCAATGCGATCAAATTTACGGAGCATGGAACGATAACTCTGCGAGTTACCTCGGAGCGTACAGGGCCCAATTCACTTGCTCTTACCTTCGCGGTTGAAGACACAGGAATAGGAATCCCCGCCTCCAAGCTCGAGAAAGTATTTAACCCCTTTGAACAAGCAGATACGTCAACTACCAGAAGGTACGGAGGAACCGGACTTGGCCTAAGCATAAGTTCGAGCCTTGTAAGCCTCATGGGTGGTACGTTACGTGCAGAGAGCGATGTTAAAAGAGGAAGCAGATTCTACTTTACACTGTCTTTTGAGTGTTCTACTTCGGCACCATCGCGGCACGAAAATTTCGTTACCTATCTAAAGGGCTATGCGATAGCGGTCATCGACCCCTGCGTTGCTCATCGCACGAATGTCGCTAAAGTTCTTACCTACCTCGGGGGAGAAACATTTGAATACGATTCTTTAGAACAGTTTCAAAAGTCCGTCGGCACAGCTACACAATTCGACTTTGAGAAAACAATTGCAATTTTTGGCTTTTCTCAATTGAGCAGCGACCACGCTCTAAATCCTTTCACGCTCGAAACACTCCATGCATTAGGGTGTTACAAGATCATAGCAATGCTTAATCCGATGCAGATGTCGCAGATGCGAAACGGCGATAGTGTTCATGGAGTTGTGTTCGCTCTCAAACCAATATTAATGCCCAGTCTGCTAAACTCCCTCTCTCGCTTTAAAGACGACGCTAAAACAGTCATCTCAAGCGAAGGGCCAGTTAACGCTGTCAGTATTGTTGAAACGCCGCGCGCTCCTACCAGCAGGTTAAACATTCTTGTCGCCGAGGATAACGAAACCAATCAGCGCCTGATACATCGAGTATTAGAGAAAGCGGGTCATCTTGTGACAATGGCACGAGACGGGGAAGAAGCTTTGCGCGAATGGTCAGCAAGGCACACTGGCACTCAAAATACAGAAAACAATTCACGCCTTCCCCAGTTTGATATCATTCTGATGGACATTCAAATGCCATCAAAGAGCGGAGTCGAAGTTACCCGAATGATTCGCGAAGCAGAAAAGGACACACATGGTCACATTCCAATAATCGCACTTACGGCAAACGCAATGAATGGACATAAAGAGCAGTATCTTGCCGCCGGAATGGATGAGTACATCTCGAAACCAATTGAAGTAAAGAGCCTGCATCAGAAAATAGAGGACGTCCTCAATTCGAGTACCGGCTCAGCTGTGTCGCAAAAGCGTTCTCCGGTAAAGATCAATTCACATTTTATGTCAGAGATGCTGCAAAGGATTGATGGAGATGTTCGACTCCTCATTGATATCGTCGAAGAAACTCTCGAAAAATCATTTCCGCAAGGAAGTTCTCCAAAAACATGCGAGATCGCCAGCGCGGTCGACATTGCTGATTTCTTACTAAGACTGCGCGCCGACTCTCAACTCATAATCCTGTTTACGGACCGCTACCTCAGTGAGTGTCCAAGACTACTATTTGCCCTTCAGGATGCAGATGTCAGCGGTAACTTGGCGGAGATGACTAGCTGCATACGTGCATTAAAATTGTTAATGACTGAGCTATCCGCACATCGTGCTTACAAAGCTGTTGCAGCGCTCGAAAAAATTCTAGGTGAAGAGCGTTTCGGAGACGTCAAGGAAGGAATAGCCCGAGTGGCTTTGGAGCTAAAACTGCTACTTCCGCTTGTACGCGCACTACGCTTTGGGGCGGAGCGCCACATGAAACTTGGTAGAATGTTCGCAGGCTAATATGAGGTGGCTTTAGAGAACATGGCGCTTAAGAATAGAATGCCACGTCCAGTGAGAACGCTCGTCCTCGGCGCTTTGCTTGTGTTGGGAGTGCTCGGTGTCCCCGCGTCGCATGCGCTTGATATCAGCGAAGCGCAACTCAAAGCCGTCTATTTATATAATTTCGTGAAATACATCACTTGGGCCGAGAGTACTTTTAGCTCTGCGAACGAACCAATTTCAGTCTGCCTCTTCAAGGCAGAGAACATAGAAACCCATCTTGCAGAGGCCGTTAGCAAGAAGATAGCCGGGCACAGTATTAAAGTTGTCAACCTTTCAAGCGAAAAAGACATGCAGGGCTGCAAGTTATCGTATTTCGCCGGCGCTGATATTTTAGCGGTCAAGGCGTGTGAACAAAATATACCGGCTGGAATGGTATGTGTCAGTGACGAAAACGAAAGTGTTGCGATTTCGTTTTCACGGGTCGGCAATAAACTTGGATTTGTCGTCAATCTTGAAAAGTTAAATTTAAAGCTTGTTACTCCCAGCTCTGATTTGTTGAAGATCGCGGAGCGGGTAATTGGAAAATAAGGGTTCGATATGAGTCAAAAACGAGAATGCACTAACCGTTTGTCGGTCTTAAAGAAGATCGCGTGTCTGATGCTTTCAATTTCCGTTGCACATGATGCGTGGGCAAACGCTGATGATCTTTTCAATATTCCACTCGATCAGCTAGGAGATATCGAAATAACCTCAGTTTCAAAACGAGAAGAGAAGGCCTCGAAGGCTGCATCCGCTCTCTTTGTTCTTAACCGCGAGGATATTCGCCGATCGCGCGCAAATTCAGTGCCCGAGCTGTTACGCATGGTGCCAGGATTAGAAGTTGCACGGGTTAATTCTAAAGTGTGGGCAGTTTCAGCCCGCGGATTTAATAACGTGTTTGCCAACAAGCTGTTGGTACTTATCGACGGACGCACTGTCTACTCAACACTTGATGGCGGCGTTTACTGGGATCTTGTCGATATCCTGATTGATGACATTGAACGGATTGAAGTAATACGGGGTCCCGGAGCCACCGTGTGGGGGGTAAATGCGGTTAATGGCGTCATTAACATAATCACGAAATTATCGAAGGATCAGAAGGGAAACTTTGTGACCCTCGGAGGAGGCTCACAAGATCCGCTGAACGTGGGCGGGCGTACTAGCGTTCAGCTTGATGAAGCGCAATCATTTAGACTTTACGCAAAGGAGCAGATGTCCGGCGCAACTCGCAAACCAGACGGAAGTTCAAGTTATGATAGATGGGATCGCTTCCTCGGAGGATTTAGGTACGACTCTACTCCATCTGAGAGCGATGCCGTTACTGTTCACGGAGGTCTTCAGTTTACGAATGGAGAAGAAAGGCAGGTTCTCACCTTTCTCGAGCCACCATACTCATATAACGCCGACGTAAGCGCAAACAATAGGGCTTCAAACCTGTTAGCGCGGTGGGAACATGATATGACCGATGGCTCTAAGTTTGACTTACAAGGTTATTATTCACAGTATCGAAGGGGAACTCAGGGATCGTTTCAACGGAGCGATACCTTCGATATTGAGTCGCAATATATCATGACGCCGATCCGTCAGAATCTTGTTACCATCGGAACGGGCTATCGCCACATCAATGAAATGGTCACCAATAGATTTTACGATAGGGATTCTTTTTATTTCGATAATGCCGCGGACTCGAGGGATATCGTCAATGGGTTTGTACAAGATGAAATTACAATTATCGAGGACCGCTTAAAGGCTACTATCGGCACAAAAGTTGAACACAACAAATTTACCGGATATGAAACTCAGCCGAGTGCCCGGCTAGCTTATTTTCCGAACGAAACCAGCACAATTTGGAGCTCTTATTCGCGAGCCGTTCAGGTACCGTCGCGTACACTTCTTGAAATTAGAAATTTTGATTTCGCAGCACTTCCCACCGAGTCCGGAATTCCAGCAGTCCTCCGACTCCAAGGAAATCGAGACCTTTTGGCCGAGAAAGCCGATACCTATGAAATTGGGTTCCGCACGACGTTGAACCCTAAAGTTACTTTTGACCTGGCCACGTTCTACAGCCATCATCAAGATTTAATTAGTGTTGAAACGGGTAACCCGCAGTTTGTCGGCTCGCCTTCACCTCATCTTGAGGTTCCCGTGAACATTAAGAATAGCGACTGTGGCAGCTCTCAGGGATTCGAATCAGTAATTACCTGGGATCCTGAAGAATGGTGGCGAATACAGACGTGGTATAGCTTTCTTAAATTAGATGTTAACGAGGAGGTTAATGGCAATAGCCCGCAAAATCAGGCGATGCTTCGAATGTTGGTCACTCCACTCGAGGGAGTCGAGGTAGACCCGTCGCTCCATTACTATGACTCGTTACCTGGCTCAAGCGTCGATTCTTACTTTCAGTTTGATCTGCGAATTGGTTACAAGATCACTGAAGGATTAGTGCTCTCAGTCGTGGGACAGGATCTGCTTAAGTCGCGGCACTCTGAATTTAATGCGGACTTCAGCAGAATCGAACAGGCAAAAATAGAACGCGCCGTTTTTGCTCGAATTGATTGGCGTTTCTAAAGCGGCATCTTTGATGCTGGCCCTGCTCCGCCAAGGCTACGCAGGGCATTCTGCATAGCTCGGCTTCGCCGAGCGAAGCAGAATGGACCCAAGCGGGATCGAACCGCTGACCTCTACAATGCCATTGTAGCGCTCTACCAGCTGAGCTATGGGCCCTCACTCTTTGCAGGAGGAGTGTAGGACAATCCTGAATCTCTTGTAAACCTGCTGAACCTTCCTATAATTGCCAAGGTTTGCAACTCGGCATTGGCTACGCTAGACTCGGCGGCTGTGTCGGGCTGTGGCGCAGACTGGTAGCGCACTCCCTTGGGGTGGGAGGGGTCGAAGGTTCAAATCCTTTCAGCCCGATTTGATATCTCTGGTCAATTATTAAGAAAGCGCAGTTACCCGTTTACCGCATGGAGCTCTGGGTCGCTGTAAAATGAAACCGAAGACTCAGCCGGAATAACTCCGCACTGCTTACCACGATCGATAAAGAGTTTAATTGACCGGATGCCGCTTTCGCCTAGACTTACCGTTCGCTCATTAACATACATTCCAACAAAGGTGTCGGCATCCGAAGTCGAGAGCCCTCTGCCGTAGCGAAGCGCATACGTAAGCGCATCCAAGCGATGGGCAAGCGAATATTCAATGCTGCGCTTCAGCACATCCGCGGTCGCCGTGATCGCTTCGGCGCCCAGACTTTTCTTGGCAACATTAACGCCGAGCGGAAGCGGAAGTTGATATTTCTCCCACCACCAGACACCAAGGTCAGCAATGGTCCTTAGACCTTCGCGAGCGTGCGTAAGTTGCCCCTCATGAATAAGCAGCCCTGCCTGCACTAGTCCTTCTTTGACAGCCTTTTGAATCGTATCAAAATGCATGATTTTAATTTTCGGCGAGAGCTTATGCTCATGCAAGAAGATCCTAAGCGCGAGTGCCGCAGAGGTAAGCGCTCCAGGAATGGCGATTTCGGAGATCCGGACGAGCGGTTGATCACCAAGCACAACAAGTCTTGGGCCGTAATTTTTTCCGCCCATCGAGGCGCCGCAATCAAGAATAGTGTATTCAGGTAAGAATGCGCAGGCATGTACCGACACTGCAGTCACATCAAGCTCACCGCGGAGGGCTCGTTGATTGAGCGTCTCAATATCAGAGAGATCGTGCGCAAATTCGAAATCGGGATGACGCACCGCGCCGCTCACTAAGCCGTAAAACATGAAGGCATCATCGGAGTCAGGAGAGTGGTAAATGGTTATATTTTGCTTGTTTGCCATGGCCCGAAATCTTAACATTTTGCTTTAGAAGATGCACTAATTCGACCTTGCTTGACTCTCGGCCTCCATTCCTCGATAACTAGGGCATGTCACAGACTGCCAGACAAGACGCTGAAACGACGTACTCTTCTCGTTTTGAAATTGCGCGCATTTCGGCAAAAATAGCCGAAGGAATAAGAGTAACGAGAGACGAGGCGCGGCTACTTTATCAAGAGGCTGAGCTTTTGGACCTGGGACGGCTCGCCAATCTACTACGTCAACGTCATAACCCGGGGAAAGTAGTCACGTTCTTGATTGACCGCAACATCAATTATACCAATGTATGTAACACCGATTGCTCCTTTTGCGGTTTCTATCGGCATAGCTCGCAGGACCCAGAAGCCTATGTAAACTCGCGCGAAGTGATTGGTCAAAAGATCAGTGAAGCACTTAGTCTTGGCGCGACACGCATTCTTCTCCAGGGCGGGCACAATGACGATCTTCCCTTTTCCTATTACGTCGATTTAGTTCAATGGATTCACACTACGTATCCGATTGAAATCAACTCTTTCTCGCCTTCCGAGATTCAACAAATGGCAAAGATCTCTGGTAAGGATTACTTAGAAATCTTGAGCACGCTTCGAGATGCCGGCATGCGTAGTCTTCCCGGGGGCGGCGCAGAAATCTTGGATGACGAGATTCGAGATAGAGTCAGCCCAAAGAAGATTAAGGCCGACGAATGGATAAAGATTATGGAGATTGCACACTCCCTCGATCTGTCCACTACCGCAACCATGGTAATAGGTTTTGGCGAAACCATTGAACATCGACTTAATCATCTCGAAAGGCTTCGTGATGCGCAAGATCGCAGCCTCGCCAAAGGCTTGCGCGGATTTAATGCCTTTATCGCATGGCCCTTGCAGCACAATCATGCCACCTCGCTTGGAAGAAGTCGCCATGCCGAAAGCTACGGTGCCGAGGCTATCGAGTATTTGCGTAACACCGCTCTCACGAGAATCTTCCTTGATAATATTTATCATCATCAGGCGAGCTGGCCGACGCTTGGCGGCGAAGTTGCCAAAGTCGGGTTACATTTCGGTTGTGATGATATTGGCAGCACAATGATGGAGGAGAATGTAGTCTCCAAAGCTGGCGGATTTTCAGCGAATAAATGGTGCATGAGCCCGGAAGAGCTTCAACAGAATATCCGCGAAGCCGGATTTGTCCCCGCACAGCGCGATAGCGCCTTCAACATTTTAAAAGTTTTCGAGTAGTACTCTGTTAACGAAATAACTTATCATTAGTCTCGGTCCTCACTCGGTGCGCTCTGTGTCTCTGTGGTTTATTTTTCTTTATAAAAACCACAGAGGCTCAGAGGACACCGAGGCAGAGAAAAGTGAGAAGATTTCGTTAACTGAGTAGTAGTATAGCGGCTACAAGAAATCTTAATTCACGTAGCCGAGCGATTTTAATTGCTCGAGCTCCTCGTCTTCCTGTTCAACATGTTCTGCTCCGCCATGATCGGAAAATTTTGTCACTGCGGCATCAAGTTGCGCATTCATGGCACGCACCACATCGGCCTGTGTGCTCGCCAAATTATTTTGCTCGCGCGGATCGCTCGCCATGTCAAATAGCTCAATCAGCTTTCGAGACGGATCCTGAATCAGATGAAATCGGTTATCTGCGACCGATCGCAACAAAACCTCTCGCTCCAACGACGAAACGCGAAACGACGGAAAGTCAGGAAGAGACTTCCAGTCAAAAAGAATCGGCAGAAGCGTAGTACCATCAACTTTCCCTTCAGTTTGCAAGCCAAGAAGCGAAAGTACAGTAGGTGTCAGATCGGAGAGTCCGACAGGTTGCGCGATCCTCCTCGCGACAATTCCTGGCCCTACCACGATCATCGGTACGGAGAGTAATTCACGATGAAGTGAGCGCTGGTGACCTACGAGCCCATGCTCGCCAAATGATTCACCGTGGTCAGAGAGAATAATTACGTAGGTGTTTTCGAGGAGCTTGCGACGGTCAAGGTACTCAAAAAGCGGACTTAAGTTATTGTCGGTCCATCTAATCTTGCCGTCGTAGCGGTCAGACAGGAAAAGTAGCTCTCCCCTACTTCGAGGTTTCTTATTAAAAAAAGTGGCTCCGCATTTTCGCTTCGTTTTTATCTTCTCTGCGCCCTCGCTTTGAAACATCGAGTAGTATGGCTCCGGTGGATGGTACGGGCAATGAATGTCATAAGTATGCAGAAACGCGAAGAAGCGTTCGCCAACCTTAATGCCATCAAGGGCCTTTATCAGTTTTGGGAGCTTCGCCTGAAGGCCTTCACGCTTATCTTCATAGACCTGAAATCCACGATTAAAACCGAGCGAGCGCGAAAGATAGCCACCATCGGCGAAACCTAAGGTACGAAAGCCTTTCGCCGCAAGAATTTCCTGCACCATTCTAAGCGTGCCGCCGATTTTTCGACCACGATCGTCTACTTTATGCGAAAGCGGGTGCAACGCGGTTAGCATCGTCACGTGTGAAGGCAGAGTCCAGCTACTTTCGGAAACGACATTTTCGAAGAGCGCACCGCGCCTGGCGAACGAATCAATTGCTGGCGATGTTTGTCGCTGATAGCCATAGATACCCAACCTGTCGGCGCGGAGCGTATCGAGGGAGATGAGGACAACATTACGGCCCGCGAGCGGCGATGCGGGAGCCGAGCTGGACTTATCGCAGCCACCAAGGATCAAGCCTACAAGTGAGCTTAGCGTTATCGCGCATATTCTGAAGAGAGAATACTTTATTCGCACCCAGCGACAGTAGAATACTTGTCGGCTTGGCTCAAGAGTTTGGACTATTTCGCCAGCAGCGGTTCGATGCCGCTTACGCTACGAACTAACTTTGTTAGCCTTGCAACAACCGCAACGCCAGTTCCGGCTGCTGGTTAGCCTGCGCAAGAATCGCTGTGCCGGCCTGTTGTAATATGTTCAGTCTGGTAAGTTCGGCAGCCTCACTCGCCACATCGACATCTCTAATGCGGCTTTCCGCAGCTTGAAAGTTTTCACGGGCAACCATCAGGTTCTTTATTGTGGTATCAAGTCGGCTTTCCGCTGCCCCCAGTGTTCCTCGGTTTCTCGTTACCGAGACTACCGCGCGATTGATAGCATCGAGCGCAAGCCTTGCAGCGGACTGCGATTCAAGATTCGTCACACCAGTAATTGAGTAAAGATGTGCTGAACTTGCCTGACTCGCGAGTCCAAGCGCCGCAAGCGTAGAGTCAATGCCGGAGTACGTGATCTGCGACATCGAGGAGCCGTCGAAGCCGACTTGGTAGGTCACCGTGGAGCCACCACTTAACAGGCGTAGACCATTGAATTCAGTGGTCATCGCGATACGCTCAATTTCGCTGTAGAGCGCCGTGAATTCAAGCTGTAGTGCGGAGCGCTGCTCATTGCCGAATACACCGTTGGCTGACTGTTCAGCTAGTTCGGCGAGTCGGCTCAATACGTTAGTGATCTGCCCGATAGCGCCGTCGGTAATTGCGATAACAGATACACCATCGTTTGCATTTCGAATCGCCACTGAGGCAACACGAGCATCGACTTTCAAGCTTTCAGCTATCGACAAACCAGCGGCGTCATCTTTCGCGCGATTGATTCGTAAGCCCGACGAGAGTCGTTGATACGCGTTGGTGAGCCCCTCGGTCGAATCCGATAATGCTCTTTGAGCCGCAATCGACGCTAAGTTTGTCCTGATGTTAAGAGCCATTTCCAGCCTCTCCCAGTTTCATTTTACCGCCGAGCTCTATCCTGAGCTCGCACATTAACCAAACTACAAACCTCTTAAGATTTCCTACCCACCGAGCAGCTGCAACGCGAGTTGCGGCTGTGCATTGGCTTGCGCGAGCACCGCGGCACCAGCCTGCTGCAAAATGTTTAATCTGGTAAGTTCTGCAGCCTCGCTTGCAACATCCACGTCTCTGATACGGCTTTCTGCGGCCTTGAAGTTTTCGCGCGCGACCTGCAAATTACTAATCGTGACTTCGAGCCGACTTTCCGCCGCTCCCAACTGACCTCTATTGCGAGTGACTGAGGTAATAGCGGCATTAATAGCATCGAGTGCTTGGCGCGCTGCTGACTGCGACTCGAGATCAGTTGCGCCGATAATCGAGTAAAGCGGCGCCGAACTTCCAGCACCGGCCAAACCGAGCGCATCGAGTGTTGCCTCAACACCGGAGTACGTAACTTGAGAAAGTGAATTTCCTTTGAATCCGACCTGAAATACGACCTGGCCGCCGCCTGAAAGTAAGCGCAATCCGTTAAATTCTGTGGTGAATGCGATACGCTCGATTTCACTTGTGAGCGCTTGGAATTCATTATTGAGCGCGGAACGCTGCGAATTTGCGAACACACCGTTCGCCGATTGCTCGGCTAGCTCAGCAAGGCGCGCAAGCACGTTTCCGATCTGTCCGATTGCCTGGTCAGCAATCGAGACTACGGAGATACCATCACTCGCGTTACGAATAGCAACAGAAGCAATACGAGCGTCTGCTTTCAAACTTTCGGCGATCGCCAAACCGGCGGCGTCATCTCTCGCTCGGTTGATCCGCAATCCAGATGATAACCTTTCGTAAGAGGTAGTAAGACGACTGGTACTCTCATCCAAATTTCTTTGTGCGAGAAGTGAAGGAACGTTTGTGCGAATGTTGATTGGCATTGCCTACTCTCCTTGGCGGGATAAAATCAGCTTTTCCCAGACTCCATAAGACCGTTTTCATCAGCAGACGGCGGCACAAGCAATTTCCCTTGCGGTCATTCCTGCCTACCCTTTGCTGTCACAAAGGAGCTAGTGCAAGAGGCTTGCCAGTGTTACGAGTTCAAACCGAAAACGGGCACTCAATCGAGCACGTCGTCTTCAAACTCGGGGCGCGACGCAAACACGCGCGCAACATATTTTTGAGTTGATTCAGGAAGGTAGGCTTCGATATCGGTATAGTCACGGGGGTCCTTGCCGCTCCGCTCGGCGCGCATCTGTGCAGATGCAACTCTGCCTTCGCCTGCGTTGAATGCAGCGACGGCAAGTTTTTCCAAAGAGGATGAATTTGCCGCCGCGCTCGTTTTCAGTCGGTTAGAGAGCTCGCCGTCATGACTGAAGAGATCATGGAGATAGCGAAGGTAGCGCACGCCAAGATCAATATTTTGGTTCGGATCGAATGGATTATAGCGCTCATTTGTCCCCGATTTGTCGAGTTGGTCCCTGCCCGTGCTATCTAGAAGCTGGAAGAGTCCTTTACTGTAGTGACCGTCAACGCTCACCGCGCGAGAGTTAAAACTGGACTCCGCGGAGATAACCGCAAGGCTAAGCGATGGGTCGATACCATGTTTTGTTCCAGCGTCATCAACCATTCTCTTAATATTTTGGTACTCTCCACTCTGCTGTGGAATTGCGGTGCGTAGTGAAGATCGAGTTCGTCGATGGCCAAGTAGTGTCGGAGTTTTGACAGTGTCGGAGACTATCTCGACACTCTCCGGGGCAGAGCCACTTCTTTCTACATCAGGAGCCTTCAGTTTCGGCTCAGCACTTACTAGTTTCGCGCTCTGGCCCTCGCCCGTGCCCTGCGAAAGTCCTTTAATCTGCGCCGTCTTCTCTATGTAATTGGCCGAATCTAATGAGTTTTCGCGCGGGCGAAGATCGCCAATCTCTCTTTCAAACTGATTTGAACCGTGCGCTTTTTCAGTAGCACTTCGCGGCTGATTAAGTACCCGAGAAATTTGAGAAAAGGATCCGTTAAAATCTATTTTCATGGCTGTCCTGAGGGGAGCTTTTGCAGGGACTATGCCAAGATGCAGCGCCTCAGTGGCGCACCGATGCAATGAGGTCAAGGCCTCAATAATCGACAGCTTTCACAAGTGATCAATGAGTCCGGCGAGTGTGTCCATTATCGCATTGTAAAGTGTAGGCGAACTGTTACCGTGGTTCCGAATCATCGCACCATAGTCGTTTTCGGAGCCAGCAAACATAAAGGAAGCATGTACGTCGTCGACTCGAATATATTGAGATCTGAAATTCTCAATACCTGCAACGAGCTGTTTGTCGCTTAGCACACGCTTCGCATAGTTCGAATCCGAGGAGTAGAGGGTTCCCGGACTTAAACCGATGTACTGAATTTTCGGCTGTTTATCTGGCGGCTGAATAGTTGAAAACTCATTGTAGATATCAAGCCGGGCTGCTTTCTGTTTCTGGTGTGTTGCTATGATGGTCAACGAGAGCGGCTGTCCAATTATCTGAGAAAGCAGTCTATCATACGGGCTGCCGACAACCGATCCAACGCCGCTCTTATAACTTCCGGTAAGAAAACTCCATATGCCGCCAAGCTCGCGGCCAATCTCCCCAGCTGCTACTCGTGCTGCGTAGCGACTCCATACATCGCCCATCTGAATTCGCAAAAGCATCTTGTAGCCACGATGTGTTTTGCTCAGGTACTGGGAGCTAGCCCCTTCAACTGTCACCGGCTTGAGGCCCGTTTCAATGCGAAGCGCCTCAAGCTGCTCATTTGCTGATGGCACATGAACGCAGGAATAAATGCCTATCGCCATAAGGATCAAAACCACGCAGCGGCTAAACTGTGTATGCATAGACAAAGATATAACGAGGAAAACTAAATGCAGAAATACCCATTGAAGAGCAAAAGGTCTTCGAGCTGCAGAATCTCTTGCGATAGTCTATTCGATCCATTTCGCCATTTCGTCTTTTAATTCATAAAACACCAAATTATGCCCCGCGCCTTCCGAGAACAATCTGGTTACTTGGCCCGATCCACGATACGAGCGTTCAAGTTCCTCGGCATGCACACGGCTGATAATTTTATCATTGCCGCCATGAACGAGGAGAAGTGAAGTACTTTTCAGCTTTTCAATATGCGCTTTTACCGGAAAACGGTGCCTCAAAAATGGTGCTAGAATTGCGAGTAATCCATGCTCTCTCACAACCCGGCGAAGATCGGTAAACGGTGAGGTCAAAATGAGAGCTCGTGGCGAATGCAACGCCGCGATACGTGATGCTGGCCCTGATCCAATCGAGAATCCGAAAATTATAATCTGCTGTGGGTCGAGCTTCTCACGTTCGACACAGTAGCTCCACACAGCGTCAGAATCGGTGGAAATTCCTTTCTCACCTGGCCACCCACTGCTCTTTCCGAAGCCGCGATAGTCAAAAGCATAGCTACAAATGCCGAGAGATGAAAACCAAAGCTGGAACAGATAAAAGCTTTCAAGCGCGCCACCGTTACCATGGAAGATTAGTGCTACAAGATCTTTCTGAGGTACCTCCTGCTGAGGCGCGAGTCTCCAAAGCTCAATCTTCTTCGCATCGGGAGTTGAGATAAAAATGCTTTCCACCCCGGATGGCAGAGTCCTTGGGTCTCGCGTTCGTCCTGAAAAAAGCGAGAGTAACGCTCCCGGGAAAATATGTACATCTTGGGTAACGACCAAGAAGAGTACGAAACCTGAGGCGCCAAGCAGGAAATTTAGCAGCATCAGATCGCGCTACTCTGACAATTCGATTGTTCTCTTAGCCATTCATCAAGTGTCGGCAGCGCGAATAACTTTGCTAACTTTTCGTCAACTCCGACCTCTATCATCTCACGAAAACGCGTCTCGGAAAGTGCGCCACGAAGCTTGTAAAGTGCCGCCTCAACCTCGCTCTGTATCGCGTTCAGCATGGAGGCCTCGGCACTCTCCCGTATCTTTTTAATCTCTTTCTTGCGAAACACTAAATATTCAGCTTCTTCGCGCTGTGCTCTAAGCTGCTGCGAATCACGCACAGGATTAGCTGCCACGGGCCTTCGCGGTCGCTCGCGACTGCCAATCTCACGTTTACTGAACGGAAAGGTTGCCTGAGCGGACTGCTTGCGCTCCTCAGGAAGCACAAAATTATCGGGATTCTCTACTGCACGGTAAAGAAATCCAATCGGGCTCCTACTTACAAGATAGCTGCCACTTTGGCAAAGCGAATCGTAATACTGAATAATTCGATCGATCCGACTGATAGTCTCATCGCTCTTGCCCTCAACAAAACGCGAAGCCTGCCATGCTTTAAGACCACGCGCGGCGAGATCTTCCTTGACCCGCTCCCTCAAGCTAGCGTTCCACTCGATACCCGATTCTGGCTCCTTGCCCAGCGCCAAAGCTGTTGCGCGGCCCGGTTTGAGGCTCTGCTTTTCGCACATCGTTTCCGAAGTCGCCCCGAACATTTGTGCCGCACTATTCTGCTCGAAGCAGTCTGTCACAGTGTTGGGAGGTACCGAGACGGTAGGTACTGCCGCAGAATGTCCCTTCCCCACGTCGCTATGCTCTACGCGTTGATATGCGGGCCGATCAGCCACACGGTTTTCAGGCGTCAGTGCCCTGCCCTTTCCTATTCCCGCATAGAGCAACACTTCGGTTTCATGGCCCTTACCTTGATACTCCGACCGGGCCAAGAACCCTACTTCGCGCAGCTCCTCGAACGCTGGATCAAGCTGTTGTTTCAGTGAGCTTGCAAACTGGTAGTTTCTCGAGACGCCAAGCTTCTCGTGCGCTAAGGTAAAGAGATTTATCTGCACCTTGGCCCTGTACCAAAAATGCTTGTCTAGATATCGATAAAGTCGTTTTGAGACGGCACTTTTCAAGCCAAGGTAGAAATCAAGGTCGAACTTTTTGATAAATCCGGCTTGGTACGACTTAAAAAGCACCTCACTCCAGATAAAGAAACTCGGCTTCGCACCCTCTTCGCGCCCATCGTTTATTTCATAAGCATCAATGATTCCAAAATTTCGAGTGCTATGCGCTTTGGTCTCATTATCATAAAAAGCATTTGTAGCCTTTATGCGTACACCACTTAGCCTATCTAATGCCTTCTGAAGCCGCGAATAACTTCGACCCTCTGTGGTCCATCGAAGTATTTTTAGTAATTCATAACGTGAGAAGTATATCTTCGGATCGAGAAACCCCGTGTTTACTGTAAGCTTGAGCAAACCAAGCAATACTTCGTCGTCGGAGGAAGTTGGTAACCCAAATTTATCCGCCCCGGTAATTATCCACTGCCGGTTCACAACTTCACCATTACGTCCACGCACGGTATCTGAGAACTCTAAAGTCTTTTTCCCAGTAAGTGGACGGGTGGAAAGCACCGTAAGAGGAAACTCCGCAAGATTCATCTCATCTCGCGAGACTCTGCGAGGTGGTGGTGGTGGATCTATGATTGGGAGCTGTTCCATGACAACGTTAAATCTTCAAGAACACTAACTTACTTTTAGTTAGTTAAACAATGATCTAGTAGTTGAACTAGTTATAAGTAAGCGGAACTTTTTTTTAATAATTCTCATAAGCTACGTACGAAAATTTATTTCACTTCACGTGAAAGCTTATGTCCAAGCACGACAAATTTATTTGAAAGCGCGTTTATTCTAATCTCCGTTCACGTGATGACTTATGTCGATACATGTGAGCTGCTTGTCTCGATTCACGAAACCTCACGAGATTCGGCATAATTTGATCGTTTTTTATCAAGAAACACGATAAATAGTTTTGCAGTGCTAAAGACTTCCCACGTGATTTGGAATAAGTTCTTGCGAAGCTGTGGCAAGGTAAAATTTTTCCTGAACGCAGATGTACGAAACGGGTGAAGTAAGTAGCGTTTGTAATGCTTCGATTCTAGGCAGCGAAAGTGTCTGCAAGGAGCAGCCTCTAAAATCATTGCCTAAAAAACACAGTGATTTTAGCTAGTTAGGGGTTGCTGTGTGTCTGCGCGTTAAATCAAAGGCGGCATACTCAGTGCTGGAATTTGGGTTTCATATTTGTAAGAGTGGACAGATTCAATTGATCAGGGAGAGTTGAGTGGGAAAAGTAATCAGTGTCATTAATCAAAAGGGTGGCGTTGGAAAAACAACCACTTCGGTAAATCTAGGAGCCGCAATTGCTCAAAAAGGAAAAAAGGTTTTGCTCGTTGATATCGACGCGCAAAGCAACCTTACCACCCATCTCGGTTTGGGAAGCAATGAGGATCCAGATGCAGCACCTGGAGATCCTCCCACTCCCAAGCCAGAACTTACAATCTATGACGTTCTCAAAGGAAATCGATCGCTCAATGAGGTGATTATCAAGCGATCTGACAATCTTGATCTTGTCCCTTCAAGTCTTCTGCTTAGTGCAGCTGACCTCGAGCTAGGTGGTGTTGTCGGCCGAGAGCTTATCCTCAAGCGCGCGCTTCAGCCTGTTGTCGGCAGCTATGATGTGGTGATTATCGATTGCCCGCCAGCGCTTGGCCTACTCTCACTCAACGCACTTGCAGCAGCTGAGAATGTGGTGATTCCAGTCCAGAGCGAATATTTGGCTCTCCATGGAGTGAGACAGCTGCTTGATACGATTGATCAGGTAAAGAATATATATAATCCTGGACTGATTGTCGGCGGAGTGCTTATCTGCCTTCACGATAATCGAAAGAGACTCGCGCGAGCGGTTGCCGATACAATTCGTGCATATTTCGGCGACCTGGTGTTTAGTACGGTCATCCGCGAAAACGTGGCGCTTGCCGAAGCGCCAGCTGATGGCCAAACTATCTTTGAGTACGCACCAAAATCAACTGGAGCCGAAGACTATCTATCGTTAGCAAAGGAGATTCTCGATGAGTAAGCGCAAGTTAACACTAGCTAATAATCCCCTGCTTTCAGGCCCGAAGCTCGAAGAGCGCGAACGTTTTGGAATCCCCTACCGCGAACTCCCACTAGGCTCAATTGAAAGAGATCCAAATCAGCCTCGTGTTAATTTCGATGAAGAACGACTCAAGGAGTTATCCGAGTCTATCAAGACCTACGGAGTTCTGAGCCCAGTTTTAGTCCGCCCTGGCAAAACCCCCGGGCGATACATGCTGATCGCTGGCGAACGACGGCTTCGTGCCTCGCAGCTTGCTGGTCTTGATTCTATTCCCGCCTTGATTGATCAAAGCGATGACACAACTGGCGATCGAACTCTCGCCATGCAGCTTGTTGAGAACCTGCAGCGCGCTGACCTAAGCCCACTCGAGCGTGCGCATGCAATCGGAGCACTTAAAGAAACTTTCAATCTTAGCGTTCGCGACGTTGCCGATAGACTTGGGGTCTCTAAGAGCCTTGTGCAAAGAAGCCTCGAGATTCTTGAGCTGCCCGACGATCTGCTAAATGCGCTTCGCGAAGGCGCAGCCGAGTCAAAGATTCTGCTTCTAGCAAAGATTGAAGACGAGGAAATCAGAGCGAGCTACCTGAAGGATCTTGATACACTTACGCGACGACAGCTCGAGAAAGACATTGAGAAGGATACCGAAGATAAACGGGGAGTAGCTGCGCCACTTAGCCCAGAGGATCAAAGAATTACCGACGAGATTCAGAGAGCTCTCGGCCTCAAGGTGAAAATGAGCCGATCAGCGATAAACGGCGAGAGCGGAAAGCTTACCATCGAATTTTACTCAGAAGGAGATCTGCAGGAGCTTTTCAGGAAGCTTGTTGTGGCGCCTGCCCAGTAGAAATTTGCCGATGTGTCCCACGGTGGGACGAAGTAAGCTTTTCTCATTATCTCCATGTTTCCTGTTGTTACCTCTAGAGTGCAGTGCTGTCCCACCGTGGGACGCTGAGGGGCTTTGAGAATATTCAGTGGCTGTTTTATGGGTGATCTTTCTGGTCTCGAATATCTTGGCTCGCTCGAGATGTGGGGTGGGAGAGGCGAGTTCTCTCTAAGCTCGATGCGGAAGCTCTGCCAGTATCTTGGTAATCCGCAGGATAAAATTCCGTCAATTCACGTTACTGGAACCAATGGAAAGGGCTCTGTATCGGTAGCTTGTTGCTCCATCCTTGCAGCGAGTGGCCGGCGAGTGGGCCTGATTAGCTCTCCGCACCTTTCAAATCAGACAGAGCGAGTTGTAGTCGATGGAGCGGCAATCACCGAAGATGAGCTATCGAGCTATGCACTGGAGATTAAGGCAGCTTCAGCAGCATCGGGAGTTGTTCCGAGCTATTTTGAGGCTATCACAGCGCTCGGATTTTTGGCTTTTTTCGACAAAAGGCTTGATTTTATGGTCGTTGAGGTCGGGCTTGGTGGCCGTCTTGATGCTACGAACGTACTTAAATGCCCTGAGATCGCTGTTATTACTAATATAGACTTTGATCATGAGGACGTATTAGGGAGGGGGCTACGTGCAATTGCGCGAGAGAAAAGCGGCATATTTAAGTCCGGTACTCGCGCGATAATTGGTAATGTTTACCCCGAAGCACGAGAGAAGCTACTTGAGTCAGCTAGTGCCCTTAGTATTGAGGCCGCTATATATGGCACGGATTTCTGGGTTGTAGAGGATTCGGACCTGCCTTGTTTCGTTGATCGCGCTGGCCATCGCTTTAACATTCAACCATCTTTGAAAGGCGCGCATCAGCTTCACAATGCTTCTTTGGCAGTGCAATCGGCACTTACCCTTGGATTAAAACCTGAGCACTGTAGTAGTGGCGTAAGCGCAGTATTTTGGCCGGCAAGGCTTGAGGAGCTTAACGTTCGAGGCCGAAGGGTTATACTAGATGCTGCTCACAATGTTCCTGGTGTGGAATCGCTTGTTAACTATCTTAAGTCATCGGGCATTACCAAGGTCGATCTCGGATTTGGAGTGTTACATACAAAGCATTGGGAAGAGATGTTGGAGAAGCTGGCTCCTTATGCCGCGCACTGGAGTCTGTTGAAGTCGGGAGCAACCCATGCAGTTTCCAGCGCAGAGCTTGCCGCGAAGCTATCGAGTTTTGGAATAAGTTCGCAGCAATATGGCTCTGACTATAATCGGTTTTTAGATGAACGTCTTTTCTCTTTTGGTGGGGACTGTGCTATTCCTTTGGTGCTAACCGGGTCTATATATCTGCTGGGTGAACTTCGTAAGTTGCTCTCAAAGGAGCCGATATTGCTCTGGCCAAGACAGCCGGTTTAGCTTAAATATCTAATGATATCAATATGTTAGATCTGGCCCTTGCTGACTTCGAAGATCTTCTTAAGGAGCTATCGATTCGATCGAGCACTGTTGAGAGGCTGCGCGCCGCGGTGCTCTACGCACTTTTTCCCGCTGGCAAGAGAGTTCGCCCTCGTTTTGTCTTCGCTGTAGCCGAAGATTTTTGCCCGGGGTCGGCAGCCAGGCTCATGCTGGAGCCTGCCTGCGCTATCGAGCTCTTACATGCAGCCTCATTGATACATGATGACCTTCCTTGCATGGACAATGATGATTTTCGCCGGGGTCGTCCTTCTTGCCACCGTGCTTTTGACGAACCTACAGCCCTGCTTGCTGCGGATTTTATGATTTCCCAGGCCTTCCGCATTGTCACTGAGTGCGGCGGTATGGCAGCTCCACAAAAGCTGGCCATCGTCGCAGAGCTAAGCCGAGCCTTCTCCGATCTGTGTGGCGGCCAGCAGCTTGATGTGTGCTCAGATTGCGGGGAATTTGATTACCGCAAGACAATAACCCTAAAAACTGCCGCGCTCTTTCGAGCGGCAGCGAAAATCGGCGCGCTAAGCGCAGTTGTCGAGCCGCTTCACCAAGCGATACTTTCAAATCTTGGGACACAGGCGGGTGTAGTATTTCAACTAGTTGATGACTATCTTGATCGCTTTGGAAGCATTGAGAATAGGGGACGCCCAGAAAGCAGCGATATTCGCAATGAAAAGCACACAGTTTTTGCAGTGAGCAAGGAAGCAGGACTCTTTGAGCTGCGTGGCGAATACGAGACTCTTTTGGCAACCCTTCGCTCGCTCGAATCGAACACTGCGCGGCAATTCCTCCACCTTCGTGCGCTTCTTGAAAGTTTGGTGGCAAGGGTAGGGGAGCTCTCTGCGATTGTGATAGAATCATCACATTCTAAAATTGCACTATCAGCTGGCTAGCCTCTTCCATTTTTTTATCAAATGGACCGAGACTAGATTCCTTGGCTTGATGGTCTCGAGGCGAAGCCTCGCTAGTTAAAGAGGTAAAGAACTTGCTCGAGATTCTCTACTTTGCCGTTTCGTACGGTAATTCCTTCACGGCTAAGCATGGCGATCTTTTTCTTGGGGCCCTGCGCGAAGCCGCCAATTGCTCCGTCGCTTCTAACCACCCGGTGACATGGTACCTCTGGCGCATGAGGATTGCGATGCATTGAGTTTCCCACGGCGCGATATCCTTTGCTGCCTAAAGCTTTCGCGATAAGGGCATATGTCGTGACTCGTCCGGCCGGGACTTCACGCAGAAGCTGGTAGCAGCGCTCGCTGAAATTTAGCCGCGCATTTTTGACCGATAAGTTCGAAATTCTGCGATTCTGTTCTCTCATTCGTGTTACCAAATATTGGCGATGGGGGTTTAACGTATTCTTGTAATAGCATAAGTTTACCTGGTCATATGCTTTCAGATCAAGAACGACGTGCGCTTGAAGACCTGGTCAAAGAGGCCGGAAAGAAACTATTACAATACTGGCCCGGTGCTCAGAGTAATCAGGATTTGAAGGTAACCAAGAAGAGTGATGGAACTTTCGTTACCAAGGCTGACTTTGAGTCTAACGAAATCCTTCTCGCGGGCCTTGCAAGGCTCTTTCCAAATGACGCTATCTATTCTGAAGAGTCAAAGGCTAATGAAGTGCTCAAAACCGCGCCGCGAGCCTGGATTATCGATCCGCTCGACGGAACCAAGTCTTTTATCGAAGGGCGGGATGATTTTTCGGTGCTGCTTGGACTCTCTGTCGGAGTGAATATTGAGTTCGGCATAATGTATTTCCCGGTACGTGGGCTGCTGGCGGTAGCGGGGCAGGGGATAGGTGCAAAACTTAATGGTTTGCCACTCGCGGTTTCATCGGTAGGCGATCTGAGAAAGCATGCGATATATCTTCGCCATTTTGAGATTACCAACTCTGAATTCGTCTACCCGGATTGGCTCGATTCGGGGATGGCTTTTTTAAGACTTTGTCGAGGTGAGCTTGACGGAATTATCATTAAGCTTGTGCACCATCAGGAGTGGGACTTGGCTGCGCCTTCGGTCATGATTCAGGAAAGTGGCGGTAGGGTAACGGATGAGCATGGCAAACCAATTTGCTTTAAGCGTGGGCCCGTGCGATACGGCCACCTCGTTGCTTCTAACGGTGTAATACATGACAAGCTTTTAAACTTTATCAACACTAAAAGGCTTTAGACTGCTACCAGGGAATCTCTTTTTTGTCTCGAAAGAACTTCCCCGTAATTTTTTGATCAGCGTCGGTTGCAAGCCAGACAATCGTCTCGGCTCCCTGCGCGGCAGTTCGCGGGGCCTCCTTACCCCCCATATCGGTCTTGCACCAGCCGGGACATACGCTATTGATTGAAATCCCGGGAAGAGTTGATGCGAGCTGCTGGGTCAGTGCGTTGAGCGCGGCTTTCGAAGCACTATAGGCTGGCGCCCAATTCGAAAGCTCGCCATCAGAAAGCTGGCCAGCACCGCTTGATACATTTATGATTCTCGGGCTCTTCGATTTCCTAAGAAAGGGCAGTAGCGACTGTGAAAGCAGGACTGGAGCAACCGTATTCACGCTAAAGGTTTCCAAAAACAGCTGTGCAGTGGTTTCTAAAACCGACACCGTGCTATCAAGGAGAACGCCTGAATTATTAATAAGCACATCCAGGGTGGGACAGAACTCTGAAAATTCACGAGCAAAATTCTCGATTGCTTTGGGCTTTGTAAGATCAAGCGCCAGCAAACGCGCATTACTGCCAAGCGCTTTGAGCGCGACACTTCCCGATTGCAGATTGCGAGCGGTAATTATCACCTGGTCCCCGCGACTAACGAGCTCGGAAGCAATCTGATAGCCGATTCCATTAAGCCTATTTGCCCCGGTAATTATTACTGTGCGCATAATCCCTCACGATAAGTTTCTGAGAGTATACCCCGATTACCCATGAGCAGTACCATGGATAATTAATGCGTTATATTTGCAGGTGTACTCAGCGCAAGCAGGATATATCTGAGCTTGTAGCGCCCGCTATAACCAGGGAGAATGCCCTCGATGGGCATTTTCTTTGGTTTTTTAAGCGCAGCGTTAGGTTCCGCTAAGGATATATTTAACAAAAAGATTGCGCTCGCGGTAAGCGGCAATCTTTCCGCCTTTGCTTCGTTTCTTTTTCCGCTGCCAATCTACGTCGTGCTCCTTGCGCTACTATGGGGGCTCGGTATAGAGAGCTTTGAAGTAAAGGCAGGATTCTTTCTCTTCGTTGCTCTTCGTGCGTTCACTGATTGCTTCGCTGAAAGCTTCAAGATGCACGCGCTTTCGCACGGCGAGCTTTCGCTCGTATCTTCGCTTATTGCACTCTATCCATTGTTTGTGCTGCTTTTCTCGCCGACCCTCACCAATGACGCATTAAATAGTGGTGTGGTACTCGGAGTCTTTCTTACGGTCGCGGGCAATCTGGTACTCTTTTATAAGGTAGATTGTAGGCCATCGAGGAACGCGGTGATATTTGCCTTGCTCAGTGCCGCTTTCATGGGACTTAATATTTGTTTTGATCGGATGAGCGTGCAACGAGCCTCGCCAATTTTTTCGGCCTTCGCCATGACGTTGCTCTCCTGCGTGCTGCTTCTCCCGACTCTTTTTTGGGAGAAAAACGTAACCACGCCAATAAAACTTGCACTTGTGCCGCTGTGTCTTCGCGCTGTGTTTGAAGTGTCCTTCATGGTGCTGAAGCTCTGCGCGCTTCAAACGCTGACCTCGGCACAGCTCGCGGCGATTCTCCGCGTTACGTTAATTATTACTGTGATTGGAGGGAAGGTGCTATTTAAGGAGCTAGGATTTACTCGGAAAATGATTGGCGCGATACTTACCTCAATTGGAGTCGCTATAATCGTACTACAGGAATCTTGAGGATATGCTGGCAATTAAGCGCGTAGTTTTGATTCTGCTTCTGACCGTAACCAACTCGCTTTTCGCTGAAGAGAGCGCTTTGTCGCTTATCCGTCGTGCCGTCGATCATTGGCGCGGCGAAAGCTCATACCTAGAAGCGACGATGTTGGTGCATAGGCCTACATGGGAGCGCACGATGTCCTTTAAAGGCTGGACCGAAGGCGAAAAGAAGAGTCTCGTCCGCTTTACCTCTCCGGCCAAGGATGCGGGAAATTCCTCGCTGGTTATCGATCGGGAGATGTGGAGCTATTCACCGAAAATTAATCGAATAGTCAAAATACCCTCGAGCATGATGAACCAAAGCTGGATGGGTTCGGACTTTTCGCATTCTGATCTGGCTAAACAAACAGATATTATTGATCAATATACCCACAAAGTTATCGGAGACGAGAAGCATGAAGGCCACAAAGTCACCGTAATTGAGTCTATTCCAAAAGATGACGCGGCGGTGGTGTGGGGCAAGGAGGTTCTAAAAGTAAGGGACGATCTCGTTATCATCGAGCGAGCGTTTTATGACCAGGATATGAAGCTGGTAAAAAAGCTCTCTGCGTATGAGATAATGCTTATCGGTGGTCGAACCTATCCGAAGCGTTCACGGATGCAGAGTGCTGAGTCAAGCGACGAGTGGACCGAAATAGTCCACGAGGCGCTTAATTTTGGCATATCACTTGATTCCAAGATATTCTCCTTGAGTCATTTATCTGACACAAGGAACTAGGCTAGTGTTCTGTAAACCAAATAACGTATCCCTCCTCTCGGTTCTAACTCTGTGCTCTCTCTGCCTCTGTGGTTTATTTTCCTTACAAAAACCACAGAGGCACAGAGAGTACAGAGCTAGAAAAGGAGAGTATTTTGTTTACAGTGTACTAGGGTAGACTATGTATGTAACCGAGCTTGCCTGGCGCAACCTCTGGCGCAACTCAAGAAGAACTCTTCTTACTCTTGGAGCCATTGCCTTTGCGACAATGGTGCTCACCTTTTTTATTAGCATTCAGCTTAAATCGTACTCGACAGCGGTTCGAAGCACGGTAAGCTTGTTCCAGGGGGCGCTGCAAATACAACAGCGAGAGTATCTTGATAAGCCGCAGACAAGAAATAGCTTTCCCGTAAAGTCAGAACTTATCGACTCGCTCGATAGAATCCCTCATGTAATAGGCGTCGCCCCGCGTGCCCTAGGCTTTGCTCTGGCTTCAAGTGCCGAGCGCTCGTATGGTGTCCAGGTTGTCGGAGTAAGTCCCGAGCGCGAACGTCGCGTATCCTCGATCTCTTCACGCCTCGTGAGTGGCCGATATCTTGGCGCAGGTAACGAGATTGTACTCGGATCGGCATTAGCAAAGAACTTGAAAGTTTCAATCGGTGATGAAGTAACGCTGCTTGGTCAGGGTCATGATGGATCGGTTGCTGCGCTGGTGCTTTCAACGGTAGGTATCTTTGAAAGCGGCGCGCGCGAGCTGGACAGGCAGATCGTAGAAATTCCGATAGGCGCTTTTGATCAGGGTTTTAGTATGGAACAGCAAGTTCATACCATTGTGCTGGCACTTGACGATCTTGAATCACTTGCTCCAGCTGCGAAAGTTATTACGGGACTCTTGCAGCCACTATATGGCCAAGAAGTTGTACTTCGAGATTGGGAGGCGCTACTTCCTGGTGTGCGCCAATCTATTGAACTTGACATGGCAGGGGGGTGGCTTTTTTATAGCTCGCTCATCTTAATTGTTACCTTTTGCATTCTTAATACTTTTCTTATGTCGGTGCTCGAGCGTACCCGGGAGTTAGGCGTCATCTTAGCGCTCGGATGCCGACCCTACCAACTTGCACGACTGGTCCTCTTTGAATCAACTCTTCTTTCGCTATGCGGCGCGCTTCTGGGAATTTTCCTTGGTGTATGCATTGTGAGCTATTTTCACCACTTTGGATTTAGCATTCCAGGAACTGAGGAAATAATGAAGAAATGGAATCTTCCGGGCGTAATTTATCCGGAAGTTACCTGGACTGTTATTTCGATTCCCGTGTACGCGGTCGCTGCTGCTTCGATACTTTCGGTAGTATATCCGTTGGTTCGAGTAATGACACTTGATCAATTAAAGGCGCTTCGTTCGTGAGTATCGTGACATTAACCAGTACCTACTTCGTTTTGGGAATTCGCAATGTGCTGCGCAATAAGAAGCGCTCTTGCATAAGTATCGCCGCAGTGGCGCTCGGCGTATGGAGTTCCGTGGCATTGTCGACGCTCGCCCGTGGCGTGAGCTACGGGATGGCCGAAGACACTATTTCGACGCTCTCCGGACATATTCAGATACACGCGCCGCGGTATCTCGATGATCCCTCGATTGAGTACACTTTTCCGGAAGCGCAGGGCGATTTGCGGGCCAAGCTCAATCAAGCCTCACGCTGGTCCGAAAGAGTTCGCGTGCCAGGCGTGGCGGCAAGTGAACGCGAGAGTTTCGGAGTAGCGATCGTCGGTATCGATGCTGAACGCGAACGTGGGTTGTCCTTTGTCGCAGACGCGGTCATCGACGGAGAATTTTTAAGCCAGCACGATGAGAGCGGAGCCATTGTCGGCGCGAAGCTTCTCGAGCGGCTGCAAACCGGAATTGGAAAACGAATTGTCTTGATGAGCGAGGGGGCTGATCACCAGATAGCAGAGCGCGGTTTTCGCATACGCGGAGTTTTCAAAGCAAAGCTGGAAAGCACAGAGCTCGGCAATGTCTTCGTCAGCAAAAAAATCGCACAGCAGTTTCTTGGAATTCCTGGGAAGATAAGTGAGATCGCGCTTCGACTTCCGTCGCGAGAGCGAATCCCTGAGGTGGAGTCGCAGTTGCGAGAGGTCGCGGGCGGCCTCGCTGTCGATAGTTGGGAGTCTCTCAACCCATTTATTGTGGCCCTAATTAGCGTTCAAGGGCGCTTCATTAGCTTTTGGTTTGTGGTGGTGTTTGTGGCCGTATCGTTTGGGTTAATCAATACCATGCTTATGGCTATCTTCGAGCGCAGCCGTGAGCTTGGCTTATTCCAGGCCCTTGGAATGAAGCCACCGCAAATAATAACTTTAATATTGATTGAGTCGCTGGTGCTTATCCTCGCTGGTGCTGCGGCAGGAAATATTCTCGGGCTCGGCACGATGTGGTGGCTTCGCAATGGCTTGGACATCTCCGCGTTTGCGGCAGGCGCCGAGCATATAGGCATATCAAGAATCATATATCCTAAGTTTCTGCTTGCTGATTGGATCAAAGTAAATGTGATACTTTTTGTTATGGGAATCTTAAGTTCGCTATATCCCGCGTACCGTGCGTCGACAATCGCGCCCGCGGCGGCATTGACGAGGAGCTAATATGAGCGTTGAGGATATTCGGTGCGACAAGGTCTCGAAATTTTATTCACAGGGGGATTCAGAAGTTCATGCGCTTGATGGAGTCGACCTGCTCATCGAGGCAGGCAGCTTCGTAAGCCTTTTTGGGCCATCCGGCTCGGGCAAGACCACGTTACTCAATATTATAGGCGGTCTTGATGTTCCGACTTCGGGAGAAGTCTATATCGGCGAGCGCTCGCTTGGCACTCTTTCCCGCAGCGAACGCGCAGCGTTGCGACTCAATCAGATTGGCTTCATCTTTCAGGCTTATAACTTAATTCCTGTCTTGTCGGCGGCTGAAAATGTCGAATTTGTAATGCAGCTTCAAGGAGTAGCAGCAAAAGAGCGGCGCGAAAGATCCGTGGCAATTCTACAAGAAGTGGGTCTTGGTGCGCTTACCAAGAGACGCCCCGGAGAGCTGTCAGGTGGGCAACAGCAGCGGGTTGCCGTTGCTCGTGCAATCGTGGCAAATCCGTCGATAATTCTCGCCGACGAGCCTACCGCGAACCTCGATTCGAAAACTGCCGGCGCGCTTTTGGAACTTATGCGGAAACTTAATGAAGAACGGCGCACTACTTTTGTTTTCTCGACGCACGACAGCCTCGTGATGCAGTTCGCCAAGCGTTTGGTCGGGCTTCATGATGGTAAGATAGTCTCCGACAATCGGCGATAATTAGCGCAATGTAATTTATATCTTAGCGCGGGGAGTATGCTACTATCGCTGCATGTTCAGTGTCGTGCAGCCTGAGACTAATTTGTGCGTGCGCTATCGCGACTCGGCCTTTGCCGACCGCGGCGTTCCCCCAGTAGTGAACGGAGCACTTGAGTTGCTTCTTGCTCTCGATGCTGATCAATCTCCAGAGCAGATCTCAAAACGTGCAATTAAGTTTCTTAAAGAGCTACAGCCGTACTTTGCTGATCCCGAATCGGAGCTGCTTAAAGTCTTTCTGATTGAGAGCGTCAAAGCTAAATTTAGATCTGGTGGACTAGAGCGGGCGATTCACGAGAAATTTCCTGATCCCCCCAAAATCATTCCTGAAGAAATGTTTGCAAGGCTTGAAGTGAGCATTTCCGGTTATAAGTACCGGGCGATCAACTCTAAGCCGGAGCTCAGTAATAAATGGCGCGCTTCGTTTGCAAGTGACCTTTCGATTCGCACTCAGCAGCTCTACGAAGGCCTCGAGGCTACTTGCCGTTATTCTCGAGCGGAAAGTGATATTTTTTGTAATACCGCAGCAATAGTACTCAATTTCTTCGAGCGAGTTGTCGGCGAGAAAAAGATCCTTCAAGTTGAACCGGCACTAGAGCTGGCTGAAATGATAGGCCGCTGCGCCGGGCCACGAGACCTCGCCTTGTGTCTCGTGACCGCGGAGCTTGCACAGTCAAGTGGGCTTACGCTTGCAAAGGCCGCAAATGTCATGCAACGCAGATTTGAAAGGCTCGGCATTGTATTGAGTGCCGATGAGCTTGCCAAATTCAGCGAATGGACCCGCGCTGCAGCTGATTTTGAACTTACCTCAATCGACGACGCGAATCGAGTAATGCTTCACCAGCAGCTTTTGAAGGCGATGCGGGCGACCGCGGGATCTGAATATTTGAAACGTTTTGAAACATCTTGGTTATCATCAATAGAACCTAAACTTCAAAAGGGGCAGTATCATGTTCGAGCGCAAAGTCCCGAGGTTGTTAAGTCGTTAGCCCTGAATGCAAGAATTGGCGTGGCCGAGTCCGAAGACCTTCTCGCGGCGGCGCGCCTGCTTACCAACAAGGAGCTTACGGGAGGCACGATCAGCATTGATTACAGCCTATTTGCATGGCCTCGACTCGCTGAAAGCGTGCTTGTCGCAGATCCACATTACATACGTATTAATTATCCTTTCCGAGCACGATCTGAAGCATCGGATGGTATTGAGGGTCTGGAGGTAAGGTCGTTCTGTCTTCGAGAGCGACATGTGCTGCCTAATTTGCTTCTTTGTGGCGATCCATGGAAGGTAATTGAACGTGATCTGGCCTTGATAAAACATGGAAGTGTTACCATCGGCGCGGATGATACGGGCTGTTTTTTATCCGAAGGACGAAAAACATTTTTGGAAATTAAGAATAATAATCCTGTACGACGAAGGATCGCTTCAATATTGAAGATGTCGAACTTCCGTTCGCCGTCATTCATAATTGAGAGTGTGTGTCAGGAGAAACCGAGAGCCTTTGCAGTTTTATTTGAAGAGATGCTTCGCGAAGCTCCGGGATATGAGCGAATTACATTCGGTAAGACGCTAAGCCTCTACATTGCTAATGAGCCAATGGCGGGGCCTGAAGTGGAGCCAACTATCGAAAAGATAGAGGCGCCGGCACGCCAGGGGCGTCCGCGTCTTTCTGAAGCGCAGCGATCGCTGCTGCGGACGTTTCCAGTTGCAATTAAGGAAGTTCAGCGTGTGGCAGCCACTTCCAATTTAGAGCGAGTCACCATTCCGTTCGACGATGGACAGATAAGCGCCATTCTTCAGGTTCTTTTTAAGGGCGAAAAGCCTGGTGGAAAGCAGCTTAAACGTTTGCGCAGTTATCTTCTTGATGATAATAACTTTTCAGGCTGTCGCTTTGAGGCGGTACAGCTTCGAACAGAACTCATTCGAATTGTGGACGATTTAATTTAGCGCTAACTCGGACTTCTTACAGGTTTCTGCTGCGGAAGTGTAATTTGTCGAATGGCTTCGTTTTTCTCGGAATTCGTCCACTTACAAATCGATCCCTCGCTTTTTCTGATCAAGCTCCTGCCATCGATTATAAAGTGTCTCGACAATCAGCTCTTCCTCGGCAAGTTTCTGGCAGCACTCACGAAGCAAGCTTGCATTGGCAACCGTTTCCGGTGCCGCGATCTTCTCTTTTAATCCGGTAACTCTACCCTCGGCACGAAGAATTTGTGACTCAATTCCTTCGTATTCCTTCTGCTCTTTGAAACTTAGCTTAACTCGCTTGGGAACCTTACTGCCTGGATCCGTTGGTATATTGGTAGCGCTACGAACGCTGGACTTTTGATGAGCTTGTTGCTTACGAGCCTGTTCCCACTGCGAGTAGCTTCCAAAGATAGCGCTTTGCGGGCCGAGAAGGCCAAGAACTGACGTGGCCGTGCTTTCAAGGAGGTATCGATCATGAGTTACCAATACTATCGCCCCGGGATACTCCAAAAAGCTTTGTTCTAATACCTCGAGAGTATTGATATCGAGATCATTTGTTGGTTCGTCGAAGAGAATGATGTCAGCCTGCTCTCGCATAATCTGCGCAAGGAGCACGCGGGCCTGCTCTCCTCCTGAGAGCTTTTTAATCGGTAGTGCAAGCTGTGTTGTCGAAAATAAGAAGCGTTCGGCCCATGCACTTACATGCACCTGTTTTCCATCAAAGACAACGCTGTCTCCGTCAGTGCAAAGCGCCGACTTAAGAGATTGATCCGGGTTGAGGCGCTTACGAGCTTGATCAAAAAAAGCTACCTTGAGTTTTGGTGCAGCGATCACACGACCTCGATCGGGAGCAACCTCGCCGAGAAGAATCTTTAAAAAGCTGGTTTTCCCAGTACCATTTGCGCCGACAACTCCGAGACGCACTCCAGGCGAAAGTATTAGAGATATTCCTTCGAATAGAAGTCTCGCACTAAATGATTTTGCAATCTCTTCGATCGTGATCAGATCTCGCGATTTGCGGGACGATGGCGCGAACTCGAAATCAGCACGTTCGCTTGTAATTCGAGTGGCTTTGACCTCATCTTGCAATCTCTCCGCCTCAGCACTGCGGTAACGGGACTTGGTGGTGCGAGCTTTAGCGCCCTGACGAAGCCACGCAAGTTCACGGCGTGCTTTGTTTGCGAGCGATGCGTGGGTCTGTTCAAGTCCTTCAATATAAAGTGTCCGAGATTCTAAGAAATCACGGTAGGAGCCAGCGCTAGAGAAGAACCCGCCCGGATACAGCCGATTGATTTCAATTACCCGCTGCGCCAGCCGTTCAATGAAGTAACGGTCATGGCTTACAAACACGACCGCACATGACGACTCGCGTACGATCTCTTCAATCCACAAAATGCCATCAATATCGAGATGGTTTGTCGGCTCATCCAGAAGAAGAAGTTCTGGATTGAGGGCGAGACCTCGAGCAATAGCCAGCCGTTTACGCCATCCTCCTGAAAGCGTCGAAACTTGCACTGAGCAATCATGAAACCCCGCACGCCCTAAAGCTATGCTTACTTGTCCATTCAGCTCGTGGTCATGTTCGGCGCTTTGCGCTGAAGAATCGATGAGTGCTTGGCGAAGCACTTGATCAACGGTAGCGTGCTCGTCAAATACATCTTGTTGTGCGACATAACTAATTCTTAGACCCTTGCGGGTATGAACGATTCCGCTATCGGGGTCGTCAACGCCTGCCATCATCCTCAATAACGTCGATTTGCCGGACCCGTTTGGTCCTATAAACACAACTTTCTCGCGCTCATTAATAGCGAGTGTAATTTCTTCGAAGAGTGGCTCGGTGAAGCTTTTAGTGAGCTTCTCTAAACTTATGAGCGGCGTCGCAGGCATGCTCGAGTATTACGCAGAACGAGGGGAAAGTAACTAGCGCGAAGCTTCGCGCCTTTCCGGCTAAGATTCGTCGGCATCTTGCAGGCGTTCACCCGCCGAATAAGTTCAAGTGAAAGCCTGCTGGGAAACGCCGCGAACGTGTGCAAAGCTATCGCTTGAACGATAGGGACTTTGTTATCTGTCGTTTCGAAGGAGTGCAGCGTAGGGGTTGATGGCGTCAAGATTATAGTCGAATTGTTATTGTGCTGAGGACAATCGTTACCATACTTCTTCTGTCCCTCCTTTCGCAGGCATACGCCGACGATTCTTTGCGCGGGCATGCTAAATACCAGGGCGGCTATATTATAGGCGATGAGACTCCGGATACCACGAGACAGCAGCTCGATGTGCGTCTTAACGCCGAACACGTAGAAGATCAATTTGAGTCGGTGGCTCACGCTCAGCTGCTTGGTTATTCTTCAGATCAAGTGCAGGCGAATCCTTTAGGTTTACTTAATCTTCCAGATGACGATGAGGCTGCGCTTGACTTGAGTACCGAAATATACTCTGAGGATAATACCTCGGCGGCACTTCGACTCGATCGATTTTTTTTGGGATATGCTGGGTCAGATTTGAAACTTCGCATTGGTAGACAGGTTGTCACGCTTGGGAATGGTCTGGCATTTCAAACTCTTGATCGAATCAATCCTTTCCCTCCGCTCAGTATTGATAAGGAATATAAGCGCGGGTCCGATATGGTGTTCGCAGGCTATCGTGTTGGTGAGACCGATGAGCTGCAGCTTTTTGTGGTGCCGCAGCGTGATAAGGACGACTCGAACGAGAGAGCTCGAATTGAGGCAGATAGTAGTACGTTCGCTCTGCGTCTTCGTGCGCAAAGTGAATTCTTGGGAATAGATTACGAAGCTCTAGTCGCGCGAAATTTTGAGGACCAGGTGTTCGGTGTCGGTTTTGCGAAGGATCTGCTCGGCGCGGTAGTTCGCGCCGATTATGCGTTAACAATTCTTGATTCGAATGAAACGGAGTCGAGCTTTCTATGTAATATTGATAGGAGCGCAGAGCTCTTAGGCCGAAATATATATGGGTACCTCGAGTTTTTTCACAACGGCTTTGGAGTATCCGATGATAAATATTCGGCGATATCGAGCGATCTGATAGCGCGGGTGCGGCGTGGCGAGATGTTCACCTTGGGGAAAAACTATCTAAGCCCGGGTGTGCGTATAGAAGTTACTGCGCTACTTAATTTGTACGGGTCTTTTGTGTGGAATTTGGGAGACGAGTCGGGAGTGGTACAGAGCCGATTGGTGTATGACTTCGAACAGAATTTCGCGTTGACTGTTGGCGTAAATCAGCCTTACGGCGGGCGTGGCAGTGAGTTCGGTGGTTCTAAGATCGACGAGGTAGCTGGTTTCTCAAAAGCAACCGAAATTTTTTCTCGAATAGAGATGTACTTCTGAGGCAGTAATCTTTTCAGATGGTTAGATCTATCGTAAAAGGGCCCTTGCGATACTAGCGTGATGAAGTGACCGATAAGTTGGTCGGCTTATTCGGAGCGAAGCCAGGGGGCTCGGTCCCAGTGTACTCAAACGCACCAATATCCCATGCGCCATCGGTGCCGCGCGCGGCTCCCGTTAAATCGGTCCCGATATCAGGAAGTCCAAGCGCGGAAAGATTTGAGGCTCTATTTCTCGCAACAGGGTCATCGCGCTGTGGACGGTAGTCATAATTCGGGACATTCATAAAAAGCGGAAGCACGCTACTATTGTTGTTGTACTTGGTACCACTATTGAGCGCTTCGGCATTCGGCCACGCGACACCATTGTAGCCAATGAGCAATGTTGCAGCCGGAATCGATCGCGTCACCACGTTCGTCTCAAAAATGCTCTCATCTTCAGAGTTATACCAACAGCAATTCGTTCCCTGGAGCATTGGGTCTCCTCCCGGAATTGAGAGCGCTCCGCCCCCCCTTCCGGCGCGGCTGATATCAAGAAAGATATTATTCTGAACCCGTAAATTTTTGATATACGCATTTTGAAGCCAAGCGCGCTTTGAGAAAGAGAATGCGTTAGATGTCTCAAAGTTCGCAAAGGTGTTACCGACAATTACCCAGTCCTTCCAGTTGCTATTGTCACGAGTATTCCATGGCTGCTGATTGCCGTACCACACGAGCTCTCCGGGATTGGGAAGACTCTGGGTGTCATGCCTTGAAAAAAATAAATTATTGTAAAGCTGAATTGCGGTGTAGTTTTCCTCAAAGCCTTGAATTCGGAAGTTGCTGTTTCCCCAAAGTCCACTAAAGACGTTATTGTGGAGCCGCACATAGCTCCCCGTGGACTGAATGCCGTCGGGATGCCCGCGCAAAAAGCGCGCATCGCGGACGACACTATGGTGTACGGTCATCCCAGATGATATTTCAAATCCATCATCGCCCACCCTCTCAATAATTGAATGATGGGTTACAAAGTTCGCGAATGAGCGCGTGGCAGCGTTTTGTAAAATTGTCACCGCATCAGTTCCTATGTCGTGTATCCAAGAATATCCGACATCAATAAGATCAATTCCGGTCGATGGATTAAAACGAAAGCCGTGGCGATCATTGTCTGAGGTTGTCACCTCCACCCACTTGATCTTAAATCCCGTCAGACTACCGGAGCCAAGATTAAGCCCGTGTGAGTCGATAGGAGTGGGATCTATCTTGATATTGATGTTGTCGGTGAGAAGCCTAGGCGTAAGACTCACAGCCCAGGTATTCTCAAGGCTTCCATTCAAGAGAGGGGCATAGCTGTCGCTTTTTGCGCCATCGATCGTAACCCAGTTAGCACCATTCATGCTAAGGCCGTATATGGTAACGAGGCCGTTGTGACCAACCTCTTGACTAGCTTTGAGTACTATTGGCAGGGCCTGCGTCCCGGCTTTTCCAATCTGCACATACTCCGGATAGTTTCCACCGGATATCCATATCGTGTGTCCGGGCTGGACAAGCGCCCAATTAATATCAGCAAAGCTCTTCCATGCCGTTACGAAACTTTTTCCATCTCCGGACGATGTGCTCGCGGCATCAATATACCAATTCTGCGCCAGTGCATTTGGTACAATGAGGCTCATCATTAACAGCAACTGAAATGTCACGGTACGTATCTGCATTTTCTCTCTCTTCTCTGATGGAGATCGACATTTTTGAGGTTTTTCTAAAGCTCTCACGCCCGCCTAGGGGTGGAAAGCCTCAAGTCGACAATAATCCTTGAAGGATAGGCTTGGAAAGCACACAAGATGAGCAATGCCAATATTTAATCCAAGCGAGTAGGAGCAAGACCTCTGCTCGTGCCGGACTCTGGAGCGTCCATGCAGGGGCTGAAGCATCTCGAGCACTAGACTTACTCAACGCTGGGATAGCTGCCGGGAAGTACGGAATATCAAGTAGAAATGAAATGACCCTTCTTTCAAAAAAAGAAGGTCTGGCTTAGACGTGGGACTCTGGTAAAATCAAGGGACCAAGATGAAGACAGAAGCATGGGAATTCATGCTTGTTGACGTTCATACATGTGGTGAGATTTGATTAGGCAGGTATTTAAGCGTTCAGTCACACTTGGCCTCTCAGCAGTTGCGTTAGCAAAGGCAAGCGCAGCAGATCTGCAAATAGCAAGCTTCTCGCGGCAGAATCATGATTTTCTCGCTCCAAGTTCCATTGTCTTCAGTTCGATACCATCGAGGCTCGGTGATTATATATCTCAAGCTTCATCCACTGACGCTCTTGCTAGCCCGGAATCGGAGTATCTAAGCCTCGAAAAGACCAATTTTAATTTGAGTCTTAACGTGCCAGATATTGAGCGACGCTATGAACCTGCACCGACCGTCTCTCTGATCTCGCATGCGGTCTCGGAAAGAACAGAAGCGCACGCTGAGCCTCCTATCGAGAGCCTAAGGTCAATGCTCCCGAGAAGAGCCCAGAGTCGTCGAGCCTCTCGGTACTTTGAAGACGAGCACTTTACGATGCAGATGTCCGAACGCACGATTTTACGTGGGATGCGCCGCTTTCAGAATTCACAATACGATGCGGAAAGACCGGGTCGGTTTAATCTCAGGATAGAGAAAGAAAGGGGCGGACTCGAAGGCCGCGAGGCACTCGCGGTGTTCGACGGGACGTTAAACGCGTTTAAAAAGTATGCCGATGATAAAGATTATGTGTGGCTGCAGCGAACGCTCAAAGTCCCGCTTAGAGTTCTCGACTTCATCGATGAGCTTGATCGCTCGCCTGTAGATGTTTTGGGCATTAACTCGCGAGACTATAACGCCGATGTGCGCTACCGTTTCGGTATAGAGCACCGTGATGTCTTAGATCACGCCGGCGATCGTAGTCCAGAAAACTGGGGGTTCTATCCCTCAAGGCTTATTCCAAATATCCGATTTGATGACCGCAATCATTGGGATCCGAGAATTCATTTTTCTGGATTAAGCCGAGCCGCGCTCGATATCGCCGATCAGCCCTGGAAGAGGCTGGGAGTTGAAGGAAGGTTAGCATTTACCTCGAAGAAAGATTTTATGTTCGGAGGAATTCGCGCGCAGCTTTCGGTGGGGACAAAGGAAACCAATCACCCGCTTTCTCGCTCAAAAGTGCGAGAGTACAATGTCTTCGCAATCGTCGATAAGCCGTTCTAGGCACACTCTTTGAAAGGACAGCTTAAGAAAATGGCGTAAGCTGCCGATCCCAGCTATGCTCCTAGGGATTGGTATGACTACAAGACATATTCTTTTTGGCGTGCTCCTTTGCCTGGTTTCTCAGTCACCGCTATTTGCCGATGAAGTCATCTATGTCGATGATCCGGAGCAAGGAACTCCCGCAGATGACGAAGGCAGCGTCGTGATTTTAGACTCTGAAGAGAGCAGTCCTGGTGTCGTTGAAGAGGAGCATAATCTTGCTGATTCTCTTGGCGACTCTGTAATCGAAACCTCACCACCGGAAGAGTCTGACGACTCATCTTCCTAACCATTCCGACGACGCGGCGTATTTTTATTGACGCATCTTTAGAAGCGAGGAGGCTCCCTGCTCTTGATTTATCATATGAGTAGCAAGCTCAAAAAAGCGCGCTGATAGTTCACTATGAAGCTCAGCAGGTATTGAGATTTTAGACAGAGCCTTCTCCATGCAGGCAATCCACTGATCTCGCTCGTCTGCGCCGATGGTGAATGGCAAATGGCGCGCACGAAGTCGGGGATGACCGAACTTTTCTATAAAAAGTGGCGGTCCACCGAACCAGCCCGAAAGAAACATAAAGAGCTTCTCCTCGGAGCTCTGCAAGCTTTTTGGATGCATCGCACGAATCACCTTGGCACTGGGTGAACTATCCATCTCTTGATAGAAACGCGAAACAAGTTCTCGAACCGCAGTTTCGCCCCCGAGTGCTTCGTAGTGACTCGTCATAGCGCAACTGCTTCTGGTTCCTGCTGCGTAAGGCAGTGAAGTGTTCCAAATCCCAAAACGAGATCAACGCAGTGAATTCCGACAACCGATCGATCTGGAAAAAGTGAAGCGAGCGACGATATGACTTCGCGGTCGCGTGGATCATTAAAAGTAGGACAGAGAATGACTTTGTTGCCGATATAAAAATTGGCGTAACTTGCAGGAAGGCGGTACCCATCATAGTGAAGTGGATGCGGCATCGGGAACTTAATAATTTCCAGTGGCTTTCCCCGCGAGTCTCTTGCAACTTTGAGTCTTCTGAAATTTTCCAGGCTCACTTCATGGTTTGGATCACGCGGATCGTCCTCAAATGCCAACACAATCTTTCCCGGTGCGACAAAGCGGGCGACATCATCAATATGCCCGTGAGTGTCATCGCCTTCGCAGCTTCCGGCAAGCCAGATTGTCTTTGAGATTCCAAGATACTCGGCGAAGAGGTTCTCGTATGCCTCTCGAGTAAGACCCGGGTTCCTTTCCTGGATAGAAGAGAGTAAACACTCTTCGGTGGTTAGTAATGTCCCGAGCCCATCACAATCAATAGCGCCGCCCTCAAGAACAAACCCGGC
The DNA here is from genome assembly GCA_964510065.1 of uncultured Bdellovibrionales bacterium. Lineage (GTDB taxonomy): Bacteria > Bdellovibrionota_C > UBA2361 > UBA2361 > CAIXSY01 > CAZEAC01. Next base: position 75,068 of record CAZEAC010000001.1, on the reverse strand, counting down.
GTTGGTGTCAGGACGTCGTGCATTGACGTAAGGTATCTTGGTAATCGATGAGATTGTGCTGGGAACTTCACTATCGAGGTGGTAGTTTTCGTATTTGGCCCAGGCGTTGAACTTCCACGCAACCCATTCGCGTTCATCTCCTCTGTAGACAAGCGTAGGTGCTGAGTCACGAAGCCAGCTCCTATCCGTGGGGCGTAAGTGCAGCTGGTAGTTATCAGACGCGGCGACTTTTTCAAGACACTCTTTTGCGCGAGCTAGAGTTTGCTGGTTATGACAAAGTATTTCCACTCGTTCACTTGTAGCGAGATGACGAACGATCTCACTATAGACCCAATCAACTGTTGGGAACTTTCCGGGCCAATCAGAAGGCTCGTGCGGCCACGATATCCAGGTGGCACGATGAGGCTCCCATTCGGCAGGAAATCGGCACGCTAAAGTTCGACAAGCGTTTGCGGTACTCATGCCCGTGCTCTATAACGTGAAAGTATCGGAGCAAAGCTATCAACACGGCGGTCGCGAAGAAATGGCCAGTTTCGGCGAGTCTCCTCGAGCAGCCGTCTTGAGCATTCGGCTACTAGCACGGCTGGCTTGGTGCTTCTGTCCTCAGCGAGAACCCGCCCAAACGGATCGCTAATAAAGGAATGCCCAAAAAACTCGATACCATCTGTTCCTGAGGTCGCTTCATGACCTATGCGATTGGGTGAGGCAACATAGACGCCATTAGCAATGGCATGCGCGCGCTGAATGGTTTGCCAGGCATTGGTTTGCGCTTCGCCGAACTCGGCTTTTTCCTTTGGATGCCATCCGATGGCGGTCGGGTAGAAAAGTACCTCGGCTCCCTCAAGAGCAGTGATTCGTGCCGCCTCGGGATACCACTGGTCCCAACAGATTACTACGCCGATTCGCGCATACCGGGTATCGAATGCTTGAAATCCGGGCTCGGCGTCACCAGGAGTAAAATAATACTTCTCGAGGTACAGCGGATCGTCGGGAATGTGCATTTTGCGATATACGCCAGCGATTGATCCATCTGCATCAATTATTGCTGCCGAGTTGTGATAAATCCCCGGTGCGCGGCGTTCGAAGATAGGTGCAACGATAACAATTTGCAGCTCTTTGGCGACTTTTGCTAAAGCATCCGTCAATGGTCCCGGAATGGGCTCAGCGAGGTCAAAATGTTCGGCATTCTCGGTGGTACAGAAGTACACCCAGTGAAAAAGCTCCTGAAGGCAAACAATTTGTGCGCCGCGCTTTTTGGCTTCGCGAATCGCAGCAATCGAGCGTTCGAGATTTGCCGCGGTGCTTTTTTCGGCGTTCGTCTGAACTATGCCGATGCTAAATTTATCCGAAGGTGCCATGGTATTTCTTCTTTCTCACGGGCTTTCATTACGAGAGCGATTCTACTTAACATGGGTAGGCCAATTTTGCCACTCTCTTCAACTCTTAATTGGAATTGTCTTGAGCCTTAAACGAGAGCTTTGGCGTGGGAAGCTTCGCAATGAAATCCATCTTCCGTGAGAAGAGTAGGTAACTTATCCAGGGATAAAGCCCAAAATCATCACGATATACTTCGGGAGCAACGGCCAAAGAGTTTTTCCAAGCGTCACGCCACTGTGCAGTAGACCAGAAATTGTAGGGAAGCGAGACCCCATGCTGCCTATTGGCAAACCAATCGGTGGCGGTCATGACAGTTCGGGCGAATCGAGAATCACAGACGTGATCTTTAATAATCACGGCGTGTCGTGCAACGCGGAATGCCTCACGCATAAGTTCGAGAGGGGCAAGTGTATGGTGCAAGACGTCGATAAGCATGACGTAATCAAAATCGCCTGCAGCAAAAGGTATATGTTCGCCGTTATAAGAGTCGACCGGTACCTGGCAGTCTTCGCGACAAACAGTATCAATTGCGCGGATCGAGCAACCTCGCTTTTGCTGCGTCACCTGTAGCGCGATCTCACCGCTTCCTGTGCCAATATCGAGTAGCGAGCAATTATCCGGAATGAGTGCGGCAATTTCTCGTGCGAGCACACGGATTCGGCGATTAAGCGCGAAGTTTCGGTGCACGGTGTTCTGGAGTGAGGTGAGAACTGATTCTTGAGACATCTGATCGTACGTTACATAGTATAGGCAGGGTGAAAATGAAAGGTGGCCTTCGGATTTTGGCGCCGTTAAAGGTCAAAATTCAAGGCGGAATCATTAGCCTGCATCTCGAGGAGCTTGTTAAACTGCTCGTCTGAAAGCGTTGGTCTGAGAAGCTCTCGTAAGCGCTCTTGACGGACCTTTCGAAGCTCGGCTGAGAGCTCTTCTAAATTTTGGAAGCCTTCACGGAGTTGGTCGCGAGCCGCGTCTCCAGCACTGTGAAGTGCGGTCACCTGTTCACTTTGATCGCGATAAAGCCTTCTTGATTCCTCAAGCTCCTTTTCAACCGTCGTAAGAGCATGCCTTACAGCCTCATGTTGAGTCTGCGAGAGCGCTAGCTTCCTTTCGAGCACCGTGCTCTCACTCTCAATCCGCTCAAGTTCGGCCGCGTGCGTCGCATCTTCTCGGGCTCGGTAGTATTTAGCGGAGCGATCTTCGCCGAGTATATTTGTGACAATCTGCTTGGCTTTTTCGCTCTGGAAGGCGGGCAGGCCGGCATCAATAAAGCTTTCTTTCAACAGATCTGTTTCCAACGGAGTAAGTGCCAAGTAACGACTGATCTCTTCAGCTCGCTTCGCCGCACGCCAGGTGTCGGAACGGTTTTTTATCTCACTGGCTTTTTCTCGAGGCGCTTCGCGAGTGGTAATAGATGAGGCGATTCTCGTTGATTTATCGGGATGATGAGAAGCATCTACAGTGGAAAGGTGCTGCTGGGGGCGCACATCTTTTAGCAGTGTAAGCTCAGTTTTGAGTACGTTAAGCTCCACCGATAACAATTTATTTCGGTAAAGCAATATCCCGGTCGATGCCAGGAGTAGAAATAGAACCAGCGAGACGACAAGCCAAATAAGGTGTTTCATAATCCTACGTAAGCTTATTTATATGCTAAAAGAGGGCTCGACTTCTAGCGAGTTTTCTCATCTCTGTTCTCTTCGTGCCTCTATGGTTTCTGAAAGTAAAATAAACCACAGAGGTATGGAGAGCACAGAGATGGAGCTGAGGGAAGGAAAGGTTACTTCGTTAACAGAGTCTAGTGTGGCAGCACAGCGCTCTTTGGAGCATTGTTTTGCGCGGGGACCTGATTTTGAGGCATATTTGAGGGGAGATACACGATAATCGGCTGCACTACCGGCTGTGCGACTTGGGGCTGTGCCATGCTGCCGCTTGAGACATAACGAAACGGCTCCGGAAGAAAGCGATTAACAATTGCGAGGCCGAGGCCAAGAAATCGAAATGCGAGGCTGAGCACAACGAGCCCGGCGAAGCAGCCGAGTCCCACGATGACGGTATCGTTCTTGAAAAGCGCCTGCCAGTTGAATCCAGAAGAGAACGCCGCCACATTTGCGGAATCTTTGTGGGTTGAGTAGATGCCTGCGGCGATTACCGCGAGCGCGATTAAGGGAAGAAATCGAAAAGCTAAGGTGAAAAATATCCTCCGGAAGAAGAGAAGAAAGAATCCAGAAAGTGCCAGGATTAGTGCTTGAGAAGACCCGAAAAGAAGCTCGACTTTCTTAAGATCAATGCCGAGCGAAGAATGCGACAAAAACTCCATATAAACCCCGTTAAAACCCAACCTCTCTATTTTCTCATGAATGCTGGTGCTACTCAAACAGGTAGAACGCCAAGAAATCTCGCAAATCTAACCTAAACGGCTGTTTTGAAACGGCGCGAGAGTCGTAATTCGGCTGTAACATCAAGGAACCGTTCACTACCTCAGGCATCATATAGAGGGGGCCCTAACCCGTGGGAAGTCCGGGCTAATCAAAATACACTTTTAGACCTATTCACTATGCAACGGCGCGAATTCATTAAACTCCTTTCGGCTACTTCCCTCCTTGGCGGCTGCGGCTACCTAAGAATCGATCCCTGGAATGTCCTCGTGCGAAGCGACAAGATTCGGAGCTTTGCGGATGAGCACCGAATCCTGGCAAAAGCAAAGCTTTACTGGAGCGATGACATGCGATTTCGTATTCTTGAGGTTCGCGGTACGCCGTATGAGTGCGGCTATCAGCACGGTGCACTACTCCGAAAACAGATTGAGAGGAACATTGGTTATCTGCACCGCCAGGCACTTAAGAAATTTAACTTTGCTGAGCTCTTCGATGAAGTCTATGAGCGAATGCGTCCGTACATCCCCGAAGAATATATAGACGAGATGCATGGCTTGGCACATGGTGCGCGCATGCCACTGTCGGTAGTGCACGCAATTCACATCCTGCCGGAGATCGGGGAATGGGGAGGAAAGAAAAGAATCGTTAAGATTGTAAAATCTATGATTAACGGCGACCCAGAGGAGAATTGGGGCACCTCGTGCAGTAACTTTGCGGTGGGCGCTGAGGGCCGTGCGGGGCATGGATTTTACACCGTCCGAATTCTCGATTGGGGGTTACACAGGATTTCGAGACTGCATGAATATCCACTCCTTACTATAGGATTTCCAGATAAAGGAATTCCCTACTGCAATATTGGCTGGGTTGGATTTCTTGGGGCGGTTTCAGGCATAAATGCTGAAAAAATTACTCTTGGCGAAATGGGGTATGGCGATCCGCCGAATGAAACGCTTTATGGAGTGCCGATGCCGTTTCTACTTCGCAACGTGCTCTCGCAGGCGAAGAGTTTGGCGGATGTGCGAAAAATTATTAGTGGATCGCTTCCGACCAATTCGTTTATTTTTTTGATGAGCGATGGAAAGAGTCGCGAATCAGAAATGTATATTCGCGACCCAGATCGCTTCGTCGTGTTTAAGCAGGGACAGGTCATTTCAGATCGAAATGTCACGCTTCCTGCCGTTGACGACGTCATTTATGGCGGGCACTATAAAGACAAAATGACGGCGTTCCTCCAGCAATTTAATGGAAATTTTACACCGGAAATTATCATGAAAGATGTCATTCCAAATATTGCGATGCCGTCGAATTTCCAAAATGTGGTGTACGACTCACCGAACTTGAGAATCTGGGTGAGTAACGCGGCGGATAAGAAAACTCGGGCCGCAGAAGGGGTCTATTCAGAATTTGATCTTCAGAAGATCTTTAATAAGAGATCGTGAGTACTCTTAAATGTCTCAGTGCAGGCGCGGGAGGCTATCGGAACGGCCACTCGCTTTTTAAATGTATTCCGAATCTAATTGGTGCGGATGCTCTTCCACCGGAATGGTGAACGTATAATAACTCTCGCTCGGTCCTCGGCAACTGTTTAATGAATGCTGAGACCTCAGTGTATAGCTGCGTAAATAACTCCCCCGAGGCGGTCCACAAAGTGATGTTCACCAATGGCTCGTCAAGACTCGAGAGACCTTTTTCTTGACATTCTCTTATATAGAAATCAAGCAGCATACTCGCGACACGGAATCCCGCGCGGACGTCATCCTTATTTTGGAGATCGAGAAGAAAACACTTAATCTCTTTGTCGCCTGCATGAGGCAAGACTTCACGTGGATCACTCACACACGGCCCCACACTATAGGGTGAATGTTTCTCGATCAGCTGTGAATAGCGCGCCATCTGTTGTGGCTCATCCTCAAGAATCAGTGCTTTACCGCCATTTTTAATTGGTACAACAAATTTCGGGGCTAACTCACCCTTATGGATAAGACCCCATAAATCGGAGCTACTCTGGGAGAAGCAGTGCCCAATATCTATGTCCTGGAAGAAATATTGCCCTACTTTATTGTGAAGATTCGTAATCTGTCGGTAATAGCGCCGCTGAAATCGCAAAAACCAGCGTGCAGCAGCGCGAACTCGCGGATTATCAATGTTTTCGTAAAGGGTATTCAGTGCCTCAATTCTCGAAGCCTGCAGAGTAGCTATAGCAAGAGTGGTCTTCTCCGAGGCTCCGTACCTTTTCGACAACCAGTCCCAATGTGAGTTCACAAAGACACCAGTTCGGCAATATTGTACGAGAGCTGCATACACCGAAGCCTCAAGCGAGCGCTCATTTCTTTCGAGAAAACCAAGCGCCAGATTGCCAATTACAAAATCTTGCAGCGCATAACGCAGCCTGAAGGGAAGATAGCTAATAAAGTAAAGCTTCTCAGCCTCGAGGTGGTTCACGGTATAACGCTTATCTCCGACACTTCGATAGAGCAGAGCGAACGCTTCGTCAACGCCGCCAGTATCAAATCGCGAAGTGATTTCATGAATCTGCCTAAGTAAGGTAAAAATTGCCCCACCAATCTTTGGGTGCAAGTGCAGCTCTTCGAAGTGATGAAATATCGTCGCCTTATCCGAAACAGTCTCGGCGACTTTGTTAACAAATTCACGGGGAAGCGTGAGCTCCGACCATCTGTCCCTTGATCCGAGATCAAATCCGGGGACTAGCGACTGCAGAACTGCGATTTCTGACTGGTAAAGATCGTCGTCATCATTAAATAAACCACGTAGAGTAGAAATAATAACTTGATCCGCGTTATCGCGCACCATCGCTGCGACCGTTTCTTTTGCCTGACATGCTGTAAGGCGATTGCTTAGTAAGAGATCCGCAACTAAGTCGCGAACCAGCGGTCGAATGCCTCTCTCAATAAAGAGATTCTCTGCTCGTCGATGTCCGAAAAGCTCGAACTCAAGGCTGACTTTCTTAGGACTTAGCGGCAATTCAATCTGAGGCATGCCACATCCTATGGCGGAACACTTAGCTAATCAAACAATTAGCTTTGCCTTATCTCGAAATCGAAGCCCTACTCAGGGCACAGGAGGGCAGTGCCCAGGGCATAAGCGCCAATCGGAACAAGGCCTCAGGTAACTTAAAATAGTTCGTCAACAATATCGGCAAGCAAATTGAAGGGTGCTTGAAGGACTTTGAATGGGAGAAGCCCACTCGCGATTCCTCCTTCGCCGCGCATCGAACTATTATAGAACTGAAGCGACTCACTTTCGATGTAGTCGAATGGAAAACCGATTGCATTAAACGCGGGTGAGGCTATCTCCGCCACTCCCGTAAAGCCCGCGGCGATGTAGTGGTCGGCCAATAGATACACGGTTTTTGGTCCGCCGAGTCGGCGCCGAAGTTTGACGCCATACTGAATTGGAACAGTGCTGTCGAAGAGACCCAAGAACATCAAGGTGCTTTTAGCGTCAACGTACTTGGCAAGATATTTTGGATCGGTCTTAATGTGTTTGCGAAGTTCACGAAAAAATTCATGATCAGTAATGCCTTTACTGTCTTTCACCGCCTGGCGGTACTTTATGAAGCGCAGTTCGTTGGATTCGCGCATCATCCTCGCGAGATCTTCTCCACCGAGTGCCACCACGTTGTACTTGAGACGTGAATCGGCGCCAGCAGTCATCACTACGTTGATGCCGCCGCGGCTGATGCCGAAACTTCCAAACTTGCTTTTGCCGTAGCTACGTTCAAAGAAGTCCAAGACGATTCGATCACGGATAACGTTCTGCCGTAAAATCTCCTCGAGATTATCGAACTGTGCGGGATCCTTAAAGTCGTTGTTACGGTGAATGATCGCTGAATCGTAGCCGTTCTTTACGAAATTTTCGGCAAAATACTCGAAGATTGTATTTCGGCCACCGAGGATCGGAAATACAATAACGAGCTCTTGCGTCTTTTGCGGGCGTTCGAAGAAATCAACTACTGTCGGACCCCATTCCGTCTGAATGGTGATTCGCTTCCAAGTACGGGCGTCATTCTGATCGATAATTTCCTCGGATGAGGAGAGCACTGAGCGGCCGACACTGTAATAATTTTCGATTTCTGGCGGGCGAGTCTCTGGACCTTTGTAACGTGAGTTCGTGCCGACGGCGAAACACCCACTAAGCGCCAACGCGCAGATGAACAGCAATGCACGAGTTAAAACCACCATGAACCACAATCTCTACCTACTGTTATGGTAAGTAGCGTCGACTCCTACTATTTAGATTCGACGGATGTAGTCAGGTACTTGATATATTATACGAGTGTTCGATCGGACTTCGTAGCGCGAAGTCCTCTAGCCGCATCGTTCGCGAGTGCTTCAAATGTCGCGGCGCAATACTGCGAACGAAGTTTACCAAGCCCGGCGATTCCGAGCTCTTCGCTTGCGAGTAGCAATGCTTTTGAGCTTGCTTGTGCCAGAACAATCAGTGAATCCAGTGAGATATCAGCATCGCCGAGGCAGTTCATCATAAAAGCGCTTATCTGCTCAATTCGCTTCTGGTAGGGCTGCCACTTTTGAATCCCAAGTGTTTCCTCTTGCCCAGGCGTTCTCTGCATCTCACGTTGAATTTGCGAATCGATGGCGCGCATAGCGCGAAATAATCCATCTTCGAGTGGGGGAAGCTTGTCTTCAGATGCCATACAATTCCTACTGAATGCTCGTTCTGTCTTCAATATCTTGCCACAGTTAATAATGCTTCGCATGACCGAATAGTAAGCCGCTACTCTTTCACGTTTCGCCTGCGCCAAGAATCAGGCGCTTACGCATAGTAAGGACGCCGCCAGCGTAGCGCTATCACCGAATAGAGGAATTTCCTACTGAATAAACGTTCCCGCTCTACGAAAATTGCAGGGATCCGTTTAGAACTGTCTTTTACGGACCGATAGTGTTTAAGGAAATCAATATCGATAGCATCTGTGATGAGACGACGTGAGTAAATAACGAGATGAGTACTGCACCCTCAACATTGTCGGGAAACGAGTCCGAATCCAAGCGACTGTTGCAAGCCACGCAACATGTAAGCCAGCTTTGGTTCCCGGTAAATGAAGAATTATATTCGAAGATTCAAAAAGGGCTCGCAGACGGAATCTATGATCTTGATATCGACTTTCTTGTAAACGAAATTCGCTCTGATTTCGCGCTCTTTACCTATTGCCTTAAAGAGGTGAGTAAACGGGCGGCACGTGATGGGCGGAGTTTCCCGGAGAGCGCGACTCCGCTTGAAATGCTGAAGATTGTCGGCTTACCGCAGCTTCGGGAAATTCTCAGCGTTGAGCGACAAAGAATTTCGGCGCACTCACTTTCCACAATGACCGACCTACAAACTACGCGGTTGCAAGAGGCAATGCTGAGTGCCAGTGCCGCAGAGGTGCTTGCTGAAAATAAGAAGATCGATCCGGATCTTGGTTTTTCCGCCGGGCTCCTACGCCAGCTTGGTGCCGCCTTGGTGGCTTGGAACTATCCGACTGTATACCGCCGAGTAGCTTCAGCGCTCAAGCCGGGAGAAAGGCTTGATGATGCGCTCAATCTTACGCTAGGTTTTTCGCCAACGATGCTCGCCACGGCGCTGGCGCGGCAGTGGCGACTTTCCCCAGAAGTGCGCTCAGCGATGGGTGACTCAGAAGTTTCAAGTGTGAGCGAGCGCGAAAGCGGTGAGATCGCTGAAACACTGAAAACTATCTGCGCGGTTGGTGAGGCACTAGCCCGAGCGAATGATCCCGAGCATTACCCAACAGCTGAAGCCGATTGGCGCACGGCGAAAGAAGAGATTGAGAAAACACTCGGCTACGAAGGCTTTGGTCTCATTGAGCAGCGTGCGGCGGAAAACTGCCAAAACTATCTAAAACTTGCTCCGGAGATATTCCCCAACCCGATCGTGCTCGATCCCGAGTCGAAGATTCACAAAGCACAGGAGCAGGTGGCGGCAGATGCGAATCAATACTTACGCCATCTTACGCCGCCGGTAAAGAAGCGCTTCCGGGAGCTGTATTTGCAAATTGAAGCTCAATCGGTGAGCAAGGAAACGGTGCGTTCGCTTGTTCGCGATCTCATCCCACTGTGTGGTTTCACGGGCTGCGCCGTGTATACAATTGATCTTGAAACTATGAAGCTTGTCCCGCGTATTAAGACCGGTTCCGTAGAGCTTCGCGAGGTTAACACTCTTGTGTACAAAGATGGCGATGTGTCAGCGGATCCGGTAATTGCAGCACTCAAGTGTACAAATCCAATTATCGAAGTCGGTTACGGTAAGAGTGGCGAGCTGCAGCTCCTCGCCGCCTGTCTCGGAGAAAAACAGAAAGTCGGAGTCCTTTATCTTGAGGCGCCAATCCAGCCGAGTGAGGAAGGGAAACAGATTCTACTTCAGACCTTCAAAGCTGTGCGTCAGACGCTCTGTGACTGCCTGAAGGTTCAATAGCTAAAAATAGCGCTGTGTTGCTTCAATCATCCAGAAACTTGGAGTGGCAAAGATTAAGGCCAACGCGTGCAGGTTGCTCTACAAAGGAGCTCTCGGTAGTACTCGAGCTGTTCGGAAGTTTAGCTGGGGGAAGTGATGTCTCGTGAATGCCAAAGTATTGCGGTGGAAATTCTCCGCAGGTCTTAGTGGGCGGCGTTTCTTTTAATAGCTCCGCAGTTCGATCTTTTTTCTGCTCTGGTATCATAATAACTACTGCGGTAAACCGGCCTCCACTTCGCCAAAAAATCGCATACCAAGCCGCGCCATTAACTTTCGATCGTGCTCTTCTCCGGGATTCGGAGTGGTGAGTAGCTTTTCGCCGGCGAATATGGAATTTGCGCCAGCTAAGAAACAAAGCGCCTGCAATTCATCGCTCATGTGAGTTCTTCCTGCCGAGAGGCGCACCATCGAGGTCGGCATTATGATACGAGCGAGCGCGACAGTTTTTACAAACTCGAGTGGATCAAGCTCCTCAGCGTCGGCGAGTGGGGTTCCCTCGACGCGGACCAGCATATTAATTGGCACGCTCTCGGGGTGCGGTTTTTGCGTTGAAAGCTGCCACAGCAGCTTAAGTCGATCCTCAGGACGCTCCCCCAGTCCAAGAATTCCGCCGCAGCATACAGTCATGCCCGCCGCGCGCACATTGGCGAGGGTCTTGAGCCGTTCTTCGTAGGTGCGAGTCGAGATAATTTCACCATAGTACTCGGGCGAGGTATCGAGATTGTGATTGTAGGCATAGCACCCTGAATCCTTAAGCCGCCGCGCCTGATCCTCACTTAGCATCCCTAACGTGCAACATACCTCCATACCAAGCCCACGCACGCCACGAACTAGCTCGAGGATTTTTTCAAATTCTTCCCCTTCTTTCACCTGACGCCATGCCGCGCCCATGCAAAATCGGGTTGAGCCTTCGCGCTGCGCTTCACGCGCCTTTTCGAGTACGGTTTCCTTTGGCAAAACGCCATGGCGAGCGATACCAGTATCGTAGTGAGCGCTTTGCGGACAGTACTTACAGTTTTCAGGGCAGCCGCCGGTTTTGACCGACAAGAGAGTAGAGCGCTGCACCTCCCGCGGATTAAAGTTTGCGCGATGTATCGATTGCGCCTGGAACATCAGATCGGGAAAGGGCAGCTGATAAAGTGCTGTAATCTCTTCTAAAGTCCAATTAAATCGTGGTTCAGAAAGCTGTGTCATGAAAAAAAACCCGTGAGAAGTTCTGGGTAGATTACAGCAATAAACAGGGGAATTCCAGTCCCGGAAGTTAAGGGGAAATTATCGCAGAGCTTCGGCAGCCGGTTGCGTTGTGGATTGAAAAATATGCAACACTTCCCGCAATGTTCTCAATAACAGCTGTAGAGTCTGCAGGTAACGGAACGATTTTTCAAGTCTTTCAGTACGTTAGATGCCTGTAGGAAATAGTACTAGGGGCGTGTATCGCTTTTACTAGCGGAACGCCTCGCGCTAGAATGTTGTTGTTAACCCCAAGTAGACCAGGAGGGTCGTTATGATTAGCAAACTATTCGTATTGAAGTCCGCCGCAGTTTCATTATTTGCGGTTTCAATTGCTATGTCGGCCGGAGCACAGACAAATTCATTTGACTGCAACCTTATCGCCATGAGCGCGCAGAATCTCTATGACGTGATTAAAGAGCGCAAGAAGCTAATCGTGAGCGCTCCAACTTTGAAGGCGCGGCAGACTAACCGCTACAATAAGTCTTTGCCGCGATATCAGGAGCGCCTGGCGAAAGAGCGCAGGAAGCTCGGCGCGCTCAAAGATGCGCGTTGGACTAACTTTGGGCTTTCGCTTGAGCGGAGAATTAATGCGCAGGAAGCCCGCATTGACTACGCCAAAGATAAACTTAAATTTTTTACCGAGCAGTATAATCAGTTCATGACAACAATTGACCAGCTTGTTGTGCAGTACACTGAAGAGATGCCGGCAAAAGAAGCCGAGCTAAATAAGATGGTTGAAGATTACCATAAGTGCACGGCGGGCGTGGCCACGCCAACAGTTTAGTACGCCCTTAGTTGTAATTGAGCAACTTTTGAAAAATTTCGCAGCACCGAGTCCGCTGCGCTGGCTTTAGAACCTGTTGATTCGATCTGCTCAAAAGTAGTGGCAGATTGCCCATTTAGCGCCAATAAATCGCGGATGGTTGTAAAGTATTTCAAGCCCTACTAACCTGAGTACATGGCGGACAAGAAAGATCGAGTTAATTTTGCGTCGCAGTCGCCCTGGGAGCCGCTGCGTGGCTTTTCAAGGGCGGTTCGAGTCGGGGATCATCTTTACATTTCCGGAACCACCGCGCTCAGTGAGAATGGGCAGGTAGTTGGCATAGGTGACGCGTACGAGCAGACAAGATACGTCTTAAGTGTTGTAAAAAAAATCGTCGCTGCTGCAGGATTTACGATAGAAGATATTGTGCGTACAAGAATGTTCATCACAAATATGGCGCTCTGGAAGGACTACGCACGAGCGCACCGAGAGACGTTTGAAATGGTGCGCCCTGCCAGTTCAATCGTACAGGTGCAGCGCCTGGTTGATGCGAGACTGATGCTGGAGATGGAAGTTGATGCGGTCCGTCATGCCGGCCCAACTGAAAGTATTGCTCTTGCATTCACGGAACGGAGCACATGAAGATTGCGTACCAGGGAGTTCCGGGCTCGTTTAGCCATTCTGCCGCTCGGACTGCGTTTGCAGGAAGCCCCGAGTTAGTGGGCACAAAGGAATTTAGAGAGATATTCGAGCAGGTAAGTAAAGGCGAGGTCGACGCCGGAGTGGTTCCTCTGGAAAATAGTATCGCTGGCTCGGTCTATGAAAATTACGATCTTTTGGCGCGCTTTGATCTGGGAATTGCTCGTGAACTATATTTGCGTATCGAACATTGCTTGCTTATGGCAGAGCCAGGTCCACACGATCTTTCCAAGCTCGCCCAGGTGTTTTCGCACGCGAAAGCGCTTGAGCAATGTTCGCGCTTCCTAGAAAAGTTTCCTAATTTGGAAAAGATCGCAATAAATGATACCGGGACTGCGGCAAAGCGTGTCGCCGCGCTCAAGGCTCGAGACTGCGCGGCGATAGGGAGTGTTGAGTCGGCAGCGCTATATGGGTTGAAAGTAGTTCAGGCGAATATAGAAAATGCACCGAATAACTTCACCCGTTTTGTGGTACTGAGCCGCAGTCGAAATGCTCCGACAGGGAGACGTAAATGTTCCGTGATATTTTCACTGCCACATAAGGCGGGGAGCCTTTTGGCGCTTCTGACGTTAGTGACTGGCGCAAAGGCGAACCTTACCAAGATTGAATCACGGCCAATTGCCGCCAAACCATTTGAGTATCTTTTTTATCTCGACTTCGAAGTACATTCGGATCCTGGGTTACTTCTTGAAGAGCTCAAGGAGCAGACAACTTTTTTTAAACTACTTGGCGAATATGAATCGGTGAATAGGGATTTGGTGTAAGTGAGTTAAATTCCCTTTCCGTCAGGGTTCTTATTTTACTCCTAGCCGCCAAATTGCTGACCAATTTTGAAGATCGCCCGCGCGTTCGGTTCGGATCCGGTTGATATACGTTTCTGAAACCGGATCGCCGTGTAATGATTCAAACAATCGCAGCGCTTGGTCCAGCTCTTTTTGTTCGAAGAGCGCTAGCGCATGTTGATATTGCTCAAGCTTTCCTTGATCATAGCCGCGCCAGTTTGCAAGTGGCTCATACGCGCTCACCGCTTCATTACGACCGAGCACGATAAGATCGCCGACTTTTCGGCAGGGAATATCGTTTTTTACCTTTTCATAAGTAACTCCCGAAAGAAGTGTTTCAGTCCCAAAGTGCTTATTAGCGCCTTCAAGCCGAGAGGCCAGGTTCGCCGCGTCACCAATCATCGTGTAGTTGAAACGCAGATTCGAACCAAAATTTCCTACATTTACCACTCCGGTATGCACTCCGACCCGCATTTTGAGGGTCACGCCGTAGCTGCGTTCTAGATCCGGGCGAAGCTCTTGGAGCCGCCTTTGACACTCAATTGCAGCGCGTACCGCAAGCAGTGGATGATCGCGCACTGGAACTGGCGCGTTCCAAAAGGCAATGATCGCATCGCCTACATACTTATCAAGGGTGCCGCCTGACCTTGTAAGCACATCGGTCATCGATGAGAGAAAAATATTCAGAAGTGGCACAAGCTGTGTGGCCTCAAGTCTCTCGGAAATAGTGGTGAATCCCTCAAGATCGCTGAAAAAAATTGAGAGCTCACGGCGTTCTCCTCCCAGAGAAAGCGCCGAGGGTTCCTCGATAATTCTTTCGATCACGTCCGGGCTTACATAGTGACGAAAGGCCTCTTTCAAGAATCGTCGCTGCCGACCCTCAAGCGCATAGAGAAGAATGAAGGCGCTGAGCGTGCTCAATACAATACCCACGAAGGGGCCGAACATTTGAATCCAGGTATTATTGTAGGCGAAATAAAGCCCGCTCCCGACGAACAGCGCAAGCAGTGCGAGCAGCGAGAATACCTGTACCCATACTCGTGAAAGGAAAAGCACGATGGCGGTAGCGGCGAAAATAAAGAAACTTGCCAGTACGATGTCAAAGACCTTCGAAGATTTCTTAATGAACTGGCGGTGAAGCAAATTATCAAGTGCGGTCGCATGAATTTCGACACCAGGAGATTTCTCGTCAAGCGGTGTCGGACGCAGATCCAAAAGTCCAGGAGCGGAGTATCCAATCAGTACGTAGCTATCGCGAAACTCCTCCGGACTGACCTCTGGCTTCTTGCCCTGGTCAATCTCGGCCCAACTACTTACGAGCTTGAAAAGTGAATAGCTCTTATAACTCCCCGACGGGCCAAAGAACTTGAGCGCAAGGCGTCCGTCGGAGTCAAGGAACTGATCCACGCCCAAGGTGGCCAATTCCTGAGCGTCTTTTGCCCCGGCAAGGAGTGTCGCGAATGCCATACTCAGAACGGGCACTCCTTTTACAAATACGCCGGGAGAGTAATGTCTAAAGACCGCGTCACTATCAGGATCTTCGCGGACGCTCCCAAAAGTCCTGCTTGCATTGATGAGCTCGCTCACAGGAAGCTCGATAGAGGAGTAATTGCGAATCGCAGCGGAGCTAAGGTACTTATCCGAATACTTAAATGTCGCGTTTAGCTCTGAAATGCGTTTGGAAAAGAGCGTGAAGCCCTGGTCGGAGTTCCCACTTGAGCTGCTTGGTACTACCGATGAAACCGTTGGTACCGTACCTTGAGCAGCTTCAGCAAGGAGCCTATCTTCAGTGGCGCTTAGCTGCTCCTCGGCTTCGGTGAAGAGAATGTCGAATGCCGCGACCTTCGCGCCACCCTTTTGAAGGAACTTCAACACAAAGGAGTAGAAATCGCGAGGTAGCGGCCAGCGTCGCTTGTATTCATGCTCGAACATATCAAGTGAGAATTGATCGAGCAGCACAAGCTTAATTCGCGGATCTACTTTTGACTCATCCGCAGTGGCACGTACTCGCAGATCCCACAGATCGTTCTCGAAGTTTCTGCCGAGCTCGAAATACACCAGCTTTCCGCTAAGCACAGAGAATGCGAGCACAATTAGAATAAATCCAGAGATCTTCTTCTTTGTGCTGCTTCGCTGATTGAACCAGCCCACGTTGTCGCTCAACCTATCCTAAGGTTCGAGTCGCTGCCTTAAAGCGCGAGGCACGAACGGCTTTACCAGGCGAAGTATCGGCGTTTTCCGGGACATCGCCATCGACATTGTCGATTCTTTTAGAAGGGCTGGGATGAGTATCCATCCAGCCACCCTTTGAGGCGCCGCCTTTCTCAATTGCCTCTAGCATAGTAATTATTGCGTGTGCATCGTATCCGGCGCGAGTGAGCAATTCGGCGGCATATTCATCGGCGTCATATTCTTGGCTGCGGCTGTAGCCATTTTCTAAGATCGTATTGGTTATATCAGTAACGCTATTTCCGAAGGCACTGGTAAGCGCACTCACAGGAGCTCCTCCCTGCGAAGCCGCGACATCTTTTCCGATCAAAAGCAGTGCTTCGGAAAGGTTGGAACTTGAAATCGCGCTTGTACCATGACCCTTAACGACGTGCGCGACCTCATGGGCGAGCACAGCGGCAAGAGCGTCTTCGTCAGGCATGCGCTTCAGTAGTCCTTTAGTAATGAAAACAAACCCGGCCGGAGCAGATATGGCGTTAAGCTCTTGAGAATTAAGCACGGCAAAGTGATAACCTGAAAATACTTCCGGCCTATCCGATACCATTGCGACTGCTCGTCCGACTCTGTTGACGTACTCAGTAAGTGCCGGATCGCGAAGCAGTGAATACCTGGACAGAATGGTCGCTGCAACCGAGCGGCCTAGGTAATACTCCTGCTCCTCAGTGAGTCCTTCAGCGGCTTTCACCACTTTTGATCCGGCTTCAAGTGCGGTCCCCACATGCTGCGAGCCCGGGACTCCGGCTTTGGAAAGAATCTGCGAGCTAATCCTTGAAAACTCATTCTGTGAGCAGCTAAGTATAGTAAGTAGCGTGAAAGGAATTAGTGAAAAGAGAATCGCTATCTTCTTCATGTGTGTGGCCTCGTTTACTGTAATAATTTCCCGTCACGCATAAACCCTCGTACGGATGAGCTCGCGACGGTATAGTGTTCGACTTCGTTCACTGCAGCGAAATTGAGCGTGGGCCGGCTTGCGGCGTATTGTGATTCGATGGTCTTATTAAAGCCTTTCCCCGCAAGGCTAATGTCGTTCGCCGAAGGTTTTTCCGACGTGCTTGCTCCGGTAAGTTTAGCGAGTACTGTTCGGTCGACAACGGCGGAGCTATGCACGTAGCCGTTTTTTCCCGAGGCCGCTTTAACGTGATACCAGCCCTCGTTCTCACCCAGCTTTGTAACCGTCATTCCTTTGCTCAGCGTACCGACTTCAGCAGCCCAGTACTTGGGCTCGGCGCGAAGTGTCGCTGATTTTACCTGAATTAACAGTGAATCAGCAGTGCCAGTCAACGCAGTTCCAAAAAAAATCAAAACAGCCAGAATGATTCGGATAAGCATAGCGTTCCGCAAAAAAAGTATGGGTTAAACGTACGATTGAGGATACACAAGCCGTACCAGGGTGTGCAAGCGGAAAGAAAGGCTCGGTAATTATTGCGCGCGCTCTTCCTTAGTTTCCGGGTTAGGTGTACGTAGTGGAGCGGAGCTGATTGGTCGATATGATCACCCTACGATCAGCTGCTATTTGTCACTCGCGCAAGATAGGTGAGGAGTTGGAAAAATGCAGGAAGTTGCGGTAGCTCGAGGCGGAAAAGTAAGAGTAGGTGAAAGCGTAGTAACAGGTAGCAAAGCAGAAAAGCGTAGCGCGAGGCAGAAGAATCGCACGAAACTCCTTGAGTTTTCTGAGGCACCAAGTCCAAAAAGTGCTGTGCACGTTGACGAGGATGACGAGCCTCATAACTGGCGATATCTTAAGCAAAGCCGTTCCTTCAATTCGTGGGATCTCCCTACCGCACGAGAAGACATGGCCTCGCTCAAGGCACCTGAACAGGTTGATACTTCAGAAGCAGAAATTACCAAAGACCGTGGTGAAGAATGCACTGGCTTAAATCGGTATTTGCGGGACATCGGCCAGTACAAGCTACTTACGCCGGAGGTGGAACAACAGCTGGCTAAGGAGGTTCAACGCGGTTGTTTGGACGCCATTGAAACGCTTGTGAAAGCAAACCTAAGACTAGTTGTAAAGATTGCGCGTGACTATGAAGGTCTTGGGCTTCCGCTGTTGGACCTTATTAGTGAAGGCAATATCGGGCTTGATACTGCCGCGAAACGATTTGAACCGGGAAAAGCCAAGTTCTCGACCTATGCATCTTGGTGGATAAAGAGCATGATGAGACGGGCACTCGCCAATCAGAGTCGAACAATTAGACATTCAGTACATTTCGTGGAGAAGCTCTGCAAGCTTTACCGGGGCGAGCAAGCTCTCTTTAATCGCTTGGGCCGAATGCCGACTCTTGGGGAGCTTTCGCGAGAGATTAAGATGAGTCCGGAGCGTATTCAGGCGATTCGTGGAGCTGAGGTACAGGTTGTTTCGTTGGAAGCTCCAATTAGCTGTGTGAACTGGTCTGACCCATTGAGAGTCGAGGACATAGTTGCTGATGCGTCGATTGAGTTGCCAGCAGATGAAATTAGTCGCCGCGAGGTAAAGGCTCACGCGATGCTGGCGATGAATTCGCTCGATCCGCGTGAGCGCGAGATTATAACGCTTCGATTTCGACGAGAGCGCGAGTTGACGCTTGAGCAGGTCGGACAGCGCTTAGGCTATACCCGTGAAAGGATTCGGCAGCTGCAGAATATCGCGCTCAACAAAATGCGCGAGTGCATTGAAAGAATGTAACCATTCGCATGATTTTTGACCTCGATGGTACTTGGCTTCCAGGGCTTTCCTGCCCTGATAGCTAAACTTGGTGTATCGTACCGCGGGCGTCGCCATGAAAATGGATTCGCCAAGCCCTAGACTTCGGCGAAGAACCTCTCATTACGTACTTAACTTTGCTTATCTTATTCGTCGCTGCAGTTCTTGCAGAGCAAGCGATCGAATTTCACTGCAGCTAAGCGTATCTCGGATAGTAGCGTTCGAGTAGACGTCTGTGTCAAATCCAATCCATGTAATATCCGGAAGCATCGCAGCTTTTTGTAAATCCCCTACTTGAATCTCGTGCGCTTTGCTGCGTAAGACAAGCGTAGCGCCTGCAACTGAAGAGCGAGCAATCGCCTTATATTGTAACGCATAATCCAAGAATACGCCTAAAGCATGAGCTCCACATAACTCGGCGCTGACTTCTGCAAGCACTATGCCTACATTGCCGCCAATTTCAGCCTCATCGTTAAAACCACAAGTATTCACGCTTCCGGTATCTTGTGGACGCAACATTTCAAGAAGTGCCCACCCGGATTGAAAATTGCCGAGATCTTTTATGGCCTTTAAAACCTCACACTGCTCATAGTGGCAAACACCATGATGGCCTTTCATTGAGAAGAATAGATCCACAAGCGCAGGGGTCGCTCTTTGTGCTTTCATCATATGGAGGGTCTTCACGACTAACCGCCGGAACTCACTATCGCGATCTTTTAATAGCGCTGTTAGTTTCTCTACTCCCCGATCTCCCATTTCTTGCAGTGCATTAACCGCATAATTTCGACCCGTTTGAGATCTGTTTGTTAATAATCTATCAATACAATGCTCATACTCTGGAGAGCGCGTGTCTTTCAGAAATTCTAAAATCTTTGATTGAATGATAGGATCGCGAGTTTCAACTAAAGCATTTATCAGAGCTTGTTGTGCCTCGGGCTTCTCGCTCCAACGAATTAGCCCATCACAAGCTTCTTTTGAGTTTCTCGTAAGCCCTATCTTCAGGTCTTCAATCCCACCCTCTGGGCGAAGCCACGCGATACCAAAAAAGGCAACTTCTTGTTGAACGTGCTCCCTTGAACCCTTATACATTTGTTTATATGCACGATAGAGCTGGGCCCGTTTTTCTGGAGAGAGCGCAATCGGATCATATTTTTTTAGAATTTCTATTAATTTGAGAGTGCGGTAAATTAGAGTTAACGCATCAGCGAAAAACTGACACGCTGCATCTCCTCCTATCTTCTCAGCGGCCTCGACTAAGAGTGCTCGTTCGCTGGGAAATAATCGTCCAAAAAAATATGCGCCATGAATCTGTTGAATGTCGCCACTCCGAGCAATTTTTTTAAATGCTTCGGCGCTGGACTTCTGAGTGTAAATGGAGTTGTTTATTGCAGGGGGAGGGCGCGGAAGAGCTGCTTCCATCTCGGCAACTGACATCAGGGGGGTGGAAGATGGAGAAGAGCGCTTTTTGGGGGAATGGCAGTTATTGATCAATTTTTTAACTATTCCAAACACGGAATGAACGTAGCACTCTAATCCTAGTTTATACAGACTTTCGTCCTAACTCGATTGAATTGTGGTCTGGACGCCTTTCAAGTCGCGCAAAAACCCGATACGCGCAAGGAATCACAAAAAGCGTAAAGAAAGTAGAAACGATAACACCACCAACTACCGCTACTGCCATCGGAATTCGGCTCTCTGCGCCAGGCCCCACGGCCAATGCTGGCGGAAGCGCTGCGGCAATGGTCGCAAGCGAAGTCATGAGAATCGGCCGGAGCCGAATTGGAGCGGCTTCCAAAATGGCTTGGTCGAGGGGTAACCCATCGTGGTCACGTTTGGTATTGGTAAACTCAACCAGCAAAATCGAATTTTTCTTCACGATACCCATAAGCAAAATTATTCCGATCATGCTGTAGAGATTAATAGAAAGGTCGGCAATGTAGAGCGCAGCAAGCGCGCCGGTGAGGCTGAATGGAAGAGCTAAGAGAACGGTGAAAGGATGAATGTAGCTATTAAACTGTGAAGCAAGGACCATATAGGCGACAATGACGCCAAGCCAGAGCACGAAAGCAAGGCTCCGAAAAGATTCAATAAACGTTTGTGCTCCACCGCCTAAGTGAAAAGAGTAGCCCGCCGGAAGCAGCTCACGGCTGACTTTTTCAGCCGCTTCCAACACTTCCGCCTGTGATTTTCCCGGTGCTACGTTGGCAAAAATCGAGACAGAGCGCTCTCGATTCTTACGAGTAATCGTTTGAAGGGTTGGCACAGTAGTAATAGTCACCACTTCGGATAAAGATACAAGCTCTCCAAATTGGTTTCGCACCTGCAGCGCGAGAATGCTCTCGGGAGCAAGCCGCTCCTCTCCCTCTAGTCTAATGCGCGCGTCGTAACGTCGCCCCTCCTGAGTAAACTTGCCCTGACGAATCCCTCCAATCGCTGCCGCAATTGTATCGGTAACTGTTTGAACATTCACTCCACGGGCAGCCGCAGCATCGCGCAGCGGCAGTACCTGCACCTCCGGCTGACCAAGTCTGTAATCTGTATCGACGTCTATCGCGAGTCCACTCTCGGAAAGTTTCGCTACGATCTCGCGAGATTTAGCGTCAAGCTGATCCCACTCCGAACCACGAATATTAAATTCTATAGGGAATCCGCGTTGCGCGGTAAACCCTCGGGTCGAGAGATCTTGTACAAATACTTTGAGATTGGCAATCGCGCCGAGTGCCTTTCGTGAGTTTGCCATGAAGTCAGCTTGCGAGATGCTGCGTTCATTAACAGGTTTTAGCGACACAAATGCGATCGCAGTATTGGTCTCACCGCCGCTAAGGCCGCCAATCGCCGTGAAGAGCCGACGCACTTCTGGCTGCTTCAATATGTACTCTTCGACCTGCCCAACAATTTGGCTCGTTCGCTCGAGCGAAGAGCCAACGGGAGTTTGCAGGCGCATCAAAAACATACTTTGGTCTTGAGCAGGAATGAACTCCTTACGTAGCGTACGAATAAACAGCAGTGAACCGCTGAAGATTATTAGGCTTACAAGGATTACCAACCAACGCAGACGCAGTGAAATCTGTAGTAGCGATCGGTACAGCGCAGCGAGTTTCTCGAATGCTTGCTCAACAAATATCGCAAAACGATTCTGCTGTGCTTTTTCCTCAAGAAACTGTGAACAACGCATCGGCGTAAGTGTTACTGCTTCGAGAAGGGAAAGTGCTACCGCAGCAGTTATAGTCACGCCAAATTGGAAGAAAAACTTACCAATAATTCCTTTCATGAACGCAACTGGAAGGAAAATCGCTATGACCGCAACAGAAGCGGCAACCGCCGCGAAAAATATCTCTTCGGCTCCTTCCAGAGAGGCAAGTACTTTGTCCTTTCCGAGGGATCGATGCCGGTAAATATTCTCAAGCACCATAATTGCGTCGTCGACGACAATACCGATCGCAAGGGCGAGGCCCAAAATAGTAAAGAAGTTGAGGGTAAAGCCCATGAAATAAATGACCGCGAAACTCCCAACAATTGAAGTGGGGATCGAAAGCAGTACATTGACCGTGGGGCGCCAAGAGCCGAGAAATAACCAGCACACAAACGCGGTCGCGAGCGCTGATAGCAGCAGCGTGAACTCAGTCTCTTCGACCGACTCGCGGATAAACACGGTACTATCGAAGTTAACGCCGATGCTGATGTCAGGCGGTAACGTCTTCTCAACTTCCAAGATCATTGCACGGACACGATCACCAATCTCGACGGCATTTGAGCCGCGCTGTTTCTTTATTCCGAGACCCATGCCCGGAGTGCCGTTAATTCTTGACACGCGGCGCACATCGTTGAGCCCATCCTCGATGCGTGCCACATCTTTCAGCCGCACGCTGGGACTGTAAATTGGTCGCCCACCCCGTGAAGTAATTAGAATCTCACCAACCGCCTGGGGAGTGAAGCCTTCTCCCATAACCCGTAGATTGAGCTCTTGATCTCTATTCTCAATGCGACCAACTGCAGTCTCAAGGTGCTGTTTCTCTATGGTATCGCGAATGTCCAATATGGTGAGTTCATGAGCCTTTAGTTTGTCGTTATTTACCCAGATGCGTAGGTTTCGCTCAGTAAATCCTCCAAGCAACACCTCGCCTACACCCGGGAGGATCTGAAAGCGATCCTTTACATGAAGGTCGACATAGACCAAAAGATCGTGCAGAGTTCGCTTATTCGAAGAGATTCCCAACCACATTATTGGCTGATCTTCAGGATTACTTTTTTGGATCGTTGGTGGATCGACATCAATCGGCAGGCGCACTCGACTGACCGCTGATTGTACCTCCTGCAACGCGCTGTCGATGTTCCGATTAAGTTCAAATTCAATGTTAACACTGGCCTGTCCCTGGCGAATAGTCGAGGAGATTTCGCGGATGCCCTGGATCGAAACCACTGCTTGCTCAAGTTTGTCGACGATCTCGGCTTCCATGACTTCTGGTGCTGCCCCTTGCCAGGTGGCTTGCACTGAAAGGACCGGAAAATCGACGTCGGGCATCTGAGAAATGCCGAGCTCTTGAACGCTAATCGCGCCAAAAAGAATTATTCCCAGCATCAACATCCAGGCGAAGACAGGGCGTTGAATCGCCAACGCAGGAAGCGACCTCATGAGATGTCACCTATCGCAACTTGTAGTTCTGCACGATAGATCCTCGCCGCTGCCTGGGCACTAAGAAGGTCGCGCGCAGCATCCTGTACGGCTCGGATTGCGGAGAGAACGTCAAGATTATTGACCACGCCAAGCTCGTAGTCGCGCCTTTGAGAATCAAGGTTTCTCTTAGCGGCTTCAACCTGCTTTTCAAGCGCAGCTACCTGGGCAACTGAAGCCCGACACCGCGTAAATGAAGTGCGCACGTCACGCTCGGCGATCCTTCGAGCTTCGGCAAGAGCAAGGTTTAGCTTTTGAAGTTCGGCTTCACTTCGGCTCACACGAGCGGAGATCGCGCCGCCTTCAAAAATTGGAATATCGAAACGGAGGAGAAGATCCCAATCGCGATTAAGATCAGGATCTTCGTAGGGATAATAATTCCCCTCAAGAGAGATATACGGCCAGCGCTCTCGCTCAGCAACCACTCGCTCAAGTTGACGGGCACTTTGACGTTGAGTCAATGCCAAGATGTCCGCGCGGTTCGCTTCACGCCCTAAATAGTATTCGAGCGGTTCCAAGGGCGAAAGCGGCGCGGCCTCAGCGAGCGAAATGGATTGCGCGGAAATTCCTATAAGAAACGCGAGTAACTCCAAAGAGGAGTCACGAGCGCCACGGGTATTTTCAATCGTCGAGACTACCTTGGCTCTTTCGGCTTCGATGCTCAGAAGCTCGCTGCTTCGCGAGCGTCCCAGCTGGATAAATCGTTCAATCTGAGCGAGCCGCTCTGCTAAGATATCTTGTACCGGCTCAAGTATCCTCATATCACCTTCATAGAGCTGAATTTGATGGTAAATCTCAGCAACATCGAGGTACAGAAGCTCCTTATTGCGCTGACTATCGTATTCGGCGGCGTTTATTTCGGCTTTCGCCGCATTTGTTTGGTATCTTTCTCGAAATCCTGTGAAGAGCGGTTGACGCAGACTAATTCCGCTTTGAAACTCGCGCGGCTCTCGAGAGCTGCGCCCACCGTTTTCAGGTGAATTTGGATCATTGGAACTTGCGTTTGCATTCGAAGAACTTGAGCCGTAGCTCTTGCTGCTTCGAATCCGCTCTGTCGCAAACAAATGAATATTGGGGAATAGCCCGGCAAAGGTCTCGCGGTACATACTTTCCGCGATCTTTACGGATTGTTGATCTTGTTGGATTTTCTCACTTTGCGCAATTGCGAGCTGATAAATCTCAGCGAGGCTTCGCCGAGTCTCCTCGGCGAAAGCATGAGGTGTGGCTGAAGTTGCCGCGAAAAACAGCAGGGTGGAGGATACAAGAATCGCATGAAGTATCACTCGAAGCCGAATCATCGCACTACTATCGCGGATTTCTTCGACAAACTGCAATATCAGTTGAAAGAGCGGCCTATTGCGGCTGTTTCAACCACGAAAAAGGGTTGCTGCACGAACATTGGCTGCTCTTGCATAATCCCAAGTCTTTAAAATGGTAAGAGATTACAACGCCAGCGAAATTGCGATTATTCCGACTATCAGCCCAAAGATTACACCGCCAAGAATTGGCCCAAGCGCTTTGCTTGGTGCGCGGCTCTGCGCACGCATAATTTGGGATATCGAGGGAACGTTTTCGGCCCAATCTTTTTCTACAGCCTTAAGCCGCAAAGAGTGGCTCTCCGGCGTTCCCTGCGCAAAGAGCGGCGCGACTTTCAGGACTTGCTCTCGTCCCGTCTTCGAAACTCCTTTTAGTGATGGGTGCGACGTGTCGAAGTTAACCGCGGTGACCTGTGTCAATCGGCGGTGACTCTTGTAAAACAGCTCATCGTTGTATTTTGCGCGTGCCTCTTCATCGATAAGCACATTATATGCGTCGGTAATCATCCTGAATATCGCCATATGCTCTTCGTTTGGCGGATCGTCGATGATATCGGCGTAATAGTTTGAATCAGGATGGTAGATTCGGCAAAGGTCGCGGTAGGTTTTCGCGATCTCGTCACGTGTAGCATCCTGATTTATGCCAAGAATCTCGTAGTAATTCTTGTTCTCAAACCTCTTTGGAATCATTGCTTGCAAAACCCAGCCTGCGTCAAAAATCCAAAACCTTTATTCGGGAATGTAAAATCTGCTTTGGGCCGTCAGATCAACGTAACAGGACGAAAAATTTAATTGAACGACCCCAGCAAAAGCTCCCCTCGGTGCCACGTGCTATTCAATAAGACGCAATATCCACTTAGGCATCACTCTAGAATGAACAGCTGTTCTACAGGCTCCAATTATCGTATCGTCTTATTTTCAAAACTCCTAAAGGCTCGGCGTTTAAAGTTATTTTGCATAGAACCCGCTACGCTGACTTTTAAAAAATCAAGGATTTGAGTAGGTTAACTTTAATTAATGTACCTACTTATTAAGTGTGGGTAGCTTTTTCCGCTACTCTGTGACCTCTGTGTCTCTGTGGTTTTAAGGTATTTAAACCACGGAGACACAGAGGTCACAGAGTTAGGGGAAGAATACCTGGGATTTATGGGCAGATACGAGACTTGTTCGAGGGAGCAGTGACCAAGGAACACATTATTATTGGTGGTGGAGTAAGCGGTCTTACTCGAGCTTATAAACTTTGTGCACAGGGGAACAAAGTGAGGCTTTTCGAGCCGGGTGCCCTCGGCGGCGTCATTCGCACCCGACATGAAAAGGGTTTCATTATAGAGCAGGGGCCCGCGGTGCTTGTGTTAAAGCCGCGAATCGAAGAGCTTCTCCGCACACTAGAACTCGAATCCCAGATCGTCTATCCGGCGATTGAGCGTTTTCGGCAGTATGTATGGTATGAAAATGCACCTCGCGCGGTTAGCCGTTCGCCCCTTGGGTTGTTTCTCTCTCCGCTTTTCCGCAAGGCCGATAGCCTTTCGCTCGTTCTTGGCGTTTTAAGCCGTGGGAGATTCGCACCGCGTGCCGACGACGAAAGTGTTGAGCAATTTTTCAGCAGAATTCTGGGCCGACATGCTGTAAAAGCGCTCCTCGAGCCGGCACTTCAGGGAATATTCGGCGGAGACATTTCAAAGTTAAGCGCACGCTCACTTTTCCCGCTGTTGTGGGAACATCTCCGTTCTGATGGAACGTTGCTGGGCTATCGAAAATCAAAAGGCGCGCGGAAAATATTCGTGCTGCGCGGTGGCATGTCGAGCCTGATTGAGCGGCTGAGGGAGCGCTGCGGAGAAAACTTAACAGTACGTCCGCAGTCGGTACGGGGTGTCAGTTTTGAGAATGACGGAACTTTTCAAGTTGTCGATAGCTCGGGAGAAACTTTCAAAGCAGAGAAATTAAGCGTCTGTACTTCAGGCACTTCAAGCGCAAGCTATCTGCCCGAGCAGTGCGCGGGTCTTAAAGCTGAGCTAGAAAAAATGCGCAGTGCGCCACTAATGATGCTGCATGTTCGCGTTGCTCACACCACAAAGCTCCCAGAGCGGGGCTTTGGTGTTCTCTTTCCGCCAGGACGTCCCAGCGCGCTTCTTGGCGTAATGTTTAATTCTCAATTATTTCCTCACCTTGCCCCTGAAGGATCGCACCTCCTCACCGCATGCATAGGGGGAATAAATCGCGAGGATGTTCTCGCGCTAAGCGATCAGCAAATAGTTTCCTCCCTAAAAGCTGAATTGAAGAGCACTCTGCAGATTGTCATTGAAGATCAAGGAGTGCTTGCGCTTCAGCGTTGGCCCCGTGCGATACCTCAATATGAGATTGGGCACCACCGTATTGAAGAAGGGATGCAGCAGCTTGAAGCGCGGCTCCCGGGGCTGTCATTTTGCGGGGCAGATCGTGGTGGAGTCGGAGTACCGGATCGAATACATACTGCATGGTAGATGCGATGAGTCTTGAATGTAGAAGAAATAAAGGGAAAGTAGGGGTACTTCTCGCACAACTGGGAACTCCCGATGCGCCGACTGCGTCGGCACTTCGACGTTACCTCGCGGAATTTCTCTGGGATCGTAGAGTCATTGAAGTCCCACGAGTGCTATGGTGGTGTATTCTTCACGGAATTATTTTGCGAACACGCCCCAAGAAATCAGCGGCGCTCTATGCAAGGATTTGGACCGATACAGGCTCACCACTTCTTAAAACTACCGCGAGCTGCCGCGATAAGCTTGAACGAACCCTTCGCGCGGATAATCCCGATATAGAGGTGTGTTTCGGCATGCGTTATGGCAGGCCATCGCTTCAGTCGGCACTCGATCAGCTTATCGATAAAGGATGCGACAGAATTCTGCTCTTCCCGATGTATCCGCAGTATGCCGCGGCGACAACTGCTTCGACCTATGACGCAGTATTTTCGCATCTCCTTACCAAGCGTTCGGTGCCGACATTGCGTGTTGTTGCTCCTTATTTCAATGATCCGGCCTATCTCCAGCCTCTTTCCGAGTGCATCAGCGCTGTGCTGCAAGAGCGCCCTGATGTCGAAAAGGTCATTATTTCCTATCATGGGGTGCCTGAAGAGTACGTCGAAAAGGGCGATCCGTACTGCTGTATGTGTACAGAAACTACCGAAGAGCTACGGGCGAGCATAAAGCTGCCACCGGATAAAATTGTGCAGACTTTTCAATCGAGATTCGGAAGCAAGCCTTGGTTGAGGCCCTATACGGATATAACACTAAGTCAAATGGCCAAGGAGGGTATTGGCACGATCGCCGTGGCGTGCCCCGGTTTTACGGCGGACTGTCTCGAGACTATTGACGAAATTGGCCACGAGGGCCGAAAGCTCTTTATCGAGTCAGGTGGTAAGGATCTTGTTCTCGTGCCATGTTTGAACGACCGCGATTCTTGGATAGCGGGAATGGCGCGGATCGTTCGGCGCGAGCTATCGGGGTGGCTAGAAGACCGCGAGAAGCCGCGAGAACTTACATGCCCTTGGAGGCATCAGCGTCACCAGGAGTGTTGTTAAATGTCTGAAAATATGGCGAAGAAGAAATTGTCGGCGTGGCTCGGTGTTGTGGTAAGCGTTGCCATCATTGTTGTCATGTTAGTGATGGTACCATGGGGCGATGTTTTCCGCGAAATGAGACGGGCCGAACCCTGGTATTTTGTGCCCGTGGTAATAGCGACACTGCTCAATCTGTATTTACGAGCGTTGCGTTGGCACTATCTTTTGCCGGCTTCAGAACCCGTGCCGACGATGAAACTGTATGGGATTTTCATGATAGCCAACTTGGCTACATTTTTGCTTCCAATGCGCGCCGGCGAGATTGTAAGACCAGCGCTTCTTGCCCGGCAATCTTCGCATCGCTTCTCGGTGGGATTCGCTTCAGTGTTGATCGAGCGCTTTTTCGATTTGGCGATGGTGCTGCTTTCGTTTTTTATGGTGATGTTCTTTGTGCCGGAAGTCCCGGCGCTTCTTTTGAAAGGGGCAGTGTTTTTCGGTGCGGTTGCTCTAGGAATCTTTGCGGTGATGTTGCTCTGCTCGTTTGCGCCGAAATTTACCGAAAAGTTTATTCAGGCCGTGTTAGCGTATCTTCCCTCGATAATTCAAAAGTTTGCCGCGCCCCTGGCGCTGGATTTTGTGCGTGGAGCCGCGGTGTTGACTGCGCGAGGTCGGCTTGCGTTGATTGTGGGTTTGACACTTCTTGTATGGCTGACCACGTTCGCACAGTTCTACTATTTTCTGCCGATGTTTCACTTAGAGCCTTCGGTAATGGCCGCGGTTACGACGGGCGTGATTGTGGCGTTAGCAGTGGCGATGCCGAGCGCACCCGGTTTTGTGGGGGTTTATCAGACCGGTTGTGTCGCGGCCTTTGCGCTGTTGAGTCTGCCAAGCGACAAAGCAGTTGCCTATTCAATAGTAAGTCATGTCGTGCAATATTTAATTGTAGTTGGGATCGGCGCGTATTACCTTTTGCGCAATAATTTGAGCTTAACTGAACTTCGTAGTGACTTCGATGGAGGGGTGAAAGTATGAGATTATTCGCGCGAGTACTATTTTCGTCGGCACTTTTCACTTTAAGCGTGCTGAGTGTTCGAGCGCACGCTGCAGAAGAAACACCTATTGATGTTGAGACCGACAAACCGATCGCGGCAGAGACTCCGAAAGCTCCCGGAAAAGCTGAATTGAAGCCGCTTTCTGGAATATGTCGTGATCTCTGCGGGGATGGATCATGCCAAGAGATCGTATGCCAATCTGAGGGCTGCCCATGTGAGGAGAGCTCTTCGAGCTGTCCTCAAGACTGCGTGTGAGGGCATACCTTGAACTTCCTTGCTATTTTTGAAAATGAGTGGAGCCCGGGGCAGCACGAAGTCTGCTTTCGGCATGATCGTTTTGAGTCTGTGCGTCGCGCGCACGACCTTAGACAGGGCGAGACAATTCAGTGCGTACTGCTTGCCGCAGGCAGGCGCGGTAAGGCCCTTGTCGTAGAGTGTACTTCGGATTTGGTTCGACTATCGATTGATGTGGGAGAGGTGCTCGTTCCCAACTCGCTTTTTGGCATTGTCGCGGTATCGAGGCCTCCGACGATGCGGCGAATTATTTTCCAAAGCGCGATGCTCGGCATTCAAGAGATCCACATTACCCGTGCTGAGAAGACCGACAAAAGCTATCTCCAATCAAAGGTCTTGGAACAAAGCGCGATTGTTAAAGAGTGCATCACAGGAATAGAACAGTCGGGGTCATGTCACGTTCCCAAAGTATTTGTGTATCAGCGTTTTTCTGATTGTATCGAGGCAATCCGTGGACGAGATTTGCGCGGTGCGCAGGGAGTCGTTGCTGATCCGAAAGCGCAAGTACTTCTGCCATCATCGAGTGATAATTTGGAAAATGCTCGGAGTTTCTTTGCTGTTGGACCCGAAAAGGGCTGGAGTGATATCGAGCTAAAAAGTTTTTTCGACTCAGGATTTCACGGGGTCTCTCTTGGAAAGAGGGTATTGCGTGTCGATACCGCATTTATTCTTCTGGCAGCGCGGCTATCTAAAATATAATCGACATCGCACAAAACGCCATTATATAGCCAGTCTTGGATCCCCCTACAAGTTCGAATCGGTGACTCCGCGCTATCAATCTAAAGACTTTGTAAATCTGCGCTTTTTTGCGGTCCATGGGGCCGAGGATATCAAGCTATGTCGGAAGAGAAGAAAGAGGGGAAAGAAGGCGAAGCAGCTGCGGCGCCCAAAAGCAAGAAAAAGCTAATTATCATAATTGCTGCAGTAGTTGTGCTCGGACTGGTCGGCGGCGGCGCAGCGATGATGATGGGCGGGAAGAAAGAGGCTAGTGCCGAGCAAGAGGTGGAGAAGCCGAAAGTCTATGCCACATTCCCAGTTTCAGCGGTAATCGTGAACTTGTCCGAGAGCACCGCGTTTCTAAAAGTGAGTCTGCTGGTTGAGTATGATCCGGAAATCCTTGCCAAGGCTGACGCCCATGCGGGTGGAGAAGGTGGTGGTCACGGCGGCGGAGCCTCAGGTGGAGGAGGTGAAGGTGGTGGCGGTGAAGGTGGATTCCCAGGTCATCTCGGTAAGCGCGAGCCAATGATTCGAGATGCGATCATAAAAGTGCTCTCTTCCAAAAAAACCGACGAACTTTTGAGTCCTGATGGAAAAGATCGGCTCAAGGAAGAACTGATAGAGGCAATTAATGAGGCGAGCGGCATGGAAGAGGGGCCGATTGTTAATATCTATTTCACCGAATTTCTGATTCAGTGAACAGAATATTCGCTATATATTTGTTTTTTGCCGCGCTTGGTACCGGCGCATCGATGCAGTTTTTGAAAGACACCTCCCTGGTAAGGCAGCCATTTCCGGAATACGGCGATAACCTTCATATTGAGTTTTATCCTGTACATGGCGCAACTATCGCGGAGCTGCATACGTCGCTGCTTAGTAATGGGCCTACCGATCCCTGGGGCAAGCGACGCTTCGCCTATACCGATTGGAAAATTACCTGGCACTGGCCGACGCCGCGCGGAATCCACAAGATTAGAGAAATCAGCTCTGACTATTGGGTTCACATGCGCGTTCCAAGTTGGGATCCGCCAAAAGGTACCAATCCTCGGGTGATTGAGAGCTGGAACCGCATGATGCACAATCTGCTCGCTCACGAACTCGAGCATGCCGAACATGCGCGACGAAACTATCAGAGAATACCCGAGGCAGTGCGGCAGGCCCTGCTTGTCCACCCCGATCTCACTTCAAAACAGGCGCATGCAATTGCTTTTGCTGAAATGGAGAGAATTCGGACGCTTGACCGCGAACTTGATGCGCGCACGGATTTTGGAGTACGAGACGGGGTGAGTCTGGAAGCTGTCAGCAGTCCAGGCTAAGGAACCTCTGAAAAACTATGTATTTCGTCTTCGCTGGCCTTTCGGCGATCTTTGCGAGAAATCAGGTCGGGAAAATACTCGAAATAGCCCTGCTATTCCTGCGTTTTTCCCGACCTGATTTCTCGCAAATCTCATCCGAAACTCCAGCAAATCCAAAACACCTAGTTTTTCAGAGGTTCCCTAATTCTGCAGAAGTTCCCTAATGGGTAGCTTGCAGATACTCGATCAGTTTCGATGACTCTGGAGCAAGCGTCTCGGATCGCCTTTGCCGCCTTAAATATGCGTCCAAAGCAGCCGGTATTGTTACCTCTATTCCGGCTCTCGCTTTAATCACATCAAAGAACTTTCCAGGGTGCGCAGTTGCCAATACAAGACCGAAAAAATCTCTATTCTGCTGCTTAAATTTTTCCCAAGCGGCAAGCCCTACTGCGCAATGCGGGTCGGGGAGATATGAATTGCGCCGATAGCACTCTCTTAAAGCTGAAATTGTCTCGGCCTCACTAATGCTTACCCCGCAAAGTTCATGGCGAAGCTTTTGCGGGTCGTTGGCAAAAAGTGCGAGTAAGCGCGGAAAATTACTCGGATCGCCTACGTCCATGGCGTTGGAAAGTGTAGCAATCGACGCGCGCGGCGAATACGGTTCACCGGATAAGAATTCCGGCACTACTGAATTTAAGTTGGTAGCAGCGATAAATTTCTTAATTGGCGCACCCATTCTTTGCGCAATCAATCCGGCGCAGAGATTTCCTAAATTCCCGGATGGCACCACTACGCCGAGAGGCTGACGAATCTCGGAACACACGCTTGCGTATAGATAGTAAAATGCTTGTGGTAAGAGCCGCGCAAGATTTATTGAATTGGCGGAGGTAAGTAAAATTTGCTTGGTAAGGCTTTTGTCGGCGAATGCGTCTTTGACCATACGCTGACAATCATCAAACGATCCCAGCACTTCGATGGCATGCACATTTTGTCCGGCCGTGGTTAGTTGCTGCTCCTGAAGGTGGCTAACTCTCCCTGAAGGATAGAGAAGGATCACGCGGATGCCGGATTGACCGAGGAAACTCTGTGCAACAGCGCTTCCAGTGTCACCGGATGTTGCAACCAGTACTGTTATCTCCCGATGAAACTCTTCGGCATAATATCCGAGAAGTGCCGCCAAAAAGCGCGCTCCAAAATCCTTAAAGGCAAACGTTGGTCCATGAAACAGCTCGAGTACCGCCAAATCTTCGGCGATTGGGACTACGGGTGCGTCAAAGGTAAATGCTTGCTCAACAATCTTATCGACTATTTGCTTGGGAAGGTCAGCGTCAAAAAGTGCATGCGCTCCAATTCGAGCGACTTCAAGAAGAGTGCTATTCGGCGTGAGCGCTACTGTTGGGATTACAGCCGGGAAGAAAAGCCCACGCCTTCGTCCGAGGCCTTGAAGCACTGCCTCTTGCAGATCGACATGCTCATCCGGATCGTTCAAATTAAAGTATCGCCGAGCATTCACGGTAGTGGCTCTTCTTTACTGAGGACCGTACCGGTGGAATTTATCGGGCCTAGATATACATCACTTTTAATTTGAACGTCTTGAAACGCGCGATTAATCGCTTCGGCAATCTGACTTACCGATTGAAAGGACCTGGCAAGCGCAAAAACAGATGGCCCCGATCCGGAGAGGCCAAAACCGAGGGCTCCATCTCGAAGCGCGGCCGCCTTGGCTTGATCAAACCCCGGTATCAACACCGACCGCTGAGGCTCAATAATTCTATCGATAAGCGATCGAGAAATTAAGTCATAGTCTGATCGAAGGAGGCCGGCAACGAGAGCGCCAACATTCGCCCACTGCGCTGCGGCATCGCCGAGTTCGACGTGTCTTCGCAAGATCTTACGCGCATCCGCGGTGTTCACTTCGTAGTAGGGATGCACCAGTGCACAGAAAAGTTCGGGTGGTGAAGGAATCTCCACGAGATCCAGGGGATCGTTACTTCGAACAAGTACGAAGCCGCCAAGTATTGCCGGTGCTACGTTGTCCGCGTGTGCCGCCCCGGTAATGACCCGTTCAGATTCCATTGCGAAGCGCACCAGCTCTCTCTTTGAAAGTGGCGAGCCAAGCAGCGCATTTACGGCGACGACACCAGCCGCGGCGCTTGCAGCGCTTGATCCCATTCCACTTCCCAGTGGCATCTTCTTTACTAGTTCCACCGAAATACCAATTTCCTCACCAAGATGCGCAAGTAGTGCGATAATACCTATAGTCGCCGCATTTTTATGGGGATCCTTGGTAAGTCGCCCCTGGTCCCCTGCAATTTTAGAAATGGTGACGCCAGCAGTGGGGCTTCGCTGGACTACTACCTCGTCGCCAGGCGCAGTCAGGGCGAAGCCGAGAGCGTCGAACGCACAGCAGACATTGGCGACAGTGGCCGGGGAATAAGCTCGGACTCTTTCTGGCATGTCCGCAGATTACTGCGAAATGATGATTGGGGTCTACTCAGGAATGCGGTCAGTGAGCAAACGTTTGGCAAGTGATGGTTCAAGAAGCGTGGAGGCACCGTCAGAGCATTTTTATGTAGCGTTGTAACTACTCTTACGTGTGGGTTTCCCGTGAACGTGCACCTGCCGGTAAACGGCCCCCTTCACGAAAAGATTCGGGAACAGGAACGTTTACGCGCATGTGCAGATGCACGGGAAACACCAATAACTTTCACCTCAAAAGTTACGTACGGTTATAGTAAGTCCTCAAATAGACTAACAAAGATTTTCGACCAGTACGACCAACCTCTGTTTTGTAATCATCCCTAAGATTGAATCGTGCGACTACCGATACTCAATTCATGAGCTCAACTTATGACTTCAATCTTGTGGTGATCGGTTCCGGCCCTGGTGGCCAGAAGGCTGCTATTCAGGCGGCTAAACTAGGAAAGCGGGTGGCGATCATTGATTCTCAAAGCAAAGTCGGAGGAGTGTGCCTGCATGACGGCACTATCCCTAGCAAATCCTTCCGCGAGGCGATACTGCATCTTTCGGGCTATCGCGAACGCAGCCACTACGGGGACGCCTACCGTGTAAAGCACCATATCGAGATGCAAGATCTCACAAGCCGCACCGACAGTATCGTCAACGATATCGAGCAAACCATGCGCTCGCAGCTCATTCGAAACAATGTCGAAATATTTCACGGCTTCGGCTCGCTTGTAGATGCGCACACCGTAAAAGTCTCGATGGCAAAGAAAGAGCAGCAGCTTACTACTGAGTTTATCTGTATTGCGACCGGTACTCGACCCTGGCGTCCGCCAGGATTCGAATTCGACGGTGAGGTAATCCTTGATAGTGACTCCATTCTGCACATGAAACAGCTTCCACGCACGTTGAGTGTTGTCGGAGGTGGTGTCATTGGGTGCGAATATGGTTCAATGTGTGCGGCCGTTGGAATTAAGGTCACTATCGTTGAGGCGCGCGGCGGCATTCTGGGCTTTGTCGATCAAGAGCTTGTCGACTGCCTTGCCTACAAGCTTCGTGAGCAGAAAGTTTCACTCATCGTTAATGACAAGGTCGTACGCTGCGCCCGGTCGCCCGATGGCCGAGCGATTACCTACCTTGAAAGTGGAAAACGATTAGTGACCGATGCATTGCTGGTATCGGCCGGGCGGGTCGGTAATGTCGAGAAGTTACATCTTGGATCCCTGGGCATAAAGTCCAACGAGCGTGGACTTGTTTCCGTCAATGAGCACTATCAGACGGCTGTACCAAATGTCTATGCGGTTGGCGATATCATTGGCGCCCCATCGCTGGCCTCGACCTCGCTCGAACAGGGTAGACGCGCGGCCTGTCACGCATTTGGCTTACATGACCGCGGATTCGATCTTCCACTGCCCTACGGTATTTATACTATTCCCGAGATCGCCATGGTCGGAAAGACCGAAGCCGAGCTTAGTAAAGCAAAAGTACCATATGAGGTAGGCATCGCTCGTTTTGACGAGATAGAGCGCGGAAAGATAATTGGTGAGACAAGCGGTGTCTTAAAGATACTGTTCCACCGTGGCACGCTCCAGATATTGGGGATTCACATTATTGGCGAATCTGCCGCCGAACTGGTGCATATAGGTCAGGCAGTAATGGGCTTCGAGGGTGGCATCGACACCTTGAGTCAGCTCGTTTTTAACTACCCGACGCTCTCTCAAGCATATCGTACGGCGGCTCTTGATGGCCTCAATAAGATTGTCGCTACCCAGGGATTGCCCGATGAAGTTCCCTACCAGGAAAGCGAGATTAATTGAGTAGAAACCTGTGAGAGAAGTCCAGGTTAGGGCTGCGGAGCCTCGGCGATGAACATATTTTTAGTCTCTGCCGGGCGACTTTGAAAACCATACTCTAAGAGTCGTCTGTTACACGCCATGTTCGCAAGAAGCGGTCCTCGGCTTGACCATGCGTCAGAAGATGAAACGAAGCGAACATCGCGCCCGGTCTCTAACTTAACCAGCAACTTTGTTTCTCGCCGATATCTCTCACCCTTAATCGCACTCTCAGGGTGATCAAAACAAACTTCACGGATTGATCGCGAAGTCTTTAGCTCACGTTCGACGCTGCGAAGTGCAGTTATTACTTGGTTTGTCTTGTGAAATTGAACCCCTGACAAGAGAGCGATAACAATAATGCTCGAAATTGCGAAGCAAATATTTCGCAGCCCCTTTTCTCCGACCCGTGGCAGGACGTCCTGTAAATATATAGCTCCCAAAAGCACGCCTGGCAGCAGTGTCACCCAAAGATATCGTGGTCGGCACGCCACAAACAAAACGATAAGCGCAGTCTGAGCGAACCAGAGCAAGAGAAAACGCTCGCGGGTACCGATTTTTGAGAATAATGCTCGTCGCCGTGCAAGAGTGCATAGTGCTGCAAGCGCAGCCCATGACGCTGGCGCCGTCGTCACGAAATACGAATGAAACCAGGTTAGCAGGTTATCGAGCCAGCCATTGTCATACATCAAAGACTTACCCACCTGGTTGCTGTAGGCGGCATCTCGATAACTCGCGCCGGCATAGACAAACCAACTTATCGCTAAAAACAAAGGGAGTATCGCTCCGGCCAGGAAGGAAAATCGAAAGTGCGCGAAAATAAGAGCTTTCTCGCGGTACAGCAAATAGAGAGCCGGAACCACCATAAAAAGAAGGTAAGGTGGTTTGCTCTGCGCGACGAGAAAGATTCCAAGCGCACACACAAAACCTTCGCTAAATTGATATTTTAACTTGGAATCGACAAGGTCCATAAAAGATCTAATGATTATAACGATTCCAAGGGCCGCCATTCCGTCAAATCCGACATCATTGATTTCGCGCATGAAGCTTCGATTGAAGAGAAAAAGTAACACTGCCCACAGCGCCGCAACGGTTCCGAAGCGAAGCGTGACCCGATACAGCAAGAGCACTGCGAGAAATGTGAAGATACTGGGGATTAGCTTAGCCGAAAATGTGCTGTATCCGACCAACTTAAAAGTAAGGGCAAGCAGCCAAAATAGCAGCGGCGGTTTATTCGCATACGGCGCACCGGAGTAGCTATCGATAAGATGTATCCAGTCACCGGTCTCCAGTATTTGCCAAGAAATCGAGCTGTATCGAATTGCATCGACGGCGAGACTGCCCTGATGAATATGAGAGAAGCAAAAGATGGCAAGAAGTAAGTAAACAGCGAAGTCTCGAGTGCAGCGCGGCATACGCGAGCATTATTGCAGCAGCCGCGAGGCTCAATCAATATGAGTAGCAGAGGGCGGTGGTCGTCACCCTATGCGATATCGGCGCGCGAGTGATCGACTGGAGCCGAAGGACGTTGGTCGGAGGTAGCCAGTATTTTGGAGTTCCGGCGGTTTTTCTCGAGATCGTATGAATAAAGTTGCAGCTCGGCAATCTTGCTATACTTAAGGAACACAGAAAATGCCTCTACTAACGCAACGATAAATCCTGGAAGTCCTTCGCGGTACCCTTTTCGGATCAAGTAGAATTTAATAAATCGCGCGCAAGGGTTAAGAATAATATTTATTATCGAGGCCCGAGCGCCTTCTTTCACTTTTTCATTTGCCGCGACACTCGAAAAGTTATTGAGTGATTGCACCTGTCCGAAGAAATTATCGTAGGAGAAATGATGCAGCTCGCCCGAAAGTCGTTTGTACTGCCCATTGACGATTATTTTGTCATGCGGGTTTCGGCCACCCCAACGAACTTTACTTCGTCGTGCAAGGCGTAAACGATATTCGGGATACCATCCGCCCTTGCGCCAAAATTTTCCGAGAAAATAAACTACTCGATTTAGCTCATAGGCAACGATATCCTGATTGGCCTCATTATTAATCGCACCAATGATCTCTTCGGCAAGCTCAGGCGTTATAACCTCGTCCGCATCAATGCTAAGGGCCCAATCATGAGTGCACGAATCAAATGAGAATTGTTTCTGCTGCACGTAGCCGAGCCAACTTTGATGAATAACTTTTGAGGCGAGGGCCTTTGCGAGCGCGACGGTGTTGTCGGTAGAGCCACTATCGATAACGACGATTTCGTCACAGAACGCAAGGCTCTTAAGGCAGCGTTCGATCTTCTGCTCCTCATTAAAGCATATCACGGTAGCTGAGATCTTCTGTTTTCGAGGCTGTTGCACAATCCTTTGCTTTTGTTGACGACGGGCCTATGAATACATTACCATTGTCAGGCTTTATACTAATTTTGAGAATCGTCGGCAAATCAATGAACATCCTTGGAATATCAGCCTTCTATCACGATTCCGCAGCCTGCCTCGTACGTGACGGTGAAATCGTCGCGGCGGCGCAGGAGGAACGATTTACCCGCAAAAAGCATGATTTTAACTTTCCGCGAAAGGCTTCGGAGTACTGCCTAAGCTCGCAAAAGCTTACGGTCAAGGATATCGATTACGTAGCTTTTTACGATAAGCCGCTGCTTAAATTCGAGCGAATTTTGAATTCATACCTTACCACGGCGCCTAAGGGTTTCACGTCATATGCGAAGGCATTACCGCTTTGGCTTAAAGAAAAGCTCTGGATACCGGATACCATTAAAAACGAGCTTCAGTTTGACGGCGAGATACTTTTCACTGAACATCATCAAAGCCACGCGGCGAGTGCCTTTTATCCTTCGCCCTATAAGGATGCGGCGATTTTAACGATAGACGGCGTCGGCGAGTGGACGACCAACAGTCTCGGTGTGGGCAAAGGGAATGAGTTCTCGCTGATAAAAGAAATTCACTTCCCGCATTCACTTGGGTTGCTGTATTCAGCGTTTACTTATTTTACCGGATTCAAAGTTAATTCCGGTGAGTATAAAGTAATGGGACTTGCGCCCTACGGCCAGCCTAAGTACGTAAAGCAGATCCTCGATAATTTAATCGATCTGAAAGAAGATGGCTCGTTTCATCTCAACTTGAAGTATTTTAATTATATGTCCGGTCTAACGATGACCAATGATCGTTTCGCGGAACTCTTTGATGGCCCGCGAAGAAAGCCGGAAAGCGCGCTCACGCAGCGCGAAATGGATCTCGCCCGATCAGTTCAAGAAGTTACCGAAGAGTGTATGCTTCGTCAAAGCCGCTTCTTACATAAGGAAACTGGCATTTCGAACCTTTGTCTTGCTGGCGGTGTGGCACTTAATTGCGTGGGCAATGGTCGAGTGCTTCGCGAAGGACCTTTCAAGAATATTTGGATTCAGCCGGCTGCAGGCGACGCGGGAGGCGCGCTCGGCGCGGCGCTTTGTGTGTGGTACGGCTATCTCAAGAATCCGCGGACTCCCGATGGCACGCATGATTATCAGAAAAACTCGCTGCTAGGACCGCAATTTTCGCGTGAAGAGGTGCAGCGTGATTTGGCGACTTCCGGCGCGGTATTTCGCGAGCTCGGTGAAGACGAGCTCTTTGAAACGGTCTCAGCGTTGCTTGCTGAGGAGAAAGTCATTGGGTGGTGTCAGGGCCGAATGGAGTTTGGGCCGCGCGCCTTAGGTAATCGCAGTATTATCGGTGACCCGCGGTCAAAGACGATGCAATCAAAGATGAATCTTAAGATTAAGTTTCGAGAGTCATTCAGGCCGTTTGCTCCCGCGGTGATGCGCGAGAAGGTCAATCAGTACTTCGAGCTCGATTCGGATTCGCCGTATATGTTGTTGGTGGCGCCGGTTCAAAAATCGAGGCGCGTTCAGTTGACTGACGAGCAGGAACAGCTTTTTGGTATCGCGAAATTAAATGTTCCAAAG
The DNA here is from genome assembly GCA_964510065.1 of uncultured Bdellovibrionales bacterium. Lineage (GTDB taxonomy): Bacteria > Bdellovibrionota_C > UBA2361 > UBA2361 > CAIXSY01 > CAZEAC01. Next base: position 35,317 of record CAZEAC010000001.1, on the reverse strand, counting down.
TCAGATATCCCAGCGATTACTCATGTCGACTACTCGGCGCGAGTGCAGACCGTGGATAAGCAAAGTCATCCCGGATTTTATAGACTTTTAGAGGCATTTGAGCGCCGCACTGGCTGCGCGGTACTTGTAAATACGAGCTTTAACGTACGTGGCGAGCCGATCGTGTGTACGCCGAGTGATGCGTATCGCTGTTTTATGCGAACCGAGATGGATTGCCTTGTGTTTAATAACTTCATAATGTTCCGGGAGGATCAACCGAAGTGGCAGGAAAAAGAGGATTGGCGGAAGAAATTCGAGCTGGATTAGGCTCCACATCAGTAGAGATCGTCGAGGGAACTCGACCAATGATGACAGCTTTGCAGGGCGGTAAGGGGTGCTGTTCGTCGGCGCTCGATGAGGTCCAATATGGAAAAAGCGTACGCGAGCATGTGAAGGAGTTCGGAGCACTATTCGGTGCGCTGAGTTTCTTTCTTGCAGCATGGCTTTGTTACAAGGGAAAACCGCTCGAAACAGTGGGCGGACTTTGCGCCTTTGGCGTGCTTTTCCCGCTTTTGGGTTATCTAGCTCCTGCCGCGCTCCGGCCGGTGTGGAAGAATTGGATGACATTCGCGCATTATCTTGGAATCGTAATGACGTTTGTGATGCTCTCAATTGCGTGGAGCGTACTTGTGATCCCTTTAGCGCTGATTCTAAAAATTGTCGGCAAGAAAGTTGTCGACATGACCTATAGAAGCAACGTCGAGAGCTATTGGATTACAAGAAAAGAAAAAAGCACTGATTTTACCCTGCTTGAGCGACAGTTCTAGTACACTTTTTCTCTTCCCAGCCTCTGTGCCCCCTGTGCCTCTGTGGTTTGTTTTTCAAAAAAACACAGAGACAGAAAGGAGGCGGAAAACTTAGGGAACCTCTGAAAAACTAGGCGTTTTGGATTTGCTGGAATTTTGGATGAGATTTGCGAGAAAGCATGCCGGGATAAACGCAGGAATAGCAGGGCTATTTCGAGTATTTTCCCGGCATGCTTTCTCGCAAAGATCGCCGAAATGCCAGCGAAGACGAAATGCATAGTTTTTCAGAGGTTCCTTAGTTAACAGTTTGCTAGCAAGGCCTGGTTTGAGGCTACTGAGCTCCTTAGCTCTCGGCGCTGCTGCCCGGTCGTTTTGTAATTTTCGTCGAGAGCACTTGTCCCATAAGTCTTGCCTTGTCGTCGACATTATTGGGTCCGCTTTTCTGTTCGACCTGAAGCTGAATTCTTACTGATACCTCCACGGCGTATTCGGGAAGCCCACCAATATTGAGTGTTACTTTGAAGCCCTGATATTCGGCCTGCAACGTAAGCGTTCGTCGTTTCGTCGGAAAAGCGAGGATAAATCTGCCATCCGAACCTGCGACCTGACGCGCACGTGTCCCTGGAATGTGCAGGACCACGCCTGAAAGTGCAAGGCCATCTGCCCCATAGACCACGCCCCGAAGTACGCTTTGGGTGCTGTCAGTATCCTCGTCGTTGCGATCGGTGGTTGGGGCAGGTGTCGCACTGGCTGAAGGGGTTTCAGGTGTGCCGATCCTTTCGACAGAGACTGAAGTAATCGATGCCGATCCCAAAGCAGAATCAAAAGTTAGCTCAACCGTGATAAGGGATTGTTCCGAAGGAATTGACTCTATTAGTACCCTTGCTTCGGCACCCTGGTATTCAATCATCAGTGTAATATCTGAACTTACCGAGACCGTGCCAAAAATAAATTCGCCGTGATCGTTACTCAGAGTTGAATCGCCTGTCTCGAGGATGGTCACAAGCGCTTGTGCCACCGACTCGCCCGTAGTGCCCTGAATGGAACCGCGAAGCTTTACCGGAGTGCCGCCGTCAGATCCACTGGTTCCGCCACCGCATCCGGACATTGAGAGAAGAAGAAATAAAATAATGAGAACTTTCTCCAGGTAACGTGTCATACCTTATCCTTAAATATGCGACTAAAACTTCCGAGCGCAACTTTTATGGTCTCGCCTTTGTAATTAGGATCGGGATTGATCTCCTGATCCTTCGACGCTAAGAAATCACGTGCTTTGCGGTGAAGTTCGTGGCCTTCCCGTACCAACCAAGTTCTGATATTTTCCGCATCGGATGCACGGACCTTATCGAAGACCGTTCGTGCGTGGTGATTAGGAATAACATCCTGTTGGGACAAGTTCGCATCAACGGCTTCGAGCAGATCGTTACAATCATCGGCAAGGGTCTTAAGGCCAAATTCAATTTTATCGCTCGGCGCGAACGCCGTGCGTTTAAGGCAAAGCCCTTCTTTCGATCTTTCGACCACTCCGACCCGCTCAAGTTCAAAAAGTACCGTGGCAGGGTTTAGCTCGCGGTTTACGGCCTCCACCAAGCGGTGAAATTCAGATCCAACAGTGCCGTGGCTTAGAGCTCTCGGACGTTTGCCTTTGTCGAGGAACTTCTTCGAAGTTTGCCAATGGCCGACGACTCTCACAATCATATCATCTTCGCCCTGATACAGGTCGGCGGGTTTGCGCAATCTATCGATATCTTTTCGATGGATCCCGGTCATGATGCTAAGCCGGCTCGTGGTAACTTTTTCGCCGCGAGCTTCAAGCTGTTCGACTGACGCTTTCACTAGTGCGGACTTTAGGCATTCGATAATTTCCTGAATGTGCAGAGCATGACGCAAGGCAAACCGCGCGATCGGCAACATCAAGCGAACTATAAATGCGAGGTAGGTCGTTTTCATAGCACTCGGCGCTTTCGAGATATGCATAAAAAGCGCATTCACTTCATGATAACATAGCATGTAATTTTATGAAATTGTTATGTGAGCGTAGGGTAATTGTGTTGTTAATTTGCATAGTTGTAGTTCTGCGTCCAGTGCGCTTGACAAGAATCGCAGATCTGGCAAACTGTATATATGCGGATTTTACGCATATATAGTTAGTATATTTTTGGAGTAGTTATGAGTATGAGTTTTCGAATGTTATTTTGTAGTGTAGCCATTGCACTCTCTGTGACTACGCATGTCTTCGGTCTCACCATAGAAGAGCGGGATGGACGGAGTATCGCCAAGATAGAGGGAAGAGCCCTGTACTGCCGCGAAGCATATTGGCGTGGGATTGAAGAGGGGCCACTCTATGTCGTCGAGCCGACGCTCGCTATGGCGTTAGGCGAAGGCAAAACATCGCGTAGCCAGCTTCACCTCTTTGCAGCTTCTCCGGGAGATATTAGTCATCCTTACCTGCAGTATGTCATCGGCAACACTCCGAGGGATTCGAGAAGGAAGATAGTTTTCAGAAGTGCGCAATATACACTTCGAAAAGGTATTTTCGGCTTGATACCTAAGTCGGAGGAAGTAATTCGCCTAAAGAATGGTTCAGGTAACTTTTACACTTTAATAAGCCGCGAAGTTGAGGCAGTACCTTTAGATAGCAGAACTACATTTCTACTTTGTGAGCAAAAGCGTGATATCGCAATCGACGTTGGTCCTTCCGACCGGCAATCCCACGACGATCCGATCTGCGTCGACGATTGCGGAGACGGCTTCTGTGCAGAGGTCGTTTGTCTTGGGACCGGATGCAGCTGTGCCGAAGATGCACTTTCGTGTCCTCGAGATTGCAACAGGTAGTTAAGAAACCAGTCGCGTTCACGATTTGGCCTGCGCAAAACAATTGCGTGGGCCAAATCCTAAGACTACCTATTCTACCCGGACTTCTCACGGCTTTCGGAGCGAGGAGGCTAATACTCCTCTCACTGTTTCTTAGTAGATTTCAAACTCGACTCTTGGTTGTTTTCTCTTAATACTTGCGGAGTCAATAGCAAATTACCGCACGAGAAGACATGACCAGCGCAGTTAACGAATTCCCAAAAAAGACCGAAAGGCGAGAGAGTGCAGGTGCCGTAGAAGGGTTCGAACGGCAGGGGGTAAGATTCAAAGTGCCGCATGGTGCGGTGGTTATCGACAAGATGCGCGACCTTGGGTGGCACGTTGATCTTGTCGTGATGGTGATGCGTCCTAGTCGCATTGACGAAAAGGCGCGGCTTCGACTTTTCTCCAAAGAGGGTGACTGCTTCTGCGAGGTGCGTTTCTATGATGGAGAAAAAGTAGTCCTGGACGAGCAGGCGTTTGCCAAAGGAAGTGTGGTGTTGCGCACGCTTACACGAAAAGAAGAGTCAGTGCACTATCAGAAATGGCCGGTGCGTGAAGGGCTACTATCGCCATTTCGTTACTTTGCCTTTCATCGGCAATGCTCAAAGATTCAGGAGATACTAGACGCTCGAATGGACGCGTCTCGATGACGGGGGATTAGTTTCTGTTCTTTTGATTAAAAAATGGCAGAAACTAACTAAAATTGTAATGCTTGCCTAGCCTTTGCTGCCTTCGAAAGCATCTGCATATACTGCTCTCGAGGAATCTCTTCGGCGCCCATCTTGGCGGTGAAAGGATTGATTACTTGGCAATCGAGCCAATTTAATCCCTGTTGCCTTAGGTGCTCGACCAATTTAACTAAGCAGATTTTTGAGGCGTTGGGCCGAAGATAAAACATAGATTCAGCGCAAAAAAGTTTTCCAATTGATACTCCGTAGAGACCGCCAACAAGGTCATCTTGCTCGTAGCACTCGATACTGTGAGCGTGCCCTGCTTCATGTAACGCGCAATAGGCTTCAACCATCTGCGGATAAATCCAGCTTACGGTTCCCTTCTTCCGATTTCCGGAACTCGCACAGCCCTCAATTACCTTTCTGAAATCCTTATCAAATGTGAAGCGCCACTCGGTTTGCTTGATGGCGCGGGCGAGGCTCCTTGAGATATGGAGCTTCTCAAAATAAAGTACAGCGCGCTCGGGTGGGGCAAACCAAAGAAGCTGCCTTGGAGAGTGTGGCCAGGGAAATATTCCACTTTGGTATGCAAGCAGCAGTGAGTCCACTTCAAGATCCCCACCGACAGCGAGAAGACCAGTCTCGTCGGCTTCGCTGATAGGTGGAAACTCAATTATGGTCATAGTGTCGCTTGCCTATCTTTAGGCTATAATAATAGTTAGATGCTTTACCCGCAATTCTCACCAGGGTTCTGCTCCGGCGTATTCCTTCGGATTTAAGGGCATCTCGCTCGCCTCGCGACGAACCCTGGTGAGACTTGCGGATTAGCGCAAGACCATGGTGAGATTTGAGGGCTAAGGCAGCCATTAATAGGGTATACTCCTTAGTCGGTGCTTTTAAAGAGAGTGTTATCAGATAGTTATGTCCGACAGCGAAGAATCTTCAGATACTGGAACAGTCACGAAGGAAGAGCTCCGTATAAAGCATCCTAAGCAGTACAAAGTAATCTTACTCAATGACGATTATACGACTATGGACTTTGTGATTTCGATTCTAGAAAGCGTGTTTAAAAAAAGTCCAGTTGAGGCTTCGCAAATTATGCTGCAAGTACATAAGGCCGGACGAGGTCTTGCCGGAATCTATAATAAAGAGATTGCCGAAGCGAAATCTGTCGCCGTACACGCAAGGGCAAAGGCGTCTGGATATCCGCTTCGCTGTAGTATTGAAGAGGCATAGGCATGTTTTCGACCGAGCTCTCGTTTGCACTTGAGGCAGCCTTCCGAGAAGCCACGCAGCGAGGCCATGCATATTTTTGTGTTGAACATCTGCTTTACGCGCTTGTGTTTGACGAAAGTATTGTTGAAGTGCTTGGTGCATGTGGAGGTGACGTCGAAGCACTTAAACGAGATCTTAAGACATTTCTTGAAACCGAGATGGAGCGGCACGCAGAGCCTGAAAAAGGTGGCGAGCCTGAACAAACTCCGGCAGTGCAGCGTGTGCTCGAACGAGCGCTCCTGCATATGCATTCGGCCGGCAAAAATGTGGTCACTGCAAAAGAGGTGCTGATATCAATCTTTTCGGAGGAAGATTCCCATGCCGCTTACTTTTTAAAGAAGCAGGGGGTTACCCGCCTTGATGTGCTAAATTTCGTATCACATGGAATTGCCAAGGAGTCCGCTCTCGAGCTGGTTGAAGAAAATAGCGCCAAAGGCGACTCGACTGACTCTGAACGAGAATCCACCGAGAATGAGCGACGTGAGGTCACGCGTGGCAAGTCGATTCTTGAGAAGTTCGCCCAGAACTTGACCGACTTGGCGCGCAAGGGCGAACTCGATCCGATTATCGGACGGGACAAAGAATTGGAGCGGACCTTGAAAGTCCTTTCGCGACGCCAGAAAAACAACCCACTCTTTCTAGGCGATCCAGGAGTAGGCAAGACTGCGATGGCCAATGCCGTGGCACAAAAAATTGTGTCGGGAGAAATCCCTGATTCACTTCGTGATGTCGAGCTTTATTCGCTCAACATGGGTTCAGTAATCGCCGGTACGAAGTTTCGTGGCGAATTTGAAGAGCGTTTGAAGCGCATTGTGAATGAACTTATTGCCAAAGGGAACAGTATCCTTTTTATCGACGAAATTCACACTTTAATTGGAGCGGGTGCCACTGGAAGTGGCTCGCTTGATGCGGCAAATCTATTGAAGCCGGCGCTCGTAAGTGGAAAGCTTCGCTGTATGGGTAGCACGACTCACGAGGAATTTAAAAAGAGTTTTGATAAGGATCGCGCATTAAGCAGACGATTTTCCCCAATCGATATCGACGAGCCAAGTGTCACTGAAACAATAGAGATTTTGAAAGGCCTTAAAGAGCGATTCGAGAATCATCATAAAGTTCGCTACAGCGGTCCGTCTCTCAAAGCGGCAGCGGAACTTTCGGCGAAGCACATTAATGAGCGTTTCCTTCCCGATAAAGCGATAGATGTAATCGATGAAGCAGGAGCGGCAAATAGTCTGCTCTCGAAGCAGAAACGTAAAAAAGTCATTACCGAAAAGGAAATCGAGCAGGTTGTTTCGGCGATCGCTAAAGTTCCAGTAAAGAGTGTGAGCAATTCCGATGCCGAGGCGCTCAAGAATCTCGAAGTCGAGCTCAAAAAGAGAGTTTTCGGACAGGACAAGGCTGTTGCGTCGGTTGCGCGAGCGATTAAACGATCGCGCGCTAATCTGCGTAGAGAAAGAAAACCGGTCGGAGCATTTTTATTTGCTGGGCCGACTGGTGTGGGAAAGACTGAGCTGGCCAAAGCATTGAGCGAAGTAATGGGGGTGCACTTTCATCGCTTCGATATGAGCGAATATATGGAAAAGCATGCAGTCTCGAGGCTCAGTGGCGCGCCTCCGGGCTATGTTGGCTACGAAGAGGGTGGCGTACTTACGGATCTGGTTCGGAAACAGCCCTATGGAGTGTTGCTCTTTGACGAAATCGAGAAGGCGCACGAGGATATTTACAATATTCTCCTTCAGGTGATGGATGACGCATCACTTACCGACTCGCACGGTAAGAAGATAGATTTTCGAAATGTAATAATAATCCTCACTACGAATGCTGGCTCGGAAAAGGCTGCCAGCCTTGGATTTGGTGATGTGAAAGGTGGCGGTAGCAGAGATGCGGCGGTTAAGCGCATCTTCAAGCCTGAATTTAGAAATCGACTTGATGAGATCGTGTATTTCGAGTCGCTGCCGTTAGAAATAGTCGAGAACATTGTCGATAAATTCATCCGAGAACTTGAGCAACAACTTGACGAAAAGAAGGTTAAATTTAGTGTAGAACAGAAGGCACGGCACTGGCTCGCCAAAAAGGGATTTGACACAGTACTCGGGGCGCGGCCGATGGCACGAGTAATTCAAACCGAAATTAGCGATAAGTTAGCCGAGGAAATTCTCTTCGGAAAACTTAAAGATGGAGGTGAAGTCGTGGTAAGCCTTGCCGATGATACGCTCAAGCTCGCGCTGAAATCTCGGCTGTGAGTTTGCCGTACATGCCGAGGGAAGGAGATGCATAAATTTACTCTTGCCACTGTTTATTTACTGCTTATATGTGGATGTAGCCACATTCAGAAGGGCCTTCTCGTCCTCAGCGGTAATCCCTATGTGGTCGACAGTGCATTTCGTGAAGAGGGCAGAGTAGTGTTCACAAAGCGATGTGGCTCTTGCCATGGACTTTCTGGTCGAGGCGACGGCGACGCAAGCCGTGGACTTGAAGCGCGATTGCCAAATTTTGCGGACGGTACTTACACAAAATCACTGTCACTGATTGCTGGAAATGTGACCTATGGAAAGCGCCAAGAAATGCCAGCATTTAAGGCAGTGCTTTCCGACCGAGAAATCTGGGCGGTAGCGGCCTTTATTGAGAACTTAGCGCAACAAGCGTCGAAATAAATTGCGCGTGAAAAATAAGAATCACCTTTGGCAGCTTTATCCACGCGTGCTCATAGGCATATGGGTTGTCGTGTCTCTTGCGCTTGCAGCCTACGGGAGCTTCGTTGAAGTGCGCACGGTGCTGCCCGGTCCCCACGCGAAAGAAGCGCTTTTAAGATATCCCGGCGAGCGAATCGCATTCGAATCTGGCATTGCTCCGACAGATGCGTTGCTCCTGATCTTAAGAAATCCGACATTTACCGTTGATAGTTCTCGGTTTAAAGAAGCCACTGAGAGCTTGGTCGCACTGCTACGATCGCAGGTTGTCGCGAATACCACGACTCCGCTATTTAGATCGTTACGAACCCTCGGAAGAGGCGGCTTTCTTAACGATCGTGATCTTTTCGTAGCAGACGACCAGCATTCGCTCCTTCTACAAGCACTAACCGACGAGCCGGTATTTTATGCTGCAAAAAGCTTGAAAGATATTCCCGCAGCGATAGAAAAATGGAAAATTAACAATTCAGACTTTTATGTTGGATACCTTAGTACCGGTACGGCAAGTTCGGAGATTTTCAAACTTATTAACGAGGATCTCGACCGATCTTTAATCTTCACGTTGCCGCTGACGCTTTTGATTCTTCTATGGGCATTCCGTTCTTTGATAGCGGCATGTATACCGATTTTTATCGCTCTCACCAGTCTCTTTTGTTCTTTGGGTGTCACCGCGTGCTTGAGTCATTTGTGGAGCCCGGTGAGTGCGACAGCTCAGCAGCTCGTAGTTCTCTTGGTCTTGGCGATAGGTGTTGACTATTCTCTTTTTATGCTGAGTCGAGTTCGCGAGGAAGTAGCTCACGGAGCTGATCTTGAGCGCGCGGTAGCTCTCGCCTCGCAAACGACAGGACGAGCAATACTTTGGAGCGGCTTCACTATTGCCTGTTCGCTCGTGGGCTTGCTTCTCATGGACGATACTATTCTTGCTTCGATGGCGATTGTTTCGATTATCGCTGTGATTATAACAGTTATTTCAACGACAGGAGTCTTGCCCGCCTTGCTACTTGTTCTCGGAAGATTCGTGGCGCATAGCAAGAGTGAGCAGGTAAGGTTCAGGAACTTAGGCGTAAATCACCCGAGGCCCGTCACGCTCTTCTGCTTGGCGGGCCTGCTTGCCTTGAGCACTCCGATTTTTTGGATGCGGCTTGGAAGTACCATGGAACAAGATATTTTGCCCAAGGGTATGCAGAGCTCATCGGCATTTGAAAGACTACGGCATGACTTCCCGCGAAATGCTGGCGTCAGCTTTTCCATCGTGGTTCGAGGGCGCTCGGCGGATTTTTTGCGAGATGACTTGCTGGATCCGTTCTTCGAAGGCTTAGTTTCGGCGCATGATGTGTCCGGCCCACTTGAGGCTGTGTTCTCAAAGGACGGCGTGACCGCACGCTATCTCTTTGTAGCCGCGGGAAACGGCAATTTGCGGGCAAATCAGCAATTGGTAGAGAAAATTCGGAGCGAATACGTTCCAAAATTACTTAATCCTCTCGGAGTTGACGGATATGTAACCGGCGTCTTGCCTTTCGTCGCAGATGAGGCTGCTCGGTATCGGGAGCGTACACCCTGCGTATTTTTGGCCGTACTCGCATTAAGTTTTACCTTCTTGCTTGTCGCGTTTCGATCGATTGTCGTGCCGCTAAAAGCAATTGTTCTCAATCTTCTATCTACATCGGCAGCATTTGGGCTCTTAGTGGGGCTATTTCAGGCTGGTGTCTTGCCGCATTGGAATTATGGGGTTATTGAAAGTTTTGTCCCGGCGCTTCTGTTTTCGATACTCTTTGGTCTTTCGATGGACTACCATGTTTTTCTGATCGCGCGTATTCAGGAGGAGGCGCTGGCGGGAAAATCAACACGCGATGCGGTCAGCTGCGGCGTGGCGAGCACCTACCGTACAATTACGAGCGCCGCGATAATTATGACATCGGTCTTTCTAGTTATTGCAGCGCTTGAATTGCCGCTTATGCAACAGCTTGGTATTGGTCTTGCGGCGGCAGTGTTCATCGATGCCACTATTATTAGAACGATGCTCCTTCCCGCCAGCATGGTGTTACTCGGAGGATTGAACTGGTATCTACCGAAGTGGTTACGTTGGCTGCCTCGGATTGGTCCGCACTGAATTTCAAAAAGCTCTGAGACGAAGCCTGTGAGAAATCCGGGTTAGCCTGGACTTCTCACAGCTTTCTGCTGCGGAAATGTAATTTGTCGAATGGCTTCGTTTTTTTAGGAATTCGTCCTCGACAGCTTGTTAGGCTGCCTCCGGTCGAATTCCGTCGAAAAGCCTCGCCCTTCGCCAACTTACACTTCCTCGCGACGAAACCTGTGAGAAGTCCAGGCTAGAGCTGCCAATGTATCTCCTTTCGACCTACTCTCTTAAGAATTTCGTTCGCTTTTGAAAAGTGGCGACAACCGAAAAACCCGCGATGTGCTGAAAGCGGCGACGGATGCGGTGCCTTTAAAATGTGGTGTCTGACCGAATCAATATGCTGGCCCTTTTTCTGAGCGTGCGAGCCCCAAAGAAGAAATACGAGATCGCTCTTTTTGCTATTGAGCTCACTAATTACTCTGTCAGTGAAAACTTCCCAACCAAGATTTGCATGCGATTGTGGCTTGCCGGCTTCGACGGTAAGACTTGCGTTTAATAAGAGCACACCTTGTCGCGCCCAACCTTCAAGATTCCCATGTTTTGGTATTGAGCAGCCGAGATCATCATGAATTTCTTTGAATATATTCTGCAATGAGGGCGGGAATGGAACTTCTGGGCGTACCGAGAAGCATAGTCCATGTGCCTGATTTGGACCGTGGTAGGGGTCTTGGCCGATTATCACAACAGAAACGTCAGAGAAGGGAGTATAATGAAGTGCACTGAAAACTTCGGCATTCGGTGGATACACGATCTTCCCGGCACGCCTTTGGTCTTCGACAAATTTAGTGACTTTTTTGAAATACTCTTTTTCGCGCTCACCGGCTAATACTTCCTTCCACGTAGGCACAGATGCCTTTGGCTCGGGAGCAGATTCAAACACGGAGAGCTGTTCAGCCGTTGACATATTCGGAGCATATCAGGAACGATTACCTGGATCCATTGTAAGTACCTGCTTTTTGAGAGGGGCTGAAATAACGGCATCGCGCCTGCAACGACCATATTCAGGTCGATATTTGCGGCGATAATGTTTGTCGAATCGCGCTATATACGCGAGAGAGTGCTTCGCCGCGGCAGTACTCTTGTAGCGAACGCAGGTTCAAACAGCGCGAGCGCCAAACTAGAACTCTAATCCCAAACATTCTTGATTCTTACGCCATTCGTTGCCACTGGCCAAACGCATATAGCGAAACAATATGTGATGCACATATTAGATTTCGACCAATAACTCCCTATAGGGAAGTTTGTTTTGGGAAAGGTTTTATGCGCATTGGAAAGTCCAAATTTCAATTCGTTAGCCGTTTTTTTACATTTCTGCTTATTCTAGGTTTCCCACCACACGTTAAAGCAGAGGAAACCGCCATACGGTTATCCTTAAAAGATAGCAGCCCCTTCGCAGGTCAAACCCCCGACGAGCCGAGCGGCATGGTCTCCAGCCGCGTTATGCCCGGCATATTTTGGGGGCACAACGATTCCGGCGGTTCATCGAAAGTTTTTGCTTTTCGATTTCGACCTGGAATTGATGTGCAGCCGCGTCTTATCGCTACCCTTGATTTCGGCCAGAATTGCAACGGTCGTTGCACTAACGTCGATTTCGAGGATCTTTCGATCGATAAGGAGAATCGCCTGTATGTTTCCGATACAGGAAACAACTCACAATCTCGCCCAGTCGGCTCAATGAAAATTATACGGGTACGTGAACCATTAATTCCAAACTACCTTACCCGGACGACGATTGAAGCGATGGTTGCTCCGGCGACGGATATTGAGACACTCTTCATTGCATTTTCGCCAGGATATTACGAGCGAGAGGGATTTTACCGCGGGACAGAAGCGCCATTGGAGATAAATAATCTCGAGAACGAGGCTCTTTACATGGCAGCCCCCGACTACGACGTGGAAGCGATGGCGGTCCATCCTATAAGCGGAGACCTATACTTGATCACCAAACGTTTTGAGCTAGGCTCCCGTACGAGTCCATCTGCGTTCCTTTTTCGCTTAGACTCCGACGCTGTGATGAAATGCCCTGGACGCCAAGCTACGTCAACGTGCTGGGTGCCGGCGACCATGCAACGTATTAGCAACGAAGACCGCGTGAAATTTGTGGTGTTTCCGCAATTTCAAGGCCAAATTGCTCGTATGTACCACAACATTCTGGAGCCCGGTGCCACCATTGGTGAAGTGCAGGAAGTTGCCGAAGTGAATGAACATGACAAGGTTACCGCGATGGATTTCTCGCCTGGAGGAAGGATGCTTGTCGTAATGACCTATATGAAGTTTTCGGTTTACTCAATTTCCGGAACTTCAGTTACTGCTGAAATGCTAACTCGTCCCATTGCCGTCGGTGAATTTAATTATCCCTATTCGGGGCGTCGTTTGGTCCCTCAGGCAGAGGCCGTTGGGTTCGGAGCGATTTCTTCCGGTTACCTCGATGCCACCGATATTTACATGCTTAGTGAACAATCAAGTAAGGTCAGGCGATTCAGCCTTCAATAATGCGCTTAACGGTGCGTGAAGGAGGCAGTATCGATTCGGTGCCGTAATCTTAAAGATCTCGGCGTAGCGTGCGAGAATCCCACCTGCGACTCTATTAAAGTCCTTACTGGGGAGGAGTCTAAAGAAAGCTCGCTCCGTTCGCCGGGCTATAAACGGGAATAGCCTTAGCATTTATCTCACCTGAGAATATTTACGGGGCAGCTGTCTTAGTTTTGGGGGGCATACTATACTTATCGGCCTATGTGCCGGTGACTCCGCTTAAGTAGGTGTAATTGGTGTTTTATGCATACTAAGCAATCGCTCTGTGATCGTGGTCCTGCCCCTAGTGGCCGTTCACGGGCGCCATCCAAATGTCCGATGACGCGTCTTGTCGATCTGGGGAAGGCGATGCTGCCGCGCCCGATAGAGAACCCGTTTGCGCCGGACGCACAGCTTTCGGAGCGGCGATCTAGCTGCCCAATATTCAGGGACAACGAACAGCGCCAAAGCCCCAGTCTTTTCTCACGCCTCAGTAGTCTTGGAAACGACCTTGGAGAGCGGCTTCGCCGCCTTCCTGGACAGCTACGTAGTCAGAATCCGTTTTCAGGTGATATCGGAGTCGAACGACTTCCACTGTTTAAATCGATTGTCGCAACCGTTCGTAATATTCGAAATCCTCTCGGAATAATTGATCGCGCGTTTGCAAGCGGGACCGATTATGCCTGTATTGATATCCCGGGATTTAGTCCGGTCCTGTATGTGCGCGATCCGGAGATGATTAAAGAGATTCTAACTCAGACTGGTATCCATAAGGGATTTGAGCGTGATGGTCTCGAGACCAATGGTATCGGACGAATTGTTGGTGATGAGAATCTTTTACGCGCGCAAGGTGAGGAGTGGAAGATTCATAAGCAGGCCCTTGCCAAACCTCTCGGAATGGGTGCTGTTGGCACTCCAGAAATGTATGCTGAGATGGAGGCGATCATTCGTGGGCAGCTTGATTGGCTTGAAGGCAAGGTGCGTGCGGCCGGAGGAAAGCTAGTCATAGAATTGGAGCCGGTAATAAAAACCGCGATGCTAGAGATCCTTTCGAAGACGATGTTCGGTGTCGAGCTCGGTAGTTCGGCATATCGCGAAAAGTACCTCCCAGCGATCGAACGGGTTATTGAACATATTCTTCTCGACACGGTAAATAATCCCTTTAATGTTGAACGCTTGAAGCTTCCCGCATTCACTTCGTACCGCCGCGATCTCAAGCGCAATAACAAGGTATTCGAGGAGCTTGTCGATCTGGCGATTGCCCAGCGGCGCAAGGGAGGAGGCCTTTGGAGCGAACTTCCGGTGCAAGGCACTGACGAAGCAGTAAGAAGTAATGTTAAGGTCCTTCTCGCCGGGGCGCTTGAGGCTACGGCGTCTTATATTTCCTGGACGATTGCACGGCTAAGTCGAAATATCGCGGCTCAGACGAAAGCTCGTGGTGAAGCCAATGCTGTAGGGAAGGTTAGCGAGGCTACGCGTCGTGCATCGATTTATTTACAGCAATGTCTCGACGAGGCGCTGCGACTACATGCGTCACTTTACTTACTTCCTCGAAAAGCCAAGGAGGCGGTGAGCGTGAAAACGGCCAAGGGCATACTTAATATTCCAAAAGGTGTGCATATCATCCTCGCCACCTATCACGCCGGGCGAAATGAAAAGTATTGGGGAGTCAAAACGACGGGATACCCAGCCGATGGCTACGTTCCCGAAAGGTGGAATCCGGGCAACATGGAAAAATATGGAGTTACTGCAGCGACTGGCTACCATTTCGGCTTCGGCCATGGAGCCAGGGCCTGCTCGGGGAAATCTTTCGCGCAGGTCGAGGCATTTGTAGGTCTCAATTCATTCCTGAGAAGATTTAAAGTGGCTGCAATAAATGAACAGGTCGCGGCGGTGTCAGGCGTGTCGACTCGTCCAAACGATAAAGTCTTGGTCGAAGTCGAGCTTGTGTAGCACATACGCTACGATGTCTTCTTGGCGGAATCGAAATTGATATTAACTCCAACCGCAATCCCACGTTCATCGAGTGATATTCGAATCGGAAGTAGTCTTCGCGAAATGGGGTGGACAATACCGTGGCCTTTTCATAGGCCACAAATGGCCGTTAAGCTAGGCGGCATTCGAGTTTCGATGACTTGCGTTGTTGAGGCGTCTAAGCTCAGCTACTAATTCTCTGACCTTACTATCATCGGAAGCTGGCCATACATTACTTTCACACTTTCAGATTCCCGCGCGTCGAAAAGCGTCAGATTCAGTGCAAGAACGCCACGACTGCTCCAAGGCGCTCCCAGCCTACCAGGCGCAGAGGTGAACCGCTATTTTAACTAAAAATTGGCCTTGGGCCCTATGGAGAAATCAATTCCATCATTTTAAATAATTCGATTTCCCTATGCTCTAATAGGGCGCGGCCTGATCGATCTCTTCCAGCATTTTTAAATATGAGTGATAGCGAAACTCAGCTATTTCGCCTCTTGCAAATGCAGCTTTCACCGCACATTCGACTTCTGCGCGATGTAAGCAATCACTAAACTTGCAACCCGGCCGTGCCTCAACGATTTCTGGAAACGCGGAAGCGACCTCGAAATGGCTAAGGTGCGAAACACCGAAATTCTGCAAGCCCGGAAGATCGACGAGGAGAATCGGTGCACGTTCTCGAGCACGTGAATACATGAAACCCTGCGCTTGTGAGGTTGTTTGACGCCCCAGGCCGGTTTTTGAACTGACTTCGCGTGTTTCGCGCTTTGCTTCAGGAATTAGGTTATTCAGTAGCGTGCTTTTTCCGACTCCAGAGATACCAGTGATGACAACTGTTTTTAAATGAGTCGCGCAAAGCCACTGTTCAATTTGATCAATGCCCTGACTGTATTTTGCGCTGCAGCTGGCCACCGGCAGATGGAGTCTTTGATATACTTCAAGCAATGGACCAATCGAGTCGAGTCCTAAATCACGTTTATTCACTACAAGACTACAGGCGATTCCCTGTTGGTGACAAACCGTAAGTACGCGATCAATAAAGAGTGGCTGAAATAACGGCTCCGCCCCTGCGACGACTATAACCAGGTCAATATTTGCGGCGAGAATTTTTGTCGAATCACGATACACACGCGAGAGAGCGTTTCGCCGCGGCATTACTTTTGTAACGAACGCAAGCTCTGCGCGCATTTCGTACTCGACATAGTCGCCCACCGAAACTTCAAGTGCTTGAGTAGAAGCTTTGCCAGACAAGCTTAGGTCATTCGCACGGAGCTGCAGCTCGCGCCGTGTTACCCGAGTAACAAGAGCGCTACTGCTTTTTCGTTGGTGTCCCGCTGGGACGGGCTTGTTCAAAATGCTTCTTCGCCTCGCCTAAAAAATTTAACGCCTCGGTCGACACCTTATGCCAGTCGGTGCGTTTGTCAACTTCGCTTATAGCCATGCTACAGAGCGAAAAAACAAGCGGGGCGATAAGCGCGGGTAGTATCCCTTCAACTTCAATTCCTGGAAGAATCTTGACTAGAATCCAAAAAATCAATCCATTTGCGCCGATAAGAAGCAGCGCTTCAGTAGTGAAGGTGTTGGGAAGCTGAAAGAAAAGTGCCGCGTTCCAAATGGTCGCATTTATGAAGGAAAGTGCCACGACCATTAACAACGGCCCGAAGAAACTCGTTAGTTTTAACTTTGGAATGAGTGCACAGGTAACTATCATGGCAACGGCCTGCAAGATCCAGTAGGCGAAACGAACGTTGCCGATCAAGGCGAAAAGCGGATCTTTTAAGGCTTCGGTGTTCATGATGACGCCCGCTAAGCATAATCGACTGATTGAAACTGTAAAGCCCGCAATTAAATGACGTAACCTCCGCAAAACGTTATGATTGCCAGAGTTGCCCTCGCGGCCTCATCTGTGTAGAGTAGACGTAATGAGAAAGATTGCGGTAAGAAGTTCGCGTGGTAATTTACGAAGCACCTTACTGAGACGCATGCCGGCTTCGCAGCCTATAGTACCTGCCGAGTCGGGTCAGCGAGACCAGAAAAAGAGCAATGCGAGCCTGTACCAGAAGGCGAAGAACGCCGTTTATAGGGTGCGCCAGATAAAAATTTCGAATTTTCAGTTGAGCCGATCGCTGTTACTTTTTGTTCCTGGCGCACTTTTTGTTTGCATGAGTGTAGCAGCTGTTTTTCAGCCGCGGTTACTTTTGCCGTTGGCGGCACTGCTTCTCCTTTTTTGCGGAGTCGCGCTCACATTTGGCGCATGGAAAGTGTTGCAGCTGAAAGGCAAAGTGCAGGGCATCCTTAAACATGTCGAGGGCCGATTGGTTATCCAAGGAGTGTCCCCACAGGAGCTCTTTGATGAGAGCCAAGGCCCGGAGAGTAGCAAAAAGATAGTGCTTCACTAGTACCTGAATTGAGACCTTGGCAAAGACCATCCTTTAGGTCGATTCTGAGACCACGAACTTTCTGAGAGCTCGAGTGAAAGCTGCTTAAAATGTCGGCGCGGGCTTAAACAAAGCAGTTTATGGTATTGGTGATAGGCGCAATCGCATGACCGACCGGAAGGTAACTATTACCCTTCAAACACTGCACAGACTTGCGCATGCAGTTTCGATGTTTGTTAAATCCTCGGTTGGCGCGAAAGCTAAGCTGATGATCGCCGCACTATTTATCTTGTTGCTGGCCATTAACGGCATGAACGTCATCAATAGCTACGTAGGCCGTCACTTTATGACCTCAATTGAGCGTCGTGACATGTCAGCCTTCGTTTACTTTGCCTGGCTTTACGCCGGAGTTTTTGGGCTTTCGACAGTTACTGCGGTTATTTTCAGGTTTACCGAGGAACGGCTTGGGCTGCTTTGGCGCGGATGGATGACTAACCGTATCGTTGGAATGTATCTGCACCGTGGCCTATATCTGCGTTTAAGCTCAAGCGGCGAAGTTACCAATCCTGACCAGCGAATTGCTGAGGATGTGCGCTCGCTCACTGTTACCACACTTTCTTTTTTGCTGATGTTTTTAAATAGTACAATAACAGTTGTTTCCTTTGCGGGCGTACTCTGGAGTATTAGTCCGACACTATTTTTCGTTTCGGTTCTTTATGCAGCTGTTGGGTCGGCGCTTACTGTTTTCCTCGGCCAGCCGCTTATGAAGCTCAATTACAAGCAGGCTGATTTTGAAGCTGATTTCCGAACGGCGCTTATCCGCGTTCGCGAAGACGCCGAAAATATCGCCAAACGTGGCGAGGAGCAGCAGGTAAGAAGCGAGATTACGCAGAAGTTCGAAAGACTCGTGGAAAATTTGCGGCATATTATCGGTATTAATAGAAATCTCGGATTCTTTACTACCGGTTACAATTACATGATTCAGCTAATTCCAATCCTCTTTGTTGCGCCAATATTTATTGAGCACGGCGTCGAGTTCGGAATTATCGGTCAATCGGCGATGGCCTTTGCCACGATGGTGGGCGCGTTTTCGCTTATCGTGACTCAGTATAATTCGATCTCGGCATACGCCTCGGTAGTGACCCGACTTGGTGAATTCGTCGAGGCCTTCGAACGGCAGTCTGAGGAGTAATTATAATCAGGCGCTTCGCAAAGCGCAGGATTGTAAAATTTGTACCGTAGCGTAGAGCTATTTTTCACTAACTTTTCACATATACTTCGCCCGTACTTCATGGGAAAAACTTATACTTATTATAGTACGTTAGCGCTTTTCGGAGGTGCTTAGGAAATGAAGAGTTTTTTGGGGCGAATCATTAAGACAATTGTTCGAGTATTTATCCAGATTACTGGAACGGTCTCGTGGACTCCTCCGCGCTGGCTCGCGTCGAGCTTGGTGGCGCTTCGGCGAGGAGCCCGAATCGGAGCCACATGGCTCAATGCGAAAAGAGTTCTTCGCCCAAAGCAGTTCTGGGGCAGCATCTCGGCAATTGCTGTTCTCATTGCCGCTGGCATTTCGACCTACCAATGGTATCAAAATCTGCCAAAGCCGGAACTTCTCAAGGTCGAAATTGTGGCACCTGCAGCGACAAAATTGGAGAAGGATGCGAAGCCGAATGTATTGAGGGTTCGCTTTAGTGGATCGGCGGCCAAACTTGAAGAGGTCGGAAAAGCAGTCACGAGCGGCTTTACAGTCATACCTGAACTTCATGGCGCGTGGAAGTGGGAAAGCGACCGCGAGCTTCTTTTTACTCCCTCTGAAGATTGGCCGGTCGGACAACATTTTGAACTTGATTTTTCGCGCGAGTTCTTTCCGGCACATGTTCGCTTGGCTGATTATACACCAAGTTTCGACACCGAAAAATTTACTGCCAAAATAGAGGCCACTCAGTTCTATGAGGACCCGATTGATCCAAAACTTAAAAAGGTTATTACGACGGTGCGTTTTAATTACGCAGTCGACAAGAGTGATTTTGAACGACATGTCGCATACCAAATGCGTGTGCATCCGGTGGAAGATTTTAAGAGTCGAGGTGTAATTCAGTTGGGAAACAAAGTCGTCTATGATGAATTTGGCGGAAAGGCTTTCGTGCACTCCGATGCAATCGCCATACCCGACGACGAAGGCGAGACACTCTTCACAGTTGAAAAGGGGGTTCGGGCGGCACGGGGGGGGCCGGAAACCGACCAACCGCTTGAGTCGCGTCAATCGATCCCGGGCATGCTGAACTATTTTAAAGTCGACTCAGTAAGTGCGAGTTATGTAAAAAATCAGCAGTACGAGACCGAACAGGTAGTGACCGTCAGCACTTCGGTCGGCGTCAATGCCTCGGAACTTGCAAAGAACCTTCAGCTCTATAGGCTTCCGAAAGACCGGCCCGCGTTTCAGGACTTTCCCTTTGCTGCGAACCACTACTGGAGTAGTACCGCCGAGATTGGACCCGAGGTCTTGAGTGTAGGGACAGAACTTGAGCCGCAATGGATAGCGACAGAGCACGATTTCGAAAAGGTACGTGGTTTCAAGATTAGTGTGGAACCTAATACCGCGCTCTATGTTCGCATCAAGAAGGGACTCAAATCTTTTGGCGATTACCAGTTAACCAAAGAGTATGACACTGTGCTTCGAATATCGATGCCTCCGCGCGAAGTGAAAATCATGGGAGAGGGAGCGCTTCTTAGCCTATCTGGCGATAAGGGACTTTCGGTGTTAACTCGCGATGTTGGGGCGGTGCAGTTTGAGGTGTCGCGAGTGCTTCCTCGCACCATCAGCCAACTTATTACGCAAACTCGTGGTGACTTTCGAAGCCCGCAGTTTACTAACTACTACTTCGGTTTTGATGATATTACGGCCCGTGAAACCAAAGTAGTAACAGTAGCGAGTGCTGGAAATGGCAAAGCGAGCTATACCGCTTTCGACTTCACGCCGTATCTTGGCGCGAGCGAATCTCCGCGAGGATTATTTAATTTTCGAGTCGATGCTTATGATACAAGTAGCAAGAGCACAATTGAGGGATCGGACCAGAGGCTGATTCTCATTACTGACCTTGGTGTGATAGTAAAAGATAGTCTCGATGGAAAACATGATGTTTTTGTGCAGTCGATCCGCTCGGGCCAGCCGGTTGGCGAAGTTAACGTGCAGATTCTTGGTCGAAATGGTCTGCCGGTACAGACCCAGAAAACTGGTCCAGATGGACATGTCGTCTTCCCAAATATAAGTGACCTGAACCGCGAACGGGAGCCGGTTGTGTACGTGCTCGAAAAGGGCGATGACCTGTCATTCATCCCTTACAATCGAGAGGATAGGAAACTCAACTTCTCCAGATTTGATATCGGTGGAGATTCCTCTCGTCCAGAAACTTCGACGGATCCGACCATTCGTCCTCTTGAAGCGGTGCTCTTTTCCGACAGGGGTATTTACCGGCCTGGTGATGAGTTCCACATCGGAATGATTGTACGCGACGCTTCTTGGCGCGCGCTTGATGAGGGCATTCCATTCGAAATAGCAGTTACCGATCCGCGCGGTCTTGAGATCGCCACAAAGAAAATGCGCTTTGGAAGCAATGGGTTTGAAGAGTACTCCTTCCAAACTCAAGATACTGCGCTGACCGGAAGCTACCACGTGACCCTCTATATCATGAAGGACAAGTATCGTTACGGCGAGCTTGCCTCGACGGTACTTCGGGTTGAGGAGTTTCTTCCAGATAGGATGAATATCCGTACAAGTTTTTCAGCGAAGCATGCCACGGGGTGGGTGAGTCCGGCAGAGCTGAAGGGAATGGTCACACTAAAAAATTTATTTGGGTTGGCCGCTCAGAACCACAAAGTAAACGGCTCGCTTTACCTTTCGCCGGCGTACCCAACTTTTGCCGGATATTCCAGTTACAACTTCTACGATCCGTTTGGTGCAAAAAAGAGTTTCAACGAGTCTTTGGGCGAGACTATGACTAACGATAGCGGTGATGCTGAGTTTGCGCTCAATCTCGAGCGCTTTGAAAAGGCAACCTATCGTGCGACTTTTTTTGCCCAAGGGTTTGAACTTGAAGGAGGCCGCTCGGTGAGCGGGAGCAGCTCAGTGCTTGTGTCGCCTTTGCCGTTTATTGTAGGGGCAAAAGCTGACGGCAATTTGCAATATGTAAATAAAGACAGCTCTCGAACGATACACCTCATCGCAATCGATTCTAATTTGGCTAAACGGCAGGCTTCGGATCTGAAGCTCGACCTCGTCGAGGTGCGTTACGTTTCGGCGCTGAGCCAGCAGCCGAACGGGACTCTTGCCTATCAATCAGTCAAGAAGGAGCTGCTGAAAAAAAGGATTGATTTTGAAATTCCTGAAGCAGGGGTTGATTATGCGCTCCCCACTGATCAGCCGGGAAGTTACCTGATAATACTACGTGACAGCGCGGAAACAGAGCTCAATCGAATCTCCTTTAATGTGGTAGGTCACGGAAATTTGAGTACCGACCTCGAGAAAAACGCCGAGCTCGAGGTGAAGCTTAATAAGAAAGATGCCGCTCCGGGAGACGAAATCGAACTTAGCATCGTTGCTCCGTATGTCGGCGCGGGCCTGATTACCATAGAAAAAGATAGAGTGTATGCCTTTAAGTGGTTTAGTACTACTACGAACTCTTCGACTGAAAAGATAAAAGTTCCAAGCGACCTCGAAGGAAATGGCTACATTAATGTAACTTTCGTCCGGGCGATTGACTCAAAAGAAGTCTTCATGAGCCCCCTAAGCTACGGCATTGTGCCATTTACCGTAAGCCGTGACCGCCGCGTGCATAAGATTTCCGTAACAGCGCCGGAAAAGGTAAGGCCAGGAGAAGATTTTAGTATTCACTACCAGAGTCAGCAGCCTGGAAAGATTGCGCTCTTTGCGGTTGACGAGGGCATTCTGCAGGTAGCGCGTTATTCGACTCCGGACCCGCTCGAGTATTTTCTTAGAAAGCGCGCACTCGAAGTTGAGACCGCGCAGATCCTGGATCTGATTCTTCCGGAAATAAGTGTGCTTCGCTCGCTTTCGGCGCCGGGTGGAGACGAAAGCGCGCTACTTGCGCGAAATCTAAATCCGTTCAAACGCAAAGGTCAAAAGCCAGTGGCTTTTTGGTCAGGGATTGTTGACATTGATTCAACTGATCGTGAGTTCAAGTTTCGAATTCCTGACTACTTCAATGGCACCGTGAGAGTGATGGCGGTCTCGGTGACAGCGGATAGTATTGGCGTTGAAGGGCGCAAATCAATTGTAAAGGGTGCCTTTGTGCTTTCACCGAGTGTGCCGCTCTTTGTTGCGCCGGGGGATCTCTTCGAGGTTTCTACTTCGGTTTCGCGCGACAACGAAGAATTCGACCCCGACGCATCGGTCCGTTGTGCAATTGATGTAGGCAAGGGCTTTGAAGTTATCTCGCCGGCTGAACAGCTACTTGAAATTGCTCCAGGGCAAGAGAAAGGTTGCTCATTTAAATTGAAGGCCAAGCCGGAGCTTGGCTCAAATTCGCTACTATTCAAAGCAGCGACGAGTACGCTCAAAGCGTCGATGTCACTTGATCTTAGTATCCGGCCCAGCGTGCCTTTTATGACCAACGTGCAGGTCGGATTCTTCAAAAAAGGGTTCTTAAGTGCGGGTGCCGTGGAAGTGCCGGTAACGCGTTCGATGTATGATCAACACCGGGTACTTGAAGCTTCCGCGTCGGTAGTTCCGGTTGGCATTGCGAATGGACTAGTAAGCTATCTACGGGCATTCCCACACGGTTGCTCGGAGCAGATAGTGAGCCAAGTTCTTCCGGATCTCATTCTTCAAAACAACAAGGAATTCGACTTTAGCTCCTTTGACTTCGCGGCACGGTATCAACGTGTTATCTCGATTTTGCGGTCACGGCAGAATAGCGAAGGAGCATTTGGATTCTGGACGGCCAACTCTTCGCTTGACCCACACCAAACTATTTATGCGACCCACTTTATGATTGAAGCAAAGGAGCGCGGCAACGAGGTACCGGCGGCGATGCTTCGTCAGTCGCTTGAGTATTTGAAGACAATGCTTGGTGACTACAATCACGATACTAGTGGTTTTCGGAGAAAGGCCTATGGTCTATATCTCTTGACAAGAAATGGTACGATTACCACCAACGAGCTTAACGCAATTCGAGAAGGGCTCGACAAGTATCTGGAGAAGACTTGGAAGAAGGATATCATCGCTGCATTTATAGCCGCGACCTATAAGTTATTAAAGCTCGATGATGAAGCCGAAAAACTGATTTCAGCTATTCCGGTGACGGCGGAAGGTGAGTATGACTATCAGCACTATTTCGATCCTTTGGTTCGAAATGCGCAGTACCTCTATCTCATTTCAAAACATTTCCCGGAGCGGGCTCGGAAAATCGACGCGGATGATCTTGCCGAGCTTCTTAGCGAAATTCCCAAAGGGGCATTTAATACCTATTCGTCAGCGTATACTGTTTTGGCGATTGATGCGTATCAAAAAGTTGTGGGAACTCCAGCGAGCGCACGCGCAAGCATTGTCGAAGTTATGAAGGATGCAGAGCGAAATCTGGGGGTAGGGCCCGGAGCCGTTGCGCGAACTGATTTCGCCGATGGCGCAGATAAGATTCGCTTCGCGAGCGAGGCCTCACATCCTCTTTTCTACCAGGTGACCGAGACTGGATTCGATAAATCACTGCCAACAAGCGAAATCAAGGACGGTATCGAAGTGACTCGCGAGTATCGAAATGCCAAGGGCGAGCCAGTCACTGCAGTAGCGCTCGGTGAGGCTATTCAGGTTCACCTCGTACTGCGCTCCCTTACCAATCAAACTCACTATAACGTGGCGGTGATCGATCTTCTGCCCGGTGGCACTGAAGTAGCGTTGCCGCTCAGTAGCGGGGCGAATGTAAGCGGAACGTCGTTAGATCTCGATTATGTCGATGCACGCGAAGATCGCGTTGTCGTATATGCCGCTGTGGGTGAGGAGGCGCAACATTATTACTACATGATGAAGGCTACTCAGAAAGGAGACTTTGAAATCCCGCCGCTTTATGCCGAGTCGATGTATGATAGACGGGTACGCGCGCGAATGTTAGGTGGAAAGCTAAAGATTGAGTAGGGTCACGATGAAGATCGTTCGCTCAGTCGGGAAAATAAGCTGCGTACTCCTTGGAGTACCACTCTTGGTGTCTTTTCTTGGCTGGTGTGTGCTCGGCCTTTTTCCTCCGCCGCAGCTCGTTAATAAACTCTCATACTCGCAGGCAGTATATGATTCTGAGGGGGGGCTTTTAAGATTAACACTGACCAGTGATGAAAAATTCAGGCTTTGGACGCCTCTTGATAAAATTTCGCCCTCGCTGGTCAAAGCTACGCTGCTTAAAGAGGATCGTCATTTTTGGCGCCATTGCGGAGTTAATCCTTGGGCCATTTTGCGCGCGGCGTTTTCGACCTTTATCGCTGGTACGGGTCGGCAAGGTGGTTCGACTATATCGATGCAACTTGCGCGAATGCGTTATGGAATCTATTCGCGAACCGTTTCAGGAAAATTTTGGCAAATATACAAGGCACTTCAGCTTGAGAGGCACTTTAGTAAGAAGGACATTTTAGAAGCTTATCTGAATGTGGCTTCGTATGGCGGCAATATTGAAGGGGTTGGAGCGGCGAGCATTATCTATTTTGGTAAGGATAGCTCTTCGATAACGCTCTCCGAGGCACTCGCGCTCGCAGTTATTCCGCAAAGGCCGGCGGCGAGGTCTCTGGCTCGGGATTCACCCGATCTCCTCAAAGCGAAGCTGGATTTAGAAAGATTATGGCGCACGCAAGAGTCATTAGAGCTTCCGCCAATTCTTCCTGTACGTCACGAAACTCGTCCAAATGCTATTCTTCACGCGCCGCATTTTGTCAATCGAATGCTTGACGCGCATCCGTATGATGCTCGAGTACTTTCAACCTTAGATCGCTCCCTTCAACAGATGCTCGAACGTCAAATTAGCCAATATGTTGCCCGGCATTCGGACTATGGCATTAAGAATGCTGCGGCACTGCTTCTTAACTATCAGACCATGGAGGCACTCGCACTTGTAGGCTCGGCAGATTTCCTGAGTACTGCGATTGAGGGACAGGTTGACGTGACTCGAGGTAAACGCTCCCCCGGCTCAACGCTGAAGCCCTTTATTTACGCGCTTGCAATTGATCAAGGCTTGATACATCCGCACACGATGCTAAAAGATACAAAAATTTCTGTTTCAGCCTACAATCCTGAAAACTTCGACAAAGATTTTTTAGGTCCGCTAAGTGCCACTGATGCCTTGGTCAAGAGTCGTAATGTTCCGGCTGTGCTGCTTGCCAATCAGCTTCAGCGTCCAAGCTTCTACAACTTTCTGCAATTTGCACAGATTAAAAAATTACGAGAGCAAGACTTCTACGGACTCTCGCTTGCGCTCGGCGGCGTCGAAGTTACCTTAGAGGAGCTTGTGACACTGTATGCGATGCTTGGGAATGGTGGGGAGCTAAAGCCGATCCGATTCAGTAAGAAAGACCCGACAGCGGGGAGTGGAACGAGATTGCTTTCACCCGAATCAAGCTATCTTGTCCTCGATATGCTCAAGGAGAATCCCAGGCCCAATTTTGACATCCTGAGTGTGCAAAGCGCGAAGACAAGATCGGTACCCTGGAAAACCGGAACCTCCTTTGGCTTTCGTGACGCTTGGTCAGTTGGACTTATAGGCGACTATGTATTGGGGGTATGGATTGGAAATGCCGATGGGAAACCGAATTCAGCGTTTATTGGACGTGAAGCTGCAGGTCCGCTTTTTTTTAATATTGTTGACGCACTTCTTTCCGACAAAAATCTTCACCGCCTTGAGCCTCTTCCTTCCGCTGAATTAAATGTAAAGAAAGTCAAAGTATGTGCGATTTCCGGAATGCTTCCGGGGCCGCACTGCCGTCACTTAAGGGAGAGCTTTTTCATTCCTGGAGTTTCCCCGATAGAGAGCTGTTCTGTGCATCGTGAGATCATGATTGAGCCTGATTCCGGACTGCGAAGCTGCAGTGGGCTTTCACATCAATCTGTGCCGAAAGTGTTTGAGTTCTGGCCGTCTGATATCTTGGAGTTGTACAAATCTGCTGGGCTCCCACGGCAGCTTCCTCCGGCATTTGATCCGCGTTGTGGTCTAGAATCAGAAATCGGCAGGAGGCCGACAATTACCTCACCGCAGTCAAGCCTTGTGTACACTGGAAGTGTCGGAAGTCCTTTGACTATTCCCCTCCTTGCAGTTACCGACAGCGATAGTGCGAAGTCCTACTGGTTTGTCGATGATGCTTACCTTGCAAGCGCCCCACGGGGTGAATCCATTATTTGGAGTGCCGTGCCAGGCGATCATATTGTGCGTGTGGTTGATGAGCTGGGACGGGCGGCAGCGGTGCGGGCACGTGTTGTTGTGCAGTAGCTGCGATATTTTAAATCGTTGCACGCAGCGGGTCATAATCAATTGGCTGGGAGAACATTTGATCCTGAAATGTTTTGAACTCTTTTGTATCAAGCATAAATGTTTCAAGAGCGGCTTGAGCACTTTTCGTAAGTGCGATGGAGCGATGCGACTTGTGCGGGACTAGTTTGGCGAAGGCCTCCAGAAGTTCAAAAATAGCCTTCTCGGCGCCGCGAAGATCGTCTTGAAATGGAGCCGTATTGAGCGTAAGTGCTCGACGCAGCCAGGAATAATCGTACTCAAGTAATTTCACCATTGGCGAATGAAAAAGAGTGGCAAGTGCCGCAATATCCGTGGAGGTCTGCATGGTAGATTTCCGAAGATTGGCCGCCATTCGTTGCGTAATAATCTGGTCACAGCCATCCTGGGCCGAAGATATGTTGCCATTGAAAAGACCTAATCCAATGGCGGCATATCGTGCAATTCGGTCGAGCGGAAGCTTTGTTCGTAGCTGACTGTTTTCCAGTGGCTCGTGAGTGAAGGCGCTTCCTTCCCAAAATGCCCGAAAGTTAGATGTGAAGAGAATGTGGGCATGCAGTGCCGCATCGGCCGCCTTGGAAATCTGCGCGGGAACTCGACTGGACCAAACCGTCTCATGTGCGTAGTTTCGATACTCGGAAATGGCTTGAGTAACTTGTGCGCTGTTCAAGCCACGTTGGCTAAGAAGCTGCTCTACCGCATGAAAGTCCCAGCGCGCAATCGATCGTAGTCGAGTGCGCGTTGAATTCCTTACTTGATCTGCAGAGGGTGAAGTATAGTCACAGACACAAGGCATAGCGTGCTCCAATAAATAGTCTATGGTTTAACTATGCTAATGGCAGCACGTATTCGCTAAAGTGTGCATATATTAGCATTTCAGAGACTCTATTATGCTAATAAATAGAGTCGCGTCTGCTAGGTTGTTGAACGGGATTTTTGTAGTATCGGTCGCAGAAATTCCCACAGCTTTTGCGCGATGATTTTGTGCCCCGCTTCGTTGGGATGAAGGTTGTCGGGGAGATTGAGAGCCGCATCGCCGGCAACGCCCTCTAGAAGAAATGGGTACAGAGGAGTATCTTTCTCTTTAGCAATTTTCGTGAACACTGCCGAAAACTCGCTTACATATGCCTCGCCATAAGTTGGCGGAAGCTTCATTCCAGCGAGCGCCACAATTTTCCCGGGACAGCGTTCGCGGATGGTATCAATAATTCGTGACAAGTTCTGCTCCATCTCAGTGGGCGGAAGAGCTCGAAGTCCGTCGTTTGCACCAAGTGCAATAATTGCAAGGTCGAAGGGTTGTTTAAGAAACCATTCGATCCGGCGCAAGCCGCCTGCAGTCGTATCTCCACTCAAGCCAGCATTAATAGCGCGAAGCGGAAAGCCATCGTGCCTCGCAAGCAATTCAAGCTGCGCCGGATAGGCGCTTGATTTTGAAATATCAAATCCTGCAGTCAAGCTATCGCCAAAAAAAAGCACCGTCTTGTCGCTTGGCTCGGCTGTAACCAGAGCGGTGAGCTGGAGCATAATGATAAATGCGTAGGGCCTGAGGCGATGAAAGAGTGGTGCGAGGCTGACAGAGTTTGCGATATTTCTCATTGGCACTAGTACACTGCAACTTAAATTTCTGACTTTTCCTACCTTTGTGCTCTCCGTGTCTCTGTGGTTTCTTTAAGTAAAATAAACCACAGAGACTCAGAGCGCACCGAGTGAGGGCCGAGACTAAGGATAAGATATTTTGGTTACAGTGTACTAGGCTAGCAAATCTAATTAAAAGTACAAATGCGTGTAATGTGTGCGCACTTGCCCAATCAGGTCGCGCGCATTATTCTTGCGTAGTATGGAGCCGCTCCTTAGTTTTAAAGAAGTTTCGAAGGCATATCGCAGCGCACAGACTTTAGTGAAAGCGCTCGATACCATCTCATTACAAGTCGAGTATGGCGAGAGGTGCGCGATTGTTGGGCCGTCCGGGAGTGGAAAGAGCACGATGTTGGCGCTTGCGGCAGGACTTGACCTTGCCACCTCGGGTGAGGTGAGACTCGGCGGAGAAAATCTCGCGCTCTTGAGTCAAGAGCGTCGCGCGAAGCTGCGACTTGAGCTTGTCGGATTTGTCTTTCAAAGCTTTCAGCTCATTCCTACGTTAACCGCGCTCGAGAACATTGCGGTTCCCGCAGAACTTCGCGGACGCGAGGCTCGTTCCGAGGCGCGCGCATTACTCGAGGTAGTTGGCCTTTCGGCGCGTGCTGAGCATTATCCATCGCAGCTTTCAGGCGGCGAGCAACAACGAGTTGCGCTGGCCCGTGCATTTATAAACAAGCCGAAATTAATACTGGCAGACGAACCTACCGGAAGTCTGGATCGAGAAAATGCTGAACGTGCGTTGGACTACTTCGAAAGGCTCAACCAGGAGTATGGATCAGCCCTGCTGTTAGTGACCCATGATTCGGAGCTTTCAAAGCGAATGTCGCGAATTATTACGTTGCGCCATGGTGAGCTTGCGCCGTGAGCCTTTTTGCGCTTCTTCGCTTCAGTGTGCGCGATGCGCGAGGTGGAATCGCGCGTCTACTTTTTTTCGCGGCAGCAGTGGTACTTGCCGTTTCTGCTATGGTGAGCGCGCGACTACTTCGCAGCTGTCTGCTTTCCGAACTTGATCACCGTGCCAAAGTTCTTTTAGGTGCAGATCTTTCGCTCTCGTCGCGTGGGGACAAGCGCGAACAGATGCTTGAGAGTACGAAAAACATTCGTGGGTCTCATGCGTCCGAAACCCGATTTCGATCGGTGCTGCTTGCTGATGGGACAAACGGGGCTAAGCTTGTCCAGGTTCGAATTGTCGATGGGCCTTTTCCACTTTACGGTAAGGTCCTCACTGAACCAACCTCGGCTTGGAACGAGCTTACTGCAGGGCAAAAAAAGGGCATAATTCTTGATCGGCGCTTTGCGGAGCAGTTGAATCTTCGTCCCGGTTCAATGCTGCAACTGGCTGGACAGCGACTTCCGGTGCTTGGCGTAATCATTGAAGGAATGAGCGAGATTAGCGGGCGCGCTTTTTTCGCGCCGCGAGTCTATGTCACGAAAGGCTCAATTTCAGAGAGCTTCTTCTCCAAGAAAGGTAGCGTCGTTGATTTCCTCCTTCATCTTAAATTCGAAAACGGCCACGACCTCAGTCATTTTATTGAAAGCGAGAGAGACCGACTCTCGAAGTTAGACATTGAAATGACTACCTTTGAACGCAGAAAGGAGATGCTGAGTGGCGTTGCGGAGAGTGTTGGGAATTTTTTTAGTGTCGTCGGCCTATCTGCGTTGTTTTTAGGGGCGCTGGGTGCCGGAACGGCGCTTTCACTGTACTTGGGAGGGCGCACGCAGACGGTGGCACTCCTTCGTGCCATGGGTGCGACACAGACGCAGGTTTTCTTCATTTTTCTTGTTCAGATTGTCTTAGTGGGAGCAATTGCGGCGTTCGCGGGCGCAAGTTCGGGAGTGTTAGGAAATCAAATTGCGCTTTCGCTTCTTGGTTCAGTCATTGGTACTGGTGTTACAGCTGCGCAATCGACCCTGGAAGTGCTTCTTGGAGCTGCTCTTGGACTGTTGGCGTTACTTGGTGTCTCCGCTCCGGCGCTTTTCTCACTCACGGCAACGTCGCCGCTAGAAGTATTGCGACAAGGACGAGAGACGCTATTTACTCTGCGCGCAGCGCTGCTCCTTTTTGCCTTTGGAGCAATCTTTATCGTAGTTGCAGCACTGCTTCTTTTCACTTCCGTGAAGATAGCACTGGTAACGAGTATTGGATTGATTGGATCGGTAGCTTTGGTCCTGCTTGCAGCGGTAGCTTTACGAACTCTCGCAAGGTGGTTTTTTTTGCGGATTCGTTCATTTCCTCTGCGTTTTGGAATTGTCAGTCTCTATCGACCCGAGAATCAAACTTCGATAGTGGTATTGGCCTTGTCGCTTGTGCTCGTGCTTGTAAATGTTGTCATTATTGCCGAAGGCCTTGTCGCCGCGCAGGTAGCGGTTGCTCGTGATGGGCTGAGGCCGAATCTATTCCTTTTTGACATTCAGACCGATCAGCTTGGGCCGCTTCGTGAACTTCTTTCGCAGAATAAATTGAGTATTCTGCAAGAGTCTCCAGTCGTATTGATGCGCTTAGTCGAGGTACAGGGGCGCGCAGCGGCAGATATTCTTGCAGACTCGGAGAGCAAAATACCGGCATGGACGCTAAAGCGTGACTATTGGACGACCTACCGTGCTGAGCAGACAGATAATGAAACAGTACTCGAAGGACAATGGGTTGGGCGTGTATCGACTGAAGTCTCACCGATTCCAATTTCGGTAGAGGACGGTCTCATGGAGAAGCTCGGAGTCAAAGTTGGCGACCGGCTCACCTGGGAGCTCCAAGGAATGATGATGCCCACTATAATTTCGAGTAAGCGCGATATTCTCTGGGAGCGGCTCAGCCGAAATTCATTTATTGTATTTCCTGAAGGTGTGCTCGAGAGTGTGCCACAGACTCGTTTTTGGGCGGTTCGTTCCGAAGATGAAAAAAAAGTTGCGGGATTTTTGAAGCAGCTAAATCTTCTTTTCCCGAATATATCAATGATTGACATTGAGACTATAGTGCAGGGAGTTCTGCGAATCGTTGCTGAAATAGCGGCAGGTGTAAAATTTCTATCGGTCTTTGTCATGGGCACTGGGCTTCTTGTTTTACTAGGTGCGCTTCTGGGAAGTGCCGGTGCGAGGAGCCGCGAAATCGGATTACTTCGTACCTTAGGGGCGTCTCGAATGACACTCATAGCGGCTGTTTGTGCGGAGTACTGCGCGATGGCGATGATGGCTGTGGTGGTGGCAGTCCCGTTATCGCTTGTGGCGGGTTGGGCGCTTTCGCACTATCTCTTCAAGATTCCTCTGGTAATTCCTACCATCGCAATTGTCTATACCTCTCTTTTCACTCTCCTTGCCACAGCTCTCCTTGGTCAATTCTCTCAGAGGTTCTCAAACTACTCCCTTTCACGAACTCTCTGAGAGAAGTATGGTTTAGAAATGAAGTGGTTGGTTTTCTTGATGGTAGCAAGCTTCGCGCTACCTTCCCCGCGAGTTTTGGCAGCGGCGAAGTTTCCGCCGCTACAGGCAGGCATGGCCTTCCATGAAGTCGTTTATCTTTGGGGAAGTCCCGCCGAAAAGAGCGAACGCGAAACTAAACGCGAAGACCTCTGGCGATACCCGCAGGGTGAAGTGCTGTTTCGGGAAGGTGTTGTTGTGAGTTGGAAAGCTCAAATGCTTTCGACCGAACTTCTTGAAGCAAAAATGAGACCTGTAACGCCTCCTAAGCGAAATTCATTAGAATCCGAGCAGTTTGATGAACTCTTAAATGAAATTATGCGCGAACTTCCCGACGAGCCCGCAGGTCCTGGAAGCGGAAACAGCGCTACCACTCCGCCCGGTCCGAGTAATCCCGCAGCCGTCGCCGGCCTTGCTCCTCCGCCACTTGAGGAGGATTAGTTCTCTTTCTTGCCTTTTGGAGTAACGCGAGTCCACGCCGCCGGGTCGTAGACATGCCCCTGTATCTTATATTCGGTAAGAGGCGGTAGCAGGTCATTTTGCCAGTAGGCATTTTCCCATTGATAATGGTAGTAGGTGCGGGTACGGCCGGGCATAGATTGAATCGCGCTCATAAAATTGGAAGCACTTCCCTCCAGCGCTAATTGACTTGCAACCATGGCCGGGACATCAGTTAGCTGAAGTGGGTCTTCAGAGATTTGCAATGTTGATAGCGCTTGGCCCGGGCGATGCATGAGAAACAAAGCCCAACTTCGACGCACTCCGTTTGCAATTTCTTTGCTTTTTTTAAACTCGCCAATTGGTACATAGGTGCCATGGTCGGCAAGAATAACGATGAGCGAGTTATCAAAGATATTCAGCGTTCGAAGTTTTTCTAATACATCAGCCGTAAGTTTGAGTCCGCAGCGCGCATTATCGAGGTAAGCCTCCTCAATCTTTCGACCACGTACTTTCTTGAATTCACACTCAGGACCGCGGCGGTACGGCGCATGCGGAATCATAAGGTGAAAGAATTTAAAGGTCGGGACTTTCGAATCTGCTTGGGCTTCGCGTAAAAACGTCTTGGTAAAATCCTCCGAGTCAAGAAATAGTGGTGCCCCTTTTCTCTTTTCACCTAACCCTTGAAGCAACCAGGAGTCATCATTGTGAATTGTGTGCTTAATAGTGTGGGGCGCATAGCGAAAGAGACTTAGGTCAATGAGCTGAAGCAGCTGTGCTCTCTCCATGCGCTTGACAGAATGGCCGATTACCTGTGAAAGAGAAAGGCAGGCGTCGACCGGAAGAGATCCACAAAGAGGGTGGAAAGTTATTACGGACGAAGAATACCCCGCCGCCTGAAACTTTGCTGGAAGCGACTGTGGCATTCGTTCCTTGAGATGAGCACTAATACTTTCATCTTTCTTGATAATTTCTCCAGAAAGTATCGCCGGCAGGCTGGGATAGGTCGTCGGAAAGAGCCCAGCGGTATTTCTGTAAAAAGTAAAGCCTCTGAAAAGCTCTTGGTATTCGGCGCTGCTCGAATGCAGCTTGTCAAATGCGGCCGAGGAGAATTCGTCAAGGAGGATCATTACCACGTTTTTTTCCGGCGAAAAGTCAAAGACTCTTCGCAAATCCGGAATTGTAATCTCTTTATGAAAGTGTGGAGGCTGCCGAAACGCAGGAATAAGTCCCGATATGAGCTGGATAAGCAGTAAGAAGAGAAATAGACTGAGCGACTTTGCGACGTTTCGACTGTAGAAGAAGGCCGCGGAGACTCCAAGCGCAATCCAAAGTCCCCAATCTACATACGCACGCCAATGTAGTTTTCCCCAATCGATAGGCGCACCATCAAATTGTCCGTACTCCCAAACGAGTAATACGCCCTGCGCGTAGAAGCAGGCAGACAGCGAAAAGCAGACTACATGCAAAGCATGAAGTGCCCGCACCGGGAGGGCCCATGAGAAAATTATTGCGAGAAGGCCAATTCCAACGAGAGCCGACGGAAGTTCAGGAAAAAAGATGTCGCCGATACCGCTTTTGAACTCAAGCTGGTTTGCGCAATAGAGCCCAAGCGGACCGGCAAAGAGAAGAGGCAGCGCAACTGCGTAAAACGCAAGAACTGTAAGCAAAATCCGCAGCCTGCGAGTACCTTCGTACTGCTCGCTTTCCATGATAACTGGTAACATTTCCATCACTTTTACCTTAATTTGTAGGGCCTACCAAGCCATGCTAATTGCTCCGTCATTCGTGCAGACTTCGTTGCATGAAGTTGGTATATTAAAGTGCTGTGCAGAACCAGGAACAGAACCGTGTCCCTCCCGGGAATCATTCTTCAAGTGAGGTTCGTCCCTCCGAGGCACAGCTTGCTTCGACGCCCGAGCGCGACAAGTTTCAAAAACTACGACGTTCGATCGTCGGTTGTCTTATAGGCACTGCCGTTGGGGATTCTCTTGGTTTGCCATTTGAAGGGCTCTCGCCGCAGCGCCGTGCGTTACTTTTTTACGAGCCATGTCGCCACGCCTTTATCGGAAAAAGTGGCATGGTATCGGATGATACTGAACAGAGCGCTATGCTGGCACAGGCGCTGATAGAATCTGGATTCGATCGCGACAAGTTTCAAAAGCAGTTCGCTCGACGATTGCGCGTGTGGGCAGCACTCGTGCCTGCAGGAATTGGGCTCGCAACGCTTCGTGCAAGCGGAAAGCTCTGGCTCGGTTTTTCTCCCGAACGAAGTGGAGTGAATTCGGCGGGAAATGGCGCGGCGATGCGTAGTGCGATTCTCGGTGTTGTATTCGGCGACGACTATGGGAAGATGGCCGAATTCGTAGAAGTGAGTTCAAGAGTGACTCACACAGATCGCCGTGCGATTGACGGCGCTCTTGTTGTTGCAGTTGCCGCCGGCTACTCGGCGCACGGAGCGCAGATCACAGGAGTAAGTTTTCTTGAGCTATTGAAGTCGACTCCAAATTTGAAATTGTCCGCGGAGCTTCTTAGCGCGCTCGAAGAGGTAGTACAGAGCGTGGAGAAGCACGAGCTGACAACTTCATTTGCCGCGAGAAAGGGGCTAGGAGAAGGGGTAAGCGGCTTTGTTATGCACACTGTCCCAGTGGTCGTGCATGCATGGCTTTCTGCCCCAGAGGATTTTTCAGCTGCGGTAGAACAGGTGCTCTTTTGTGGTGGTGATACCGATACTACCGGCGCGATTGTCGGTGCGATTGTTGGCGCGCGGATAGGCGAGGAGAGGATAGTTCCTGAGTGGATTGAGGGTATCCGAGACTTTGGTTTTGGAACTCGTTTTCTGAGAAGCGTAGGTGAAGCGCTTGCGGAGCGCTGTGTCACGTGGGACGTTGGTATTGCGCCGAAACTTTTTCTTGGAAGAAGAGTTCTAAGGAACGCTTATTTCGCGGCACATGTCCTACGCCATGGATTTCGGCGCTTGTTTCCACCTTATTAATTACCTCCAACCATTCCCTCGGAGACCGCGCGATAAATAAGCGGCAACTTTTGGGCAATTT